>NZ_ALOU01000008.1 GCF_000292345.1 Cupriavidus sp. BIS7
GTGTTCATATAAGGGGAGAAAAACCTACCCGCTCACTTGTTCTTGCTGAGCATCAGTTCCGTATTCGTCTTGCGGTCCGCATTGACCTTCTGCACGGTCGGGCGCTCGGCCATTGCCTTCAGGTAATCCTTGACGGGCAGACCGGCCAGCAGGTCCTCGCCATAGATGATCTTCGTGCACGACGAGACCAGCGGCAGGTGGCACACGGCGGCGCAGTCGGCCAGCGTGAACGTGTCGCCCGCGATGAACGGCGAGAACTTCGCCAGCTTCGCGAACGCCGGGATGTGCTTGTCGAGCAGCTTGCGCTGGCGCTCCTTGACGTTGTCGCTGACCTTGCCGCCGAAGAACGCTTCCGCATAAAGCTCGCGCGCGGTCAGTTCCAGGTACAGCTCCATGAACGTGATGATTTCGCGCACCTTGCCGGCCTGATACGGATCCTTCGGTAGCAGCGGCGACTGGGTATAGGTGGCCTCGATATATTCGACAATCACCTCGGACTCGCACAGCGAGCCGGCTTCGGTAATGATGTAAGGGACCTTGCCCAGCGGAGACGCATTCAGGTCGGTCTGGCCCACCCAGGCCTGCACCTCCTCGAACGGCAAGTTCTTTTCCAGCAGCGCCAGCTTTACCTTGTTGTAGTAATTGCTGGCGGAAAAACCGCAAAGCTTCAACATGTTGTCTCTCTCCGTAGTGATGGGTAATCGTCGGTGTCGACCCGAGGCCGCTCCGTGGTTCCCTGCCCCGCCAGATTTGGCCGATCAGCGCACGCGGCGTGCGCGTGGCGTCTGTCGCGGCGAGTGCAAAAAACGTACGATCGTGCTAATTTAACCACAACTTTTTTGGACGAACGATGAGCACTTCCACCATCCAAACGCTCGGCATCGTCGGCACGGGCGCCATGGGCCGCGGCATCGCCCAGATCGCGGCGCAGGCCGGCCTGACCGTCAACCTGTTCGACGCCAATGCCCAGGCTGTGGCGGCAGCGCGCCAGTATCTGCAGGATACCTTCGCCAAGCTGGCCGACAAAGGCAAGATCAGCGCCGCCGACAGCGAAGCCGCGCTGGCCCGCGTAAAGGCGTGCAGCGCGCTGGAAGACCTGGCTGGCTGCGACCTGGTGGTGGAAGCCATCGTCGAGAAACTCGAGGTCAAGCGCGACCTGGTGGCAAAGCTCGAAGCGATCGTGCGCGAGGATGCCGTGATCGCCTCGAACACCTCGTCGCTGTCGATCACGGCCATCGCCGTCGGCGCGAAGAAGCCGGGCCGCATCGTCGGCTATCACTTCTTCAACCCGGTGCCGCTGATGAAGGTCGTGGAAGTCATCGATGGCCTGTCCGGCGACCCCGCCATGGGTGACAAGCTGATGGAGCTATCGCGCCGCATGGGCCATACGCCGGTGCGCTGCAAGGACATGCCCGGCTTTATCGTCAACCATGCCGGCCGTGGCATGAACATCGAAGGCCTCAAGGTTGCGCAGGAAGGCGTGGCCGAGTTCGCCGATATCGACAACATCATGCGCGAGCAGGCTGGCTTCCGCATGGGTCCGTTCGAGCTGATGGACCTGACCGGGCTGGACGTGTCGCACCCGGTGATGGAATCGATCTACAACCAGTTCTACCAGGAAGCACGCTACCGTCCGTCGCCAATCACGCAGTTGCGTTATGTCGGCGGTCTGCTCGGCCGCAAGACCGGCGCGGGCTTCTACGCCTACCCCGAGGGCCAGAAGCAGGTTCCCGCTGCCGCTGCGGTGCCTGCCGCGCGTCCGGCCAGCGTGTGGGTCAGCCGCGCCAATGAGCGTGGCAACGCGATGACGGTGAAGCTGCTGACCGCGCTCGGCGTCACGGTCGAAGCCGGCAACAAGCCTTCGGCCAACGCGCTGATCGTGGTCACGCCGCTCGGCCTGGACGCCACCACCGCCGCCCTCGAAGAAGGCCTGGACGCAAGCCGCGTGGTCGCCATCGACACGCTGCTGCCGTTCGAAGCCACCAAGCGCCGTACGCTGATGACCACACCCGCCACGAGCGCTGCCGCCCGCGACGCCGCGCACGGCCTGTTCGCCAGCGACGGCGTGCCGGTGACCGTGATCCGCGACTCGGCCGGCTTCGTGGCCCAGCGCATCGTCAGCTGCATCGTCAACATCGCCAGCGATATCGCGCAGCAACGCATCGCCACGCCGACCGACATCGACCTGGCCGTGAACCTGGGCCTTGGCTACCCGAAGGGCCCGCTGGCGCTCGGCGATGCGATTGGCGCAGGCGTGATCGTCGAAGTGCTGCGCAATATGAACCGCCTGACCGGCGACATGCGCTACCGTCCGAGCCCGTGGCTGTGGCGCCGCGCCGGGCTGGGCCTGTCGCTGCTGACCGAAGAAGCCTGACCTGAACGGGCGCCCCGACGAGACACGGGGCGCCTTTTTGTTATCCGCCCCAGATCCAGAGCCAAGAGGCCACCATGACCGCCCAACTGCTTTCCGAACGCGTCGATGCGACGCTCGTCCTGACCATCTCCAACCCGGAAGCGCGCAACGCGCTGCACCCGGACATCTACGCTGCGTCGCAGGAAGCGCTGGAGGTGGCGGCGCGTGACGATTCGATTCGCGCGGTGGTGCTGACTGGCGCCGATGGCGTGTTCTGTGCAGGCGGCAACCTGAACCGGCTGCTCGGCAATCGCTCGCAGCCGCCTTCGGTACAGGCGGAAAGCATCGAGGTGCTCAACCAGTGGATCGAGTCGTTCCATGCGTTCCCCAAGCCGATCATCGCCGCGGTCGAGGGCCCGGCCGCTGGCGCGGGCTTCTCGCTCGTGCTCGCGTGCGATTATGTCGTCGCGGCCAGCGATGCCAAGTTCGTCATGGCCTATGTCAAGGTGGGCCTGACGCCCGATGGCGGCGGCTCGTACGAACTCGCGCGCATGCTGCCGCGCCAGCTTGCCAGCGAGATCATGATGGAAGGCAGGCCGGTGGACCCTGCACGGCTCGCGCATTTTGGCATCGTCAATCGCGTGGTGGCTCCCGGTCAGGCACTGACCGAGGCGCTGCGCATCGCCGAGAATGTGGCCCGCGAATCGCCCAATGCGGTGCGCGGTATCAAGGCGCTGATCAACCATGCCGGCAGCGCGACGCTGACCGAGCACCTGGCCGCCGAACGTGACAGCTTCGTGGCCGCACTGCATCACAAGGATGGTGGCGAAGGCATCAGCGCGTTCCTCGAGAAGCGCAAGCCGGACTACCGCTAAGCCGCAACAGGACACCAGCACATAAACACAACGACATCCGGAGACAGCATGAGCACCAACGTTTCGCACTTTGAAGGTACCCGCCCCGTGGCCGACCAGCAGCGCTTTGACGTCGGCGCGCTCGAGTCATGGATGCGCGAGCATGTGGAAGGCTTTGCAGGGCCGCTGACCGTCGAGCAGTTCAAGGGCGGCCAGTCGAATCCAACCTTCAAGCTGATCACGCCGGGACAGACCTACGTGATGCGCGCCAAGCCGGGGCCGAAGTCGAAGTTGCTGCCGTCCGCGCACGCGATCGAGCGCGAGTACCGCGTAATGGCGGCACTGGCCGGCACCGACGTGCCCGTGGCCCGCATGTTCGCGCTGTGCGAGGACGAAGACGTGATCGGCCGTGCGTTCTACATCATGGAGTTCGTCAGCGGCCGCGTGCTGTGGGACCAGTCGCTGCCGGACATGACCACCACCGAGCGCGGTGCGATCTATGACGAAATGAATCGTGTCATCGCCGCGCTGCATTCGGTGGACTACAAGGCGATCGGGCTGGCCGACTACGGCAAGCCGGGCAACTACTTCCAGCGCCAGATCGAACGCTGGTCCAAGCAGTACAAGCTTTCCGAGACCGAATCGATCCCGGCCATGGACCAGTTGATGGCCTGGCTGCCCGAGCACATTCCGCAGGAGGACGCGGACCTGACCTGCATCGTCCATGGCGACTACCGCCTGGACAACCTGATGTTCCACCCGACCGAGCCGAAGGTGCTGGCCGTGCTCGATTGGGAACTGTCCACGCTGGGCCATCCGATGGCCGACTTCGGCTATCACTGCATGAGCTGGCACATCCAGCCGGGACAGTTCCGCGGTATTGCGGGGCTCGACCACAAGGCGCTCGGCATTCCCGACGAGGCGACCTATCGCCGCCTTTACGAACAGCGCACCGGCCGCCAGATCACGGGCGACTGGAACTTCTACCTTGCATTCAGCATGTTCCGTATCGCCGGCATCCTGCAGGGCATCATGAAGCGCGTGGTCGACGGCACGGCGTCGTCAGCGCAGGCGCTGGACGCCGGCAAGCGTGCGCGGCCAATGGCCGAGATGGGGTGGGTCTACGCGCAGAAGGCGGGGGCGTAGCCGTCCCCTGCGCGGTGTTGTTCGGGGACATGGGTGACAGGTGTTCGGGGACATAGGTGACACGTGTTCGGGGACATGGGTGACAGGTGATCCGCGCGCATCATGCTCCCCTCTCCCGCTCGCGGGAGAGGGGTTGGCGAGAGGGCGAGCGCGTAAAGCGCCACCCGGATCATCAGACAACCGAGCACAGAACGAGCACCGACGTCTTTGTCACTACATTTAATCTCACCAATCTCCGTATTTTCCTGATAGACCCACTCCCAGTTTCTATCTACACTCATCTTATGTTGTACGACATCCTATGATAAGTGTTGACTGGAGACACAGCATGACCTCTCGCCGCCAATTCCTTGGACAGGCCTCCGGCCTGGCTGCCCTTGGCACCCTCGGTACTACTGGCATCCTGGCTTCCGCCCCCGCCTGGGCCGAGGACAAATGGCCCAGCCGGCCGATCCGGCTCGTGGTGCCCTACCCAGCCGGCGGCTCGTCGGACATCGTTGCTCGCCTGATCAGCAAGCAACTTGGCGAAACGTTGGGCCAGCCGATCGTGGTCGATAATCGTCCGGGCGCCAATGGCAACATCGGCGCCGCGATTGTTGCCCAGGCCGGCACCGACAACCACACGCTGTTGCTTTGCGACGTCGGCGCGCTGGCTATCAGCCCGTCGGTCTACACAAAGCTCACGTTCAATCCGAACAAGGATCTCAAGGGTGTGGCGATGCTCGCCTACTCCCCGCACCTGCTGGTCGTGCATCCATCGGTGCCGGTCAACAACCTCAAGGACCTGGTGGCCCTGTCGCACAAGCAGACGCTGAACTTTGCCGTCACGGCGATCGGCAGCGCCCCGCATCTGGCCGGCGTGGCCGTGCAGCAGGCAACCGGTGCGGCGTGGCAGTACGTGCCATACAAGGGCGGATCTCAGGCCATCTCGGACACCGTTGGCGGCACTGCACAGGTGCTGATGAACGGCATGCTGGCCACGTGGCCGCAGGTGCAGGCAGGGAAACTCAAGTTGCTGGCCGTATCGAAGCGCTCGCGCATGGCACTGGTCAGCCAGACGCCGACGATCGCCGAGAGCGGCGTGCCGAACTTCGAATCTGGCACCTGGCAAGGCGTGATGGCCCCGGCGGGCATGCCTGACGCTCTGGTTGCCCGCATCAGCGCGGAACTGGTCCGCATCATTCGCACGCCGGAGATTCGCGCGCAGCTTGCCGGTCAGGGCGCGGAGGTCGTGACGATGACTCCCGCCGAAACCAGCAAGTGGTTTGCGACCGAAGAGAAACGTTGGGCGCAGGTGGTGAAATCGGCCGGCGTGAAGCTGGACGCATAGACCTCCACACGCCGGAAAACAAAAACGGGCGCGAAATTCGCGCCCGTTCTTATTGGGAAAGCAAGCTCACTCCCCCAGCGCCACACCTTCGCGCCGTGGATCGGCACCGCCCGCCCAGACAGGCTTGCCGTCCGGGCCCGTCTTGCGCATGATCGCCTGCGTGCCGCTGGTCATTTCGATCTCGGCCACCTGGTGGCCCTGCTGCTTGAGCGCCTCCACCAGTTGCGGCGTCACCAGGCCGCGCTCGACTTCCGTCGGGCCGTTGCGGCTGCCGAAGTTCGCCATGCCCACGGCCTGCTGCACGTCCATGTTCCAGTCGAGCAGGCCAACCAGGGTCTTCGACACATACTCGATGATCTGGGAGCCGCCCGGCGAACCGAGCGCCGCCACCAGCTTGCCGGTCTTGCGGTCGAACACCAGCGTCGGAGCCATCGACGAACGCGGGCGCTTGCCGGCCTGCACACGATTGGCCACCAGCTTGCCGTTCTCGGTCGGGTTGAACGAGAAGTCGGTCAGCTGGTTGTTGAGCATGAAGCCGCGCACCATGATGTGCGAGCCGAAGTACGACTCGATCGTCGTCGTCATCGACAGCGCCCCGCCACGATCATCCACCGCCACCACCTGCGACGTGGAAATACGCGGCGGCGAGCGATCCGGTGCAAACGCCACCTTCACCCCCGGCGGCGTGCCCGGCTGCGCCTTGCCCATGCTCTTGTCGCCGATCAGTTCGGCACGCTGGGCCAGGTACTGCGGATTCACAAGAGCCCCCACATCGACCGGGACGAAATCGGCGTCCGCCACATAGAGTCCGCGATCCGCATACGCCAGGCGGTCAGCCTCTGCGATGGCGTGAACGGCCAGCGGGTTCGCTTCAACCTTGGCCGGCGTGTCGACCGCCGCGGGCTTGAGAGCCGCCAGTGCATAGCGCGGGTCACGCTTTTCAAGCGCTTCGAGCGTGCCAAGGATCTGGGCGATTGCGATCCCACCCGATGACGGCGGCGGCATGCCGCAGATCTTCCAGGCCTTGTAGTCTGTGCAGACTGGCGCCCGCTCCTTGGCCTTGTATCCCTTCAGGTCAGCCGTGGAAAGACTGCCCGGGTTCGCATGGGCGTTGACCTTGGCTGCGATATCCTGCGCAATCGGCCCGTTGTAGAAGACGTTCGGTCCGTGCTTCGCGATCTCACGCAGTGTCTGTGCAAGCTGCGGGTTCTTGACGATCGTGCCGACCGTCTTCGGCTTGCCCTGGTCATCGAGGAAGTACGCCTTCATCTCGGGTGAGCCGGCCAGGAACTTGTCTGCCGATACCTGCGTGTAGAGGCGCTGCGACATCGGGAAGCCCTTTTCGGCCAGTGCAATGGCTGGCTGGAACAGGCGTGCCCAGGGCAGCCGGCCATGCTGGCGATGGGCCAGTTCCAGAACGCGCAACACACCTGGCACCCCTACAGAGCGCCCGCCAATCTGCCCCTCCGAAAACTCCATTGGCTTGCCGTCGGCACGCATGAACAGGTTCTCGGTGGCGCCTGCCGGTGCCGTCTCGCGGCCATCGTAGGCCTGCACGCGCTTGCCGTCCCAATACATGATGAACGCCCCGCCGCCGATGCCGGTGGCCTGTGGCTCCACCAGCGTCAGCACGGCCTGCATCGCCACTGCGGCGTCGATGGCGGAACCACCTGCGCGCAGGATCTCGCGCCCGGCTTCGGTAGCCAGCGGGTTGGCCGCCGCGGCCATATGCTTGTGCGCGTAGGCCGTGGTCATGTCCGGGCGGTAGCCCGAGGACACTTCCGGCGCCGCTGGCAACGCAGCCTGTGCCGCCGGAGCCGAAGCGGGCGCCGAAGCGGGCGTCATGGCGGCCGAGGTGCCCTGCGGCCCGGATTCCTTGCCCGTGGTGCCGCAGCCTGCAAGCGATACCGTCAGCACCGAGGCCAGCGCCACGGCCAACGCGCCGCGCCGGCGCTGCTCCGTGGCATTCGCCACGGTGGAAATTGCGGAAGTTGCTGCGAGTGGGTCGGCCATGCCATCGCTCCAATCAAGAAAAGATTCGGCGATTGTAGCGGCCATACCCACTAATGGAATCGGGAATTATCTGAAAACGGTGAACGCGTCTATGCAGCGGTGTCGACCCCGGGCGTCACATCGGCCGTGCCGCCGCCGAGCGATGCCAGCACCGTCATCAGTTGCTCGCGCAGCCAGCGGTTCGCGCCGTCGTTCTCCCCGCCCGCGTGCCAGTACAGGTGTAATTCGAGCGACGGCACCTTGAACGGCAGCGCCAGAATGCGGTTGGCATACGGCTCGTTCGCGATGCGCGCATAGCGCAGCGGCAGCGTGGCCAGCAGATCGGTGCAGCTGACCACGCGGCAGGCGGCCGCATAGTGCTGGCAGCGCAGCCGCACACGGCGCGTCAGGCCCATGCGGTGCAGCGACTGGTCTTCAAGGCCGGCCCCGCGCCTGCGTGAGGACACGTGCACGTGCTCGGCCGACAGATAGCGCTCCAGCGTGAGTTCCTTCTTGACCAGCGGATGATCGCGCCGCGCCAGCACCACCATCGGGTCGGACATGAACGTGGAATGATGGATTGCCGGCGATACCGGCAGCAGGATGTCGATGGCGGCGTCCAGCGTGCCCGCCAGCAGTTCGGACTCCATCTCGCGCCGGTCGAAACGAATCGCGGCGATCTCAACATGAGGCGCCATGGCGGTGACCCGCGCCATCAGCGGCGGCAGCAGCGTCGATTCCAGCGCGTCGCGCATGCCGATCGTGAACCGGCGCGTGGTATTGGTGGGATCGAAATGCGGTGTGTCCTGCAGCGTGCGCGCAAACGACTGGAGCGCGCTGCGCACCTCACCGGCCAGCGACCGCGCCAGCGGCGTCGGCGCCATGCCCTGCCCGCGCCGCTCGAACAGCGGATCGTCGAACAACGCACGCATACGGCCCAGCGCGTGGCTGACGGCCGGTTGCGTCAGGTTCAGTTGACGCGCGGCCGCGGTAATGCTGCCCTCGCTGTAGATGGCGTCGAACACCACGAAGAGATTGAGGTCGATCCGGCTAAGCTGCATGGCACCTTCCTGCACGAGTGGGGGCACGTGATGGCATCGATAGCGCAGGCATTGCTGCAGGTCCGGCCTATCGGCATGTCATCTTCACTTCCAGTGGATCGCATTCTGGCACGGAATGCAGGATATTGATACTGACCAATCCAGAAAATTCATTTTTCTTATTGATTGGGTTCCGCTAGAGTAGCCACAGTCGGCACACAGTGCCTGGTTACATGCCCGAGAGGGAACCAAGGAGACCCCATGCAATTCGAGTACTCGCCCAAGGTCAAGGAGATGCAGGCCAGGCTTCTGGCGTTCTTCGACCAGCACATTTATCCGAACGAAAAGCGCTTCTATGCCGAAGTCCAGGCCAATCGCGAGGCTGGCAACGCATGGGTGCCAACCAAGCTGATCGAGGAACTGAAGCCGCTGGCGCGTGAAGCCGGGCTCTGGAACCTGTTCCTGCCGCGCTCGAAGCGGGCGCCGGAAGGCCTGTCGAACCTCGAGTACGCACCGCTGTGCGAAATCATGGGCCGCGTAACCTGGGCGGCCGAGGTGTTCAACTGTGCAGCCCCCGACACCGGCAACATGGAAACGCTCGAACGCTATGCGTCCGAGGAACTGAAGGACAAGTGGCTGGAACCGCTGCTGCGCGGCGAGATCCGCTCGGCCTTCCTGATGACGGAGCCGGCCGTGGCCTCGTCCGATGCCACGAATATCGAATGCCGCATCGAGCGTGATGGCGATCACTACGTGATCAACGGCACCAAGTGGTGGTCGTCGGGTGCCGGCGATCCGCGCTGCAAGGTCTACATCGTGATGGGCAAGACCAATCCCGACGCGGGCCGCCATGAACAGCAGTCGATGGTAGTGGTGCCGGCCGACACGCCGGGCATCACGATCAAGCGCTTCCTGCCCGTGTTCGGCTATGACGACGCTCCGCACGGCCACATGGAGATCGAACTCAAGAACGTGCGCGTGCCGGTCAGCAATATCCTGCTGGGCGAAGGCCGCGGCTTCGAGATCGCACAAGGCCGCCTTGGCCCGGGCCGCATCCACCACTGCATGCGCAGCATCGGCGTGGCCGAACGCGCGCTGGAACTGATGTGCAAGCGCAGCCTGGAACGCGTGGCGTTCGGCAAGCAGATCGCCCGTCATGGCGTGACGCAGGAGCGCATCGCCGAAGCGCGCTGCGACATCGAAATGGCCCGCCTGCTGACGCTCAAGGCTGCCTACATGATGGACACCGTGGGCAACAAGGTTGCCAAGGCCGAGATCGCGATGATCAAGGTGGTGGCCCCGAACGTGGCCCTGCGCGTGATCGACTGGGCCATCCAGGTACACGGCGGCGCAGGTGTGTCGAGCGACTTCCCGCTGGCCAACTGGTGGGCGCACCAGCGCACGCTGCGTCTGGCAGACGGCCCGGACGAGGTGCACCGCAATTCGATCGCCAAGCTGGAACTGGCCAAGCACATGAGCCTGAATCCGGACAGCATCCAGATGCCTGTGACGCGCGGTTCGTAACGAAAGCTGCTGCGAACCAGACAAAGCCCGATGGTGAACACCGTCGGGCTTTTTTGCGTGATCGGGCAGCTTTGCGCTCCCCTCTCCCGCCGCGCGGGAGAGGGGAGCAAACCATCGCCAGTTCATGCACGGGCAGCAGGGTTATTTCTTTCGTGCTCTAATGCCCCGGCCTATCTTCCCTGGAGACTGTTGCACATGATCGACGTCTATACGTGGGCCACCCCGAACGGCCACAAGATCCACATCATGCTTGAGGAATGCGGCCTTGATTACAAGGTCCACGCGATCAACATTGGCGCCGGCGACCAGTTCGGCGAGAAATTCCTCGAGATCAGCCCGAACAACAAGATCCCGGCGATCGTCGACCCCGAAGGTCCGGACGGCAAGCCGATCTCGCTGTTCGAATCGGGCGCAATCCTGCTGTACCTGGCCGGCAAGACCGGCAAATTCCTGCCCGACGACGTGCGCGGCAAGTACGAAGCGCTGCAATGGCTGATGTTCCAGATGGGCGGCGTGGGCCCGATGCTGGGCCAGGCAAACCACTTCCGCCAGTACGCGCCCGAGAAGATCGACTACGCGATCACCCGCTACAGCAACGAGACCAAGCGTCTTTACGGCGTGATCGACACGCAGTTGTCGAAGCATCCGTACCTGGCCGGCAACAGCTACACCATTGCCGACATCGCCACGTTCCCCTGGCTGCGCAACTGGAAGAATCAGGGCGTGGAACTTGACGACTATCCGAATGTGAAGCGCTGGTTCAACGAGATCGCCGAACGTCCGGCCGTCAAGCGCGGCGTGGAGGTTCTGGCAAGCGCCCGCAAGCCGCTGCACGATGACAAGGCGCGCGAGATCCTGTTTGGCGCCACGCAATACCAGCGGCACTGAGCGCGTGTCAGGCAGCCTTGCGCTGCGCGTGCGGCAACGGCACGGCTGACGAGCACGGCGGCGGCTGCATGCAGCAAAGCAACCCAGCGCCGGACAGCATCGCGTCGATGCAGTAGTCGTCGCCGGGTTCCGGCGCGAAGGCCATGCCAGGGTGCAGGTGGACCGTATGCACCGCATCCGGCTGCTGTCTGGCACGCCATTGCAGGCAGAGCGCCCCGTGATGACAGACGGCCCACGTCAGTCCGCGCGCGTGCAGTTGCTGGGCCCACTCGGCTTCCCCAGCATTCATCGCAACGAATTCGGCCATGCCGGCGCTGTCGGCACTGTCGGCGCCATCCTCCGGCGACGTGCGAACAAGTACGCTATCGACCACGGCCTGCACCTCGACCGCGCGGCCGGCCTCTGGCGTATGGACATCGCCACAGGCCAGCACCGCCAGTTCCGTCTCGCCATCCATCACCAGCACGCCGCCCTGCATGCAGGCCCACCACTCGGGACGATTCGAGATCGTGGCGGGATGCCGGTCGCCGGCGCATAGACGGACATAGTCGCAGCGGTGGCCGAAGCCGGCCGTCGCCGGAATGACACATAAGCAATGACCGATGCCCGGCATCGTGGCAGTCTGGAGGCGCGGCGAGTCGCCGCGGAGATGAGCGTCGAAGAACGTGAAGATCCGCATGGCATTCCCTTGAACGGAGCGAGGGACGCGAGTGGTCCCGGAATGCGCAATGGCGGCGCGGTGCGGTTTTCCGCCCGACGCCCAATGCGCGCTTGCCCCGTTTCGGCACGGCGTTACACCGTCCGGTCCATGCGATCGGCGCCGCACCCTTTGCGGATGCATCCCTTAAGATGCGGATCTGGCACCGATAGAACGACAAACTATAAGTTGTCGTGAGCCATAGGTCAAACCCTTGGCCTCGGGTATTGCGCTACACGTCGAGCATGCCCTGTCGCTCAATGAACGCGATCACCTGATCGAGTCCCTGCCCCGATTTCACGCTGCCCATCACGAACGGACGCTCGCCGCGCATCTTGCGCGTGTCGCTTTCCATGACCTCGAGCGATGCGCCGACATACGGCGCAAGATCGGTCTTGTTGATGACGAGCAGGTCTGACTTCGTAATCCCCGGCCCGCCCTTGCGGGGGATCTTCTCTCCGCCCGCAACGTCGATCACGTAGATCGTGAGGTCGGACAATTCCGGGCTGAATGTCGCCGCCAGGTTGTCCCCGCCCGATTCGATGAAGACTACATCGGCATCCGGAAACTTCGCCAGCATGCGATCCACGGCTTCGAGGTTGATCGAAGCATCCTCGCGAATCGCCGTATGCGGGCAGCCCCCCGTTTCCACGCCCATGATCCGCTCGGCCGGCAACGCGCCGGAGATCGTCAGCAGGCGCTGGTCTTCCTTCGTGTAGATGTCATTGGTGATCGCCACCAGGTCATAGCGATCGCGCATGGCCTTGCAGAGCATTTCCAGCAGCGTGGTCTTGCCGGAACCTACGGGGCCGCCCACACCAACGCGCAGCGGAGGATTCTTCTTGGTACGAGTCATGATCGGATCTCAGGATCGGAACAGCCGGGAGTACTGGGTCTCATGTCGCGCCGACAACAGGCCCAGCATCGGTGAAAACGTGGAAAGCTGCGGCGGGTCGGCATTGGCACGGCGCACCGCTTCATCGACGACCTCAAGCACCACCCCATGCAGGCCGCGCAGAATCCGCTGGCCCGCCACTTGCCCGAGCGGCACGGCCTTGATCGCCGCCGCCACCTGGTTCTCGGCCCAGTTGAACGCGTAAGCGGCCAGGCCATCGCGTGCATCGATCTGCAGCGCCGCGCACGCCGCCGAAAATGCGGTCGGAAGGCAGACTGGCGACATGTCGCGCAGGAGGCCTTGCAACGTATCGTCGCCCCAGCCCATCTGCGCGATCAGCTTTGCCAGCGACCAGCCCATCTGCTCGGTCTCCAGCCGCAGTTCGGAAGTTTCGCGGGTGGCATGGAACCAGTCGTTCCATCGCCGCACGGACGCATGGTCCTGCTCCCGCCACGCGCGATGCAGCAGCAGCCAGACCGGCGCTTCACATTGCGCCTGCACGTGGGCCAGGTTGTCGCAAATCCAGCGCTCGGCGGTGGCGGCATCGTTCACAAGGCCGCAGTCGATTGCAGCTTCCAGCCCCTGCGAATAGCTGAAACCGCCAATCGGGAGTGCGGGCGATGCGAGGTGCAGCAGCGAGATCAGTTGGGGGAGCGCGGTCATGGGGATGACCTTGGTGGCATTTTGACGCGCTGACCCTCTCCCCCTGCCCCTCTCCCGCAGGCGGGAGAGGGGAGCGAACCGGTAGCGTTTGAACCGGCAATGGGCTTCTCCCCTCTCCCGTTCACGGGAGAGGGGTCGGGGGAGAGGGCCGGCGATTCAACAAACCCCTTCGCCAGGACAGCCTGACGAATGGTCTCAAGCACCGCTTCGATCTCACCCTGGATCTGGTTGTTCCAGAAACGCAGAACGGTATAACCCTGTTCGCTCAGCCACACATCGCGATCGAAGTCGCCAAGCGAACCATGCTGACCGCCATCGGCTTCGACGATCAGCTTGTACTCCATGCAGATGAAATCGGCGATGTATGGGCCCACTGGCTGCTGCCGCTTGAACTTGAGCCCCATGAAACGGTGAGCGCGCAGGTAGTACCAGAGGCGTTCTTCAGCGGTCGTTTGATGTGACCGGAGTTCTCTTGCGAACTCGTGGCTGGTCAAACGCTTGCCCTCTCCCCCTGCCCCTCTCCCGCAAGCGGGAGAGGGGAGCAAACCCGCAGCGTTTGAACCGCCAACGGTGGTCTCCCCTCTCCCGCGCGCGGGAGAGGGGTCGGGGGAGAGGGCCGGTCGCTGATCAACCATCAGATGATCTCAATGCTTGTGCCCGCAATGCTCGTCATGCACATGGTCATGTGCGTGATCGTGCGAGTGCGAATGACCATGATGCTCGTGGAACACCGCCTGTGCCGCCGCGTAATCTTCCGCGAACGTCGCGTCATGACCGTGCTTGTGGCCGCCGCCGTAGGCACCCGCTTCGGGCTCGAACGGCAGGTCCGCGCGCTCGATGATCACGCCTAGCCGCACGAGCATGTCGGCCAGCACTGCGTCGTACTCGAGCCTCAGATAGTCGCGCCCGACTTCCACCGGCGTATGGCGATTGCCAAGATGGTAGGCCGCGCGCATCAGCGCCAGCGGATCGGCAGCGGTCACCTGCAGCACCGATTCCGGCGCGGCCTGCACCTCCACGAAGGTACCGTCTTCGGCCACCAGCAAGTCGCCGCCGCGCAGCACCGTGCCGCGTGGCAGGAACAATGCGGCCTCGGTGCCGTTGTCGAGTGCCGCGCGCAGGCGGCTCTTGCTGCGGTCGCCAAACGGCAGGACCAGCTTCGGCGCGCGGCGCACGAGTACCGGAGCGATACCGTGCGGCGCTGGCAGGTGTTTGTCGATCTTGATCACGGGTCAGAACAGGAAATAGCGCTGCGCCATCGGCAGCACGGTGGCCGGTTCGCACATCAGCAATTGCCCATCGGCCACCACCTGGTAGGTTTCCGGGTCCACGGTGACATGCGGCTGCCAGTCATTGTGCACCATGTCGCGCTTGCTGACGGTGCGTGTGCCGCGCACGGCGGAGAGCGTCTTGGCCAGGCCATAGCGCCCACCAACATCGGCCGCAAGTGCGGCCTGCGAGACAAAGGTCAGCGACGACTTTGGCAGTGCGCCGCCAGCCGATGCGAACATCGGGCGATAGTGCACCGGTTGCGGCGTCGGGATCGACGCGTTCGGGTCGCCCATCGCCGCCGCGGCAATCATGCCGCCCTTCATGATCAGGCTTGGCTTCACGCCGAAGAACGCCGGCTTCCAGAGCACCAGGTCCGCCCACTTGCCGACCTCGATCGATCCCACCTCATGCGCAATGCCGTGCGTGAGTGCCGGGTTGATCGTGTACTTGGCGATGTAGCGTTTGACGCGGAAGTTGTCGTGCCCGCCACGAGCGTCATGCGGATCGCCGGGCAGCTTGCCGCGCTGCGCGGCCATCTTGTGCGCGGTCTGCCAGGTGCGGATGATCACCTCGCCCACGCGCCCCATCGCCTGCGAATCGCTGGAGATCATCGAGAACGCGCCCAGGTCATGCAGGATGTCCTCGGCGGCGATTGTCTCGCGGCGGATGCGCGATTCCGCAAACGCGATGTCCTCCGCGATGGCCGGGTCCAGGTGATGGCAGACCATCAGCATGTCCAGGTGCTCGTCCAGCGTATTCACGGTGTACGGCCGCGTAGGGTTGGTCGACGACGGCAGCACGTTGGCCTCGCCGCAGACCTTGATGATGTCCGGCGCATGGCCGCCGCCCGCGCCTTCGGTGTGATAGGTATGGATCGTGCGGCCCTTGAACGCCGCAATCGTCGCCTCGACGAAGCCGCCCTCGTTGAGCGTATCGGTGTGAATCGCCACCTGCGTGTCGGTAGCATCGGCCACGGACAGGCAAGTGTCGATCGCCTGCGGCGTGGTGCCCCAGTCCTCGTGCAGCTTCAGGCCGATTGCGCCGGCCTCGACCTGCTCGGTGAGCGGCGCGGGCTGGCTTGCGTTGCCCTTGCCCAGAAAGCCGATATTCATCGGATACGCATCCGCTGCCTGCAGCATCCGCTCCATGTACCACGGCCCCGGCGTCACGGTGGTCGCAAACGTGCCGGTGGCCGGCCCCGTGCCGCCGCCGATCATGGTCGTGACACCGCTCATCAGCGCTTCCTCTATCTGCTGCGGGCAGATGAAGTGGATGTGCGAGTCAATGCCGCCAGCCGTGACGATCATGCCCTCGCCCGCGATCACCTCGGTACCGGGTCCGACGACGATCGTCACGCCGGGCTGGATGTCCGGATTGCCTGCCTTGCCGATTGCCGCGATGCGGCCGTGCTTGAGGCCGATATCTGCCTTGACGATGCCCCAGTGGTCAACAATCAGCGCATTGGTAATCACCGTGTCGACGCAGTCCTTCGACATGCGCTGGCTCTGCCCCATGCCGTCGCGTATCACCTTGCCGCCGCCGAACTTTACTTCCTCGCCGTAGATCGTGTAGTCGCGCTCGACTTCGATCACAAGGCCCGTGTCGGCCAGCCGCAGCCGGTCGCCCGTGGTCGGGCCGAACATCTCGGCATACGCCTGCCTGGAGATCTTCACGCTCATCACAGTGCTCCCATGATCTTGCCGTTGAAACCGTAGACGATGCGATCACCGTCCAGCGCCACAAGCTGCACCGTACGCGACTGCCCCGGCTCGAAGCGCACGGCAGTCCCCGCGGCGATATCAAGACGAAATCCGCGCGTGGCTTCGCGGTCGAATGACAGTGCGGCGTTGGTCTCGTAGAAATGAAAATGCGAGCCGACCTGCACCGGACGATCGCCAGTATTGGCCACCGTGACGCTGGTCGTGGGGCGTCCTGCATTCAGCTCGATTTCGCCGTCAAGCGGCATCAGTTCACCGGGAATCATGGCGAAAGCTCCTCCGGGGATATCAGGCAACCAACAGCGCGGCACCGTACAGCGCCACGCCGGCGCCAGCCACGCGCGCGATCCAGCCGGCATGGCGACGGAGCAACATCCCCGCACCGATGCCGAGCACATGCAAAGTCATCGTGGCCGCGGCGAAACCGCCCACGTACGCGATCACTGCGGGCAGCGCCGCAGCGGTGGCCGGCAATTCGGCACCGTGGGCATAACCGTGGAACAGCGCAAAGCCGCCAACGATTGCCATGCCCATCGCAGCCGACAGACGCGCGCGCACCGCTACCAGCAGACCTATCACGAGCAGCGACACGGCGATCATCGGCTCAACCGCGGGCAGCGTGACACCGGCCAGGCCGAGCGCCGCGCCAGCCAGCATCATCGCCACGAACGCAAACGGCAGACGTAGCAGATCCGTTTTCGAATCCTTTCCAAAGGCGCCGCGCGACGTGGTTGCCAACGCGCTCCACACACCCACCGCGGCCATCGCCAGCAGGTGATCGGCGCCGGTGAACGGGTGAGCCAGTCCAGCCCAGAGGCTCGCGCCAACAGTGGCGGCATCGTGGCCGGGATGGGCAAACGCCGAGGCAGTGACCAGCGACATCACTACGCCTGCGGCCAGGCGGGAACGAAGCATGCGTTGCATAGGGCTTTCCTCTTCTTGCGGGTGGGCTTCGGGGGTTCAGACGATCGGGTGATGCACGGTCACCAGCTTGGTGCCATCCGGGAACGTGGCTTCAACCTGAATCTCCGGGATCATTTCGGCCACGCCTTCCATGACGTCCTCACGCGTCAGCACCGTGGTGCCTTCGTGCATCAAATCGGCCACGGTGCGGCCGTCGCGTGCGCCTTCCATGATGGCGGCCGTGATCAGTGCCACCGCTTCGGGATAGTTGAGCTTGAGTCCGCGCGCGCGGCGGCGTTCGGCCAGCAGCGCGGCAGTGAAAATCAGCAGCTTGTCCTTCTCGCGCGGGGTCAGTTCCATGTTCTCGTTCCTTGTTTCTTCGACGTCGTTCTTTGTCCGGCCGAGGTCATGTCGACCACAGCCGCAGCGGGCGCGCCGGCACGCCGTGGATCGGCATGCGCAACGCGCTCCATCCATCGATCATCACGTGGCGCACCGCTTCCATGTCGCGGCCAAGCACGCGCAGCAATAGCATCGGCTGCCCCGCCGTTGGCCCGCTCCCCGCCAGCCGGGTCACTCCCGCACGCAGATCGGCGCGATACGGCAGCCGTTCAGCCAGCGCTTCGGCCTGTTCCTCTGTGGCGCCCTGCCCCACGGCCCACAGCGTGCCGAGAATATGCAAGCCATCCATGCCAGCCACCGCTCCGCGCAGCGGCGATGCGGCGTCGAAGTGCGACTGTTCGATCCACAGCGGTCGCTCCGGCCCACCCACGCGAGTATCGAGCCACAGCGCGCCACTGGCCCAGCGTTCACCCGACGCCTGGCGGCCCAGCACCACGGCATCCCAGCCAATTGCGCTGCCACCGGGCGCCACCACCACGTCCGTGGCAATGCGCGCACGCGCATCGTCGAACACGATGTTCTCCTGCGGCAACCAGTCAAGCTTCGCGCCGTCGGCCACGTCGATGCGCACATGCTGCGCCGCATCGCGGCCCAGCGACTTGTACCACTTGGTGGCTCCCGGCGTGGCCAGTACCGCATGGGCGCCGGATGCCACCGCTATGTCGATATCGAGGCGGTCGCCGCCAGCCACGCCAGCGGGCGGATGCAGCACTACACCGTGGCAGATATCCCCTTCGGGATAGAGCGGCTTTTGCACGCGCAGCGGCCCTTCGTGGCGGCGCTCCACCATGGCCGTGCGGCCCGCGCGCACGGCAAAGCGCAGGCACAGGCTGGCGTGCCATGCCGATGTCATGGTGAGCGGCTGGGGGAAATCCGGGTGACGCATCGCGTAGATGAGAGCTGTCAGGACGGGATCTGATGCGCCAGATCATAGCGCGCAGCCGCCTTCACCGGAAGATGATCCGGCAGCCGCGCGCGTGACCCGAGGTGCGCCGTCGAACCGCGCTTTCGAACCGTGACTTCAAGCCGCGCTTTCAGACCGCAATCAGTTCGCGCACGCCGTCCTGCTCCATCGTCGCACCATCACCCCTGGCCACGACCTCGCCGCGGCTCATCACCACGTAATGGTCGGCCAGATGCCGTGCGAACTCGTAGTACTGCTCCACCAGCAGCACGGTCATGCCGAACTCGTCCACCAGCAGACGCAGCGCGCGGCCAATGTCCTGGATGATCGATGGCTGAATGCCTTCGGTCGGCTCGTCCAGGATCAGCAGTTCAGGCTCGCTCATCAGCGCGCGGCCGATGGCCAGTTGCTGCTGCTGACCGCCCGACAGGTCTCCGCCCCGACGCTGGCGCATCGTGCGCAGCACCGGGAACAACTGGTAGATGCGGTCCGGCACGCCCGAAGGCCGCGCGCGGCTGGCCGCGCCGATCAGCAGATTCTCCTCGACGGTCAGGCGCGGGAAAATCTCCCTGCCCTGCGGCACATAGGCCAGGCCCGCCGAGACGCGCTCGTAGGGCGCCTTCCGTTCGAGCGCCGTGCCCTGCCAGGCAATGCTGCCGCTGCGCGTGGGCACCACGCCCATCAGGCATTTGAGCAGCGTGCTCTTGCCCACGCCGTTGCGGCCCAGCAGCGTGGTCAGCTTGCCGTGCGGCACCTCGAACGATACATCGCGCAGGATGTGGCTGCCGCCGTAGAACTGGTTCAGTGCATTGACCTGCAGCATCGTTATCTTCCCAGGTAGGATTCGATCACGCGCTCATCGCGCTTGACGGCATCGAGCGTGCCCTCGGCCAGCAGGCTGCCTTCGGCCAGCACCGTCACCGTGCCAGCATCACCAGCCAGAGCCGCCACGAACTCCATATCGTGCTCGACAACCATCATCGAGCAACTGCCGCGCAGGCTGTTGAGCAGCGCGGCCAGTTGCATGGTTTCCTCGTCGGTCATGCCGGCCACGGGTTCGTCGAGCAGCAGCAGTTGCGGCTGCTGCATCAGCAGCATGCCGATTTCCAGCCGCTGCTTCTGCCCGTGCGACAGCAATCCCGCCGGGCGATATGCCTCGTCCTCCAGCCCCGTCAGCGCGAGCGTTTCCTCGATGCGGCGGTGCCCTTCCTGCGTCAACCGGGCTTGCAGCGAAGCCCACCAGCGCTTGTCGGCCTTCATCGCCAGCTCCAGGTTCTCCCAGACCGCGTGCTGCTCGAACACGGTCGGCTTCTGGAACTTGCGGCCGATGCCGGTCTGCGCGATGCGCGGCTCGGTCATGCGCATCAGGTCAATGGTCTGCCCGAGGAATACACGCCCCGTCACGTTGGCGTTGCGCGGCCCCGTCTTGCCGGTGATGACATCCATCATCGTCGTCTTGCCGGCGCCGTTCGGGCCAATCACGCAGCGCAGTTCGCCATGATCGATCGACAGCGACAGCTTGTTCAGCGCGCGGAAGCCGTCGAACTGCACGGTGAGGTCCTCGATATAGAGGATCGGGCCGTGCGTGGTGTCGATGACACCAGGTTCGACGAAGCGCCCCAGCCCGGTGGCATCGCCGCTTTCCGCCTTGTCGGCGCCCAGTACCGGACTCATGCCTTGCTCCCTTGTTGTGCCGTCACGACCGTTTCACCGGCGGCGGCTTCGCTCTTTTCGCCGTTCTCGTTCGACGTGCGACGACCAAGCAGGCGGCGCCACAGACCCACCACGCCATCGGGCAGGTACAGCGTCACCAGCACGAACATCGCCCCTAGCAGGAACAGCCAGTACTCGGCGAAGTAGGCCGTGAACATCGTCTTGGCACCGTTGACCAGGAACGCGCCGACGATCGGACCGATCAGCGTGCCACGCCCACCCACGGCAACCCACACCGCCATCTCGATGGAGTTGGCCGGCGACATCTCGCTCGGGTTGATGATGCCCACCTGCGGCACGTAGAGCGCACCGGCAATGCCGCACAGCACGGCCGAGAACGTCCACACAAACAGCTTGTAGCCGAGCGGGTTGTAGCCCGAGAACATCACGCGCATCTCCGCATCGCGTATGGCGGTCACCACCCGGCCAAGCTTGGACGTGACGATGTAGCGGCAGGCGATGAAGCCGGCCAGCAGCGCCAGGAACGTCAGCACGAACAGCGCGGTCCGCGTCTGCGGTGCGGCGATGGCGAAACCGGCGATGCGTTTGAAATCGGTGAAACCATTGTTGCCGCCGAAGCCCGTTTCATTGCGGAAGAACAGCAGCATGGCCGCATACGTCATGGCCTGCGTGATGATCGACAGGTACACGCCCTTGATGCGCGAACGGAACGCGAAAAAGCCGAACAGCCACGCCAGTACGCCCGGCAACAGCACCACCAGCAACAATGCGTACGGGAAATGCTCGGTGCCATGCCAGAACCACGGCAGTTCCTTCCAGTCCAGGAACACCATGAAGTCGGGCAGATCGCTCTTGTAGACGCCATCGCGCCCGATCGACCGCATCAGGTACATGCCCATCGCATAGCCGCCGAGCGCGAAGAACAGGCCGTGGCCAAGGCTCAGGATGCCGCAGTAGCCCCACACAAGGTCCAGCGCGATGGCAGCCAGCGCAAAGCACATGATCTTGCCGACCAGCGTCAGCGCATAGGCCGACAGGTGCATCGGATGGCCTTCGGGCAACACCAGCGCGCAGACCGGTACGCCGATTGCCACGACCAGCGTCAACACTGCCAGCGCAAGCCACGTGCGCTTCCCGAACAGCGGTTGGCGTTCCGGCACGGACAGCGTGAACGACTTGCCAGATTTTGAGGAAAAGCTGCTCATGTCAGGCCTCCGCGCTGCGCCCCTTGAGCGCGAAAAGTCCCTGCGGCCGTTTCTGGATAAACAGCACGATCAGCGCGAGGACGAAAATCTTGGCCAACACCGCGCCGTAGAACGGCTCGATGAACTTGTTGATGATGCCGAGGCCGAACGCGCCGACGATGGTGCCCGCAAGCTGCCCCACACCGCCCAGCACCACAACCATGAACGAGTCGATGATGTACGCCTGCCCGAGGTCCGGACCGACGTTGCCAATCTGCGAGAGCGCACAGCCGCCGAGCCCGGCGATACCCGCGCCAAACGCAAACGCGTAGCTGTCCACCTTCCACGTACGCACGCCGACGCACGCCGCCATCGTGCGGTTCTGCGTAGTGGCGCGCACGAACAGGCCCAGCCGCGTGCGGTTCAGCACGGCCCAGGCCACCGTCACCACGCCAAGCGCGAACAGGATGATGACGATGCGGTTGTAAGGAATTACAAGGCCCGCCATCGCCTCGACGCCACCACTCATCCAGGCCGGGTTGGCCACTTCCACGTTCTGCGCGCCGAAGATCGTGCGCACGGCCTGCATCAGCAGCAGGCTGATACCGAACGTGGCCAGCAGCGTCTCCAGCGGACGGCCATAGAGGTGCCGCAGCACGAGCCGTTCGAGCGCGAAGCCGACAATCCCTGCGGCCAGGAACGAAGCCGGGAGCGCCGCAACGAGGTACCAGTCGAACGCATTGGGCGCGTAGGCACGGAACAGCGTCTGCACCACATAGGTTGCGTAGGCGCCGATCATCAGGAACTCGCCGTGCGCCATGTTGATGACGCCGATCAGGCCATACGTAATCGCCAGGCCCAATGCCGCCAGCAACAGCACGCTGCCAAGGCTGAGACCCGCAAACAGGTTGCCCAGGAGTTCGGCGCGGCGCTGCTCGCTGCGCAGTTGGTCGATGGCCTGCTGCGCGGCCACGCGCACGCCCTCGTCAGCTTCCTTGTACTTGCCGGCCTGGTCACGTTCAACCAGCGGCATCAGCTTCTGGCGCGACTGCGGATTGCTGTCGCTGCCAAGAATACGGATGGCCTCCAGGCGCGAATCGCGCCCCGCGTCGGCTCCCTGTGCCAGCACCGTGTTGGCCCAGATCACGTCCAGCCGAGCGCGCAGACCTGCGTCTGCCTCGGCCTTGCGGGCGGCTTCCACGGCCTCGCGCGATGCATTCTCGGGCTGGTCGAACAGCGTATTGATGGCTCGCGTGCGCACCGCGATATCGGGCGACTGCAGTTCGAGACTGCTCGCCGCACTATCGACGATCGTGCGCAGGCTGTTGTTCAGCGTCAGCGACTCAAGCTCATCCGCCTTGACGGTCACCGGCTTGCCGGTGATCGCATCGACGGTCTTGTCGCCGTCCTGGCGCACCATGCCGACCGATGGCGCGTACTGCAGCGCGTCATCCTGCAGCGCCTTCAGGATCGGCCCCGCCTGCTCGGCCGGGGCTTGCGACAGCTTGTTCAGCGCGGCCGTCTTGGCGTCGAAATCATCTTCGGCCAGCGGCTTGAGGTCGGCCTGCGTCAGCGTCGTTGCCGCCCACAGCGGCGCGGCTGCCAGCAGGAGCACGGCGAGCATGGCACGCAGCCATGAACGGATGTTGGGTCGGTGCATTCAGGAGCCTGATTCGCGCGATGGCTCGCGTCTTGTCATGTGGTTCGATGGTTCGCTCCCCTCTCCCGCATGGCGGGAGAGGGGTCGGGGGAGAGGG
>NZ_ALOU01000009.1 GCF_000292345.1 Cupriavidus sp. BIS7
TCCTGCCCGCCAGCACATCGCGCAACGCCGTCTCGCCGTACATGGCGGCGATGGCGCCGTCGAGCTTCGGATTGCTGCGCAGTTCGTTGCCGCCGTCCACGGCAAAGCTCTGCCCGGTCACCCAGCCTGACTCCGGTCCGGCCAGATAACGTACGGCAGCGGCAATATCGTCGGGCTCGCCAGCGCGGCCCAACGGCATTTGCGCCACGAACAGGTCAAGCACGGCAGGGTTGTCGAACATCGGGTCCGTGGCGCCCGAACGCGTGAGCCCCGGGCGCACCGCGTTGACGCGGATATTGGCTTCGGCCAGTTCCTCGGCAGCGCCGCGCACGAAAGCCTCCAGCCCGGCCTTGGCAGCGCAGTAGGCCGCCAGCCAGCGGAAATTCACGCGCGCCGCGGCAGACGAGATGCAGACAATGCTGCCGCCATGCGGCGCCATCAGCGGTGCGGCGTGACGTACCGCCAGAAATGCGCTGGCGATGTTCAGTTCGATTTCCGCCATGAACGACGCAGCGTCGTGCATCAGCATTGGCCGGAAGCCGCCGCCGCCCACCGTCGGTACAACGATATCGAGCCGTTCGCGCAGGCCCCATGCCTGCTGCAGCGCAGCCCGCACGTCTTCGTCGCGGCACGCGTCACCAACGCAGATTTCGATCGTGGCGCCCGGCACAGCTTCTCGCAGCGATTTCCGTGCTGCTTCCAGCGCATCGCGCCGGCGGCCCATCAATGCCACCGCCGCGCCGTCGCGTGCGAGCGCCAGCGCGCTGGCCGCGCCAATGCCGCCGGCGCCGCCGGTCACCAGCGCGGTCTTGCCTTCCAGTGCTTTCGTCATGTCGTGTCTCATCCTTTCAGTGGGAGATCCTGGGTCCAGTCCACCACCAGCGTGCGCGCTGCGATGCGCCACTGGCCGTCGTGGCGCACGTAGCGGTCCTGGTAGCGCACGCCCCAGTCCAGCTTGCGCGGCACACCGGCCTCGTCCGCGTAGACGTGGTTGGCAATGCAGTACGTCTCGCCGCTCGCGCTGTCGCCATCAACGTCGACGAGCTGGTGATGCACGTGGTGTTGCGTGGCGCTGTAGCGGCCTAGCGCGGACATGCCCTCTGCAATGGCCGCTGCGCCGTCCAGGCTGAAGCCGGGGCCGGTCAGTAGCGCGTCGGGCGTGAACAATGACAACAGGCGCGCAAACTCGCGCCGGTCTACCGCCTGCGCGTAACGGCAGGCGAGTGCATGGATAGCGTCCTTCGCTTCGATGTCCGTCATGGACTGTCTCCTTTGTGTTTATGAAAGCGTGGCGCGTCTATCGTGGCCGTCCGCGGGGCCGTGGCCATCGTCCGGCTGGAGTAGCCCGCCGGCGCAGCGGATAGTCCGAACGAGTGATGTCACGCCCCGGCCCACGCCGCAACCTAGGGAGTGCCTTGTCCTATCCAACATCCAAAGGAGGAAACATGGAAACATCGCAACACGCGCGCGTCGCGGTAGTCACCGGCGCGTCGCGCGGCGCCGGCAGGGGAATTGCGCTGGCGCTCGGCGCAACCGGCGCCACGGTGTATGTCACCGGACGGACCGAGCGGGAAGGCAGCGCGGCACTGCCCGGCACGATCCACGCCACGGCGCGCGAGATCGACGCGCTCGGCGGGCGCGGCATCGCCGTGGCCTGCGATCATGCCGATGATGCGCAAGTCGCGGCCTTGTTCCAGCGCGTGCAAGCGGAAGCGGGACGGCTCGACATCCTGGTCAACAACGCCACCCATCTGCATGACGAACTGATCGTGCCGGGGCCGTTCTGGAAAAAGCCGCTGGAGATGACCGGCATCCTCGACGTGGGCCTGCGCTCTGGCTACGTGGCAAGCTGGCATGCCGCGCCCATCATGGCCGCGCAAGGCAACGGGCTGATCGTGTTCACGTCGTCGTTTGGCGCCAACTGCTATATGCACGGCCCGGCCTACGGCGCGCAGAAGGCGGGCGTCGACAAGTTCGCGCATGACATGGCGGTGGACCTGCGCTCGTTTGGCGTAGCGGCGGCCTCGCTGTGGATGGGCCCGCTTCGCACTGCACGCACGATGCGTGTATGGGAGAAACACCCCGACAAATACGCCTCGTTCGCACCGGTGGCCGAGACCCCGGAGTTCACCGGGCGCATCATCGACGCGCTGTATCGCGATCCGGCGTTGCTGGAAAAGTCCGGCCAGGTGCTGGTCTGCGCGGAAGCGGCGCTGGAATATGGCATCGTCGATGCCGAAGGTGTGCAGCCGCCGTCTTACCGCGAAGCGCTTGGCGGACCGCCGGCGTTTCATCCGGCGATTGTGGAATAACAGCGTGTATTGAACGGCGTGTATTGACTGCGGGGCCGTGCCGATAAGGCCACGGCCCTGCCAGGCCTTACGTCCCCGTAGAAAGCAGCCCGGTTGTAAACACCGTGGCGCGAATCAGCCACGCGCCATCGATCTGCACATACTCGTCGGCGTACCGCCCGGTCAGGAACGTGCGCGCGCCGCTCGCATCGTCCAGCGCCAGATAGGCCAGATCCCAGCCTCCGCGCGCGGTGCCGTCATCGCCAACTTCGATATCGCCCTGCCCAGCGAAATGCATCTCGCGCAGCGTTGGGCGGCACGCGAGTTCCGAATAGCACTGCACCAGCGCATCACGCCCGGCAAAGCTGCCAATGCGGTCGTAGTGGATATGCGCGCCTTCCGCCACAAAGCACGCACGCATTGCCTCGGGGTTCTTGTCATCGCAGGCGCGCAGGTAGCGCTGCTTGAGCGCGCGGATGGCATCGGCCGCTTCCAGCCGCTCCAGTCGCCGCGCAAGCGCGGCGATCTCGTTGGTCTCACTCATTGGTTCTCTCCGGGGTCACGATGCCCGCAACTGGTACTTCAATACCTTGCCGGCCGCGCTGACAGGCAGCGTCGGCACGAACACAACTTCGCGCGGCACCTTGTAGTTGGCCATCTGCCGGCGTGCCCAGCCGATCAGTGCGTCGGCATCCAGTCGCGCGCCATGGCGCAGCACCACGTAGGCGCGGCCAACCTCGCCCAGGCGGTCATGCGGCATGCCCACCACCGCCACCTGCGCAACGGCTGGATGGGCCACCAGCAACTTCTCCACCTCGGCCGGATAGCAGTTGAAGCCGCCGACGATAAACATGTCCTTGATGCGGTCGGTGATACGCAGGTAGCCGCGCGCATCGAGCGTGCCCACGTCACCGGTGTGCAGCCAGCCATCGGCGTCAATCGTTTCGGCGGTCGCCTCGGGCAAGTCGAAATAGCCTTGCATCACGTTGTAGCCGCGCACCAGCACCTCGCCGGGCTCACCGGTTGGCACCGGCTGCCCCTGCGCGTCAACGCAGCGGATCTCGATGCCAGGCATCGCCCGGCCCGAGGTACCGGCAACGGTGTCGGCATCGTCCTCGGCACGCGTCAGCGTGGCAAAGCCGCACGATTCGGTCAGGCCGTAGCCGGTGATGACCGTATCGAAGCCCAGTTCGTCACGCATGCGCTCGATCAGCGTGGGCGCAATGGCAGAGGCACCGGTCACGGCAATGCGCAGCGATGACAGATCGAACTCGCGCAGGCGCGGTGCGTTCAGCAGCGTCTGGTAGAGCGTGGGCGGCCCGGGCAGCACGGATATGCGCTCGTTCTCGACGCGGGTCATGACGGCCTCGGCATCGAACACCAGGTGCGGCAGCACCGTGGCCCCGCGCGAAAGCGCCGCCAGCCAGCCGGCCTTGTAGCCAAACGTATGGAAGAACGGATTGACGATCAGGTAGCGGTCACCCGCGCGCACGCCGGTGATCGCGGCCCAGCCGTCGATGGCGCGCAGGTTCTGCGCGTGCGCGGTCATCACGCCCTTGGGCCGGCCGGTGGTGCCGGAGGTGAACATGATGTCCATCGGCATATCGCCGTGCACGCCAGCCTCGCGCTGCGCGAACGCGCCCATCTCCGTGCGCGGCGCCAGCGCCAGGAAGGACTCCCAGCTCAGTTCGTCCGTGTCCATTGCACGGCCGTGCCCCGCGCGCAGGATCACCAGCCGTTCGAGCGTGGCGGGACGGTGTGGCGCCAGCATGCGCGGATAGCTCTCGCCGAGGAAGTCGTCGACGCAGAACAGCAGGCGTGCGCCGCTATCGGCCAGCACCGCGCCCGCCTCTGCGCCCTTCATGCGCGTATTGAGCGGCACCAGTGCCGCGCCCACGCTATGCGTGGCCAGCGCCGCGAGAATCCACTCGGAGAAATTGGGTGCCCACACGGCAATGCGGTCGCCAGGCTGCACGCCAAGCGCCATCAGTGCGCGTGCGGCCTCGATCCGGGCGGCGTCCAGCGCGGCGTAGGACAGGCGCAGGCCGTCCTCCTGGATCGCAACACGCTCGCCGTGGCGCTGCGCCGCGCGCCGCACAAGCTCGGGAATCGTGGCGGCGATGTCCTCGCACGCTGCCGGCAAGGCGCCGATCGTATCGATGGCGTCGACGTCGTCGATGGTGTCAGATGGAGTCATGTCAGTCCGGAAACTTCAGGTGAATGTCGCCGCTTGCCGGACGCGCCTGGCAAGCCAGGGTCCAGCCGTCTTCCAGGTCAGCCTGGTCAAGCACATGGTTCTCGCCGAGCGTCACTTCGCCCTGCGTCACCTGGCACATGCAGGCGCCGCACAGGCCGCCACGGCACGAGTTGGGCGCCGCCACGCCTGCGCGCAGCAACGCGTCGAGCACGGTTTCGTCAGGCGCCACGCCAAGCTGGTGGGTCTGGCCGTCGAGTGCCACCGTCAGCGATGCACCGTGGACGGTGGCGGCCGGTGAGGCGGTTGACGCCGCTACGGTCTGCGCGGGCGCGGCATCGGGCAGCGACACAAAGCGCTCCACATGCAGCTTCCCGCGTGGCACGCCCAGTGCCTGCAGTGCGGCCTGCGCGCTGTCCATAAACGGGCCCGGCCCGCAGATAAAGCATTCGGACAGGCTCCAGGGCCGGACCAGTTCCTCGATCTGGCGCTGGCCCGGTGGGCCCTGCACGCTGTCCAGCCAGTGAATCACGCGCAGCCGGCCCGGATGGCGCTGTGCCAGATCGGCAAGCGCCTCGCGGAATATCACGGAGCGCTCGTCGCGGTTGGCATAGACCAGCGTCACCGCGCCGCGCCCGTGGCGCAGCGCGGCCTTGGCAATCGACAGCACCGGCGTGATGCCGCTGCCGCCAGCCAGCAGCAGGAAATCGCCATGCAGCGTCGGCGGCGTGAACACGCCCGCCGGCGGCATGACCTCCACGGTGTCGCCCGCGCCAAGGTGATCGCAGACCCAGTTGGACACCCGGCCGCCCTGCACGCGCTTGATCGTCACGCGCAGCGCGCTGTCCACGTCCGGCGCGCTGGAAAGCGAATAGCAGCGCTGCTGCGGCACGCCGTTGACGGGCACGCGCAACGTCAGGAACTGGCCCGGCCGATAGGCAAAGGTATCGCGCAGGCTGTCCGGCAGCGTGAACACCAGCGAATGCGCCTGGTCCGTTTCCGCCACGACCTCGGCGATCTGCAGCCGATGAAATTGCGCTTGTACCATGATCGATTGCGTCAGGCGACGCCCATGATGGTCTGCGCGTTGTCGACGCGCAGTTCCGCGCCATTGATAAAGCGCGATTCGTCGGATGCGAGGAACAGGACCAGGTTGGCCACGTCACGCGGATGGCACATGCGCTGCATCGGGTCCATGCCCTCGACATCGGGCATGGCCGTGACGCCGCCCGGCAGGAAGGCCGCCGTCATCGGCGTCAGGATGCCGTCCGGATGGATCGAGTTGCAGCGGACCTTGTAGCCGCTCTGCTTGCAGTGCACCGCCACGCTGCGCGTGAGCGCCGCCACGGCACCCTTGCTGGCGCTGTAGGCACAGAACGCGCCCATGCCGCCAAGCGCCGCCACCGACGACATGTTGACGATGCTGCCGCCGCCGGCCCGCATCGCCGCCACGCCGTACTTGCAGCCAAGGAAGTAGCCCTCCGCGTTGATGCGCATCACGCGCTGCCATTGCTCCAGCGACGTATCCTCGATCGTGCCGAGCAGCAGGATGGCGGCATTGTTGACGAGCACGTTCGGCGCGCCAAAGCGCTGTTCGGTACGTGCGATCACCTGCTGCCAGCCCACTTCACTGGCGATGTCGTGCTGCACGAACAGCGCGGCGTCGCCAATCTCGCGCGCCAGCGCGTGGCCGGCTTCCTCGTTCAGATCGGTCAGCACCACGCGCGCGCCTTCGCGCGCCAGCAGCAGTGCATCCTCCTTGCCGACTCCGCTTGCGGCGCCGGTGACGATGGCGATCTTTCCTTCAGTACGTCGGCTCATGACTAGTCTCCTGATTGGTATCCGCCTGCCGTTGCTCGGCAAGCTGGTGAACAAGATGGTGGCCCGCATTGCGGCCCGACCAGATGCAATCGGCCAGCGACAGGCCGCTGATGTAGTGGTTGGAGGGAATGCCCACGGCGGTCCGGCCCACCGCATACAGGCCCGCGATGGACGTGGTGCCGCTGGCCGTCAGCACGCGCGCGCTGGACTCTTCCACGCGCAGGCCGCCGAGGGTGATGGCCGGACACGGGAAGAGGCGGCTATCCGCCGAGATATCGATGGCAACCCACGGTCCGGTTTCCAGCGAGGCGCACATCGCCGCCGACTTGCCCGCAGGATCGGGGGCATCGCCGCGACCGGCCGCGTTGTAGGCATCGAGCGTCGCCTGCAGCGTCGCGGGCGGCATGCCGAGCCGGTTGGCCAGCGCCTCGACACTGCGCGCCCGCCGGGAGCCGGCCAGCATCAGCATCGCGGCCGGCAGGGCCTGAAACGACCAGAGTCGGCCCGAGAACGCTTCGCGCATTGCCGCGCGCGCCAGTTGGCGGTTCAGTATCAGCCACGCACGGCCACCGTGCCGCTCGCAGATAGCGTGGCCCAGCGTGGCACCGTAGGTTTCCTCGTTGCCGATGCGCTTGCCCTGCGCGTCAACCACGCAGCCGCGTGCCCAATCAAACGGCGGATTGATAAAGCGCCATGCGGACACACGCTCCAGGTGCCGCGTGGCCCCGCCAGCCGATTCGCCGAGCCGGATGCCGCTGCCGTCGCAACCGGTGGCACCAAGCCGCCAGTTCGGCAGGTATCGGGGCGCGTGACGCGACACCATCGCATGATTGAAGATGAAGCCGCCGGTGGCCAGCACCACGGCCCCGGTGCGCACCGGCACTGGCCGTGCATAACGCAACTCAAGCTCCAGCACCTTCGCGCGCAGCGAATCGGCGACCCCCGGCATGGCGTTGTGCACCCGCTCAGCCAGCCGTGCCAGGCGCGCATGGCGCTTCTGATGGCTGGCTGGCACCTGCCAAAGCTCCACGCCGATGACCGCCCCCGAGCGGTCGACGATCAGCCTGCGCGCGGCGGTCTGGCGCATCACCGTCACCTCGGGCCGCGCCTGTACCGCGCCACGCAGGGCGCTATAGAGCGTACGGCCGGACTGGCCCTGGCCCTTGACGCGATGCCCGCGCGGCGCCGGCTCGGCATGGCGCGCGTAGGCCGGCACCGATTCATTGCCCGAGTAGTACAGGAAGTAAGGCTGCGCGGGATAGGAAGTCTTGCGCGGCGGCATCGCACCATTGAACTGCACGCCAATCTCTTCGAGCCAGTCGATCATCTCCCGGCTGCGCTCGCAGAAGCGCTGCAGCGTCGGCTCGCTGATGACGTCGCCGGTTTCCTGGCGCAGGTAGCCAGCCATCTCGCGCGGTGTGTCGGCATAGCCCGCCGCCTGCTGGTACGGCGTACCGCCCCCGGCATAGACCACCCCGCCGCTCTTGATGCTGGCACCGCCGCCCTCGAAGCGCTCGGCAACGATCACGCTGGCGCCGCCGCGCGCGGCTTCCAGCGCGGCGCAGGCACCTGCGGCGCCGAAGCCGACCACCACGGCGTCGCAGGTGGCCTGCCAGGGATAGGCCTCGGGGTCATCGAGCCGCAGTGGAGCGTAGACCGGCGTGGCGCTGTCGGGTGGAGCTTTCATGGTGAACCTTGCTGGCAGTTATCAGGTGTTGGCAGGTGTTGGCGGGTAGTCAGGCGGCGCAAAGTGCGGTCAGCGGCGCCGAGGTGGTATAGGCCCCATCGACATAGACCAGCGGCGACACTTCCCCCGCCAGCCGTACTTCGCGCAGGCGGCCGATAAAGACCGCATGCGTGCCGTAATCGAAGCGGCCGTCCTGCTGGCAGATCAGGTTGGCCTGGGCATTGCGCAGGCACGGCACGCCGAGCAGATCGTCGTCCCACTGCCCGCTGGTAAAGCGTTCCTCGCCCTTGAGGCGCCCGCTGCAATCGACCGCGATGTCGCGATGGTCGGCGGCCAGCAGGTTGATGCAGAAATCGACGCCCGCGTCGAGCGGCGGATAGAGCGACGAACTGCGGTTAATGCAGATCAGCAGCGAAGGCGGATCGGCGGACAGCGAATCAACCGCCGTCACCGACATCGAATAGCGCCGCTCGCCGTGGCGGCAGCTGATAACGGCCACCGAGCGCGCCATGCGGCGCATCGCCTGCAGCATGTCGTCGCGCAGCGTGGCGCTGGATTCGGGATTGGCGCTCATAGGGCCTCCTTGACGATTTCAGTGGTTTGGTCGGGGTGGGCGGGTTGACTGGATGGCGCCCCGGCCGCGTGCCGGGCTTGCTGCGCCAGCAGGTCGGCGGCGATAAAGCCGAACGTCATGGCCGGACCCAGCGTCGATCCCGCGCCGGGGTAGCTCGTGCCCATCACCGCGGCGCTGGTATTGCCGATGGCGAACAGGCCGTCGATGACCGAACCGTCCTCACGCAGCACGCGCGCACTGGCATCGGTCGCCAGCCCGCCCTTGGTGCCGATGTCGCCCGCGTCGACGCGCACGGCGTAGAACGGCGCACGGCCAATCGGCGCAAGGCACGGGTTCGGCTGCACGGACGGGTCGCTGTAGTAGGTATCGAACAGGTTGTCGCCCTTGCCGAACTCCTCGTCCACACCGGTTTGCGCGTAGCGGTTCATGCGCGCCACGCTGTCGGCAAGGCCAGCTGCGTCGACGCCGATCTGCCGCGCCAGTGCGTCCAGCGAGTCGGCCTTGACCAGAATGCCTTGCAGCGCTGCCGGAATGCTGCGGTCCGGCATGACGGAACCGGGCAGGATCGGCCCGCACGGGTACTTGTGGCGGAACGTGGCATCGAACACCATCCACGCCGGCACGCTGCAGCCGGTCTTCTCGTGGTCGCGATACATCGCAGGCACGAACTCGGAGTACGGCGCCGCCTCGTTGACAAAGCGCCGGCCCAGACCATTCACGATCAGGCAGCCGGGCATCGCACGCTCGATAAACAGCGCGCGCTGCTTTTCCTCGCCCTGCACGCACACGGTGGGAGCGCCCCAGACATGGGACATCAGCGCCACCGCGGCGCCCGCGTCCTGGCCCGCGCGGATGGCGTCGCCAGTGTTGTGCGGCGGTGTTGCGCTCCACTTCGCCTGAGTTGGCCGTGGCAGGTACTGCTCGCGCATCGCCTGGTTGCGTTCGAAACCGCCCGCAGCCAGGATCACGCCGCGCCTGGCGCGGATCTCCAGCCGGCGTCCGTCCTGCACCGCGCGTACGCCGCGCACAACGCCGTCTTCGACGATCAGTCCGTGCAGCGCGGTATCGAGCCACAGCGGGATTGCGCGGTCCATCATCGCGCGGCGCAGGCCGCCGATCAGGCTGGCGCCAAGTGTCAGCCGACGATCGCGCCGGGTCTTGCGGCGCCAGCCCAGGTCCAGCCAGTAGCGGGCGAACTGGCCCATCGCCAGGCGCAGCCAGCCGGGTGACCGGCACAGCAGCGTATGGGCTTCCGCCGAGGTCACCGCGATGCGGCCCGCCACCAGCGTGCCCGGCGACGACGGACGCAGCCGCTCGAATTCCTCGCCGAGCCGCGCACCATCGAACGGCATCGGGTCGAGTGAGCGATAGCCCGGCATCGCGCCCGGCTGCTTCTGGAAATAGTCGGCATAGCGCGGCAGCGCGTAGTAGTGCACGCCAGTGCGCTGTTCCAGGTACTGCAGCATGCGCGGCGCGTGGTCCAGGTACGCGCGCAGCCGCTGCGGATCGCCATGCTCTCCGGTGCAGGCAAGCAGGTACTCCAGCGCGGTGGCGTAGTCGTCCTTCCCGCCCGCTGGCGCGATATGGTGGTTGAGCGGAATCCATATGCCGCCGCCGGACACCGCCGACGTGCCGCCGTACATCCCGCTCTTTTCCAGCACCACCACGGACAGGCCATGGTCGGCCGCGCGGCACGCGGCCAGCATGGCGCCGGCGCCGGACCCGACCACGATCACGTCGAACTCGTCTGGCTGCGCGCGCGTTGTGCTCTGGCTCATGATGACTCCCATTGCAGGCACGCTGCTCAGATGAAGAAGTCCGTATTGGCGCGGCCCATCGTCACGCCGCCAAGGTTCTGGCCGAAGCGGTCCAGGTTGTTGGCGTAGTGGGCACGTGCCGAATGAAGGTCGAGAAAGCGGCGCACCATCGGGTTGCTGCGATAGATGCCATTGCCGCCCGCGTAGCGCAGCAGCGAATTGGCAAGCTGCGCGCAGCGTTCTGCCACCTGCGAGGACTGGTAGCGGAAATGCAGGCGGCGTTGCGTGTCCAGCTGCTTGCCCGCGCGTGCGAGCGCCAGCATCTCTTCGAAATTGCGTTCGAGCACCGTGCGCATCTCGTCGATCGCGACCTGCGCGTTGGCAACAGCCATCTGGGCGCCGCCATCCTCTGCGGTCTTGCTGCCGCCGTTGCTGCTGACGCGGCCATCGGCATAGGCGACGAAGTCGTCCAGCGTGCCTTCCAGCGCGCCAATGCAGGCGGTGCAGACGGCGCGCACGAAGATCTGCGCGAACGGCAGGCGGTACAGCGGTACGTCGTTGACGGCCAGGCCGGGGCTGGTGCCCAGCGAACCGTCCACGGCGCGGTGCGTGCGGTAGTCGGGGACGAAGACGTCGTCCACAACGATATCGTGGCTGCCGGTAGCGCGCAGGCCCAGCACGTCCCAGTTGCGCACAATCCGGTAATCCGAACGCGGCAGCAGGAATGTGCGGTAGTCATAGGCACCACCGGGCTCGGCCGGGGGCACCAGGCCGCCGAGGAAGATCCAGTCGCAAACCTCGCTGCCGCTGGAGAACTTCCAGTGGCCGGAGAAGCGGTAGCCGCCCTCCACCGGCGTGACCTTGCCAACCGGCATGTAGGTCGATGCGATCAGCGTGCTGGCGTCGTTACCCCAGACTTCCTGCTGCGCGCGCTCGTCGAACAGCGCCAGTTGCCAGTTGTGCACGCCAACCACGCCATACACCCACGCGGTGGACATGCAGCCCTTCGCCAGCGCCATCTGGATGCGGAAGAACGTCTGCGGGTCCAGTTCATAGCCGCCATAACGCCGTGGCTGCAGCACCTTGAAGAAACCGGCGGCCTGCATATCGGCAACCGTCTCGGCGGGGATGCGTCCGTCTGCCTCGGCCTGCGCGGCACGCTGGGCCAGCACGGGAATCATCTGCTCGGCGCGCTCGATCAGGCGGGCGGCCAGTTCCTGGGGATTATTGTCGCGATGCACCGCTGTCTCCTTGTTGCTTTATGTCTTGTCGCTGCGGGAGGTTTGCCTCGTAAGCGGCAAACCCCCGGAAGCGCGGGCGTGGCGTTCAGGCCAGCGCGCGCAGCTTGCGGCCCTGCTTGCGGAAATGCGGGATCACGTACTCGCCGATATTGCGGATGGTCTCCATCTGCGCCCATTGCGGCACCGTGCCCATCTGGCAGATGAACAGGATTTCATCGGCGCCGGCATCGATCAGACGCTGCACGTAGCCGATGCAGTCCTCCACCGTGCCGTAGGCATGGTTCGGGTTGAGCATCATCATCGTGGGGTCGCTGAAGTCCACCGAGACCTTTTCCGAGGCAAACTTCGTGTTGACCACGGCCTTGCCCTGTGCGTCGGTGGCGGTGATGTGCTCGTCGTCCCACTTCGACGGATCGGGGCGCTCGCCGCCCGCGTACCAGTACGACAGCGATTCCATGAAGTAGCGCTGGCCCTTGATGCCGATCTTGCGGGCGGCCATGCCGTCCTTCAGCACGATGGTCGGGCACAGTGCGGCCAGGTGCTGGTTCGGACGGAAGCCCACCTGGTCCTCGGGCTTGCGGGTTTCCCACGCCGTGCGGTAGATGTCGTTCTTCTTGGCCACGTCCTCGGGGCCACCGAAGCCAAGCACCAGCGCGCCCATGCCGCGCGCACCGGCGCGCTGCAGCGTATCGGCGTTGGTGCAGGCCAGGTACATCAGCGGGTGCGGGTCCTGGCGCGGCTTCGGGTGGATCGGGCGGCGCGGGATCTTGATGAACTCGCCGTCGTGCTCGATCTCGTCCTGCGTGAGGATCTTCGGAATCAGGTACATCGATTCGTCGATCATCGGGTGCAGCGTGTTGAGGTCATAGCCGAAGGTGCCGGCCTCCTGCTGCGTGCCGCCCTTGCCCACGCCGAAGTGGACGCGCCCGCCCGAGAGAATGTCCAGCGTGGCGATACGCTCCGCCACCTTGACCGGATGGTTCATTGCCGGCGGCAGGCACACCACGCCGTGGCCAATGCCAATGCGCTGCGTGCGGCCGGCCACGAAGGCCAGGAACGTCTCGGGCGCGCTCATGTGCGCATAGTTGGTCAGCGCGGTGTGCTCCACGGCCCAGACCACGTCAAAGCCCATTTCCTCGGCCAGCACCACCTGTTCCATGATTTCGTCGAAGACCTTGTGGTCGCCGGCGCGCGAGGCATCGACGGTCTGGGCTTCATAGATCAGCGAAAAACGCATTGCAGTCCCCTATCGGTTTGTCGATCCAGGAATCGCATCCGGGGCACTGCAAGGTGCTGCGCCAATGGCCGGAAGCGGCCTGTGTGAAACGCAGTGTGGTCGGCGCAAGGCGTTGCAACATCGTCTGATTGGATTATGAACAGCACATTGCCTCTCCCTATCATTGGCTGCGTGGCATCCCGGGCATCCCGCCCGTCATTTTTTTCATCGAAAGGATCAGGACACCATGCAAACCAGGCTGCTGCTTTACCCGGTTGCGGACATCGACACCGCGCTGCCGTTCTTCACGGAAGGACTGGGACTGCCGATCAAGTTTCGCGACGGCAACCGCTACTGCGCGCTCGATGCGGGCGCGTTGACGCTGGCGCTGGTGGCCGGCGAGGAAAGACTGGTGGACCAGCCTGCGCTGGCGTTCCGGGTGGACGACGGGGACGACATTGCCGCGGCAATTGCGCGGCTGGTGGACGCGGGCGCCACCGTGGCGCTGCCCGCGGAACAGGGCCCGCACGAGACACGTGCGGTATTGCGTACGCCAGAGGGCTTTGCGCTGACGGTCAGCGCAAAGCCCTCCCCGGCCAACTAGCCGAGCGAGATCACGCTGGATAGCAGCATGCGCACCAGCGTGGCCTGCCGGGTCACGCCGGTCTTCGAGAAGATTGCGCGCAGGTGCGCGCGGGCGGTGTTCTTGCTGATGCCCAGCTCGTCGGCCGCTTCGTCCAGCGTGAGGCCGTTGGCAAGCTGCAGCGCTAGCTGTGTCTCCGCCGGTGTCAGATCGAACAGCTGGCGCACGACATCGTGCGAGGCCTGCGAGCGGCGTTCCGGGTCGCGGATAAACACCACGCAGGCCGGGCGCTTGCGGTTGTCCTCGGACCATTCGCTGAGCGGGATCGTGCGCACCAGCACGCCGAGCCTGGCGCTGCCGGAAGGCCGCGTGATCGACATTGCCTCCGTGACCGGCGGCGCGGTGCCCACGTGGCCCATCATCGCCTGGCGCAGCACGCGCTGGAACTTGCGGTTCTCCTGGCCGTACTCGACATCGAGCCCACCCTTGGAAATGCGGATGCCATCCCTGGCGCCGAGTATCTCGTCGGCGGCGGCGTTGGTCTTGATGATGGTGCCGGACTCGTCAAGAATCACCATGCCCACCAGCATGCGGTCGATCGCGCTGGCATAGACGGTACGCTCCGACTCCACCACGTCGATACGCGAATGCAGGTCCACCGCGCGCTTCAGGTGCGGCAGCAGCGCCGTGCACAACGCCTTGTCCGCTGCCGTGAAGTCGGGGCTGTCATGGTTGCGGCACACGCGGAAGCGGCATTCCACGCCGTCCTCGGTGCGCAGGTCCGCGCCCAGGATATAGCGGATGCCGATGTCCTTGAGGAACTGCTGGTACAACTCGCTCATGCACCAGACGCCCGCCCCAAGGTGCTCGTCGATGGTGACCACGCGGTCGGACGGCAGTCCAATGAATGGATCGAGCGAATAGTAGTAGCTGTTGTAGGACACCTCGCCCGGCAGCGTGGAGCCATGCTCGGACGCGTTCACCATCAGCCCGGGCCGGTCGGTGGCCGGCGAGCGCAGGATCAGGGTGGCGTAGTTGGCATCAAGCTGCCGGCGAATCTGTTCCAGCGCGCGGCCCCATGGCACCTGCTCCATCGGCCCCTGGTAGATGTTGCCCAGCAGCGTGCTGAAAGCAGACAACGACACCGTCTGCTCGACAAACAGGTGTGGGGCGGCCTGGTTCTGACTTACCTCCATCAGCATTTTCCTTGTCTCCGTATTGGCGTGAGCGCAGCGCGCCGGTCTTGCCTTGCGCGCTGCCTCCTGAGCTTTGCTTCCCGGGCTCTGCGTCCCTTTGTGATGTCCTGGATTCTTGCTGCCCCGAAGTCTTCAGGGTTTCCCCCAAGGCAGGGTCCGGCGGCGGAACGCGCCGGACTAGTCCCGCAGGACAAGGCAATGCTCACGCGCCCGGCACCGCGCCACATACCCCATTTGGACTAAGGTCAGACCCGTGCCGCTCCACTACCCAAACAGACGATGCCGCCCCGCCGCGTGGCCGTTAAAAAGCAGCCATGCGCGGCGATTCCCGCCGCCTCCCCTTCTACGGAGAACGACCACCATGGCGGCAGACTCGCAGCACAAGACCGCAGTGATTACCGGCGCGGCCGGCGGCATCGGCCTGGCACTCGCACGGCTGCTGGCCGCGCAGGGCCATGCGCTGGTACTGGCCGATATCGATGCTGGCGCGCTGGAAGCGGCGCGCGCGTCGCTGGCCGCGCTTGCCACACATGGGGCGCCGGTCATCGCAATCCCCACCGACGTGTCGGATGCGGCGCAAATCGAGCGACTGTGCGAAGAGAGCTTTGCGCGGCTCGGGCGTGTGGACCTGCTGGTGAACAACGCCGGCATCCTGGCCACGGGCCGCTGCTGGGAACTGGCGCCGGACGTGTTCGACCGCGTGCTGCGCGTCAACCTGTGGAGCGTGATTCACGCGCTGCGCTGCTTCGTGCCGCGCATGGCCGCGCAGGGCGCGGGGCATATCGTCAACGTGGCATCGATGGCGGGGCTTGCGGTGGGGCCGTGGCTGGCGCCGTACACGCTGTCCAAGCAAAGCGTGGTGGCGCTGACCGAAGGACTGGCGCTGGAGTTGCAGGCGGCCGGCATGCCGATTGGCGTATCGGTAGTCTGCCCCGGGCCGGTGGCTACCGGCATTGCCACGGACCTGGATGGCACGGCGCCGCAGGACGTGACACGGATGAACGAGGCGCTGCGCACCGGCATTGCCGCCGGCATGACGCCGGAGGCGGTGGCACGCCGCATTCTCGACGGCGTGGCGGCGCGGGAATTCTGGATCCTGCCGCACGAACTGGCAGCGCAGGCAGCGGTTGCGCGCGCGCAAGGCATCGCCGCTGGCACTGCGCCGGCGTTCGCGCTCTGAATCCCAAGCCAATCCCCACGCCAATCCCCACCACAAAGCAGGAGACACCATGCCGCTCGATCCCCAGGCACGCGCGATGCTCGATGCCATGGCCGCCATGCCGGCCCCCGACTACACCACGCTGGTTGCCGCCGACCGACGCGCCGCGCTGGCCGCCATGCCCGGTTTCGCACCCGGCGATGCGGTTGCCGAGCAACGCGACCTGACCATCGACGGTGCCGCAGGCCCGCTGCAGGCCCGCCTGTACCGCCCCGACGACAGCACCGGCCTGCCGCTGGTGGTCTATTTCCACGGCGGCGGCTTTGTGCTCTGCGGCCTCGATTCGCATGACAACATCTGCCGCAGCCTGGCGCGCCGCGCCGGTGCGGTGGTCCTGTCGGTCGATTACCGGCTGGCGCCGGAAGCGCGCTTCCCCGCCGCAGCGGACGATGCGGTAGCGGCCGTACGCTGGGCCGCCGCGCACGCGGCGCAACTGGGCGCCGATCCGCATCGGCTTGCCGTGGCCGGTGACAGCGCCGGCGGCAACCTGGCCGCCGTGGTCTGCCAGCAGTTGCGTGGCAGCGGCATCGCACTGCGGCACCAACTGCTGCTCTACCCATATCTCGACTGCACGGACGCCGCCACGGGCAGCACCAGCTATCAGGAATGCGCCGAAGGCTACTTCCTCAGCGCGCAGGAACTGGACTGGTATCGCGCGCAGTACCTGGCTAGCCCCGCCGACGCCGCCGACGTGCGCGCCAGCCCGCTGCGCCAGCGCACGCTGCATGACCTGCCGCCGGCCACCATCGTCACCGCCGAGTTCGATCCGCTGCGCGATCAGGGCGAAGCCTACGGCGAGGCGCTGCAGCGCGCGGGGAACCTCGCCACGGTACGGCGCTGGCCCGGCCAGTTCCACGGCTTTATCAGCATGCAGGGCGTGATCGACGCCGCCGGTCATGCGCTCGATGCCGCAGCGGCGGCGCTGCGCCTGGCCTTCGCCAACAACGGCGCCAACGTCACCAACGTCACCAACGCCACCAACGCCACGCAGGGGGCAGCATGAGCCCCGCCACTGTACTCCCGCCGATTGCACAGGCAATTGCGGCGCTGGGAATCGGGCAGCGTGTGGTGGTGATTGACGACGAGACTGACGAAGCCACGGGCTGCGTGCTGGTTGCCGCCGAGCGCGTCAGCGAGGCCGACGTCAACTTCATGGCCGCCGAGGCGCGCGGGCTCGTGTGCGTGGCCATCACCGAAACGCGCCGCGAGCGGCTGCAACTGCCGCCGATGGCCGCCAGTCACCGCGATCGCGAGCGCTACACGGTCTCGATCGAGGCTGCCAGCGGCGTAAGCACGGGCATTTCCGCCGCCGACCGCGCGCTGACGCTGCGGGTGGCCGCCGCCCCGCGCGCGCAGGCGGCGGATCTGGTCCAGCCCGGCCACATCTTCCCCGTGGTGGCGCAACCCGACGGCGTGCTGCGCCGCGCGGGCTTTGCCGAGGCCTGCTCCGACCTGCCGGCGCTGGCCGGGCGCGTTGCGGCCGGTGCGTACGCCATGCTGCTGGACGACGACGGCGAACTGATGCGCGGCAGTGCCCTGCTCGCTTTCGCGCAGCGCCATGGCCTGCCGGTGGTATCGATCAGCGGTCTTATCCACCACCGGCTGCTGACCGAAGGCGCGTTGCGCCGCACCCACACCAGCGAACTGGACACGCCGTACGGCCGCTTCACCGTACACGCCTACCACGACGCCCCCGTCGACGCACTGCATCTGGCGCTGGTGCTGGGGAAACCCGACCCGGCGGTGCCGGTGCTCACGCGCGTGCAGGCCGTGGAGATGCAGCGCGACGTGCTGCGCTTTGGCACGGCAGCGGCGGGCGACGCCAGCGCCGCCAGCCCTGGCTGGAACCTGGAACGCTCGCTGGCGCGCATCGGCGCAGAAGGCAGTGGCGTGCTGGTGCTGCTGGACGAGCGCGAAACTCCACGGCAGCGGCTGGAGCGCCTGGCCACGCCGGGGCACGCCTTGCCCGCCACCCCGGCGTTCGAACAACGGACACTGGGCGTGGGGGCGCAGATCCTGCGTGACGTGGGTGCCCGCAAATTGCGCCTGCTAAGTCATCCGGTGCCCTATCGCACGATCACCGGTTTCGAACTGGAAGTGACCGAATTCGTGCCGCCGAACGAGGCATTGCTGCACTGCACGCAGAAATAGTCATCGCAGTAGTGCTACCGTAGACGCGGGCTGCGCGCGTGCAGCCTCCGCCGCAGCGCCGCAACGGCTGCCTGCGGCGGCCACCGCTCCACCGTTCCACGTTGCCGGAGGACACGCATGACACTCGCCAGACGTCTTTCCGCGCCGATCGCCGGCGCGCTGCTTCTGCTAGGCCACGCTCCCGCCAACGCCGCGGGCATGCAGGTTTCGTCCACGGCGTTTGCCGACGCAGGGACCATCCCCGCCCTGTACGGGCATGACGGCACCGGCGGCGATGGTTCAAGCTGCGGCGGCAAGGGCGTTTCACCCCAGATATCCTGGTCCAGCCTGCCGGCCGGCACCAAGTCGCTGGCCATCATGATGTGGGACCCGGACGCCGCGGGCGGCATGGGCGTCTCGCATTGGGTGGTTTACAACGTGGCGCCGGAACGCGGGCAACTGAAGGAAGGCGAAGGGAAAGTCGACGGCCATGGCGTCACGCTAGGCAAGAACGTGGGCGGCGAAGCCACGTATCACGGCCCGTGTCCGACCGTCGGGGACGTACCCCATCACTACACCATCACCGTGTACGCGACCAAGCTTGAACCGGGCACGCTGAAGCCCGGGTTGACCCGGGACGAACTGTTCGCGGCGCTCAAGGGCAACACGCTCGGCGCAATGAGCATCGTGGGCCGGTACGGGCGTTAAGCCGACGCCCGGGCGTGTTCACGGGCCTGTTGCGCGCACTATTGCGTGCACTTTTCCTGATAAACCTTCTGCAACTGCTTGCGCGTCCGGTCGCGCTCGACCGTGGCAACCGTGTTGCCCTGGCTGTTCTCGACCGGCATATCCGAAGGCTGGTAGATGCGCTGCGGCGTCTGGCCGATCTGCCTGGCCAACTGGTCGCACTGCTCATCGCGCGAAGGCGGTTGCGACGGGATCGGCTGGAACCGCTGCGTGCCTTCCCGCACCGCGTCAGAGATCGCGTCGTTGATCGCGGCGTCGCCCGGGGACGGCTGCGGGGTCTGCGCGTGTCCGTGAAACAGCGGCGTCAGACTGGCAAGCAATGCGAGTTGGCACACACGGCGGCGCAGCAGCATGAATGTCTCCGGGGATGGTCGGCGTTGTCATGGTAGCCCTGATGCCGCGTGGTCGTCCACGTGGCATTCGCACGACGCGCACGTCGCCATTGCACGCCAACGTGGCTATCATTCGTGTCAGCACAAAGCGGTGGCGACATAAACAAATGGGGGCCATGCGATGGAAAAAGCCGAACCCGTTGGTCAGGTGGGCGTGGAGGCAGGCGCAGCGGTAGGCGCAAAACCGAATAACCATACAAGGCGCGGCTGGCATCGTTGCGCGATGGCCATGCTCCTCGCGATGGCAGCCGGTCCGATACACGCGGCAACGCCCGATCCGGATGCCTGGCAGTTTGCCATCGCCCCCTATCTCTGGTTTCCGAACGTCAGCGGCGCGTTTCGTTTCTCCGGAGACTCGTCGACCGGAGGGGGCAACCTGGACATCGGCACAGGCCCGGACAGCTATCTCCAGAACCTGAAGTTCCTCTTCATGCTGCAAGCCGAGGCCAGCAAGGGCAAATGGACGATCTTCGCGGACGCGATCTACCTGGACTTCAGCCAGCAGCAAACCAACCTCAAGTCCGTTGGCAGCGGAAGCGGCGGCAAGGTATTCGTGCCGCGCGACCTGACCACCGATTCAAGCAGCGGCATGAGCGGGGCAATGTTCCAGCTCGCGGCGGCCTACAAGGCGGTCAATGCGCCCCGGGGCACAGTTGAGCCATTCGGCGGACTCCGATACCTGAACATCAGTGCCCATGCCAACTGGACGCTGTCCGCCACGTTCACGGACCAGGGTGCGACGCTGGCAAGGCAAGGCAGCATCTCGCAGACGGCGAATATCGTGGACGCCATCATCGGTGTGCGCGGGCGCATCAACGTCGGCAACAGTGACAAGTGGTACCTGCCCTATTACGCCGATATCGGCACCGGCGCTTCGAAGTACACGGCACAAGCCTCCGGGGGCGTGGCGTACGCGGCCAAGTGGGGAGACGTCCAGTTGTCCTATCGATACCTGACTTACGAGATGGATGGCGGCAACCTGTTACAACGGCTCACATTCAAGGGGCCGATGGTCAGCGCCGTGTTCCGCTTCTGAATTGAGGCGGGCGCCGACACCATGAAAAGGCCGGTCGCGTAGTCCGTGCAGACCGGCCTTTTTGTCCCGCACATACCCCTTAGCAGTTGCCCTTCTTGGCTTGGCCCGGCGGACAGAATCCATTTCCCGGACCACCCTGCGGCGCCGCGGCCGGCCCGGGCGGGGGCGCGTAGTAGGCGCAGCCGCCAAGCAACGAGGTGCCAAGCGAGATGCCAATCGAGAGGATGACGATTATTTTTTTCATGGCATTGACGGTGGCCCCTTGGGCCCCTCTTCCCTTTCCGTAGTTAGAAGCTGAAGTTGACACCGGCTTGGTTACCCGCCGCAACATTGACCGGACTACTCTGCGTGACGCCGGCTGCCGAGGTTGCCTGTACCGAGTACTGTCCCGCCGCGGCAGGAACGCCCGTCAGGATGATCGGCAGCGTGGTGCTGAAGGTGCCCACCTGCGGGGCCGCCGCAGGCAGTGCCAGCGAGTAGGCGCCGGTGTCCAGGTTCGCGTTTGCCGACGTGATCTCATAGGACGCAGAGTTGACCGTCTGCAGCGCGCGCAGCGAGGCCTGGGCGGATGCGGTGACCGTGCCCGATGCAGTGTTGGTGGCAGAAGCCGGCAGCGTAAATGGTGCTCCCGTCGTGGAGATCGTCGTGGTCTGCGTGGCCGTCACAGGTACCGAGCGAATGATGCCGGTAGCATGGCCATTCGGCTGCGTGTTATCGACGATGACGATGTCATAGGTGCCGTTGGTCGAGCTCTGAATCAGCGGCGACAGCACGAACTGGCCGTTGGCATCGGCAACCGTGCCGCGAATGACCTGGCCGTTCTGCTCGGCAAAGACCTGGGAGCCGGCTTGTGCCGCAGGCACGCTCCCCGCAATTGCACCGCTGACGATCAGGGGAATGGCGGTGACCACCGGCTTCAGGCTGAACGACCCATTGCCGCGCTGCACGATCGATTTGCACGCGTTGAAGTCAAGAATCAGGTCCACTAGCGTGTTCGGCTGCACGGTGAATGGCTGGATGATCTTGAAACCGCTTTGCGTCGCGCTCGGCGTGTCCAGCGGCTGCTCCGCATTCGTTCCCGTTTTGACTACGGAATTGGCCAGCGTATTGCCTTGGTTGGCGTTCAGGACCAGGCGCACCTGTTGATATTGCCCAGCGGGCAGCGGCGCGCGGCCCAGGTCGAACAGCACGCCATTGGTCAGCGAGAGCAGGTCAATCTTCTGCGGCGTGGCCAGCGCGATGTCGGTCCAGCCCCCGTCGGTGTCTGCGGCGGTGCTGCTGGCGTTGACGCGCACCTTGTTGACCGTGATAAACACATGATCGAAGCCACAGGACGGTGCATCGGTCATCGCCACATGGAGCGTACCGGTGGCGGCTGGTGAAGAAGTATTGTTGCCACTGTCGCCGCCGCCCCCGCAAGCGGCAACGAAGACAGATATCGGCAGCACAAGCAAAATCGAGCGCAGGTTGAAGTGGCTCCCGGTTTTCATCACGTCCCTCCAGAATGGCTGTGACCTGACCGAAGCATAATTTCTGCGCTCTCAACAATGCATGTGAGATTGCAACCATTCGTAACGAAGATGAAACCATTCGCGCGAATGGCGGGTGTCGAGATTCTCTTAAGTCTGAACTTTGATCGCTCAACGCTGAACTTGGCCAGTCAGCGATCCGGAGGATGGGCCACTCGCCGTCAGAGGGAGGACGCCAATGCTGAAGCTCGTGTGGTTGTCGAGCGGCTCAGATCGGCCAGGAACGGCCCTTCGCAGTCGCATGAGAGAACGTCTGTTGATGAGCGACGACTCGCCATTCGCCGAAGGGACTCAACAAATGACAATTCCTCGGAAAAGCCAGTTTCATCTTCAAGCGCTGTGTGTGCGGCCGAGATTCCAATGGCCATTCCGGCTGACGACGCCGTCCGCTCGAACAGTCCATTTCTGTGCTTCTCGCCATGCCATTGCTTCCGCAACGACGAAACCGCTTCCCAAGGTGGGTTCGCCGTACCCCGGGGAGCCTCAAAGGACCCTCCGAGGCCCAGAAATCTCAGCCGTAAATTTATCTGCACACACCGACGACGTCGCACAACGGTGTAACGATTAGGCAAATCGTTGCGCTGGGTATCGGCGGCCTGCTCCACGAGGAAATCGCGCAGTTTCAACTCGTCGTCATCAGATAGTTTCAGGGCCAGCAGTTCGTACACCCCGAAAAATGCTTCGTCGGACGCATGCTGGCGTTGTCGCTCCGCATGATCGTCAAGTCAAGGAAAGCCGGAAGCAGGCAAAACTCCATAAATTTGTCATGGCGAAACCACCAGCGACTTTCGTCCCTGATTGCGTCCGGACTGCGTACCGCCACGGTTCGCGCAATCATGAGCTTGTGCTCGACCAGCATGGTCACTTCGGCATCAAAGCCCTCTGGATCAAAGTACGGCTTGCCTGACACTCTCCATGTGTAGACCTGCTCTGCGAACCTCGAGTACGGAAACGGCCGGCTTTCACGTTCGCAAAACTCCTTCTCCATCGTCACGAAGCGTTGCTCGACCAAGCGTAGCAAATCGGGGCGCTCGCCACGAGACAGCAGCTCGGCAACCAGGCTTGCTTCCATCGGGTTGCTGAGCACCTTGAGCCAGGACTCAGCTTCGTCCTCTCCAGCGATCTCCACCACATACGCCTTCACGACCTGGCCGTACGTTACTTCGTCCATTCGAGCATCCCCTCGTACTGCTGGCCACTGCCTGACGAGGAAGTCCTCGATCTGATCGGGCCGCAATGCCTGTAGCCTGAGAACGCGGGCGGTGCGCGGACGAACCCAGTCCATAGGTTGTGTGGTAAGAATGAAGTTGCCGCGGAAGGATTCTTCCACGAATTGCACGATGCGCGACCGTGTGTCGGGTGTCGCTTCGTTCAAGCCATCTATTAGCACATCGATGGCCCCTACATGGATGAGCGAGCGCAGGTACTGCTCGTCCCCGACTGGATCAACCAGTCGGCCGGCTGGCCAAGTTCCTGGGCGCGCGCCATCAACTCGGCAATATCACCCTCGCGGTCCGTGACATACACCAGCCGTGTCTGGGGCAGCAGCGCAGCTTGCTCCGCAACCCGTTCGTACCCCTCGATCCAGCGTACGCTTTCCTTGATCCCGCTGCGGTTACCGTCGGCGTCCTTTGGCTCCCGAGCCCACATCCAGGCATCGATCACCCCCAGCGGTTCACGGTCAGGCGTCACCGCGTAGGTCGGATGCAGAAACATGCCCCGCTGGGCTTCATAGCTCAGCGGACCCAGCCCGTCCACTTCCTGCCCATTGAAGTTCAACTCGGTCGTGTCAGCGATGCACAGCACCACCGGAAACTGCGCGACTCTGTCCGCCGTGCGATCCCAATGCGGCTGCATCACATCCCGCCAATCGATCTGCTCATTGCCTAGAAACCGATAGGCCGCAATGGTTTGCGACCAGTCATCGCATGCGCCGGGAATACTCGCCGTAGGCAGCGCCGCAAACCGCTTGAGCAATTCCTTGGCCCGCCGATCCCGCCGCGGATCACCAAGATCCAGACTCTCAAATTCCTCGTCCACCCATGCCCCCGACTCGTTGCACATTGCTGCCCGAAAATCCGAGAGTAAATGCAAGTTTGTCGATGTTTACAACCCCTTGCTTCGGAATTTACGCAGCCTCAGGCATCAGGCCTCGCCAAGAAGATGGTTGTAGTTCTGTATAACGAGATGCCTTGAAGCAGCGGTTATGAAGGTGATGTCTGATCCGTCTATCGCGCCTGCGCTTATTGAAAAGGGCTACGTTACAAAGCCAGGCAGTGCTGCCGAACTCGCAAAGCTCACCGCTGAGGAATACCGTAGGTGGGGCGCTGCCATCACCTCTGCCAAGATTGAGGTTAACTGACGGATAGCGTATTCGCCTGAGATTTTAGAAAATGGGTGAGCAAGCTCGTCCATTTTCTACAAGGGCACGTTCATTCCAGTTTTAATGCGGTCCATCACCACCAGCGTTTTGAAATATTTGACATTGTTATTGGCGTGAAATAGTTCGCGCGTCAATTCCACGTATTGATCCATATCCTGCACGAGAAAAATCAGTACGAAGTCGCATTCGCCAGTCACGTAATAGCACTGCTGGATCTGGCGGCAGGCATTGAAGCCTTGCCGCATTTCGCCAAGAAGGTCTGCTCGCTCACTTTCCGCCTTGACCTCAACAACGATGGTCAACCCGTAGCCGACGGCTTTGGGATTGATGCTGGCCGTGTACCGCTCGATGACCCCGTCGGCGGAGAGTTGCTTAAGTCTACGGTTCACTGCGGCCGTAGACAGGTTGGTGCGCTCCCCCAGTTCGCTCTGGGGTACCCGTGCATCGTCTTGGACCGCTGCCAGCAGCAGGCGGTCGTAGCTGTCAAGTTTCGAGGTCATCTGAAATGTCGGTACAAAACCGCCCCTAAATAGAGAAAAAATTCCATTTTGACAGTGAAGTTTAATACAACCCCGCATGAGATAGAAATATTATTTCATAACTTGGCGACGAACCCATTGGAGACTACATGCCTACTTCTGCTATCGAACCTCGCGTCCCGAACGGCAACGCCGCCACAGGGACGCACAGCCCCTCGCTGTTCGCTAACCCGCAGGCCACCCGCGCGTCATATCCCGCGGAATTGCGCGCCATCATGTGCATTGAGCGCGCGGAAGAAAGTCGGCGCTGGCTTGCGGCCTGGTCGGGCATCGCCCGTCAAGCCACGCCTTTGTATGACCTGCCAGGTCTTGCGCAAAAGCTGAGGGTGGCACGCTTCAGCGTCAAGGACGAATCGGTGCGCTCGCCGCTCGGCAGCTTCAAGGCACTGGGTGCCCCTATCGCCCTGGTGCGCCAAATCCTGCGCTTGCATCCCGAGTTCGAGCCTGCATCCATTCTGACGGGCAGCTATGCCAAGCAGCTGAAGGACTACACGGTCATCAGCGCAACAGATGGCAACCACGGCCGGGGCCTGGCTGCCGCCGCGCGCGATGCGGGCTGCCGTTGCGTCATCGTGTTGCATGCCAATGTGAGTGTGGAGCGCGAAGAGGCGATTGCCGAGTTTGGTGCCGAGATCGTACGCATCAAGGGCAACTACGACGAGTCGGTCGAGGAGGCTGCACGCCTGTCTGCAGCGCATGGCTGGCAGGTGGTATCCGATACCTCATATGAAGGCTATGAGGACATTCCGCGCGACGTGATGCAGGGCTACGGCACCATCGCAGCCGAGATCGTGGAACAGACCGACGCGCGTGCGAACGAGGCCGGCGCTTTCACTCATGTCTTCCTACAAGGCGGCGTCGGCGGCATGGCTGCCGGCTTGTTCAGCTACCTGTGGGAATTCCAAGGCGAGCACCGCCCCCATTTCATCGTGGTTGAACCGGATCAGGCGGACTGCCTGCTTCAGAGCGCGATCCAGGGCCGTGCTGCAAAAGCCACGGGTTCAATTGATTCAGTGATGGCCGGCCTGGCTTGCGGTGAAACCTCGCCTTTGGCTTGGAAGTTTCTGCAAACCAGTGCCGACCACTTCATGACCATCGAAGACGGTCTGGCCGTAGAGGCAATGAAGACCCTAGCGAATGGCAGCGAGAAGGATATTCCTATCGTGGCGGGTGAATCGGGTACCGCTGGCCTCGCGGCGCTTGAAGTGCTGCGTGCGAATGACGCGCTCTCGGCACAGGTGAAGCTCGATGCCAACTCTCGTGTGCTGATCATCAATACCGAGGGAGCTACTGCGCCGCTGGTTTACAAGCAACTCGTCGGCTGCTCTGCAGAAGAAATTGCAGCCAAGCAGGCTGCATGGCGTACTGCTTAGAAGGCACTTTTATTCGGACAGGTTGTCCTTCCATTTTGAAACTAATAGCTCAGCCGTGATGCCAGCGGCAGAGCCTATTAAAACTGAAATCCTCTTTTCCTTTTGATTTCTATAAATCCGCCGCCCAGCGTAGGCAGCGGATAGGCATCACGCCAAACGTTGATCAATTAACAATTTCCTTGGAGACATACCATGCAGCGCCCGACGTTCAGAATATTGCTGGTCAGAGGTATACCCTATTTTTACCAGACTCCCCGGGGTAATGCCCATGATTCAATTTCTATTGATTGCGGGGGAGCGAAATGAAAGCCAATACAGTAGCTGTCAATATTTCCCCGAGCAGCCTGCGCTGGAGCCGACATGACACTATGTGGGTTCTTGGAATATACGGCACATCCGTGAGTGGCGGGAGTCTTTTTCTCCCCGTAAGTCTCGGCCTCTCTGGCTTTTGGCCGATGGTCATTTTGTCCTTATTGGCATTCCCTATTACCTTCATTCCATACCTTGGCTTGGCTCGATATGTGTTGGCCGGTTCGACGGAAGGTGGCAGGGATGGAAATATTCTGGACACCACGAATGAGCATTTGGGCTCAAAGTGGGGAAAGGTTCTGATTGCGTTGTATTTTGCAACAGTCTTTCCATCGATGACCATATACACGATCACTCTGACCAACACAATCCTTGATTTTGTGCGAACCCAATTGGGGATGGGTGATCTTTCTCGATGGATTGTCGCTCCGGCGGCGGTGCTCGCATTAATGATGCTGGTGAGACACGGAACTACTACGATCGTCAAGATCATGGGGGGCATTGTTTTTCCGTTCATTGTCTCGATTGTGATTTTCGGCATTGCGGCCATACCTCATTGGAATCCGTCAATGCTGGAAACGGCGGTGAACTTTGGCGGTGCAGAAAAACTGGTGATCGATGTTTGGAAGGGAATACCAATGTTGGTGTTTGCCTTTAGTTTCACGTCAATCACTTCAAGCTTTGTTGTCGCTCAAAAGCGTCACTACGGCGTTGAAGCCACCCGCAAGGTCACTCAGGTCATGGGGATCGCAGTCATGCTGATCGCGACGACCGTCCTGTTCTTCTCGTGGAGTAGTATTTTTGCGCTATCACCTGAAGAATTGGCCCAGGCTAAGGCGAGCAATTTGACTATCGTGTCGTTCCTTGCTCGGAAGTTTGATACACCCGCTATGGCGATTGCCTCTCAAGCCATCGTGTTCGCGGCAGTGATCAAGTCCTTTCTTGCTCACTATCTTGCGACAGAGGAAAGTGCGAAAAGCTTTGGTCGAATTGTTCTCGGCTTGCCCGAGCAGTATCTGACTAGCAAAGCATTCTCTAGGGTACTGGCTATTTTTATTTTCGCTGTCACGACGGCCTTCGCAATTGCCAACTTCGACGTGCTGAATTTGATCAAGGTTGCACTTGTTCCGGTGAGCGTGTTCGTCGTCTATTTCCTGCCCTTGTACGCATTCCGTAAGGTGCCGCTGTTGCAAAAATACAAGGGGCGGCTGACGAATGTGTTGGTTGCTCTGATCGGTGTGATTTGTTTGATCAGCGGCGTTCTCGCGATCATCGCTAAATTCAGCCTCTAATGTGAGAAGGGGAAGTTGCCATGCGCAAATTTGAATTTCCGGGCCGTCCCGTATCCGTCGGCTCCAAGGGAATGGTCGCTACCTCGAACCCTGCAGCAGCGCTGGCGGGTCTCGATGTGCTCCATTCGGGAGGCAATGCCGTCGACGCGGCTGTAGCTGTGGCAGCCATGCTGGCGGTGGTCGAGCCCACACAGACGGGCATTGGTGGCGACTGCTTCGTGCTGCTCAAAAAGCGTGGCCAGCCGCCTGTTGCCCTCAATGGTGCTGGCTGGGCTCCGCGGTGCACCAGCGCAGCTCAGCTGCGCCAATCGGGCTTGACGGCGATCTCGGCCGATAACGTCCACGCGGTGACAGTTCCCGGCTCAGTGCGCGCTTGGGAACTGCTGCTGAAGGATCATGGGACAAAGTCTTTCGAGGAATTGTTCGGGCCTGCCATCAACGCAGCGGAGCAAGGCTACCTCGTCACCGAACGGCTCGCTCGCGACTGGGCGCGTAGCGCAGAGAAGGTATCGGCCACACCAGAAGCCAAAGAGATCTTCATGCCGGCGGGACAGTCCCCGGCAGTGGGTGACAGGCGCTTCAATGCAAAGCTCGGGAGCGCATTGCGCTCCATTGCGCGCGACGGTGCAGACGCCTTTTACGAAGGCTGGATTGCTGAAGACATCGTGGCCTCGCTGAAGCACCGCGGGGGTGTGATGGAACTGGAGGACTTGGCGGAATACCGGCCTGAGTATGTCCAGCCCATCTCTGCGGAATATCGCGGCTATCGGCTTTGGGAGTGCCCACCAAGCGGTCAGGGCATTGTGGCGCTGCAGATCGCTTCCATGCTCAACAGCTTCGATCTGTCCAAGTACAGCGCCTTGGGTACGGAGCGTTTTCACTTGCAGGGTGAGATTTCGCGGATCGCCTATGCGGAGCGAGATGCCTTCTTGTGCGATCCGACGCATCATCCACTCGATGTAGAGCAATGGCTGTCAGCGCAACGCATTGCCCAGTTGGTGGCGCGCATCAACTGGGACAGGCGGATTGAAGACTTCAGACCTGCTGCTGGGCCGGAGCACAAGGACACGGTGTTTATTTCAGTGGCTGACGCTGATGGTACCGTCGTCGCGTTCATCAATTCGCTGTTCGACGATTTCGGCAGTGGTCTCGTAGCAAGCGATTCCGGCATCCTTTTGCACAACCGCGGTTGCGGTTTCAGCCTGGAGGCAGGGCATCCCAATGAGATCGCTGGCCGCAAGCGCCCCATGCATACGATCATTCCTGCGTTGCTCACCAAGGGCGGCGAAGCGGTGATGTCATTCGGCGTCACTGGCGGCCACTACCAGCCAGCGGGCCAATTACAGGTACTGTCCAACATCGTTGACTACGGCATGTCCATTCAGCAGGCCATCGAGCATCCGCGAATGCTGGCGCGTGGCGACTCATTCGAACTGGAGAGCACAGTCCCCGAGTCGATATGGGACGGACTGCGCGCAAAGGGTCACTTGCCAATCGCTGCCGTCAATCCTCTTGGAACCTGTCATGCGATCTGGGTCGATCAGGCCCGTGGCGTTTTCCTAGGCGGCTCCGATGGCCGGCGTGATGGCATGGCCATCGGTTTCTGAGCACAGCCTAAAAATCTCGAAACAATGGACGCGTTATGCTGGATATTTCACCCGTGCTATTGCTTGAACTTGCGCTTCTTGGCATAGGAAGCGGATTCTTGGCGGGGCTGCTGGGTATTGGTGGCGGGATGGTGATGGTCCCCGTCCTGACCTTCATTCTGTCGGGACTTGGTACCGCACCCGAACTGGCAGTGAAGATGGCGATCGCTACCTCGATGTCGGCCATTCTTTTCACATCCATCTCAAGTGTGATCGCACACCAGAAGCGTGGTGCCGTGCGTTGGGACATCGTCAAGCATCTTGCACCTGGCATCGTGTTTGGTAGTTTGGTTAGTAGTGCGGGTGCCTTTGCGCTGCTCAAGGGAAGTTGGCTCGCGCTCTTTTTCTCGTTGTTCGTCACGTTCTCGGCGACACAGATGTTTCTGGACAAGAAGCCCGCAGCATCTCGAACTATGCCCGGCGCCGTCGGCAAGTTCTCTGCGGGGAGCGTGATTGGATTTCTGTCCGGGCTGGTGGGCGCTGGTGGGGGCTTCATCAGCGTGCCCTTCATGACCTGGTGCAATATCGCCATCCACGACGCAGTGGCGACTTCTGCGGCGCTGGGTTTTCCCATTGCCCTCGCGAATGTGGCTGGCTACGTCTTCAGTGGTCAGGGCATCGCAGAGCGGCCTCCCAACTCCGTCGGCTATGTCTGGATTCTCGGATTGGTTGTCGTCGCTGCTTTCAGCGTCATGACTGCCCCTCTCGGAGCAAAGGCTGCCCACGCACTGCCCGTCAAGAAGCTCAAGCGTACCTTTGCGTGCATCTTGTATCTGGTGGCGGCGTATATGTTTTACACAGGTGTCAAAAGCCTCTTGGGATAGGCGTTCGAGCACCGTACTTCAACAGCCGCATTTTCGAGAATGCGTCGGCGTTTTGAACGAGGGCCGACGCGAGCACCTTTCATCCTGTGACTCACAGACGATCGGTGCCGCGCAGTTTTTGACAAAACGCCATGATGTCGGCGAAACAAACAACACACGCCTAGAGGTGCTGATGGACCCGCACTGCGATGTCCACAACGGCATCATATTTCGTGAACATGGACGGGAAGGACCGTTGATCGGCTCCAGCCGAGGCCGCCCCGCGTTGAGCGAGCCGGAACGGCCGCTTTTCAACGGCGTAGAGACGTTTGCAAAAACTCGCCGAACGGCCGAAACGGGTCGATCAGTGACCCTCACGGACCCCCGTGCCGGCGGCCCAGACCGAGGCGAGTAGGCCGCACCGCAAAGCCGCAAGGTTCAAAGCTAAGTGAACCGAGCACCGGATAATTCAAGCTTAGATGAACCGCGGGTTCAACGTCCGTTGAACGGGCTGGTGGCAGACTCAGATTGTTCGTGTCCGCAGTGCAGCGTTATGTGAACAGCGACAGCGGGACCAGCCCGGCCGGCAGTTCACCAGCCGTGCGCCAAAAATGGACGCACGGCGCCCCGCTCACTTGTGATGCGCTGCGCCAAGTGTGTCGCGCTTGATCTTCTTGGCCAGCGACCATTTGTGGACTTCGGTCGGACCGTCGTAGATGCGGAATCCGCGAATCTCGCGGAAGATCTGTTCGACAACGGTGTCGCGTGACACGCCCATTCCGCCAAGGATCTGCACGCAGCGGTCTGCCACCCGGAACAAGGCCTCGGACACGGCCACCTTGGCCATCGAGCTTTCCGCCGTGCCCAGGGAGCCCTCATCCAGCACGCCGGCGCACCAGTCGATCATCAACGCAGCCTGCTGCAGATCGATCAGGTTCTCGGCCAGCATGAACCCCACGCCCTCGTGGTCGATGAGCAGCTTGCCGAACGCCTTGCGCGTGGTGGCGTAGCCGCGTGCAATCTCGTCGGCCCGCGTGGCGCAGCCAAACCAGCGCATGCAGTGGGAGAGCCGGGCCGGCGACAGCCGCACCTGCGCATAGCGGAAGCCTTCGTTCACTTCGCCAAGCACCTGGGCCTGCGGCACGCGCAGGTTGTCGATCACGACCAGTGCATGGCCGCCCGGCATGGAACTGTCGATGGTGTCGATCAGGCGTTCGATGCGGATGGCAGGGTGCGGCAGGTCGACCAGGAACATCGTGGCCTGTACACGATCGCCATCGCCGGTGCGCGCCATGACAATGCCCACGCTAGCACCCTCGGCGCCAGTGATGAACTTCTTGCGCCCGTTTATTACCCAATCGTCGCCGCCCCTGACCGCCGTTGTCTGCAGCATGGACGGATCGGAACCTGCGCCGCCGTCCTCCGCGGGTTCCGTCATGAAGAACGCCGAGCGGGCCTTGCCGGCCACAAGCGGCGCCAGGAAGCGGGCCTTCTGCGCGGCCGTGGCCACCGCACCGAGCAGGAACATGTTGCCTTCGTCCGGCGCCATGGTATTGACAGCTACCGGCCCCAGCGGCGACAAGCCGCTGCGCTTGAGCACCGCCGCAGTCTCACGCTGGTTCAGGTGAGAGCCGTCAGGCAGGATATGGGGGGTCATCAGGCCGGCGGCACGCGCCTTGTCGCGCAATTCGGCAACAAGATCCTCGGACGGACCGTGACTTTCGCAGCGCGGATCGCGCTCGTAGGGAATGACGACGTCACGCACGAATCGCTCGACGCGGTCGGCGATCAGTCGGCTTCTCTCGGTTGGGCATTCGGTGAACATGCTGACAAGCTTCCTTAGCAGTTGTTGATGGATGACCGCGGATGGCTACTCGCGGTGCAGGCCGGCCTGTTTGACCAGGACGGGCCATTTTTTCTGCTCCGCCTGTATCAGGTCGGCAAATTCTTGCGGTGTACTGCTGACTGGATCGAAGCCACGGCTGGCCAGGCGCTGCTGGACTTCGGGGCTCCGGACGGCCTTGGTAATCTCATTGCCGAGTCTGGCCACGATGGCGTCTGGCGTGCCGATCGGCGTCACCACACCATACCACTCCACGGATTCAATGCCGGGCACGCCTGCTTCGGCCAGGGTCGGGACATTGGGCAAGCCCGCCAGCCGGTGCTTGCCCACCACGGCAAGCGCCTTGAGCTGCCCGGACTTCACCAGCGGCTCCACCACGGGGTATCCGGGGAACATCATCGAGATGTGCCCCCCGATCATGTCCGCCAGCGCCGGCGGCGCACCCTTGTACGGCACGTGGACAATGTCGACCCCCGCCTGCTTCCTGAATGCTTCGCCAATCAGATGGAGTTGCGTACCCGGACCCGACGACGCATAGGTGATCTGACCCGGTTGCAGCTTGGCCTTATGCACCAGCTCCTGTACCGAGCTGGCCACGGACGGATTTGCCACCAGCACGTAGTTCAGCGTGACGAGCTCACCGACCGGCCTGAAGTCGCGGGACAGGTCATACGGCAGCTTGTCGTCGAGACTGCGGTTGATGATCATCGGCGTGGTCGCCACCAGCAGCGTGTACCCGTCCGGCGCGGACTTTGCCGCCGCCAGCGCGCCGATATTTCCGGCGGCACCCGGTTTGTTCTCCACGATGACGGGTTGCCCCAGGTCGATGGATAGCCGTTCCGTGACGATGCGCGTGGCGATATCCACGCTGCCCCCCGCAGGCCATGGAACGATCATACGTATCGGCCGATTCGGGTACACCCCCTCAGCCATCGCGCTGGCCGCACTGGCCGCCAGCGCCATCGCGCCAATCACACAACCGATGTGTTTTCGTATCGAATGCATTGTTGTTCCGTGGTCTTATCCGAGCCGCTTCCCCAACGTCTCCGGCACCATGCGCAGGCCCAGCAGCGAAATCAGCCCGCATCCGATCAGGTACAGCGCCGGCGCGTTGGGGCTCGACGTCAGGTGGATGAGCAGCGTCGAGAAGAGCTGCGCAAAGCCGCCGAAGACGGCAATGGCAAGGTAGTACGTCACCGACATGCCGGTGGCGCGCAGCCGTTGCGGCAGGACCTCGCTTACCAGCACCAGCGTGGACGGCGAGGTCATCGCCATCGGCACCGCCAGCACAGCAACCACCACCAGCAGGCAAGTCAGCGACGGGGCGGCGTTGAGGATCATGAACGCCGGATACGGCAGCACCAGCAGCGCAATGCGCGTCCACCACACCATCGTGCGGCGGCCCAGCCGGTCGCTCATCCAGCCGGCAATCGGGCCGAACACGACCATCATGGCGGCGGCGACAAACCCTGCCCAGACGGCATCACCACGTTTGATGCCAAGCTGGAACGCAGCGTAGTTCGGCAGGTAGTACGCGATCAGGTGCACGGCGGCGGCCAGCCCGATCATCAGCAGGATGCTGGCGACAAGTTCACGCCAGTGCTGGCGCATCATCGTCAGGCTGCCTTCGACCTTCGCACCCTTCTTGCGCGGCACGGGGGTCAGCGTTTCCTCCAGCCGGCGGCGGATGATCTGACCGATGGGGATCACCAGGATGCCGATCAGGAACGCCACGCGCCAGCCCCACGACTCCAGCGATGCCGGCGAGAGCGAGTTGCTCAGCGCCAGCGCCACCAGCGCGGCGAACACGGCGGCAACGCCCTGGCTGGCGGTCTGCCAGCTCGTGTAGAAGCCCCGTGAGCGCTCGTCGGCATACTCCATCAGCATCGCCGTGGCCGATCCCATCTCGCCGCCGATGGCAAAGCCCTGCACCAGGCGGGCCACGATCATCAGCACCGGCGCCATCACCCCCATCTGCGCATAGGGCGGCGTGACAACCAGGATCAGCGCACTGAGCGCCATCAGCCACATCGACATCAGCACGGCCGGCTTGCGGCCGCGGCGGTCCGCGTAGGCGCCGATGACAAGGCCGCCGAGCGGCCGCATCAGGTAACCCGCGCCAAACGTGCCGAACGACAGCAGAAGCTGGCCCAGCGGATTGCCAACCGGGAAGTACAGCGGAATGATCAGCGTGGCAAAGAAGTTGTAGACCCCCGAGTCGTACAGTTCCAGCGCGCCGCCAATGGTGATGGCCGTGATCGCCGAAGCCTTCGACATGGTTTTCCGCGCTGGCGCCGCCTGCGCGCCTTGCGGCGCGTGGGCGGGAGGCACCGTGGTGGTTGGATCGATGGGCATGCTTGTCTCCAGGTGCGGCAGTGTCAATCGTGTGCCTGCCGCTGATATTGATGTGTTACTTGTTTTGCGTCGTCTTCCGTCGCCGTGTCCAGGCGACGGAACCGGTGCCTCAGGCCGCCACGTGCGCCGGCGCCTGCTTCGCACCCTGCCCGCCGTCACGCCACTGCGCCATCAGCCGCGCCCACTTCTGGCGCGTGGCGGCGAGGTTGCGCGCCTTGACGTGACCGAAGCCACGGATCTCCTGCGGCAGGCGGGCGATCTCCAGCGCCAGTTCCAGGTTGTCGCGGTTCACCGAGCGCAGGACGGCCTCGATGCTTTCGCGATACTCGGCGATCAGCGCGCGCTCCTCGCGGCGCTCGGCGGTGTAGCCGAACGGGTCAAGCGCCGTGCCACGCAGGCCCTTGAACTTCGCCAGCACCTGGAACGCGCCGCGCATCCACGGACCGTACGCCGTCTTCACGGGCTCGCCCTGCGCGTTCTTCTTTGCGAACAGCGGCGGCGCCAGGTGGTGCACGATGCGCACGTCGCCTTCGAACATCCCCTCGATCTGCTTGCGGAACGATTCGTCGGTATGCAGGCGCGCCACTTCGTACTCGTCCTTGTAGGCCATCAGCTTGAACAGCGAACGCGCCACGGCTTCGGCCAGCCGGCTGCCGCCAACCGCGCCTTCCGCCGACTGCACCTTGCCGACGAACGTCTCGTACTGCGTAGCGTAGGCCGCGTTCTGGTAGGCCGTAAGGAACGCCTTATGCTTGCCGATCAGTTCCGGCACCGATGCCTTGCGGGTGAACTGGATCACCTGCGCTGCCGGCGTGCGCAGCGGCACCTTCGACATGTCGTGTGCGCACAGGCGGCCCCATTCGAAGGCAGCCTTGTTGCTTTCCACCTGCACGCCGTTCAGTTCGATGGCGCGCATCAGTGCCTCCAGCGACACCGGCACGCGGCCCTTCTGCCAGGCGTAGCCGAGCATCAGCAGGTTGGCGTAGATCGTCTGGCCGAGCAGTTGCGTGGCCACCTGCTCGGCGTCGAGCGTGGCAACGCGATCGGCACCCACCGCCTGCGTGATGCGGGCCATGGCGTCGTCGCCCGGCGGGGCCCAGTCGGGGTTCTGCACGAATGCTGCCGTGGGCGTCACATGGCTGTTCAGCACGACGAACGAGCGCTCGGGCGACAGCGTGGCGACGGTCGCCTTGCTGGCGCCGACCACGGCGTCGCAGGCAATGACGAGGTCGGCCATGGCCAGGTCGACCCGGCTGGCGTGCAGTGCCTCGGGCGAGGCGGCGATCTGGATATGGCTCCACGTGGCGCCACCCATCTGCGCCATGCCGGTGGCATCCTGCGTGATCACGCCCTTGCCTTCGAGGTGCGCGGCCATGCCCAGCACCGCGCCGATCGTGACGATACCCGTGCCGCCGATGCCGGCAACCAGGATGCGTTGCGGACGGCTGGCGTCCGGCAGCGCGGGGTACGGCAGCGCGCCGAACTGGGCGGGCTGGGTCTTGCCGGCTGCGGGCTTGCGCAGTTTGCCGCCCTCCACCGTGACGAAGCTCGGGCAGAAGCCCTTCACGCACGAGAAGTCCTTGTTGCAGGTGTCCTGGTTGACCTTGCGCTTGCGGCCGAAGTCCGTTTCCACCGGTTGCACGGCAAGGCAGTTGCTCTGCACCGAGCAGTCGCCGCAGCCTTCGCACACCAGTTCGTTGATGACCACGCGCTTGTCCGGATCGGGCATCGTGCCGCGCTTGCGCTCGCGGCGCTTCTTGGTGGCGCAGGCCTGGTCGTAGATGATGGTGGTCACGCCCGCCACTTCGCGCAGCTCGCGCTGCACGGCGTCAAGGTCATCGCGGTGGCGGATGGTCACGCCCGGCGCGAGGTTGGTCACGCCCGTGTACTTCGCCGGCTCGTCAGTCACCACCACGATCTGGCGGATGCCTTCGGCATGCAGTTCGCGCGACATCGCGGGCACGTCCAGCTGGCCGGCGTCGACCGGCTGGCCGCCGGTCATGGCCACGGCGCTGTTGAAGAGGATCTTGTAGGTCAGGTTGACGCCGGCATTGATCGACTGGCGCACCGCGAGCAGGCCGGAGTGGTTGTACGTACCATCACCCAGGTTGGCAAACATGTGCTTGCGCGTGGTGAAGTCCGACTGTCCCATCCAGTGCACGCCTTCGCCGCCCATCTGCGACCACGACGTGGTGGAGCGGTCCATCCACGTCACCATGCCATGACAGCCGATGCCGGCCATGGCGGTGGAGCCCTCCGGCACCTTGGTGCTGGTGTTGTGCGGGCAGCCCGGGCAGAACCACGGCAGGCGGTCGCTGGCGCGGTTGTCGCCCTGCGCGGTGGCGCGTTCCTTGGCCTCGATCTCGCGCAGGCGAATATCCATGCGTGCCTGCACATCGGCCGGCACGCCGAGCGCGGCCAGCCGCTGCGCGATGGCCTTCGCCACCTGCGCGGGCGACAGGTCGGCCTTGGCGCGCAGCAGCCAGTCCTCGGCCGGCTTGCGGTGGCTCCACTCGCCGCCATCGCCATGGGCGAACTTGCCGAACACGGCGGGACGGCGCTCCGGGCTCTGGTGATACAGCTCGTCCTTCAGTTGCTGCTCGATGATCGGGCGCTTCTCCTCGACCACCAGGATCTCGCGCAGGCCCTGCGCGAAGTCGCGCACGCTCTCCGGCTCCAGCGGCCACACCACGCTGACCTTGTGCACGCGGATGCCCAGCGTGCGGCATGCGTTATCGTCCAGGCCCAGGTCCAGCAGCGCCTGGCGCGTATCGCTGTACGCCTTGCCGCTGGCAATGATGCCGAGGCGGTCTTGCGGGCCTTCGACCACGTTGTGGTTAAGGCGGTTGGCGCGGATGTAGGCCAGCGCCGCCGGCCACTTGTACTCCATCATGCGCGCCTCTGCGCCAAGCGGATCGTCCGGCCAGCGGATATGCAGGCCGCCCTGCGGCGGCAGGAAGTCTTCCGGCAGCACGATCTTGACGCGGTCGGCGTCGGTCACCACCGAGGCGCCCGATTCCACGACCTCCTGCACCACCTTCATGCCAGACCACAAACTGCTGAAGCGGCTCATGGCGAAGGCATGCACGCCAAGGTCAAGGATGTCCTGGACACTGGAGGGAGAAAACACCGGCAGCCCGCACGCCATGAACGTATGGTCGCTCTGGTGCGCCAGCGTGCTGCTCTTGGAAACATGGTCATCGCCCGCCAGCGCGATCACGCCGCCCAGCGGCGCGGTGCCGGCCAGGTTGGCGTGCTTGAGCGCGTCGCCCGAACGGTCCACCCCCGGACCCTTGCCGTACCAGATGCCGAAGACGCCGTCGTACTTCTTGCTGGCGGCATCGAATTCGAGCTGCTGCGAGCCCCACACGGCGGTCACGCCCAGTTCCTCGTTCACGCCCGGCTTGAAGACCACGTGGTTCTCGGCCATCAGCTTCTTCGCCTGCCACAACGCCTGGTCGTAGGTGCCGAGCGGCGATCCCCGGTAGCCGGAGATGAACGCGGCGGTGTTCTTGCCAGCCATGGCGTCACGGCTGCGTTGCAGCAGCGGCAGGCGGACCAGCGCCTGCACACCGGTCATGAAGGCACGGCCCGAGGCAAGCGTGTACTTGTCGTCGATGGTGACGGCTTCCATGGCCTTGCGGGCGGCTTCGGGTGGGATCGGGGCGTTCATCGTTATCAGCCTGTTCAGGGTTCGTGGGTGTGGGTATGGGTGTAGGTCGAGGCGGCCGGCATCCTCCGGCGGCTCCGGATATCTGGTTTTCGGTTCGTCAAAAATGCCGCTATACGGCGATCAGGCGATCAGGCGATCAGGCGATCAATCCGGGAACGGAATGTCCACATGGCGGCCAAGGGCGCGCAACTCCTGCGCAATCGACTCGGGCAGTGCAATGCCCTGCTCTTGTCCTTCCCGCTCCATGGCATCGCCACGCGCGCCCGGCAGCCGTGCCTCCTCGCCGCCGGCAGCGCGGTACGTATCCGTCCATTGCGTCATGTAGTCGGCGAACAGTGCCTGGCCGACGAAGGCGTCCGGCTTCACCAGCCAGACGAAACCGCCCTGCCGGCCCACGGCGCCACTGCTCTTGAGGTCGTTACGCGCCGGGTCCAGCGACCCCGCCGTGGCCGCCATCGCGCCGGCCAGGCATTCCACCATCATGGCGATGCCGATACCCTTGTGGCCGCCCATCGGCAACAGCGCGCCGCCCAGCGCCGCCTCGGCGTTGGTGGTGGGCACACCTTCGGCATCGACCGCCCAGCCCTCGGGAATCGGGCGGCCTTCGCGGGCGGCCAGCAGGATGTGGCCACGTGCCGCCACGCTGCACGCCACGTCGAACACCAGCGGTGCTGCGCCGGGAACCGGGCAGCCAAAAGCAATCGGGTTGTGGCCGATGCCAGCCCGGGTAAAGCCTTCCAGCGCCAGCAGCGGCGGCGTGCGCTGGCCCACCATGCAGAACGCGCCCGCCTCGGCTGCCAGCAGTGCGTGGATGCCCAGCGCGCCAAGGTGGCCGCACGACTGCACCGCGATCAACACCGACGCGCTAGTCTCCAGCGCTTCCAGGCCAAGCCGCACGGCCAGCGGCCCGGCCACCTGCCCCATCGCGCCGTCGGCGTCCAGCACGATGCCGCCCGGAAACGCCCGGTGCGACATGGCCGGACGCGGGTTGAAGTCGCCCGCACGCAGGCGGTCGACATATGACGGCACGCGGGTCATGCCGTGCGTCTTGTAGCCGCGCAGTTCGGTGCGGACCAGCATGCCGGCCGCTTCGGCGGCGTGTTCCGCGGGCATGCCGGCGGTCTCGAATACGGCGGCCGTCCAGCGCTCCAGCGCGGCGGGGCTCCAACGGGTCGTCATGATTTCTCTCGCACGATCATCAGCCGCTCCGCGAACGGACCCGCGTAGAGCGACTGGTAATAGAGGGGCTGGTCGCGCAGCGTGTAGCCGCGCAGTTCCATGATGAAGGCCGGTGCTTCGGGCTCCAGGCCCAGCTCGCGCGCCACGGTGGCGGGCGGCTGGCCGAAGCGGATCCACTGGTCAACGCGCAGCGTCGGCAGCGACAGCCGCTGGCCGATCAGCTCGCGCAGGTTCTTTTCCAGCGCCTCGCGGTCCAGCCCGCCCAGTTGCGCGAAGTCCTCCTCGCGCAGCCAGAACTCGCTGTACAGGTCGAACCGGCCGCCCACGTTGATCACGCGTTCAATGCGCACGTAGCCATCGCCTTCCAGGAAGTCGGCCCAGGGGCCCTTCTTCTTGATGCGCTTGACCGAACGCGCGTGAACGTAGGACGCCAGTTCGTTGCCCGCCTCGTCCCGGAAGCGCAGGTAGCGCACGTCCGCCGGCGCCACGCGCGCCCCCGAAACGAAGGTACCGCGTCCCTGTTCGCGAGTGATCAGTCCCGAGTGCGTCAGCCGCGTGAGCGCCTTTTGAATGGTGCCCACGCTCACGCCGTGCAGCGTCGCCAGCTCGCCCTCGGACGGCAGGCGGTCGCCTTCGCGGAGTGCGCCGGATTCGATGGAACGGATGATCGCGTCGGAGACGCTGTTCAGCTTGGTCATGTTCGTCAGAGGCTCAATGCAAAGCGACTGATCGCGGTTTCGCGGATGTCGAGCACCTCGCTGGTCAGTTGCGTGCCGGATGCGATGTCCATCGCATAGGCAAACAACTCGTCGCCCAGGTCGGAGATCTTTGCCCCGCTCTGCAGAACCGCGCTCACGTCGAAATCGATGTTGTCAGCCATGGTGTCGAGCGTATTGACGTTGCCGCACACCTTGACCGTGGGTGCCACCATGCTGCCGATCGGATTGCCCACGCCCGTCCCGAAGAAGGTGAGCTGGCAGCCGCCGGCGGCAAGTGCAGTGAGATTCTCCACTGCCGCGGCCGGCGCGTCCATAAAGTGCAACCCCTTCTTCTGCGGCGCCTCGCCGTAGCGCAGCACGCCCACGAGCTGGCTCTTGCCGGCCTTGGCCATGGCGCCGAGCGCCTTTTCCTCGACCGTGGTCAGGCCGCCCTTCTTGTTGTCGGGCGACGGCTGGTCCTCGCGCATGTCCACACCGCGCGAGATGGCCAGGTTCTCCATATTGCGCACCGCGGTAACGAACTGCTCACGCACGCGGCTGTCGGCGGCCCGCTCGGCGAAGAGATGGTCGGCGCCAATGAATTCCGAGGTCTCGGAGATGATCACCGTGCCGCCCTCGGCGATCACGGCATCGGCCAGCTTGCCGATGACGGGGTTGCAGCTCAGGCCGGAAGTCGTGTCCGAGCCGCCGCACTCCACGCCGATCACCAGCGACGAGACCGGGCACGGCACGCGGCGGGCGCGCGACGCGTCCAGCGACAGCTTCGCGGCCTTGCGGGTGCCGTCGGCGATGCACTGCACGGTGCCATTCGGCTGCAGATGGACCGTCTCCACCGGCTTGCCCGTGGCACGGATGCGGCGGGCCACTTCGGCGGTGGACGTTTCCTCCAGGCCCACCAGCAGCACCGCCGCGATATTCGGGTTACGGCCCAGGCCGGCAAGCGACTCGAAAGCGAAGTCGAGATCGGCGCCGAACTGGCCGCGCACGAACAGCGTGGTAACGGGGATGCAGCCGCCCACGGTGCGGGCAATGGTGCGCGTGACGGGGTTGCAGTTGTCCATCACGGAAATCACGGCCACCCAGTTGCGCACGCCAACCGCGCCGTTCTCGCGCGGGTATCCAAGAAAGGTCGTTGCCATGCCTATTACCTCTTTTCCAGGTCGCCACGGGCACGCGACGACTCGATGTTGTGGACATGCATGTGTTCGCCGGCCTGCACGGCGCGGCTGGCCATACCGATGACCTGGCCGTACTTCAGGATCTGGCTGCCTGCCGACGTATCGGCCACGCAGATCTTGTGACCGAACGGCACGTCCTGCAGCAGCACCAGTTCTCCGGTCTTTTCCCCTTCCAGCTGGCACTTGTCGCCGGCGCGTCCGGCATCCAGCAGGGTGGCCACGTTATCGGCCCGATTTAACACGATGGCTCTTGGCATCTCGTTGACTCCTTTAACTCCTGTATAGGTGTTGGAATGCAATGTAGGTAACCGCGGTGGGTAGTGTCAAGCTTTTACTAGGCTCACTAAGCGAAAACCACTACTCCTAATCGTAAGTCCTATATAGAAGTTGTTGACACCAGCGAAAGTGGTGTCTATCTTCATGTCAACGGGGGACGACGAACCATCCCGCCGAAGAGGAGACAGAGAATGAAAGTGGCGTCCCATAAGGAGAAGATCGACAAGCTGATGGCCCTGCGCCAGCGGCTCGATCCGCTCGAGGACTTTGAAATCTGGTTCTGGGCAGGCATGACGGCCGGCACGCATGCCGTGAACGCCGCCCTGCACCAGGCCGGCGTGACCCGCGACGACGACAAGTTCCCGACGCAGCCGCATGTCTACCTGTCGCGCCAGCCGGACGGCAGCCTGAAGACGGCATTCGGTCCGCTGGGCGACGTGCTGCATGTGGGCCGCCCGAAAGTGGAGGCGCCGGTACCTGAGGACGTGGCGACGATGATGGAACAGATGGAAATCATCGAGCACTACCGCGACCCGTGCCTGCGCGACGGCCTGGCGCCTACCGCCGCAATCGCCGACGAATGCGATGCCGCGCTGCGCCGCTGCATGGCACTGCTGGCCGCACGCCTTGCCGAGCCTGTCACCGCGACGGAAGGAGCCTGACATGCAGATTGATGCACATATCGCACTGGCGCGACGCATCGAGACCACGCTGCGCAAGCTGGGTCATGCCGACTACGAAATGCAGATCGAGGGAGCCATGCTCGCCGGCACGCACTGGCTGAACGTGCTGCTGCATCGCGTTGGCACCAATCCCCCGGCGCAGGACGTGTTCCACACGTACCTGCTCACCATCAACGAGTTCCGTCGGCTGGCCGTGGCAGCAGACCAGCCAATCCATGCGCTCGCCGAAATCGAGGACATCCGCCCGCCGTTCGTGCGCGGCAACGTGCCCGGCGGCGAACAGGCGGCGGCGCGCGCGCTGGAGCTGCTGGCGCGGCTGCGCACGGCGGCACTTGAAGCCGCCGTGACCGCCTGAAGCACCTTCAGACAGTTCTACCGATACAGATAGGGAGTCAGCTTTGAAAGCAATTCGCGTAATTCCGGGCGCCGAAGGCGGCACCGTTGCAGTCCAGGACATCCCCGCGCCGGAAGCCGGCCCGGGACAGGTGCTGGTCAGGGTCCGCGCGGCGGGCCTGAACCGGGGCGAGATCAACCAGGCGCGCGAACTGCGCACGGGCAACACGATCACGGCCGGCGTGGAGTTCGCCGGCGAAGTCGCCGCCGTGGGTGAAGGCGTGGCGGGCTGGCGCCGGGGCGACCGGGTCATGGGGCATGGCAAAGGCTGCCAGGCCGAGTTCGTGTTGGCGGACCCGATGGCACTGATGCCGGTCCCCGATAACCTGTCGTGGATCGACGCCGCTGCCTTCCCCAACGTCTTCATCACCGCCCATGACGCGCTGGTCGTCAACGGCGGGCTGAAGGCCGGCGAATCGGTGCTGGTAAACGGCGCCTCGGGCGGCGTGGCGATGGCGGCGATCCAGATCGCCTCGCTGATGGGCGCGCACCCGGTGATCGCGCAGTCGCGCTCGGCCGCCAAGCTGGACAAGCTCATGCAGTACGGCGTGGACGTGGGCATCGACTCGTCGAAGGACAACCAGGTCGAGGCAGTGATGGCCGCGACCGACAACAAGGGCGTCGACATCATCATCGACACCGTGGGCGGCCCGGTCTTCGAGGACAACATCAAGAGCCTCGCCGTCAAGGGCCGGCTGGTCAACATCGCCCGCCTCGGCTCGCCCACCGCGCAGATCGACCTGACGCCGGTCTGGCTCAAGCGCCTGCACATCATCGGCGTGACCTTCCGCACGCGCACCGAGCAGGAGCGCCTGGAATGCATCCAGGCCTGCGCGCGCGACATGCTGCCGTTCCTGCGTGCCGGCCGCGTGCGCCTGCCGATCGACCGCACTTTTGCGCTTACCGACATCCACGCGGCGCACACCTACATGAAGCTGGATCAGCACGTCGGCAAGATCGTGCTGACGCTCGACTGACCCCCGCACTACTACAAGACCATACTGATACATCACCAAGGATATTGAGGAGACTTCCATGTCCATCGTCATCAAGCCGCTCACCGGCTCCGTCGGCGCCGCCGTCACCGGGGTGAACCTGAACGACCCGATCAACGACGCCACCTTCAAGGTCCTGCACCAGGCCTTCCTTGAACACGGCATGCTGATCTTCCGCGGCCAGTTCCTGAAGCCCGAGGCGCAGGTGGCCTTCGCTCGCCTGTGGGGCACCCCGGTGCAGGGCAATCCACTGCTCAAGGGCCTGGCGGAGTTCCCGGAACTGTTCCAGGTCACGAACATCCCGAAGGAGACCGCCTCGACCGAAGCCTGGCATTCGGACTCGATCTACACGCGGGTGCCGCCGAAGATTTCCATCCTGTCGGGCATCGTCATCCCGACTGGCGGCGACACGATGTGGTGCAACCAGTACAACTCGTACGAGCGCCTGTCACCGACCATGCAGCGCATGATCGAGGGCCTGCGCTGCACGTTCAGCGGTGCCCGCCTGGCGAAGATGACCGGCTCCGACAAGGTGCCGACGGCCACTCACCCGATCGTGCGCACGCATCCGGAAACCGGCCGCAAGGCGCTGTATGTTGGCCACCCGGACACCGCCCTGTGCATCGAGGGCATGACGGTAGCCGAGAGCCGCCCGCTGCTCGACTTCCTGTACGAGCACTCGACCACGCCGGACAACGTCTACCGCCATATGTGGCAGGAAGGCGATGCGCTGATGTGGGACAACCGCTGCACCATGCACTACGCCGTACACGACTACGGCACCGCCCAACGCGTGCTCAACCGCGTGACGCTGGAAGGGGAAATCCCGGCGTAAGCCGCCCCGCTTGACCCCGTGCCGGGCACATCGCCCGGCACGCGCCCCCTGACCCGTGGCGCCATTCGCTGCCAGAACGCATGACTGGCGAATGGCGCGCGGGGACATATGGAGATTCACCATGCAGATCGGGATCCCGACTGAGATCCGGCCGGGAGAGGCACGTGTTGCCGCAACGCCGGAGACCGTCAAGAAATACATCACACAGGGCCATCAGGTCGTGGTGCAAAGCGGCGCCGGCACGCGAGCGAGCCTGCCCGACGCGGCCTATGAGGCCGTCGGCGCCCGCATTGGCACCGCTGCCGAAGCGCTCGGCGCGGCGCTGGTACTGAAAGTTCGCGCGCCGGAGGCCGCGGAACTGGCTGGCATGAAGCCCGGCACCGCGCTGGTCGGCATGCTCAATCCGTTCGACACCGAGAACAAGGCGCGCATGCAGGCCGCCGGCATCACGGCCTTCGCGCTGGAGGCCGCGCCGCGCACCACGCGTGCACAGAGCATGGACGTGCTGTCGTCGCAGGCCAATATCGCCGGCTACAAGGCCGTGCTGGTGGCCGCGCACCACTACCAGCGCTTCATGCCGATGCTGATGACGGCCGCGGGCACGGTCAAGGCCGCCCGCGTGCTGATTCTCGGCGCAGGTGTGGCGGGCCTGCAGGCGATTGCCACGGCCAAGCGACTGGGCGCCGTGATCGAGGCGTCCGACGTGCGCCCCGCGGTGAAGGAACAAATCGAATCGCTCGGCGCGAAGTTCCTCGACGTGCCGTTCATCACCGATGAAGAGCGCGAGATCGCGCAGGGCGTGGGCGGCTATGCGCGCCCGATGCCGGCGGACTGGATGAAACGCCAGGCCGAACTGGTGCACCAGCGCGCCACGCAGGCCGACATCGTCATCACCACCGCGCTGATCCCGGGCCGCAAGGCGCCCGTGCTGCTGCAGGAGGACACGGTCAAGCAGATGAAGCCGGGCTCGGTCATCGTCGACCTGGCCGCAGCGCAGGGCGGCAACTGCCCGCTGACCGTGGCCGACGAAGTGGTCGAACGCCACGGCGTCACGCTGGTCGGCCACACGAACCTGGCCAGCATGGTTGCAGCGGACGCATCCGCGCTCTATGCCCGCAACGTGCTCGACTTCCTCAAGCTGATTCTGGACAAGGAAGGCAAGCTCGTCATCGACCGGCAGGACGACATCGTCGCCGCCTGCCTGATCACGGGACAGGAAGAAGCGGCGCTGGCCGGCTGACCGGCTAACCGGAGACCAAGGAGACTCAAATGGAAATGATCAATCACACGGTGATCAACCTGATCATCTTCGTGCTGGCGATCTACGTGGGCTACCACGTGGTCTGGACAGTCACGCCGGCCCTGCACACCCCGCTGATGGCCGTGACCAACGCCATCTCGGCCATCATCATTGTCGGCGCCATGCTGGCCGCCGGCCTGACCGAAGGCCCGACCGGGCGCGTGATGGGCACGCTGGCCGTGGCGCTGGCCGCCGTCAATGTGTTCGGCGGCTTCCTGGTCACGCAGCGCATGCTGGAAATGTTCAGGAAGAAGGCACCCAAGGCGGTGCCCGCCACCAAAGAAGCGGCTCGCGCTGAAGGCGTTCTTGTTGGGGAAGCGCGATGAACGGACTTTCAATGAATTCGGTGACCCTGCTCTACCTGGGCGCCTCTGTCTGCTTTATCCAGGCACTGAAGGGACTTTCCCACCCGACGTCCGCCCGCAAGGGCAATGCCTTCGGCATGATCGGCATGGCGATTGCCGTGCTGACCACGGTGGCACTGATCGTCAAGCTGAAGAGCGAGTTTCTTGCTGCCGGCACGGCACAGTCCACGCTCGGCTCGGGGCTGACGCTGATTCTTGGCGCACTGGTGGTTGGCGGCGGCATCGGCGCCTACCTGGCGAAGAAGGTCGAGATGACCAAGATGCCCGAGTTGGTGGCGGCCATGCACTCGCTGATCGGTCTGGCGGCCGTGTGCATCGCGGTAGCTGCCGTGGCGGAGCCCGCCGCGTTCGGCATCACGGCTGCGGGTTCGCATGACATCCCGATGGGCAACCGCATCGAACTGTTCATCGGCTGCTTCGTCGGTGCCATCACGTTTTCGGGTTCGGTGATCGCGTTCGGCAAGCTGGCCGGCCGCTACAAGTTCCGCCTGTTCCAGGGTGCGCCGGTGGTGTTCGCGGGCCAGCACTGGCTGAACCTGCTGCTGGCAGTCGCCATGATCGGCTTCGGCATCGTGTTCTTCATGACGCAGCAGTGGACACCGTTCCTGGTGATGCTGGCCATCGCGTTCGTGCTCGGCGTGATGATCATCATCCCGATCGGCGGCGCGGACATGCCGGTGGTGGTGTCGATGCTGAACTCGTACTCGGGCTGGGCAGCGGCAGGCATCGGCTTCTCGCTGAACAACCCGATGCTGATCATCGCCGGTTCGCTGGTGGGTTCTTCCGGTGCGATCCTCTCGTACATCATGTGCCGCGCGATGAACCGCTCGTTCTTCAACGTGATCCTGGGCGGCTTCGGTGGCGACGCCGCAGCGGCGACCAGTTCCGCTGGCGGCGCGCAGCGTCCGGTCAAGTCTGGCTCGGCGGATGATGCATCGTTCCTGATGGGCAACGCCGAGACGGTCATCATCGTCCCCGGCTACGGCCTGGCCGTGGCCCGTGCGCAGCACGCGCTCAAGGAACTGACGGAACTGCTCACCGAAAAGGGCGTGACCGTGAAGTACGCGATCCACCCGGTGGCGGGCCGCATGCCGGGCCACATGAACGTGCTGCTGGCCGAAGCCGAAGTGCCGTACGACCAGGTCTTCGAAATGGAGGACATCAACAGCGAGTTCGGCCAGGCCGACGTGGTGCTGGTGCTCGGCGCGAACGACGTGGTGAACCCGTCTGCCAAGACCGATCCGAAGTCACCGATCGCCGGCATGCCGATCCTGGAGGCGTACAAGGCCAAGACCATCATCGTCAACAAGCGTTCGATGGCGGCCGGCTACGCGGGCCTGGACAACGAACTGTTCTACATGGACAAGACGATGATGGTGTTCGGCGACGCCAAGAAGGTGGTCGAGGACATGGTCAAGGCGATCTGACGTCCAGCACTACACGAGAGACAACACCATGAGCCAACCCCAATCCATGCCCAACCCGTTCGCCGACCTGCAGGGCCGCGTCGCCCTTGTCACCGGCGCCTTCGGCGGGCTTGGCCTGCACTTCGCGAAGACGCTGGCGCGCGCCGGCTGCAAGGTCGCGCTGGCCGGCCGCCGCGTGGCCGAAGGCGAAGCGGTGCTGGCGGCGCTGCGCGAACAGGGCGCCACCGGCTGCGTGGTCGCGCTGGACGTGCGCGACCCGGCATCGGTCGAAGCCGCATTCGAGGCCGCGCGCCGCGAACTCGGGCCCATCGACATCGTCGTCAACAGCGCTGGCATCGCCACCACCGGCCCGGCGCTGGCCGTGACCGAAGACGACTGGCAGCGCGTGATCGACACCAACCTGAACGGCGCGTGGCGCGTGGCGCAGTGTGCCGCGCGGATGATGCGCGACACCGGCAACGGCGGCAGCATCATCAATATCGCGTCCATCCTGGGCATGCGCGTACTGCAGCAGGTGCCGGCCTACACCGCCGCCAAGGCGGGGCTGATTCACCTGACGCAGGCGCTGGCACTGGAGTGGGCACGCCACGGCATTCGCGTCAACGCCATCGCGCCGGGCTACTTCGAGACCGACATCAACCGCGACTTCTTCGAGACGGAAAGCGGCCAGGCACTGGTGCGCCGCATCCCGCAACGCCGCCTTGGCCAGCCCGCGCAACTGGACGGCGCGTTGCTGCTGCTCGCGTCCGACGCTTCGTCCTACATGACCGGCACGGTGCTGCCGGTCGACGGCGGCCATATGGTCAGCACGCTCTGACCACGGGAGATCACCATGCCAGCCACCATGTCAGCCACTGCTCATCCGCCGCCCGTGGCCAAGCCGGGCACCGGCGGCGCACCGTTCGACACCGGCCCCCTCGCCCGCCTGCTGCTTGCGCGCGGGCTGATCGACTACCCGGTACTGACCGTCGACCGCCTCGCCGGCGGGCAGTCGAACCCGACCTACCGCATTGCCTGCGGACCGCGCCAGTACGTGCTGCGCACCAAGCCGCCGGGGCAGTTGCTGTCATCGGCGCACGCCGTGGACCGCGAGTACCGCGTGATGCAGGCGCTGCAGGACAGCGAAGTGCCCGTGCCGCGCACGTATCTTTATAGCGAAGACACGTCGATCGTCGGCAGCCCCTTCTACGTGATGGAGTTCCTGCAGGGCCGCGTGCTGGTCGACCAGTCGCTGCCGGGCATACCGCAGGCGCAACGCACCGCCATGTACCGGGAGATGAACCGCGTCATCGGCGCGCTGCACCGGGTGGACTTCAGCGCCGTTGGCCTGGACGACTACGGCAAGCACGGCGGCTACATCGCCCGTCAAGTGCGCCGCTGGGCCACGCAGTGCCGGGAAGCCGGCATGGACGACAACCCGGCACTGGCCGCCCTTGTGGATTGGCTGCCCGCACACGTGCCCGATGGCGACAGCACCTGCATCGTCCACGGCGATTTCCGCCTGGACAACCTGGTCTTCCACCCGACCGAGGCGCGCGTCATTGGCGTGCTCGACTGGGAGTTGTCGACGCTGGGCGACCCGATGGCCGACCTTGCCTATCACTGCATGAGCTGGCACATCCCGGCCCACCTGTGGCGCGGCATTGGCGGCCTGGACCTGCAGGCGCTTGGCATCCCCGACGAGGCCACCTACCTGCAGTGGTACGGCAGCACCAATGGCACGCGGTCGATGGAGCACTGGGACTTCTATCTTGCGTACAACCTGTTCCGCCTTGCCGCGATCATGCATGGCATTGCGCAGCGCGCAAAACAGGGCAACGCATCGAGCCAGGACGCCGTGGAGACGGGCCGCAAGGCCATCCCGCTGGCCGAACTCGGCTGGAAATACGCGCAGCGGTATGCGCAGCGGCAGCGCCAGACAGACTGACCGCAACCTGACCGAAACCTGAGCGCCGCGACCCGGCACCGTGGATTCGCGGCCCCCCTTCTTGCAGGACCGGCGCTCTGTGCGCCCGTCTCCATTCCGCCCGGACGGCTCCAGCCGCTCCGGGCGGCTTTCTATGCACGCCACGATGTGGCGCCTGGCGCGGGTGTTCTGATTTTCAGAACACGATTGCGGATCGCGTGTCATTGAACGCGCCGTAGCCGCCAACGATACTGGCCCACACGAACACAACTGACCCTGACCAACTGGAGCATGCAAATGGATCAATCGAAAGCGGAATTCCTGGTAGCGGCCTTCGCCGAGTTCTTTCCTGGCGCCACGGAAATTGGCTCGTATGTAGGAGGCAGGCTGATTCCGGGCAGTGGCGACGAAATCCAGTTGTTCGACCCTGCAACCGGCGAAAAGAGCGTCAGCTATCGCGACGCTGGCGCCCAGGTTGCCGAGCTTGCCTGCGCTGCCGCCTACGAGGCGCAGAAGACCTGGTGGGGTATGACCCACGCCGCGCGCGGACGCATGCTGTTCGCGGTGGCCGCGAAGATTCGCGAGCACGGCGAAGCGCTCGCGCGCCTTGAGTCGATCTCGACCGGCAAGCCCATCCGCGACAGCCGCCGCGAGGCCGAAATGGTGGCCGAGATGTTCGAGTTCTACGCAGGCTGGACCGACAAGTTCCATGGCGACGTGATCGCCGTGCCCACCACGCACCTCAACTACACGCGCCGCGAGCCGTACGGCACCATCCTCCATGTCACGCCGTGGAATATCCCGATTCTGTCGTTCGGCTGGCAGGTCGCGCCGACCATCGCAGTGGGCAATGGCGTGCTGCTCAAGCCGTCGGAGCTGACGCCGTTCACGTCGCTGGCGGTGGCCTCGCTGGCCGAGAAGGCCGGCCTGCCCGCCGGGCTCGTCAACGTGCTGGCCGGCTACGGTCACACAACCGCCCAGGCGGCAATCGCTAACGGCATCGTGCGCAAGGTCGTCTTCGTGGGTTCGCCCGCGACGGGCGCCAAGATCGCCGAATCCGCCGCGCGCCACCTGATCCCGTGCATCCTCGAACTCGGCGGCAAATCGGCCAATATCGTCTTCGACGACGCCAACCTGGACATGGCTGCCATCGGCGCCCAGGCGGCTGTCTTTTCGGGTACGGGCCAGAGCTGCACGGCCGGATCGCGCCTGCTTGTGCAGCGCAGCGTCTACGACGAAATGATCGAGCGCGTGGCCAAGGGCGCGCGCAGCCTGCGCGTCGGGCATCCGCTCGAAGCGTCGACCGAGATCGGGCCGGTCAGCAACCGTGGCCAGTACGAGCACATCAAGCGGATGATCGTTGCCGGCGTCGCGGAAGGCGCGCAGCTCGCGGCCGGCACCACCAACTTCGAGCCAGGCGGCTACTACGTCCAGCCGACGCTGTTCGCCGGCGTCTCCAACGAGATGCAGGTCGCCCGCACCGAGATCTTCGGTCCGGTGATCGCCGCGATTCCGTTCGACACCGAGGAAGAGGCCATCGCGATCGCCAACGACAACGAGTTCGGCCTGGCCGGCGCAGTGTGGACCGGCGACGTGGGCCGCGCCCACCGCGTGGCGGGTCAGGTGGACGCAGGCACGTTCTGGATCAACGGCTACCGCTCCGTGCACGTTGCCTCGCCGTTCGGCGGCTACAAGAACAGCGGCTACGGGCGCACGAGCGGCGTGGAGGCGCTCTACGAATACACCCAGACGAAGAGCGTCTGGGTGCAGACCTCCGCCACGCCGACCAACCGCGTCGGTCGTACGTGAGATCGCAGGAGCCGTTCGGAACATGGAACATAGCGAAACTTTCGACTACGTGGTGATCGGCGCCGGCTCGTCGGGCGCCACGCTCGCCACGCGCCTGGCCGAGCGCAACGCGGGCTCCGTGCTGCTGCTCGAGGCGGGCGCCCCGCGCGACCGCGATTTCTGGGTCAAGGTGCCGATCGGCGTGGCCAAGCTGCTGCAGGACGACCGGTACGTGTGGAAGTTCAACACCGAGCCGCAGCGTGGGCTTGCCGACCAGACAATCTACTGGCCGCGCGGCCGCATGCCCGGCGGTTCGAGTTCCGTCAACGGCATGATCTACGTACGGGGGGAACCTGCCGAGTTCGATCACTGGGCCGAGCTTGGCAATCGGGGCTGGGACTACGTTTCGCTGCTGCCCTACTTCCGTCGGCTGGAGACAGCCGCCGTCGGCGACGACGCCTACCGCGGCCGCGGCGGCCCGATCCAGGTCTCGTCGCTCGCCGACCAGCATCCGAACCCGCTGAGCAACGCGTTCATCGCAGCATGCGAGAGCGCCGGCATCCCGGCCACCGCCGACTACAACGGCGCCGCCTACGAGGGCGTGAGCTACCTGCAACTGTCAACGGGCGGCGGCGAGCGCTGCAGCACCGCGGCGGGCTACCTGCGCGGCCGGCGCCAGCGCAACCTGCACCTGGCTACCGAAGCGCTTGCCACGCGCCTGCTGTTCAACGGCAAGCGCGTGAGCGGCGTCGAATACGTCCAGGGCGGCAGAACGCGGCGTGTGATTGCGGCGCGCGAGGTCATCGTCAGTGCCGGCCCGATCAAGTCGCCCCAACTGCTGGAACTGTCCGGCATCGGTGACGCAACACGGCTCCAGGACCTTGGCATTGCCGTGCGCCAGCATCTGCCGGGCGTCGGCGAGAACCTGATCGACCACGTGCAGTCGCGCATCACGTTCGCGTGCTCGCAGGCCATCACACTCAACGAGGTCATGCACAGCCCGTTGCGCCAGGCGCTGATGGGCGCACGGTACCTGCTGACGCGGCGCGGCATCATGTCGACGTCCACCGTCACGGCGCACGCGCTCGCGCGCTCGGGCCCGCAGCATGCGCGGCCCAGCGTCAAGATCCAGATCGGCCATATCAGCGGCGCCGACCGCTACGCCGGCAAGGGCTTCGGACTCGACAAGTTCCCGGGCTTCAACGTTGGCTTCTTCCAGCTTCGTCCAGAGTCGCGCGGCCACCTGCACATTCGCGGCACGGACCCGCGTGAGGCGCCGATGATCGAGCCACGCTACATGAGCGCGGAAGCCGACCAGCAGGTCATGCTCGAAGCCATCCGCCTGTCGCGCGAGATCGTCAGGCAGCCGGCCATGGCGGCGTTCGTCGCGCGCGAGACACGGCCAGGCATCGACGTGCAGGACGACGCGGGACTGATGGCGTACATCCGCAAGTCGGGCCAGACAAGCTGGCATCCGATTGGCACCTGCAAGATGGGCGTCGATGCCATGTCGGTGGTCGATCCCGAACTGAGGGTGCACGGCTTCGATGGATTGCGCGTGGTCGACTCCTCGATCATGCCGACGATGTGCTCGCCAAACACCAACGCGGCATCGATCATGATCGGCGAGAAGGCTGCCGACCTGATCCTGTCCGCGCACGCGTCGGGGAGGTCCTGACCGAACTACGAGATCCCAGCCGGACGCGCGACTCACGCGCCGCAGTATCAACATCAAACGTCCGCGACAGCTTCCAACATAGGAAGCGGCGAGGCAACGAGGAGACAAAATGACGCAACAAAAATCGCTGCCGGCCGTGGGCCGGTGGACCTATATCGCCCTGGTGTTCGGCGCCGCACTCGGCATGTTTGCGGGCCTCACGTCTTACCACGCGGCCGGCGGCCTGTTCGCCAGGCCCGTGGGCGCGGAGTTCGGATGGGGGCGCTCGCTGGCATCGATGTCGTACTCGGCTTCGATGATGGGGCTTGCACTGGGCGGCCCGCTGATCGGCATGCTGATGGACCGTTTCGGCATCCGGCGCGTGATCCTCGTGCTCGGCGTCACCTACGGGCTGGCCGTGATGGCGATGTCGCAGCAGAACGGCAGCATCGCGATGTGGATCGGACTCTCCGCAATCGTGGGCGTCTCTGGCACATCGGTATCCGTGGTCGGCTACCTGACCGTGCTGCCGCAATGGTTTGACCGGCGCCTAGGCCTGTCGCTCGCGCTGGCGATGTGCGGGCTGGGCGTGGGCACCATGGTGGTGCCGCAGTTCGTCCAGTACATCATCAGCCATTACGGCTGGCGCGCCGCCTACGCAACGCTCGGTGCGGGATCGATTCCGCTGACGCTGATAGCCTGCGCACTGATCCGCGAGCGCATCAAGGTTGCACCGCGCAACAGCCGCAACAGCCGCGGCGGCGCAGCTGCCGTCGACGGCATGACGCTCGGCGAAGCACTGCGCAACTATCGCCTGTGGGCCATCTGGCTGATCTTCCTGATCGGTTCGACGTGCACGCTGGCGCTCGTTCCGCAACTGGCTGCAATGTTCGCCGACCACGGATTCACGGCGTCCGACGCTGCACGTGGCGCCTCAACGCTCGGCATTGGCCTGCTCGCCGGCCGCCTGCTGACCGGCCTGCTGCTTGACCGCATCCACGCGGCTATCGTGACAATCATCTTCTTCGTCGCGGGTGTCGCCGGTCTGCTGCTGCTGCGTGGCACGCATGACCTGAACGGCCTGCTGCTGGCCGCCGCGCTGGTCGGTCTGACGATCGGCGCCGAGGGCGACCTCATTTCCTATCTCGTTCGCTCGTACTTCGGTCTGCGTGCATTCGGCACCCTCTACGGCCTCGCGTTCTCGGGCTACGGCCTTGGCGCCGTGATCGGCCCCGTGACGACCGGCGCCTGGTTTGACCACTACGGCAGCTACGACACGCCGCTGCTTATCATGTCCGGCATGCTGCTGGGAGCCTGCGCGCTCACGCTGACGCTTGGCCGCTATCGCCGTGCCGCTCCGGCGCCCACCGGCGTGGAGTCTTCGCTTCATGGCGCCTGATGGCGCAGAACTGGCGGTCGCCCTGGGCGACCGCCAGGCGTCTCTCGACCATCCGCTGCGCGCCGAGCTGGCGAACGAACTGCACGCGCGGCCGTTCCTTCGCATAGCCGGCCCGGCCGCGGTGGCGCACTACGCGATCTACGCCGATGGCGACACCGCCGTGCATGGCGAACTGCTTGGCGCGTTGTGCCGGCTCACCGGCCTCCCCGCGCCCGCAAGCGATGCCACGCACTACACGGCCCGCTGGAACGGCGACCGCCAGTTCAAATGGGAACGCCACACGGAGTTTTCGACGTTCACGTTCGTTGCAAGCCGTGGCGGCAATGACTGCTTCTCCGAACACGCCACGGCGCATGTGCCGTCAGCCTGGTTTGATGCGCTGGAAAACAAGCGGTTTGTCGCCATCCGCATCGAACTCGTCCCCGGCGACGCTGCGGAGCCGGCGCGGCAGCATCCCGGCGCCTGGATCGACCGGGCGTCGATGGTCGGCAGCCGGGTGCTCGGCGGCGCGCAAGTGTTCAGCGACTGGACCATCCAGCCCGACGGCTTCCTGCGCTTTCTCGTGATCGACAACGGCCTTCGGCAGGTGCAAAGCGGCAGGCTCCTGCAGCGCCTGTGCGAGATCGAGACCTACCGGATGATGGCCCTGCTGGCGCTGCCCGCCGCGCGCGAACTCGGCATGGAACTCGATGCGCTGCAACGCTCGCTCTCCCCGCTTGTACGCAGCATGGACGAGCCCCACGGCCGGGATCACGACGCCGCGCTGCTGGCCCGGCTCACCCACCTTGCAGCGCGCATCGAATCGCTCGCGGACGCCGGCTCGCGCTTCAGCGCGGCGCGTGCCTACGAGGGTCTGGTGCTTGCGCGCATCCAGGAACTGCGCGAGGAGCGGCTCGAAGGCATGCCGACGATTGCCGAGTTCCTCGAACGCCGTTTCGGCCCGGCCATGGCGATGTGCAGGACGGCGTGGCTGCGGCATGAACAGGTGGCCGCCCGCGTGGCGCGCGCGGTCGACCTGCTGCGAACGCGCGTCAGCGTGGCGCAGGAGGAAGACACCACGCGCCTGCTCGCTGGCATGAACCGTACCGCGCGCAGCCAGTTGCGGCTTCAGCACGCGGTGGAGGGCCTGTCGGTGGCGGCAATCTCGTATTACGTGCTTTCCCTGTCCGGCGCGGCGCTGCGCTCGCTTCATGCAGCGCATTACGTTGCCGACGCCGATATCGTCGAAGGCCTGCTGATCGTGCCGGTCATCCTGGCCGTGCTGTTTGTCATGCGTCGCAGGCGGCAGGCCGGGGAGACAGCCACTGGCCAGACCGTGCCAGAATAGGCGGCTACAGCGTCACGTCCGGGAGGACCGCATGCCCAACCCCTATAACGAGAGCCGAATCGCCTACCTGTACGAAGCCGTGCGCTGCGGCACGGTACGCGCAGCGGCCGACTTCCTGAGCATCGCGCCCTCGGCCGTGAGCCGGCAGATCGCGCTGCTGGAGGAGGAACTGGCCACGCCGCTCATCGAACGCAACAAGCGCGGTGTCAAACCGACCGAGGCCGGCGCGCTATTGCTCGAGTATTTTTCCCAGCAACGCGCCCACCAGGCCGATCTCGTCTCCAAGATCCAGGAATTGCGCGGACTGCGCCGCGGCAAGGTCACCGTTGTCATGGGCGAAGGCTTTGCGTCGACGATGATCGGCGGCCCGATTCGCCAGTTCCGGGAAAGCCACCCGGAAATCACACTTACCGTGGACGTGTGCAGCACCAACGAAGTGGTGCGCCGTGTGGCCGAGGACGAGGCCGACATCGGGCTCGCATTCAATCCGTCACCAGACCCGAAGGTTGTCAGCCGCGCGGGGTCGCGCCAGCCAATGCACGCGATCGTGTCGCGCGATTTTCCGCTCGCCGGCAAGGTCGGATCTGTCACGCTGCAGGACTTGCTGCCCTATCCGCTGGCACTCACGCATCCGGAGCATGGCACACGGCGCCTGGTGGACGCCGCGATGCAACTCGACCGGGTCAGGCTGACGCCAGCGCTGACCACCAACTCGGCCACCATACTCAAGCTGTTCATCATCAACAGCCTCGGCTTCACGTTCCTGACACGGATTGCGGTCGCTCCCGAACTGGCGGCCGGCGAACTGGCCGCGATCCCCGTTGAGAACCAGATGCTGCAAAGTCCCGAAGCCCACCTGATCACGCGCGTGGGCCGCCAGCTTTCCCCGGCGGCAAACCGGCTGCTGCAGCGGCTTGCCGCGCAGATCCATCAGTACGACGCGGCGCTCTGAACTGCGTCCGCCGGCGCTGAGCGACAAATAAAAGAGTTCATCGCCGATTTGCGGGGTCACTGAGAAATGACGTCAGTCACTCGGCCCCGGATCTTCAATGACCACGGGGACATCTGCCGCGCCGGTATTGCGCTTACGCCCGTTTGATAAGCCGGATGACAAATAGAAGAATGACTGCGCCGACCAATGCCGTGATGATCGAAACAATCCACCCTCCCCCTGTCGAAATGCCAAGTACGCCCGCAAGCCAACCGCCAATGAACGCGCCCGCAATACCTACGATGATGTCAACAATCAAGCCGAAGCCGCCGCCTTTCACCACGACTCCCGCCAACCACCCTGCAATCGCGCCTATCACAATCCAGGCAATCAAACCGTGTTCCATGATTTCTCGCTCCCGGTTTATTGGTCTCCAACGAGATTCACGACGAGACGTCGTTCCGGTCGATCTCCATTGCCCTCCGGCACTTCACTAAAATCGAAGTGCGTCTTGCATGAAGTTCAAAAAGAAGCCGCGCCCCAGAGAAAGTGCGGCCCTTTGAATTCTGTCGGATTGGTCGACATCTGGTGACTTCTCCGAGAATACGCATTACCGGCGCTTGTGCCATGGGACGTTAGGCTTAGATGGCTGCCTCGCGGTCGCTGCGGTCGACGATCCGAACTGCCCGCCACTAGGCCACCGATGTCTCTGAACGACCCACAAGAGACCTACAGCATTGCGAAAGATCCGTCCGCTTTCAGATCCCTTTCCGCCGTCGGCAAGTTTCAGGGGGGGGCGGCTAGCTGCAGCCGGGCGGGTGCGCGGATGCGAAATGGTGTCGGGCTCGCATTCGGGTGAAGCCAGTGGCAAGGTGACCTATCCTGATATGTAACAGCGAGCGGAGGGCATGGTCATGCGGACAAGTCGTTACCTGAATATCCTGCTTGTACCGCTGGCCCTGCTTGCGGCTGGATGCCATGGCGGTGGCGGCAACGGCCCCACATCGACGGCGCCTGCCGGCCTGCACGAACGCGAGTCATCGGTGGTGTACGCGGAGGGTACCGAAATCATCCCCGATACAGTGAGCAGCAGTGGCGGTCCCATCACCCAATGCAGCGTGTCGCCGCCGCTGCCTGCGGGCCTGGTCCTGGATCCTCAGACTTGCGCGATCACCGGCACTCCCACCACCACCGCCAAGGCCACGCTCTACACGATCACCGCCTGCAATGCGACGGGCTGCGCCAGTACCGGGTTGGAGCTTGAGGTCAAGGCGACCGCCATTGCGCCGGATACCCTGAGCTACCTGGACAGCTCGGTCATCTACGTGGCCAACGCGCCGATCACGCCCAACACGCCGATCACCACGGGCGGCGAGATCACGCAGTACAGCGTGTCGCCTGCGCTACCGGCGGGCCTCACCCTGGACCCTCAGACCGGGATCATTACCGGCACGCCGACGGCCGTGACTGCGCCAGCGGTCTACACGGTCACCGGCAGCAACAGCGTGGACAGCCTCCAGACGCAACTCACTCTCGAGGTGCAGGCACAAGTCGTGCCGCCAACCGGTCTCACCTATTCGGACGTAGTGCCGGTGTATATCATTGGCCGTCCCGTTGTGATTGATGAACCTCAGTACACTGGCGGCGAAATTACCCAGTTCACCGTGTCGCCAGCGCTGCCGGCCGGGTTGAGCATCGATGCGCTGACCGGGGAGATCAGCGGCACACCAACCACACCACAGGCTCCGACAGTCTTTACCATCACTGGCAGTAATGCCGCGGGAAGCGTGGCAACGCAGATAACGATTGATGTAGACACCGCTGCGATAGGCGAATCGGATCCTGCGGATGCCATGAACCAGGGACGCTTCCTGCATACCACTACCCTGCTAAATGACGGCACGGTACTTGCCGTTGGAGGATTCAATCGGGGCTCCCTGTCTTCCGTTGAATCCTATAATCCGGCGACGGATACCTGGACATCAGTTGCCAGCCTCAGCCAGGTACGTGATAGCCACACAGCTACCTTGCTACCTGATGGCACAGTGCTGGTCGCTGGAGGTGAATCCAGGGCTACTTCTGCGTTGAGCTCAGATGAGATCTATGATCCTTCAACGAAAACCTGGTCGGCAACAGGCAACTTGAATCAGGCGCGTGATATTCATACTGCTACCTTGCTACCTGATGGTACGGTACTGGTGGCTGGTGGTCAGAATGCCGGTGCGGCTCCCTTGGCGTCCGCTGAGATATACGATCCGGCAACACGAGCATGGACCCTCACTGGCAGCCTGAGTCAGGCACGTTACTCCCATTGCGCTGTCCTGTTGAATACGGGCAAGGTGCTTGTAGTTGGAGGAACGGCCACGAGTGCCACAACCCGTCTTGCTTCAGCCGAGCTATATGATCCTGCAACAAAAACATGGACCGCAACGGGCAGCCTGAATCAGGCACGTAGCATCTTTTCCCTTTCCTTGTTACCCGATGGCAGGGTGCTGGCATCAGGCGGATCTGATGGAACCAATACGCTTGCGTCTGCTGAAATATATGATCCAGTTACAGGGGTATGGACCCCGACTGGCAGCATGAAGACGGCACGTAAATTCCATACCTCTACCTTTCTAGCTGATGGCAGGGTTCTTGTTGCCGGTGGGAGCGGCCCAAGTGACCTGGCTTCAAGTGAACTGTTTGATGAGGCTTCTGGTACATGGTCTTTGACTGGTAGCCTACTTCTGGCTCGCAGCAAGCATACCGCCGTATTGCTTCCGAATAGTCACGTGCTTCTGGTAGGTGGACAGTTTGGCCTGGCATCATCTGAACTCCATTGATGCCGAGAGACCGGCGAGCTGAGTCACCGCATCGCGCGTCGAGGTCGGCCAGCGCGGCTTCCTTTGTCGCTGGCCGTCGGATCGCGGCTGTCCGCTTGCGAAAGCTCTTCGGTCCTATGGCACGACACGCCGAACGACCCTTCCTGGCCGAACCCAGCCGCCGACCCAGCAGCCTTCCCTGCAAATCGGCGATAAACCAAAAAAAAACCGGCCTTGCGGCCGGCTCAAGCTCAACGCCATTGGAGATTGGAGATTCAGTTGCCCGCGCCGCGCAGTGCGTCAGGGGCGAAATACGCCTCCACGTACTTCGGATCGCTGTTCAGGCGCGGCGGCTGGCCTTCGTTGGTCAGGCGGTCTGCCAGGTACGCGCCCGAGATCAGGTCGTGGTAGAACACCGTGGTCGGGTAGAAGCGGCGTGCGTCATAGGCGTACACATTGGCCTGGATATTGGTGCGCCACAGCTGGCCGCGGCTGTCGTAGTTGTCGGCCAGCACGCCATACCAGGAATCCTCGTCGATGTAGATCACGCGCTTCGCATACTGGTGGCGGAAGCCCTTCTTGAGCGTGGCCTCGAGTACCCACACGCGGTGCAGCTCGTAGCGCATGTGCGTCGGATCGGCGTGCCCCTTTGTCAGCAGATCCTGGTACTTGATCGACGGCGAGCTCATTGCGTAGTTGTCGTACGGCACATAGACCTCGCGCTTGTCGACGATCTTCCAGTCGTAGCGCTCGGGCGAGCCGTTGAAGAAGTGATCGTCATCGACGGTACGGAAGCCGCCCGGACCGAACGGCTGGTCATAGCCATACTCCGGCGCCTGGCGCACGCGCCGCGTGCCCGGGTTGTAGGACCATGCGCGGTTAGTGTCCGGCTCGGCGCTGTCGTACAGCGAGAAGCCGGTGATGATCGAACCGCGATCGCGCAGCGGCAACTCGGTGTACATGCGGTAGAACGTGCGCGTGTTCAGCGGTGCCTTGGGATCGAACTGAGCGGTATCCTTGGGCGACCAGATCTCGTACTTGACCTTGCCCCAGGCAATCTTGCCGTCCGCGTAGACCACGGCCTGGTCATAGACCGCGCGCTCGCTTTCGATGGAAGAGGCGAAACGCAGGTTCCACAGCAGTTCCAGCCCCGTCTTGGGGATCGGGTACGGCAGCGTCGGCGCGCTGTTCTTCACGCCGTTACCTTCGCCCAGCATCTCGATCTGCGGCGCGTAGGTGCGGATGGCCTTGTAGGTGCCGTCGTCATAGCGGAAGTCCCGATGCGTGGCGTAGACCGGCATCTTGAACGTGTCCGGATACTTCTTGAACAGCGCCTTCATCCCCTCGCTCAGCTGCTTCTCGTACTGCGCCATGTTCTGCGCCGTAATCGTGAACAGCGGCTTCTCGTCGGCGTACGGGTCGGGATAGCGCTCGCCAGACTTGTAGCTCAGGCCGCCCGGCGTACCGAGCCACTTGCCGCTCCATGCGGGAATCATGCCGTCTTTGCTTGCTGCGCGCTCCGCGCCCATGGGCGTGAGGTTGCCGTCAAGCTGCTTCAGGTCGTCTGGGGTGATCCTGGCCGTGGCCATCGTCGCGGCCAGCGCACCGGCCGCCAGCACGCCGGCGTGCAGCAGCATCTTCAGTGGTCGGGCTTGCATCTTTGTCTCCTGGAAAGTTGTCGTGCGGCGGCCGTCGGACTCTGTAGTTCCGCAGCGCAACTTCAATTTGCACTGCCCGGGCCCGGCTCGCGTCGTCCACTCCGACTCGTCCGTTTGGAGTATGTGAGGCCGGTGGGTGCAGCCGTGCATCGGGCAGCCGGAGACGGCGCACACGGCTGGGCGTTGCGGCGAAAATGCTGTGGAAATGCGATGGAGATGCAGCGGGGATGATGACGGCAGTCGTGCCGGTACGCGCTTACTGGACGTGTCTGGGCGTGTCCTACGTATCGGACAAGCAGGACGGATTGGGGAAGGAAGATGCCTCAGTGCCCGTCAGTGACCGTCAGTGCCCCATGTTGAGCACGATCAGCGCCGCCACGCCGCGATTGCGGATGCACGACGCATCGCAGACATCGATGGGACTGTCGGCCTGCCCGTAGGCAGCCGTGTCGGTTCCGGCCTCGGCCGCCTTCGCCGCATCCCGGTCATCACTGGCGCCGCCAATCATGGCGAGGCCTGTGGCGGCCCCAGCCGCCAACCCCACGGCAGCCAGCACAGCCGCCCGAAACCATCGAATCCGAATCATCGCCGTCTCCTCAGCGCGCCTGTATCGTCAGGCTAGTGATTCGATCGTAGTCACTGGGGCCGCTGCCCTCCTCGTCCGAGCAGACTAGGGGGTATCCCGCAACGGCACTGGGTCGGCGATGGCGGCTACGGCACTTTCCGGGCCGTACAGGCGAGCCAGCGAAGCAGCGCACGCGTCAAGCCCGGATGCCGGCACCAGTTGCAGCGCCTGGACGCTGAGCACCCCCCACAGGTGCGCCATCAGCAGCGTGGCATGACGAGCATCTGGCAGCCGCATTGCCAGTCTCCGCCGCAGGCGCACGGCCCGCCGCAGGATGCGCGCCCGCAACGGGCATAGTTCGCAGTCATCGGTGCATTTGTGCTGCAGCAACGCCCACAGCAGGCTTGCATGGCAGGCCAGCCCGCCGTCGTGCAGCAGCGCGCCGAACACCGGTTCGAGGTGCGTCCAGGGATGCGCCTCCTGGCTGCCCGGCGACCTCGGCGGCGCCGTCTGGTCAAGCCGCGCCAGCCGCGCCTCGAGATCGGCTTCGGCCCCGGTCAGCAGTGCTGCCATCAGTTCCGCGCGCGAGCGGAAATGCACGTAGACCGCGCCGCGCGTCATGCCGATGGCGCGCGCCACGTGTTCCAGCGTAACGGCGTGCACGCCGCGCGCCTGGATCAGTTGGCGCGCACTGGCCAGCACGCGTTCACGCGTGGCAGCCGCCGCTTCGCGACTGCGCCTTCCCGGGGATATTGCTGACAATGGGCAACTCTGGGCAATGTGGATGCGGACCAGCCGTCAGCGCGCCGTGTAGCCGCCGTCGATCACCAGCTCGGTGCCGGTGACATAGCGCGCCGCGTCAGACACCAGGTACAGGATGCCCGCGGCGATATCGCGCGGCTGCCCCACCTTGCCGATCGGCGTCAGTCCGGCCAGGTAGTCGAAGAAGCCCTCGCCCTGCCCCATCGTCTGCGCCACATGCTCGACCATCGGCGTGCGGATATAGCCCGGATGCACGGAGTTGGCGCGGATGCCCTTGGTGGCATAGAGCATCGCATCGGTCTTGGCCATCATCCGCACCGCCGCCTTGGCCGCGTGGTACGGCGGCACGTCCGGCCCGGCGGCAATGCCGTACATCGACGACACGTTGACAATGGCCCCGCCGCCGGCGCGCTCCATATGCGCAATCGCGTGCTTCGTGCACAGGAAGGTGCCGGTGACGTTGACCGCCATCACGCGCTCCCACTGCGCCAGCGTGATCTGGTGCGTGGGATCGTTGGGGCCTTCGATACCGGCGTTGTTCACCAGGATGCCCAGGCCGCCAAAGCGTGCGGCGATCTGATCGAAGACGCGGCTGACGTCGTCCTCGCTGGTGACATCGAGCTTCCAGAACGCCGCCTGGCCGCCCTGCGCGCAGATGGCCTCGGCGGTGGCGTGTCCGTCGGCCTCCAGCACGTCGAGCACCGCCACCTTTGCACCGGCCGCTGCCAGCACGCGTGCCGTTTCCGCGCCGATGCCGCGCGCCGAGCCGGTAATTGCGGCCACCTTGCCACGCAGGTCGAACAGGTCGTACGGGTATTCCATGATGTCTCCTTGATTTGTCGTCTGGGTTGTTATTGCCGAATAGCGCCGCTTATGCCGCCGCTTGTGCCGCCGCGCCGTGCACGGTGTCGGCAAGGAAGCCCAGGCACTCGCGATTGAAATAGTCGACGTGCTCGACCATCACCCAGTGTCCGCAGCGGTTGATCATCACGAAGCGTGCATCGGCGCAGCCGCCCAGGAACTTCAGCGCGCCGCTGGCCGGGTTGAACTTGTCTTCGGTGCCCCAGAACCCAAGCACCGGGCAGGCGATCTCGCCAAGCCGTGCGGTCAGGTTGGGCACCCGCATGGTGGCCAGTACCTCGCGCGGCTGCTCGCGGCAGACAGCCATCCGTTCGTCGACCAGCGCCTCGGTGACAAGGCCCTTGTCGTGCACCAGCAACTGCAACAGTTGCTTCATGGTGTCCGCGTTCATGTGGCCGCCCGTGAACAGCGACACCATACGCTTGATGCCCTCCATCTCGAAGTAGGTCTCGCGATCCTCCACGCCGCCCGGCGCCATCATCACGAGCCGGCTCACGTGCTCCGGGTAATCAAGCGCGTACTGCAGCGCGATGGCGCCGCCCAGCGAGTTCCCGATCAGCACGCAACGCGGCAGGTCCAGCGCCAGCAGTTGCTCACGAAGTGCCGCGACGAAGAAATCCAGCGTGTACTCGACGTCATCGGGCTTGGACGACAGGCCATAGCCGGGCAGGTCCACCACCACGGCCCGGAAGCCCGCTTCGACGAATGCCGGCACGTTATGACGGAAGTTGCTGTGGCCGCTGGCGCCCGGGCCGCTGCCGTGAATGAAAACCACCGGTTCGCCGCTGCCAATGTCCTGGCAGTGCAGCCGCAGTCCCGCGGCAGTGGTCATGAAGCGCCCCACCGGCAGCGCCGGGTGCAGCGAGGATGGCTTGGCGGCCAGATCGGCCGGCGCGTGCGTAGCGGACATGGTGGGGTCTCCCTTGATTGTCGCGACGATGGTGCGCTGGCGGCATCGCGCGGACATCGTTCATTCGGACTACGAGCGGCGCGCACGCTTCTCCTACGATGGGCGCTCCGAAACACGAGCGACAACGAGAGACGAAAGGGAGCATCCATGACGGGATTCGACTACACGGGCCAGACCGTGCTGGTAACCGGCGGCATGCGCGGCATCGGCCGCGCCATCAGCGAGGCCTTCCTGCGCGCCGGCGCGCGGGTGTTTGTTTGCGGCCGCACACCGCCCGCGCACGACGGCGAACTGCCCGCCGCGGACGGCCGCCGCGCGGAGTTCGTGGCGGCGGACATCCGCGATCTGGAACAGGTCGACGCGATGCTGGCACGGATTGCCGAGGATGGCGGCGCGCTGGACGTGGTGGTGCACAACGCCGGCGGATCGCCATTCGCGATGGTGGCCGATGCGTCGCCACGGCTGCTGGAATCGGTGATCCGGCTCAACCTGGTGGCCCCGCTGCAACTGGCCCAACGCGCCAACGCGTGCATGCAGCGGCAGCCCGGCGGCGGCACGCAGCTATTCGTGGGCAGCGTCAGCGCCCTGCGCCCTTCGCCTGGCACGGCGGCCTACGGTGCCGCCAAGGCCGGCATTCTCAACGCCGTGCGCACGCTTGCGGTGGAGTGGGCACCCAAGGTCCGCGTGACCGCCGTCAGCCCCGGGCTGGTGCTGACCGAGACTTCGCAGCAGCAGCACTTCGGCGACCCTGCGGCGCTGCGCGAGGTGGCCGCAACGGTGCCGCTGGGCCGGCTGGCCGTCCCGGACGACATCGCCAGCGCCTGCCTGTACCTCGCTTCGCCACACGCGGCCTATGTCACGGGCGCCAATCTCGTGATCGACGGCGGCGGCGAGCGTCCGGCGTTCCTGGACGCGGCGTCAGTCAACCGCCACTGAGCTCCTGCCCCCCTGAACCCTGTGTCTGGAGACCACCAAGGGATTCCAACTAGTCCGTTCTGCCGATTTGCGACGCGCCGCCCCTCACTACGCTTGCCGCCAGGCGAGCGCCACACGACATGCCCGGCATTGCATCGCCACTGACACCACAAAAAGGGGGAGCCCATCATGCAGATTGCAACATCCGGCACGTCCGCGCGCCGCAACCGGCTGCGGCCGACCGCCGCAGCCGCGGCGCTGGCAGTACTGTCCGCGCTGGCCGCGCCTGACGCGCTGGCGTTCGACACCGTCGACCTTGGCCACGACACCACGCTGGACTACAGCGTGACCGCGTCCTACGGCGCCGCCGTGCGCACCGGGCACCAGAGCAATACACTGCTGAGCCCGGCCAACATCAACGGCGACGACGGCGACCGCAACTTCAAGCGCGGCGACATGATTGCCAACCGTGTCTCGCTGCTGGGCGAAGCACAGGTGAAGCACGACGCGTTTGGCGTGCTGGTGCGCGGCAGCGTGTTCCAGGACTGGGCCTACAGCGGCACCAACTCGAACAACGCGCCGTTCACGGTCAACCACAGCGGCCCGTTCAACGAGTTCACCGACTCCGCGAAGGACTACCACGAAAGCCGTGCCCAACTGCTCGATGCCTATGTCTACGGGTCCGTGCCAGTGAGCAGCACGGAACTGAGCTTCAAGCTGGGCAACCAGGTGGTGGCGTGGGGCGAGAGCCTGTTCTTCGCCAACATCGCAGGCGCGCAAGGCCCTGCGGACGCGACCAAGGCCTTCGTGCCGGGCGCGGAGGTCAAGGACATCCTGCTGCCGGTACCGCAGGCCTCGCTGCAATGGCAGGTCACGCCGTCGTTCAGCCTGATGACCTATTACCAGTTCACGTTCAAGCCGAACCAGCTTTCCGCGCCTGGCAGCTATTTCAGCACCAGCGACGTGGTTGGTCCCGGCGCCGAGTTCATCATCGGACCGGGCTTCAATATCCCGCGCGGCCCCGATGATCGTCCTTCGGACTGGGGCCAATGGGGCGTGGGCGCGCGTTTCCGCGTGTTTGGCGACACCGAGATCGGGCTCTATCAGCTTCGCTACCACGACAAGAACCCGAGCGTGGTGACCTCGCTGTTCCCCACGCTGCAGTACCAGCAGAAATACTTCAGCGGCATCAACCTGACCGGCGCCAGCTTCTCCACGCAGGTGGCGGGCGCCAACGTCGCCGGCGAAGTCAGCTACAAGGACGGCGTGCCGATGCTGGTCAACGTGGCCGGTTCCCCCACCGCATCGCGCGGCAGGGCGCTGCAGGGCAACATCTCGGCGATCTACTCGATTGGCCCGACGTTCCTCGCCAACTCGCAGTCGCTGCTTGGTGAAATCACCTATCTGCACGTGATCGGCGTGGATTCGGTGATGGGTTACAGCGGGCTGACGAACACGCGCGACGCGGCCGCATTCCAGGTTGGCTGGTCGCTGACCTACAACAACATCTTCGACGGCTGGGACCTGACGGTACCGCTCACGTACGCGCAGCAATTCAGCGGCAACTCGTCCGTGGCCGGCGCGATGGGCACGCTGATGGGCTACGGCGACAAGCGCGCCAGCATCGGGCTGACCTTCAAGTACCTGAACAACCTGGAGCTGAACCTGACCTACGCCGCGTTCATCGGCGGACCGAGCATCACCAACCGTCCGCTGGCCGATCGCGACTACGTGGCCTTCAACGCCAAGTATTCGTTCTGAGTCCATCTGACGTGAGCACCGACATGACCAACGACCTGATCACCACGCTGAGCCAGGAACTCCAGCAGGCACTTGTCACGCGCGTGCCGGTGCCGCCACTGTCCGGCCGTGGGCTGGGGCTTGATATCAGCCAGGCCTATCGCATTCAGCAGGGCTTTGTCGCGCACCGTCTGGCGGCCGGGGACACCATCACCGGCAAGAAGATCGGCGTGACGAGCCTGGCCGTGCAGCAGATGCTGGACGTACACCAGCCCGATTTCGGCATCCTGCTGCAAAGCATGCACTACGCCGATGGCGAGCCCATCCCCACTGCAAGGCTGATCCAGCCGCGCGCCGAGGGTGAGATCGCCTTCTTCCTGAAGCGCACGCTGCGCGGCCCGGGCGTCACGCGTGAGGAGGTGCTCGAGGCCACGGAGTCGGTTGCCGCGTGCTTCGAGATCGTCGACTCGCGCATCCGGGACTGGCGCATCCGCATCGAGGACACCGTTGCCGACAATGCGTCCTGCGGCGTCTATGTGCTTGGCAGCGAGCGCGTGAGTCCGCATGCGCTGGATCTGGCCGCGTGCGAGATGACGCTGGAGAAGAACGGCGAACGCGTGGCGACGGGTCTTGGCAGCGCGGCGCTCGGCCACCCGGCCGATGCGGTGGCATGGCTCGCGAACACGCTCGGCGGCTTCGGCATTTCGCTGCTGCCTGGCGAGACGATCCTGTCCGGCTCGCTGGCGGCGCTGATCCCCGTGCAGGCGGGCGACGCGCTGTCGATGCATATCACCGGCATCGGCGGATGCAGCGCCCGCTTCTGCTGATGTCCCGATCTTCCGATCTCCTCAATACAACCTGAGAAACGCTCATGAACAAGATCCGATGCGCCCTGATCGGCCCCGGCAATATCGGCACCGACCTGCTCTACAAGCTGCGCCGCAGCGAGATCCTGGAGCCGGTCTGGATGGTCGGCGTGGAGCCTGGCTCCGAAGGCCTGGCACGCGCGCGCGAGCTTGGGCTGAAGACCACCAGTGACGGTATCGACGGCCTGCTGCCCCACATCGAAGCCGACGATATCCGCATTGCCTTCGATGCCACCTCGGCCTATGTCCACGCCGAGCACTCGGCAAAGCTGACCGCACTCGGCGTTCGCGTGATCGACCTGACGCCGGCGGCGATCGGGCCGTTCTGCGTGCCGCCGGTCAACCTGGAAGCGCATATCGGCAGCAACGAGATGAACGTCAACATGGTCACCTGCGGCGGGCAGGCCACCATCCCGATGGTGTACGCGGTGTCACGCGTGCAGCCGGTGGCCTATGGCGAGATCGTGGCGACGGTATCGTCACGATCGGTCGGGCCGGGCACGCGCCGCAACATCGACGAATTCACGCGCACCACCGCGGGCGCGATCGAGGCCGTTGGCGGCGCGCGCCAGGGCAAAGCCATCATCGTCATCAACCCGGCCGAGCCGCCGCTGATCATGCGCGACACGATCCACTGCCTGACCGATGACGCGCCCGATGTCGCCGCCATTACGGCATCGGTCCACGACATGATCGCCGAGGTGCGCAAGTACGTGCCCGGCTATACGCTGAAGAACGGCCCCGTGTTTGACGGCAATCGCGTATCGATCTTCCTTGAGGTGGAAGGGCTGGGCGACTATCTGCCGAAGTACGCCGGCAACCTGGACATCATGACGGCCTCGGCCGCGCGCACCGCCGAATGCATCGCTGCCGCCATGCGCGCCGGCAACCCCACCGAAACCGCCACCGCCTGAGGAGCAAGCCATGGGACAACACATCACCCTGCATGACATGACCCTGCGGGACGGCATGCACCCGAAGCGCCACCAGATCTCGCTGGACCAAATGAAGGGCATCGCGCGCGGACTGGACGCCGCCGGCGTGCCGCTGATCGAAGTCACCCACGGCGATGGCCTTGGCGGTGCATCGGTCAACTACGGCTTTCCCGCGCATAGCGACGAGGAATACCTGCGCGCCGTGCTGGGCGAACTGAAGCAGGCGCGCGTGTCCGCATTGCTGCTGCCCGGCATCGGCACCGTCGACCACCTGCGCATGGCGCACGATATCGGCGTGCACACGATCCGCGTGGCCACGCACTGCACGGAGGCCGATGTCTCCGAGCAGCATATCGGCATGGCGCGCAAGCTCGGCATGGATACCGTGGGCTTCCTGATGATGGCGCACATGGCACCGGTGGAGACGCTGGTGAAGCAGGCGCTGCTGATGGAAAGCTACGGCGCCAACTGCCTGTACATCACGGATTCGGCCGGACACATGCTGCCGCACGACGTCACCGAGAAGCTGACGGCGGTGCGGCAGGCACTGCGCCCCGAGACCGAACTTGGCTTCCATGGCCACCATAACCTTGCAATGGGCGTGGCCAATTCGCTGGCGGCAATCGCCTGCGGCGCCAACCGCATTGACGCCGCCGCCGCAGGCCTGGGTGCCGGTGCCGGCAATACGCCCATGGAGGTTCTGGTGGCCGTGTGCGAGCGCATGGGTATCGAGACCGGCGTGGACGTGTACGGGATTGCCGACGTGGCCGAGGACCTGGTGGTGCCGATCATGGACCATCCGATCCGCATCGACCGCGACGCGCTCACGCTCGGCTATGCCGGTGTGTATTCGTCCTTCCTGCTGTTTGCCAAGCGTGCCGAGGCCAAGTACCGCATCCCGGCGCGCGAAATCCTGGTCGAACTCGGCCGCCAGCGGCTGGTGGGCGGGCAGGAAGACATGATCGAGGATACGGCGATCACGCTGGCACGCGCACGCGGCCTGCTGGAGGCATAGCCCATACGGGAAGCACAATCAACGTGCGCCGCGTATCGCGCACGTTGATTGCGTGGATGGAATCAGCGCCCGGAGTGCGCTGCCCGCCGCACCGCGCAGCGTCGATGGTGACCCGCGCATTCAGCCCGATATTTCCGTGCGGCACGCACTACACTTAGGTACCGCTCGGCAATCGGGCTGCACCAGCCAGAGTCGGGCGCGACCGGTTTCCACCCCCCTCCCCCCAAACAAGGAGACGCGTCATGGCTACATCGCCCAATCCGTTCACCGATTTCACCAAGTTGCTGGAGCAGTACAAGCTCCCCGGCGTTGACATGGCGTCGGTGATTGAAGCGCGGCGCAAGGATATCGAAGCCATCACGGAGGCCAACAAGGTGGCCTACGAAGGCATGCAGGCACTCGTGCAGAAGCAGACGGAGATCCTGAGCAAGAGCATGCAGGAGATCCAGGCCGTGACCCAGAAGCTGACCACAGGCGGCAATCCCGCCGAGGTGATGGCCAAGCAGGGCGAACTCGTGCAGCAAGGCCTGCAGACGGCGTTCAACAACATGCGCGAACTGGCCGAAATGGCCCAGAAATCGCAAGCGGAGGCGCTGGCCGTGATTACCAAGCGTGCCGAACAGAGTATCGAAGAGGCAAAGAGCCTGATGAAGCAAACGGGCAAGTAGGCACCAACACCGCCGAACCCGCTGACCGCCGCGGCGAAGCCCGGCCATCCCAACGGTCGGGAAATGGCGTGGCGCTTCGCTGCGTCGCCGCGGCGCACCCAGTCCAATCAGCCCGCACGGACGATCGGCCGATCAGCCGATCAGCCGATCAGCCGATACACCAGCCGTGCGGCAACCCTGGCACTCTGGCCGTCACGGTCGAACTGCGGATTGAACTCGGCAAGGTCCGCCGCACGCAGCTTGCCGGACGCACGTACATGCGTGACGACTGCCTCGACCACACTGATCGGCACGCCATACGCGGCAGGCGCGGAAACGCCGGGCATGACTGCGGCGGGAAGAACGTCAAAGTCGATCGTCAGGTAGACGTGCGCAACCTGTGCGATCAGCGCGTCGATCTCGGCAAGCCGCTGGTCCAGATGCCGCTCCTGCATGTCGATGTCCTCGACATGGTGAACGCCAAGCGCCTGTGCGTGCGCGAACAGCGATGCGGTGTTGCCAAGCCGGCTGACACCAAGGCACGCATAGTCGAATGGCTTCCCGGCAACGCGGCACGCCTGTGCGATCTGGTCGAACGGTGTACCCGAGCTTCCGGGCCGCGCCGTCCGCAGGTCAAAATGCGCGTCGAGGTTGAGGATCAGCACGCGGCCGGTGTCGCCCGCCGCGTCCAGATGCGCGCTCAGGCCCTGCCAGGTGCCCCAGGCCACTTCGTGGCCGCCGCCAAGCACGATCGGCAGCGCGCCACGGCCCAGTTGCGCGCCAACGACCTGCCCCAGCGCCTGCTGCGCATCCTCCAGCGCATCGCCTTCGCAGCGCACGTCGCCCGCATCGTAGAGCGCAGACACGTCGTGCACGGGCAGACTGGCCAGCGCGCGCCGAATCGCGCGCGGGCCATCGGCGGCGCCAACGCGGCCCTGGTTGCGCCTGACGCCGGCATCGCACGCGAAGCCGATCAGGACCGCGGCACCAGCCAGGTCGCCGGCCAGATCGCCGGACGCTTCGGGGGACAGCGGCTGGACGATATTGAACAGCCGCCGCGTGTCCCCACGCTCGCCAGTGTCGGAGCGCCCGTGCCAGACCACGTCGGAGTCCGCCGCGTGCGTGAGCGCCGTCATGGGTGGCGAATCCACGTTACGAGGCACTGGTTTCCCGGGCCAGAATCCCGTCCGCCCTGGGCTTGGCGCCAAGGTACCAAGCCAGCGACAGCAGCACGACCCAACCGGCACCAACATACAGCGCGATGCGCGTGTCCTCGACATAACCAAGCACGCCAATCACGAACAGCATGAACGCGATCGCCAGTGCCGGCCCAACCGGCCACAGCGGCACCTTGAACTTCAGGGCGCGCACTTCCTCGGCAGACAGGCGGCGCCGCATGGCAACCTGGGACAGCAGGATCATCAGCCAGACCCACACGGTGGCAAACGTTGCGATCGAAGCGATGATCACGAACACCTGTTCGGGGATCAGGTAGTTCAGCACCACGCCACCGAGCAATGCGCCGGCCATCGCCAGCACCGTCACCCAGGGCACACCATGACGCGAGGTGGTGGCAAACAGGCGCGGCGCCTGGCCCTGCTCCGCCATGCCGTACATCATGCGGCCTGCGCCGAAGATGTTGCTGTTGATGGCCGAGATGGCCGCGGAAATGACGATCAGGTTAAGCACGGCGGCTGCCGACTTGATACCCAGTCCGGAGAAAATCTGCACGAACGGGCTGCCCTGGCTGCCGATGCCGGTCCACGGGAAGATGGCCATCAGCACGGTCATCGTCAGCACGTAGAACAGCAGGATGCGCGCCGGCACGGCGTTGATTGCGCGCGGAATCACCTTTTCGGGATTCTGGGCCTCACCGCCGGTAATACCGATGATCTCGATGCCGCCATACGCAAACATCACCACGGCCAGTGATGCAATCAGCCCGCCCACGCCGTGCGGCAGGAAGCCGCCATGCGCCCACAGGTTGGTGAAGCCCGGCGAGTGTTCGCCATTCATCTGGACGCCAAGGAACAGGATCACGGTGCCGCCGATGATCATCGCGGCGATGGCCAGGATCTTCACCAGCGCAAGCCAGAATTCCAGTTCCCCGAACACCTTCACGTTGCACAGGTTCAGCCCGCAGATCAGCATGACAATGCCGAGCACCCATATCCATTGGGGCACTTCGGGAAACCAGAAGCCCATGTAGATGCCGAACGCGGTCACGTCCGCCAGGCAGACGATGATCATTTCGAGGATGTAGGTCCATCCGGTAAGAAAGCCCGCGAGCGGCCCGAGGTACTCGCTGGCGTAGCGGCCAAACGAGCCGGTCACCGGCTCTCGCACCGCCATCTCGCCAAGCGCGCGCATGACCATGTACACAGCCGCGCCGCCGATGATGTACGCCAGGATCACGGCCGGGCCAGCCAGCTGGATCGCCGATGCCGAGCCGTAGAACAGGCCCGTGCCAATGGCCGAGCCAAGCGCGAGGAAGCGGATATGCCGCGCGCTCAGATTGCGTTGCAGGTTTTTCAAGCTGTCTCCAGAAGGATGTCTAGATTGGGACCATGGCTTTTGACCGATGGCCCATGGCGCGCGGATCTTCGCCCGCTTCGCGCCGGCACGAACGTCGATCAGACGCTCGGCAGGATGCCTGCGGGTAGCAGGGCCGTCAGGTGACGCTGGTCAATCAGCGTGCTGGCGTCCTCGATATCCGGAGCGAAGTAGCGATCCTTGTCGTAGAACGGCACCGACTGACGCAGCAGGCCGCGCGCGTGCTCGAGCGACTCGGTTGTCTTGCCGCCTTCGCGGAAGTCCAGGCCCTGGCACGCCGCCAGCCATTCGATCGCGATGATGCCGCGCACGTTGCTGGCCATCTCCCAGAGACGCTTGCCGGCGTTGGGCGCCATCGACACGTGGTCTTCCTGGTTCGCCGATGTCGGCAGGCTGTCAACGCTGGCCGGATGCGCCAGCGCCTTGTTGTCCGACGCCAGCGCGGCGGCCGTGACCTGCGCGATCATGAAGCCGGAGTTGACACCGCCGTTGGATACCAGAAACGGCGGCAACTGCGACAGGTGCTTGTCCATCATCAACGAAACGCGCCGCTCGGAGAGCGAGCCGATCTCGGCCAGCGCCAGCGCGAGGTTGTCAGCGGCCATCGCCACCGGTTCCGCGTGGAAATTGCCGCCCGAGATGATATCGCCTTCCTGCGCAAATACCAGCGGATTGTCGGAAACCGAGTTCGCTTCGACGCCAAGAACGTCCGCCGCATTGCGGATTTGCGTCAGGCAGGCACCCATCACCTGCGGCTGGCAGCGCAGCGAGTACGGGTCCTGCACCTTCTCGCAGTTCTCATGCGATTGACCGATCTGGCTGGTCGCTCCCAGCAGGTGACGATAGACCACCGCCGCATCGATCTGGCCGCGCTGACCGCGTGCTGCGTGAATGCGCGGATCGAACGGTGCACGCGAACCGAGCGTAGCCTCGACGGTCAGCGCGCCGCAGACGCTGGCTGCTGCATACAGGTCTTCTGCCTGGAACAAACCCTGCAGCGCGTAGGCAGTGGACACCTGCGTGCCGTTGAGCAGTGCCAGACCTTCCTTGGCTGCGAGCGTCAGCGGCTGCAGATCGGCCACGGCCAGCGCTTCACGCGCAGGCAGCCATTCGCCGCGATAACGGGCCCGGCCTTCGCCAAGCAGCAGCAGCGACATATGGGCCAGCGGCGCCAGGTCGCCCGAGGCACCGACCGATCCCTTCAGCGGAATGCACGGGTACACCTCGGCGTTGACCAGCGTGATCAAGGCATCGATCACCTTGCGGCGGATGCCGGACAGGCCCCGTGCCAGGCTGTTGATCTTGAGCACCATGATCAGGCGCACCAGCGCGTCGTCGATCGGCTCGCCCACGCCGGCCGCATGCGACAGCACCAGCGAGCGCTGCAGGCTCTCCAGGTCCTCGCGGGCAATGCGCGTCTGGGCCAGCAGGCCGAAACCGGTGTTGATGCCGTAGGCCGTGCGGCCCTCGGCGATAACGCTTTCGACGCACGCCACGCTGCGGTCGATGGCCGCGAACGCGCGCTCGTCGAGCGTGATCTTCACGGGATGCTGATGAACGGCGCGCAGTTGCGCGAGCGTGAGTTCGCCCGGTTGCAGATGCAGGGCGATGGCTGAGTGATTAGCTTGATACGACATGTTCAATTCCGGAATTACTTGGAGGTGCCGAGCATCGGCAGGTTCAGACCGTTTTCGCGGGCGCAATCGACGGCGATCTCGTAGCCCGCATCGGCGTGGCGCATCACGCCGGTTGCCGGGTCATTGTTCAGCACGCGTGCAATGCGGGCAGCCGCTGCATCGGTGCCATCGCACACGATCACCACGCCCGAATGCTGGGAGAAGCCCATACCCACGCCGCCGCCGTGGTGCAGCGACACCCACGTGGCGCCGCTTGCGGTGTTCAGCAGCGCGTTGAGCAGCGGCCAGTCGGACACGGCGTCCGAGCCGTCCTTCATCGACTCGGTCTCGCGGTTGGGGCTGGACACCGAGCCCGAATCCAGGTGGTCGCGGCCGATCACCACCGGCGCGGACAGTTCGCCCGAACGCACCATCTCGTTGAACGCCAGGCCCAGCTTGGCGCGCAGGCCCAGTCCAACCCAGCAGATACGTGCCGGCAGGCCCTGGAAGCTGATGCGCTCCCTTGCCATGTCCAGCCAGCGGTGCAGGTGTTCATCGTCAGGGATCAGTTCCTTGACCTTGGCGTCGGTCTTGTAGATGTCCTGCGGATCGCCGGACAGCGCAGCCCAGCGGAACGGGCCAATGCCACGGCAGAACAGCGGACGGATATAGGCCGGCACGAAGCCCGGGAAGTCAAACGCGTTCGCCACGCCCTCTTCCTTGGCCATCTGGCGGATGTTGTTGCCGTAGTCGAAGGTGGGCACGCCCATCTTCTGGAAGGCCAGCATGGCTTCGACGTGCCTGGCCATCGACTGCTTGGCGGCCTTCACCACCTCGGCCGGCTTCGTCTTTGCGAGGTCGCGGTACTTGTCCCAGGTCCAGCCGATCGGCAGGTAACCGTTGAGCGGATCATGGGCGCTGGTCTGGTCTGTCACCATGTCCGGGCGCACGCCACGGCGCACGAGTTCCGGCAGGATCTCGGCGGCATTGCCGCACAGCGCGATCGAAATAGCCTTGCCTTCCTTCGTGTATTGCTCGATGCGGGCCAGCGCGTCGTCAAGGTCCTTGGCCTGTTCATCGACATAGCGCGTGCGCAGGCGGAAGTCGATGCTGCTTTGCTGGCATTCGATGTTCAGCGAGCACGCACCGGCCAGCGTTGCGGCCAGCGGCTGCGCGCCGCCCATGCCGCCCAGGCCGGCGGTCAGTACCCAGCGGCCAGTCAGGTTGCCGTCATAGTGCTGGCGGCCAGCCTCGACAAACGTCTCATAGGTGCCCTGCACGATGCCCTGGCTGCCGATATAGATCCAGGAGCCGGCCGTCATCTGGCCGTACATGGCCAGGCCCTTGGCATCCAGCTCGTTGAAGTGCTCCCAGTTGGCCCAGTGCGGAACCAGGTTGGAGTTGGCGATCAGAACGCGCGGCGCGTCCGCGTGCGTCTTGAACACGCCAACCGGCTTGCCCGATTGCACGAGCAGCGTCTCGTCGTCGCCGAGCTTCTCCAGCGTTTCGACGATCTTGTCGTAGCACTCCCAATTGCGTGCGGCGCGGCCAATGCCGCCATAGACCACCAGTTCCTTGGGGTTCTCCGCCACTTCGGGGTCGAGGTTGTTCATCAGCATGCGCAGCGGCGCCTCGGTCAGCCAGCTCCTGGCCTGCAACTGATTGCCGCGCCGCGCGCGGATCTCTACGTCACGGTAACGATTGGGGGTGCTCACGGTCATTCCTCATCCACGGTTTGTTCACAACGACGACAGCGCCGCAGCGCCATCCGATGGGTTGTACAGTATTGTATATACAAGTGCATTTGTACTGGGGTTTACCCCCTTTTGGGGCAAGCAGCGGCTTGCATACGTGACGTGGAGGGAACGGAAGTGGGCCTTGCCGCACAGTCAATGCGCGGCAAGGTCAGTGAATCGGCGATTCAGCGGGAAAAGGACTGGAAACGGGCTGGAAGCGGGGTGGAGACGGCGTGGAAAGGTCAGGCGGTGGGGCCGAATCGCCCTTCCAGGCGGTGACGCGACCCCGGATGCAGCAGGCGGGCAAACGTGACCACGCGCTTGCCTGACCACGTGCGGCGCCGGATCAGCAGGCACGGCTCGGCGCGCGGAATCTGCAGCAGTTTCGCTTCATCGGCGGTGGCGATAACGGCCTCGACAATGTGCTCGCCCGCTGTCAGCGGGGCCAGGCCCTGCAGATAGGCATTTGGGGTGTCGGCGACAAAATCCTGTTTCAGGTAGTCAGGCGCCAGGCCGGGATTGACGTAGCGGTCCTCGATCTGCACCGGGACGTTGTCCTGGTAGTGGACGATAACGGAATGGAAGATCTTCTCGCCTTCGCGCAGGTCCATCGCCACGGCGCGCTCAGGCCCGGCGGGCTCCTCGCGCAGCAATATCACTTCGGAGCGATGCCGATGCCCACGCTCCGCGATTTCGTCCGCGATGTTGTTAACCTCCAGCAGCGATGACTGCATCTTCGGTTCGGCCACGAACGTGCCAACGCCCTGCATGCGCACGAGCCGGCCTTCGGCAGTCAGTTCGCGCAACGCGCGATTGATCGTCATCCGGCTGGCGCCGAACTGCTCGACCAGTTCGTTCTCCGACGGCACGCGATGATGCGCGGGCCAGGCGCCTGTATCGATCTGCCGCGTAATCATCTGCTTCAGACGCAGATACAACGGCATCGGCGCGTCCTCGGCACCGCTCTCCATCGTCAGCTCAGGCGTTTGCCGCGGCATTCTGGGGGCTCTCCAACTTCGGTCTGGGAAAGTCGCGAAGCGTTCACCGGATCGCGTACCTATACATGATTAGACAATCGGCGGCATTATCGCAAATGAATACGGTATGCACACCCGGTACGTGTGGGGGTATTTGTGTGGGGGTATGGGCGGCGCACCCCGCCCCCGATCGGGAATAAAGGGATCAGATCAGCCGCGCGGCGCAATATTGGCCGGCAGGCTGTCCAGCATCGACAGCAATTCCCGGTGCGTGCGCACGCCAAGCTTGGCAAAAGCGCGATAGCGGTACGTGAGCACCGTGGTGGAAGACAACCCCAGCTTCCCCGCGATCTCTCGCGTGGTGTGCCCCGCCAGCACATGGGTCATGACCTGCCGCTCGCGCTTGCCTAGCAGGGACAGCACCTTTTGATGCAGGGAGTCCCCGGCCAGCCCGCGCGGGGCCTTGCGGATGTGGGCGATGACGGCTTCGTGCAGCACCGGCGCGCATTGCCCGATGGCCTCAAAATCGCCCGCATCGAACGGTGCAAACGCCAGGTTGCGGTAGAAGCTGATGGCAATGCGGCGGCCATCGGCATTGAGCAGCAGGACAGACGTACGCTCGCGAATGCCGGGCTGGCCGTAGCACACATCCCGGTAGTGCGAATTGCTCACCTCCTCGGCGCGCTGATGGCTCATCCAGGTCTGGGAACGCACGGGCGTCTTCTTGCGGGCGAGCCAGACCATGTTGGCATCGAGCTGGTCAAAGCCATAGCGGAAATACTCGACGGCGGTCACCGACGCAATGGCGCCATGCGCGCTGGCCGTGGAGACGGCGGAAACGCGGCCGTCCCCCTCCAGCGCGAACACCGTGCAATGGCTGGCCGGCAGCACGCATTGCATGGCCTCCAGGAAGCACTGCGCCAGCTCGGCCGATCCGATCCCCGCCATCACACCGGTGACGAAGTCGAGCGGCACACTGCCGTGGCTCGGATTCAGCTTCCAGGTCTTCATTGGGGCGATGTGCGGTATGCGGTGGGCGACGGGTAACGATGGGGGCGGGCTGCCGCCATCGTATCAGCGCGCCGCAATACGCACACGCTGGTCTATCGCACCGAACACGGAAGCACCGTTTGCGTCCAGCACCTCGATGCGCACGCGGTCGCCATTTGCCAGGTAAGGATGCAGCGCGTGCTCCGGCACTCCGTCCAGCATCTGCCGCACACGCGCCTCGGTGATGCAGGCGTTGCCCGCGGCGGGATCGGCGTTGCTGATGGTGCCTGCGCCAACGATGCTGCCCGCCCCCAGCGCCCGCGTACGGGCCAGGTGCGCGAGGATATGTCCAAAGTGGAACACGGTCTCCTCGCCGGCGTCGGGATGACCGAACCATTGATCGTTCAGCCGGATGCGTACCGGCAGGTGCAGCATTGCATCGCGCCAGGCATCGCCCAACGCCGCCGGCGTGACCGCGACCGGCGCGAAGCTGGTAGCCGGCTTGCTCTGGTAGAAGCCAAACCCGCGCGCCAGTTCCGCAGGGATCAGGCCGCGCAGCGATACATCGTTGAGCAGCACCGCCAGCGCGATGTGCCCGACGGCGTCCTCCGCACTCACGCCCATCGGAACGTCCGTGGTGATGACGGCGATCTCGGCTTCCAGGTCGATGCCATGCGCGGCATCCACGGCGTCGATCGGATCGCTTCCGCCCAGCATCACGTCGGAGCCGCCCTGATAGACCAGCGGCTCATCCTCGTAGCGCGGCGGAATCGGCTCCTGGCGCCATTTGTAGATCAGTCGCGCATGGTTGCGGTACACGGAGGCATCAGCCCACTGGTAGGCGCGCGGCAACGGCGCCATGCAGGCCGACTGGTCGAAGCGCTCGGCATCGCGCCACCCGGCGGCGTCCAGACTGCGATGCAAGGCATCGAGCCGTGGCGCGGCGCTGCCCCAGTTATCGAGCGCGGCCTGCAGCGTGCGCGCGATGTCCGGTACCGGCACGCAATGCCGCAGGTCCTGGCTGACCAGTACCAGCTGGCCGTCGCGCGAGCCGTCGCGCCGCGTGGCCAGGCGAAGATCGAAATGTTGCTGGCTCATGCCCTGCCCTCCCCGCGCCTGGCCTGTTTCTCCAGCGTCCACGCAGCCAGCGCGCCATGCGCTTCGCGCGCATAGCCGGTCACCACCTCGGGCGGTGCCACTTCGGTCGTCAGCTCCAGCCGTATCCCATTCGGATCGAAGAAGTAGATCGATTCGATATAGCCGTCGTGATCGGTCACGCCGATCACCTCCACACCGCAGGCGAGCAGGCGCTCGCGCATCGCATACAGGCTCTCGCGGTCCGCTACGCGCAGCGCAATATGGTTGACCCACGCCGGCGTATTGGGGCTTGGCTCGGCGGCTACGTCGTCACCAAGGTCGAAGAACGCGATATGCGAGCCATCGCACATGCGGAAGAAGATATGCACGTAGGGGCAATACTCGCCGGTGCTTGGCACATTGTCCTTGCGGATCACGTGCACCAGCGGCAGCCCCAGGATGTCCTCGTAGAAGTGGCGCGTGGCCTCGGCGTCCCGGCAGCGCCACGCGAAATGATGCAGGCCGTGCACCGGGCGAGGCGCATCGGCTGAAGAGTTCGATCGATGCATGCTGTCCCTAGTCAAGCGAGATATGGTTGTCCTTGATGATCGGCCCCCACTTGCGCGATTCCTCGCGGGCCAGCGCGTGGAACTGTTCGGGGGTTCCCGGCAGCGGCTCCAGGCCGAAATCGGTGAAGCGTTTCATGACCGCGGGATTCTTCAGAGCCTTGTTCAATTCCTGATTCAGACGCTGCACGGTGCCTGGCTGCATCGATGCCGGGCCCAGCACGCCTTGCAGCGCGAACACGTCGATATTGGCCACGCCCAGTTCGGTCAGTGTCGGCACGTCCGGCAGCACCGGCGTGCGCGTGCGTGAACCAATGGCCAGCGCCCTGACCTTGCCGCTCTGGATGATGGACAACCCCGAAGCCAGATCCAGGAACATGACCGGCACCTGCCCCGCCATGACATCCTGCATTGCGGGCGCCGCGCCGCGATACGGCACGTGAACGAGCGATGTGCCGGTGCGGGTCTTGAACATTTCCATCGCCAGATGGTGCGGCGACCCGTTGCCCACCGACGCATAGTTGACCTTGCCGGGATTGGCACGCACGTATGCGAGGAATTCCTTGAAGGTCTTCGCCGGGAACGATGGGTGCACCACCAGCGCAAGCGGAAATTTTCCGATTGCGCCGATATAGGTGAAGTCCTTGTCCGGATCGAACGGCAGCTTCGTGAACAGGTAGGCGTTGAACGCCATCAGCGCATTGTCGGCGGACATGACGGTGTAGCCGTCTGGCTTGGCACGCGCCACAGCGTCGGCGCCGACATTGGTGGCCGCGCCGGGCCGGTTCTCGATCACCAGTTGCTGCCCCAGCCCCGCGCGCATGCTCTCGGCCAGCGTGCGCGCCAGGTTGTCCGTGCCGCCACCGGGCGGATACGGCACGATCCACTTGATGTACTGCGACGGATAGGCGGCCTCGGCGAAGGCCAGCGGCGCGGCGGCAAAAGCCCCGGCCGCGAGGGCAAACTGGCGGCGATTCATCGGTTGTCTCCCTGATTATTGTGGTGAAAGTCCGGCACATGGCCGGCTAAATGCGACCGTGGCCGGATCACGGCACGGCGATATGCACTGCGGAAAGCGATGGCGTCGGCAGGTCCCGCAGCGCCTGTTCGATCGCCAGGCTGCAACGGGATTCGTCACCCACCTGCTCGAACAGCAGCAGCGCCAGCCGGGCCAGAAGCAGCGCCTCGCGCTCCTGACCGGCCGCGCTGATAGCACGGGCGCATTGGGTGTACACGCGGTCGCGTGCGTCGGCGTGAAGCGTGGTCACTGGGGCAACTCCATGTGGATGTGGTTCCGGGTGGAGCCTTGCGCCGAAATTTGCGCGGCTCTTTGCAGGGCTCTTTGCACGGCTCTTTGCACCGATTCGGCACGGCAGGTCAGCCACCGTCCCGCAATATGCCCGTCTGGCCGGACCAGATAGGCGGAGCCAGCCTGAGCGCCATAGCTCTGGCGGACCTTGCGGCCCGGATCGGCCAGCACGGCGATATCGTCATCGGTGGCGCCCGCAGCGGTACCGCACCCCGCTCCGCCCACACGCAGCAGCCGCACCGGGCTGCCCGACTGCTGCAGTTGCTCATGCATCAGGCGGGACGGCATGCCATCCTCATCGAACAGGATCAGCGTGAAATCGCCGTTGCCTGCCGCATGCACGGCGGTGCTCAAATGCGGCAGGCCCTCGCCGGGCAGCGCATCCTGAAGCGGCGCGCCGGGCGCGGGGCCACATGCAAATGCGTCGCTCGGGCTGCTGAGTGGCGAATCGCCGTAGCAAATCGCATGGGTCTGGCGCGGGTTGATCAGCGTGGCGATGGCCGCATGCTCACCGGACAGCGAAAGGCAGGCTTCACGCATCAGGTCGAATCCGCGCGAGGGTGGTGACATGAATTCGGTACTGCGCATGGCGCTGGCGGCGTTGATATGGAAGGCCTGAATGCGCTCGCTGCTGTAGGTGTCCAGCAATGCGTCGCCTGCCCTCCCCTGCGCTACATAGGCAAGCTTCCATGCCAGGTTGTCCGCGTCATCGAAACCGGAGTTCAGGCCGCGAACGCCGAAGATCGGCATCGCGTGGGCAGCATTGCCGGCAAAAAGCACGCGCCCGTGGCGATAGCTGTCCAGCGTCATCGCGCCGGCCCGATAGACCGACGTCCAGACCGGCTGCCATGGCAGGTGGCCTTCGCCAATGGCATCGAGGTGCCGCTGCACGAACGACCGGACCTGTGCCGGCGCCAGTGCGTCCTCAGCGCTTTCGCCAGGCCGGAGCTGGTAGTCGATGCGCCAGATGTTGTCCGGCTGGCGGTGCATCAGTATGGTGGAACCCTTCCACCACGGGGGATCGAACCAGGCACGGCGCTCTGTTGGCGAGGTGCTGGCCAGCTCGATGTCGATGATCACGTAGCGCCCTTCGTACCCCGTACCAGCCAGTTCGAGCCCCAGCGCCCTGCGCACGAAGCTCTGGCCGCCGTCGCAAGCTACCAGCCAATCGGCATCGACGTGGTAGTTGCCGAGCGCGTTCTCCACCCGGACCCGCACACCTTCCGCGTGAGAATCGATCTGCGTCACCTGCGATGCCCAGCGGATGTCGATCATGCCCGGGCGAAGCGCGTTGCAACGCTCGACCGCATCAAGCAGATATTGCTCGATGTAGTACTGCTGCAGGTTGATCATGGGCGGGTACTTCTGCCCGGCTTCGGCGGGCATGTCGAACACCAGCACTTGCTGGTCGCCGTAGTAGCTGCGTCCGCGCGTCCACGGCAAACCCGTGGCCAGAAAGTCGTCCACCGCGCCGAGCCGCTCGACGATCTCAAGGCTGCGGCGCGAGATGCATGCCGCCCGGCTTCCCTCGCATACCGAGTCATCGGCTTCGATCACCACGCTGGGAACGCCGTGCCGCGCCAGTCCGAGTGCCATGGCAAGGCCCACCGGCCCGCCGCCGGCAATCAGCACGGCGTGACGGGTCATCTCGACCGGAGGTTGGCAAGCGGCAAAACGGCGGTATTGAAACGGGCCGATCCGATCGATGGCAGAGGGCATGACTTGTCAGTGTCGGCCGCACATCGCGGTGGCGGCCTCAGAGATTCGATGCCCGTATTCTTGGATAAATGCCCCGATAAATTGTCCTAATTAGTTACCACATGGTTTCCCTGAGGTAGTGGGGTGGAAGTTGGGGGGCATCGTGGCCGACTTCTGCCTGCCCGGGAGCGAGCCACAGTCGCCCCCGCAGGGACTCAGGGAGCGAGCCGCCATGCGCGTCGTGTGCCCGATAGGAGAGTTTCCCGGCCGCAACCGAGGACTGGAGGCAAAAGTGTCTCGCTTTCTCCGGTCCCGACCAATTCGTGCCGCACGGAAGTGCCTATATTGCTTCCAGAAGAATGATTTCCCTTGTTGCCGCGCGTCGCGGCGACAAGCGTCGTGTGCCTTCAATGGAGGTCCATATGAGCTATCACCTGGAAGGTCGTCTGCTCGAGGTTTGCAACTGCAAAGTCCTGTGCCCGTGCTGGATTGGCGAGGATCCAGACAACGGCACCTGCGACACCATTGTCGCGTGGCACATGGACAAAGGAACGATCGACGGCGTTGACGTGAGCGGCAATACCATCGCGGCCGTAGCGCATGTGCCGGGCAATATCCTGGAAGGCAACTGGACTGCCGCGATCTACATCGACGACAAGGCCTCCAAGGAGCAGGAGGAGGCACTTCTCAAGGTCTATACCGGCAAAGCCGGCGGCCCGATCGCGGATCTCGTCAAGCTGATCGGTCAGGTTGTCTCGGTAGAGCGGGCGCCGATCCGGTTCACGGTGGTCCAGGGCAAAGGCGAGCTCGAGATCGGCAAGGACTACTACGCCAAACTCGACCCCTATTTAGGCGCGACTGGTAGTCAGACCACGCTCTCCGACACCGTTTTCTCGACAGTGCCTGGAGCTCCCGTCTTTGTCGGGAAGGCGCCGACCTATCGGTCGCGCAATGCCGCCCTCGGCATCGACCTCGACATCCAGAACCATAACGCGCTGCAAAGCATCTTCGTGTTCGACGCATGAGCAGGACGGCAGGCCTGGCGTCGCGCGGCGCCTCGCGCCACCACCAGGTGTTCTTTCCACTACTGGCCGCGCTGATTGCGTGCGCGTGGGTGGCGCTCTGGGTGTGGGCGCGCAGTCCCTACGGGCGCTATCTTGAGCACGGCGACTGGACTGCTTCCGGTCCGGCGGCGATATTGTGCCGAGCCATTCCTGCCGGCGACGTCGTCGTGCCGCTGGTGCTCTACGCCGCCGCGTGGATACTCATGACGGCAGCCATGATGCTGCCGACCACATTGCCGTTGGTCAGCGCCTTCAGCCGCCTGACGGCACAGCGCCCGGACCACGGGCGCTTGGTCACCTTGCTCCTGCTCGGCTACATGACCGCATGGGGAGCTTTCGGGTTGCTGGCGCACGCGCTTCACAGCGCGGTGTTGTCCCTGCTCGCAGGCATCCCCGCTCTGGCGTGGCACGGCTGGCTGATTGGCGTGGGGATCATTGCATTGGCCGGCGCGTTCCAGTTCAGCAGGCTCAAATACCAGTGCCTGGAAAAGTGCCGCACGCCGTTGAGTTTCATCATGGCACGCTGGCGTGGCCAGGCGGAGGGGTGGCACACCTTCGCGCTTGGCGCGCAGCACGGTCTGTTCTGCGTCGGGTGCTGCTGGGCGCTAATGCTGTTGATGTTTGGGCTGGGCGCGGGCAGCCTTGGCTGGATGCTCCTGCTGGCAGCGGCGATGGCAGTTGAAAAGAACGTTCGCTGGGGCCGCTTCCTGCGCATGCCGCTCGGCGTCGCGCTTCTCTCGTGGGCAGTCGTCCTGGTGGCGACCCATGCCTGAACCGCGCGCTGGCTTGCACCTCCTTCAGGCGATCATGCTCACCGCGGTGGCGATGATCGCGTTCGCGTGTAATTCGCTATTGTGCCGGATCGCCCTGCAGCAGGGCGGCATCGATCCGGCCAGTTTCGCCAGTGTCAGGCTCGTGTCCGGGGCTATCGCACTTGCCGTTATCGTGCGCCTCAGATCGGAGCGGCCGGCGCCCGGCAATGCCGACTGGCGCGCCGCGGCCATGCTGTTTGCCTACGTCGTCTTTTTCTCGTTCGCCTACCTCAGCCTGTCCGCAGGCACTGGCGCATTGATTCTGTTCGGCGCGGTGCAATTGACCATGTTCGGCGCAGGCCTGCGCGCGGGTGAGATGTTCGGCGCCGGTGCGTGGCTTGGTCTGGCCCTGGCAGTCGCCGGGCTGGTCTACCTGGTGTCGCCAGGCGTAACCGCGCCAGCTCCTTTCGGAGCGACGTTGATGGCGATCGCCGGCGTGGCATGGGGCTTGTACTCGCTGCGCGGGCGCGGCGTGTCCGATCCGCTGGCCGCCACTGCCGGCAATTTTGCGCGGGCGGCTCCACTGGCTCTAGTGCTGAGCCTGCTATTTGTGGGCAAAGCCAATGCAGACGCAGCCGGGGTAGTGCTGGCCGTCGTCTCCGGCGCAGTCACGTCTGGCATCGGCTATGTCATCTGGTATGCAGCGCTGCGCAATCTGTCTGCCATGCGTGCCGCCACCGTGCAGTTGTCGGTGCCGCCGATTGCCGCCGTTGGAGGCGTGATCTTCCTGTCCGAATCCATCACGCCCCGCCTCGCTGCTGCCTCTGCGGCAATTCTGGGCGGCATTGCGATGGTGCTGTTGAGCAGGTCTCGCTAGGCGCGACCAAGCGCTGCGGGCGCGCCAGCAAAAGGCAACCGAGCGAAGCGGGCGGCACGCATCGTCCGCGGGCTCGACGCGGCATGCCCTGACTCACCCCGGCTCACGGCGATGTAAACCGTGGCGCCCGTTTCTCGATGTTGGCCCGCACCGCTTCCGCCTGGTTTTGCGAGCCGATCAGCGCGTCCTGCTCGACCGACTCGGCCTGAAGGATCGCCATCGCGTCGCCGTCCTCCGTTACCTGCATCAGCCGCTTGGCGGCACGGATGGCGTGCGGACTCTTTGACGCGATCTCCCGCGCGGCTGCCAGAGCGGCTGCCCGGGGGTCATCGCAGACACGCGTGGCCAAACCCAGTTGCACGGCCTCGGCGCCACTGACAACCCGGCCCGTGTAGATCAGCTCGCGCAGCACGTCTGGCCGCACCAGCCCGCGCGTCAGCAGCATGCCGCCCATGTCCGGCACCAGGCCCCACTTGATTTCCATGAGCGAAAACTTCGCGTCCGCAGTGACATAGCGGAAGTCCGCACCCAACGCCACCTGCAGCCCGCCGCCGAAAGCCACACCATGCACCGCCGCAATGACCGGCACCGGCAACTCTCGCCAGACCGTGCAGGCGTACTGCGGATGATTCGACATGCCGTGCGTGCGCGGCGCCAGCCGGCCGCGCTTGAGCGTGGCGTCGGTGCCCGCGCCCATGCTGGCCATGCGATCCATGTCCAGCCCTGCGCAGAAGGCCCGCCCCTCGCCGGAGAGAACCACGGCGCGCAGATCCGGCGTCTCGGCCAATTGCCGGCCCGTCTCCACCAGCTCGTCGAACATCGCCTGGTCTAGCGCGTTCATCTTGTCAGGACGATTCAGGCGTACCTCGGCCACGCCCTCTTCGAGGGTTACAACAATGCGTTGGGCAATGTGTTGGGAGTTGTCAGCAGTCATACCAGGAGGCTCAGTTGGTGCAGCTTGTTGAACGGTCTGCCGCATCGTATCTCAATGCCTGTTTACGCTGCCGGGTGCCCCCTCAATCGCAGCAGCGGAATCCAACAAACAGGTCGCTGCGGTGCGGCAGGTAGAAGTTGCGGTACTGGGGATGCTGCATGCGGGCATCGGTGGCGAACGACCCGCCGCGAACCGAGCGATGCGTGTGGAACCAGGGTGCGGAGTACTCCTGGTATGGGTCGGGCGAGAACCCGGCATAAGGCACGAATGGATCGGCTGTCCATTCCCACACGGCCCCGCCCCAGCGGATCAGGTCATGCGATGCCGCGTATTCCCATTCGGCTTCGGTGGGCAAGCGCTTGCCGGCCCAGCGGCAATAGGCTTCCGCCTCGTAGGCGTTGACATGACATACCGGATGTTCGAGCGGCAGCGGCACCCATTGCCCGAACCAGCGCATCGCCCATTGCCCGGGGCCGGCGCCGGCAGTCTGGCGCCAGCGCGCCGGATGCGCCAGCCCGCTCTGCTGCAGCCATGCGCGTCCATCGTCGGACCACCATTGACTGTCGCCATAGCCACCGGCCACCACGAATTCCGCGAACTCGGCATTGCTGACGCAGGTGCGATCGATGTGGAATGGGGCAACGTGAACCGGATGTGCCCACTTCTCGTTGTCGAAGACAAACCCGTTGCCACCGGCAGGCGAGCCCATCTGGAACGTGTCGCCGCTCGCGCTTTCCGATCCGCCGTCCGGCGCAATAGCAGGCATGGCCAGCGGCACGTGCAGCGGATAGCCGAGTGTCTGGCGCATATAGGTCAGCGCCTCCGCATGCATGTCTTCGTGGAACAAGGCAAGCCGGAAGAAATAGAGCGCCGCGTCGGTATCGTCCGATGCAGCAAGCCTGGCGCGCACGCGCTGCAGCACGGCGGCGGCGTAGTCGCGAATCTCGGGGAGACCGGGCAGCGCAAGATGCCATCGATCCTTGTGGGCGACGCGCATGGAATCGAACAGGCGGTCTGCATCCGGCAGCATGGACGGGAGTCCGGCCACCCAGCGGCCGTCCTGGCCGGCAGACGGCTCCCGCAGCACCCAATGCTCCGTGAACCACGCGACATGGGCATACTCCCACAACGGCGGATTGATTCCCGCATCGTAAGGAACCTGCCATTGGGATGGCGTCAGTGGCTCAAGCACGGCCCAGGTGCGCCGGTGCGCATCGGCAAATGCCGCATCCAGCCCGAACTTGTCTATCCTTCTTGCTGCCGGTCCCTCTGTCCCTGCTGCCCCCACAGAACCTGTCGTCATGCGTCCTCCCAAGGCCACCGTCGCGATTATCAGTCCTGCGCTGCGCAAAGCCAATAATGGCAACTGGCAAACCGCCCACCGCTGGTTCCGGTTCCTGCACGCAGAACACGATGTCATGCTGGCTGCGGAATGGCCGACGGCCAGCCGGGGCGGCGCCCTGCCCGACTGCCTGATCGCCCTGCACGCCCGACGCTCGGCGGAGTCCATCGCCAGGTTCGCCGAGGCTTGCCCGGATCGTCCGCTGATCCTGGTGCTGACCGGCACCGATCTGTACCGCGACATCCGCACCGATGCATCGGCGCAGCACTCGCTCGAACTCGCCACCCACCTGGTGGTGCTGCAGGACGAAGGACTCACCGAACTTGCGCCCGAGCATCGCGCCAAGTGCCGGGTGATTTACCAGTCCGCCCCGGCATCCGCCCCGGCATCCGCATCGGCAAGCGCATCTGCGACGCGCATCCAGAATCACTTCGACGTCGTGCTGGTTGGCCACATGCGGGCGGAGAAAGACCCGCTGACGCCGATGCGCGCGCTCTCGCTGCTTCCCGACGATTCGCGCTTGCGCCTGATCCACATCGGCGGCGCGCTGGACGACACCTATCAGCAGGCGGCCCTGGCGCTGGAAGCTCAAGCCTGGCCTGGTGTGCAGCGTTATGTCTGGCTCAGGAACCTGCCTCATGACCAAACCCTGCAGCAGATCCGCCAGGCACAGGCCATGGTGATCTCCAGCGTCATGGAAGGCGGCGCCAACGTGATCATCGAGGCTGTCACCAGCGGCGTGCCGGTGCTGGCCAGCCGTATCCCGGGCAACGTCGGCATGCTGGGCCGCGACTACGATGGATATTTTCCGCCGGGTGACGCGGCACAACTGGCGCTGCTGCTGGATCGCACGAGCCGGGATGCGGTGTTCCTGAACCGCCTGCGGCAGCAATGCGCGCTCAGGGCACCGCTGTTTGCGCAGGCGCGGGAAGCGGCGGAAGTGAGTAAACTTGTCGCCGACGCCTTGAACCCAGAATAACCAGGAGCCCCGCAAGTGGACCAGCCAGACAACGCAAAGATCAAGCTCACCGCCTTCTCGCACGGCGGCGGGTGCGGGTGCAAGATCGCCCCCGGTGTGCTTTCTGAAATCCTCAGGAATTCGGCCGGCTTCCCTGTGCCGCCAGCACTGCTGGTCGGCAAGGAAACCAGCGACGACGCAGCGGTCTACAAGCTCAATGACAGCCAGGCCCTGATCGCCACCACGGACTTCTTCATGCCGGTGGTGGACGACCCATACGATTTCGGGCGGATCGCCGCCACCAACGCCATCTCCGACGTCTATGCCATGGGGGGAACCCCGATCATGGCGCTGGCGCTGGTTGGCATGCCCATCGAGAAGCTTCCGCCGGCAGTCATCGGCAAGATCCTGGAAGGCGGCGAATCGGTCTGCGCGCAGGCGGGCATCCCGGTCGCGGGCGGCCACACCATCGATTCGCTTGAGCCGATCTACGGGCTGGTGGTCCTTGGTCTGGTGCACCCGGATCGGGTCAAGAAGAACAGCGGCGCCATGGCGGGCGACAAGCTGATCCTCGGCAAGCCGTTGGGCGTGGGCGTGCTGTCCGCCGCGGTAAAGAAGGACAAGCTCGACGCGGCCGGCTATCAGGAACTGATTGCCTGCACCACCAAACTCAATACGCCGGGCCGACTGCTGGCCGAAGTGCCGGGTGTCCACGCGCTGACCGACGTGACCGGCTTCGGCCTGCTTGGCCACCTGCTGGAACTGTGCCGCGGCGCGGGCATCGGCGCCCGGCTGGACACGGCGCGGATTCCGCTGCTGCCGGGTGTCGATCGCATGGCCGCCGAAGGACTGGTGACCGGTGCATCGGGACGCAACTGGGTCAGCTATGGCGGCGAGGTGGACCTGTCCGCGTCGGTCACGCCCAGCCAGAAGGCGCTGCTGACCGATCCCCAGACCAGCGGCGGCCTGCTGGTATCGTGCGCGCCGGAAGCCGTGGACGAGATCCTGGAAATCTTCCGCCGGGAAGGCTTCGCGGATGCTGCCGTGATTGGTGAAATGTCGGAAGGAGCCGCCCGTGTTGCCGTTGCTTAAGCGTTTTGCCGCGCTGGCCCTGCTGGGCTTTGCGAGCCTGGCCAGTGCCCAGGCCGCCCAGGCCACCCAGGCCGCCCAGACCGTGCTGCGGGTATCGGCCATTCCCGACGAATCCCCGACGGAACTGCAGCGCAAGTTCGCGCCGCTCGGCCAGTACCTGGAGAAGGAAACCGGAATGAAGGTACAGTTCGTGCCCGTCACGGACTACGCTGCCGTGGTGGAATCGCTGGCCACCGGCAAGATCGACATGGCATGGCTGGGCGGCTTTACCTACGTGCAGAGCAAGATCCGGACGAAGGGGGCCACCATCCCCATCGTCCAGCGCCAGGAAGATGCCACGTTCACCAGCAAGTTCATCACCGCCAACAGCGCGATCAAGTCACTGGCCGACCTCAAGGGCCACACCTTCGTCTTCGGCGCCCCGTCCTCGACGTCCGGCCACCTGATGCCGCGGCACTTCCTGCTGCAGGCCGGCGTCGATCCGGACAAGGACTTCAAGACAGTTGCCTATTCGGGCGCCCACGATGCGACGGTGGCTTTCGTGCAGGCCGGCAGGGCCGACGCCGGCGTGCTCAATGCCTCGGTGTGGGACAAGCTGGTGGAGCAGCATAAGGTGGATACCAGCAAGGTCAGGGTATTTGCCGTCACCCCGCCCTTTTACGACTACAACTGGACCGTGCGCGGCGGGATGGATCCGGCCTTGCGCAAGAAGCTGACCGAAGCGTTCCTGCGGCTGGACCCGGCCAATCCCGAGCAGCGGGAAATCATGGCATTGCAGCGGACCACCAAGTTCATTCCCACGCGGCCGGAAAACTACGCCGGCATCGAAGCCGCAGCGCGTGCCGCGGGCCTGATCCAGTGATGCAGGTCCGATGAGCTTTCGCCTGGAAGCCGCCAGCATCAGCTACGCAAACGGGCAGCGTGCGCTCAGCCAGGTCACGCTGGCGGCCAGCCGTGGCGAGCGCATTGCCGTCATCGGTCCGTCCGGGGCGGGCAAGACCTCGCTGCTGCGCCTGCTGGCAACGTCGCTGCGGCCAGCCGAAGGCCGTGTGGAGGTGCTGGAGCAAAGCCCCTGGGCGCTATCGGCGGCACGCCTGCGGAAATTGCGTTGCCGCATCGGCATGGTGCACCAGGTGCCGCCGATGCCGCCGCGCCAGCGCGTGATCACCGCCATCCTTGCGGGCCGCCTCGGCGTCTGGCCCGGCTGGAAATCCTTGCTGTCGCTGGTCTATCCGGCGGATATCAATGGTGCCGCCGAACAGCTTGCCCGCCTTGAACTGGCCGACCGCCTGTTCGACCGGTGCGACCAGCTCTCGGGCGGCCAGCTGCAGCGCGTGGGTGTTGCCCGCGTGCTTTACCAGCGCCCGGAACTGATCCTGGCCGACGAACCGGTCTCGGCAATGGACCCGGTGCTGGCCAACCTCACACTGGGCGAGCTGCGCCGCGAAGCCGATACACGCGCGGTGCCCCTGGTCGCCAGCCTGCACGCCGTCGATCTGGCGCTGCGCTGGTTTCCCCGCATCGTCGGCCTGAAGGCGGGCGAGATCGCCTTCGACCTGCCTGCCGAACGCGTAACCGACGCACTGCTGCGTGAACTCTATGCGTCCGAAAGCACCACACCGCCGGTGCAAGGCAACCAGACCCCGATAAGCATCGCGACAGGTACGGACACCATCATCGCTGGCGGCACCCCGCCCAGGTCTGCGTGCCGATGACCGCCCACCCGCGCGACCCCCAGGCGCTGCGGCGCGCGAGCGGCCTGGTGCTTGCGCTGCTACTGCTGTGGCCGTTGTTGCAGCTGTCCCAGTTCCGCCCTTCAGCCTTGTTCGATACCGGGAACCTCAAGGTTGTGGGCACCTTCGTGCGCAACTTTCTTCCCCCCGAGGTTTCGGCCGAATTCCTTGGGCTTGTGGTCAAGGCCACGCTGGAAACCCTGGCGATTGCCACGGCGGGCATTGCGCTCGCCTTCGTGATTGCGGCACCCCTGGCCGTGGCCATGACCGGCAGCCTGTCGATTTCGCGCATCGGCCCCGGCCTGGGACGCAAGCCGCGCATGGCGATGCGCGCTGGCGTGCGCGCCGTGGTGCTGTTGCTGCGCGGCGTACCGGAACTGGTGTGGGCGCTGGTCTTCGTGCGTGCGCTCGGCCTGGGGCCGGCCGCTGGCGTGCTGGCCCTGGCCATCACCTATGGCGGCATGCTGGCAAAGGTCTACGCGGAGATCCTCGAATCCAGCGACAGACGCGCCGTGGATGCCCTGTTCGCCAGCGGAAGCAGGCGCCTGCCGGCACTGTTCTATGGGTTGATTCCCCATGCCGCGCAAGAACTGGTCTCGTACACCGTCTACCGCTGGGAATGTGCGGTCAGGGCTTCCGTGGTCATGGGTTTCGTCGGCGCGGGCGGGCTTGGGCAGTTGATGGACCAGGCCATGAAAATGCTGAACGGCGGGGAAGCCGCGACCATCCTGCTGGTGTTCCTGCTGCTGGTTCTGCTGGCCGATGCGCTCAGCGCGCGGCTGCGCAAGATGATCGACTAGCGCAAACGGGACTCCAGATCATGGCGCACAACCCACACAACCCATACAGCCTTAAGGCGGCCCAATTCTGCATGCGCTGCCTGCTCACGCTGATCGCGGTGGCTGCCGCGATTGCGGGCAGCTTCGCCTATCTTTCGCTCGATCTGGGCCAACTCTTTTCCATGGACGCCGCAGCCGGGATGCTGCGCTTCATGCTGACGTTCTTCCCGCCGGAGCTCTCATCCGCTTTCCTGGCAAAAACCGCTGTCGGCATGCTCGAAACGCTCGCGGTCTCCGCCGTGGGCACGCTGTGTGCGGCGGTGCTGGGCTTTGGCCTGGCATTGCCGGCTTCCGGGCTTTACGGCGATGCGCTGCGTGCGTTTGCGCGCCTGCTGCTGAACCTGTTGCGCTCGATTCCCGAGCTGGTATGGGCTGCCTTGACCGTGCTCGCCGTCGGCCTTGGACCGTTTGCCGGCACCCTGGCCCTGGCATTGCATACCGCCGGCGTGCTCGGCCGCCTGTTCGCCGAGGCGCTGGAGAATGCGCCGCGCGCACCTGCCCGCGCGCTGGCGGATGCGGGCACCCCTGCCGCGCTTGTCTTCGTGTATGGGACGCTGCCCTGCGTATGGCCCCAGTTCCTGGCCTACATCCTGTACCGCTGGGAGAACAATATCCGCGTGGCGGCAATCCTGGGCTTCGTCGGCGCCGGTGGTCTTGGGCAGATGCTGTATTTCGAGTTGTCGCTGTTCCACCTGTCGCAGGCTTGCACGGTGATCATCGCCATGCTTGCCCTGGCGGCCATGGTCGACGCAGCCAGCGCGATCCTGAGGGTCGACCGGCATTCGCAATAAGGCTACGGCGGTGCCGCTGCCGCGTCCGATGCCTTATGCCGTGCCGGCCCCTGAAGGTGCCTTCTGCCGGTGGGCGGCGCCACTTGCGGTGGAGGTCCGGCTTTCCTTGGGGCTGCAGCCGAACTGCGCGTGATACCAGCGCGAGAATCCGCTTGGCGCCGAAAAGCCGAGCAGCGTCGCCACCTCGGTCAATGGACGATCGCTCCCGGTGACATAGCGCGTCGCCAGTTCCATGCGGATCTCGTTGACGACCGACGAGAAGCTCTGTCCCTGATCCGCCAGCCGGCGCTGGACCGTGCGGCAGACCACGCCCAGCGTGTCGGCAACCTGTTCGACGCTGCAGCGCCCGCTGGGCAACAGCAGGAGGATCGTGCGCCGCACGTCCTCAAGCATGGTTGCCTGCTGCGGGACAACTGACTCGTCTACCAGCTGCTGTGCGTAGCGCGCCATGGCCGGATCGGCCCAGGGGTTGCGCGCATCGAGATCGGCCTTCCCGAAGACGATGCCGTTGAAATCACAATCGAATTCGACGTGGGGGCCAAAGAAGCGCTGGTGCGCGCTAAGGTCGCGCGGCGCCGGGTGCTCGAAGCATACGCGCTGCGGCTGCCAGTCCGGCCTGATGAGCTGGCGAATCAGCCGCACCATTACTCCGAGCGCCAGTTCAATCCTTTGGCGCATTGGCTGATTGGCATTACCGGCAATCAGCGCCTCGCGAATAATGACACGTCCACCACTTTCCTCGATGGCCAGCGACTGCGCGGCGTTCATCTTCGGCTGGTAGCGCATCAGCATGACAAGGGAATCGCGCAGCGTTTCCTGGTCGCGGATCAGCATGCCCACTGCCCCAAGATTGGACAACAACCGCGACTCGGCCATACTCAACCCGAAAGTCTCGTTGCCCGACCGCGTTGCAGAGTCCTGCAGCAGGCGCGCGTAGCGCTCGACGGGGATCATGAGATCCGGCTCGCGAAGCACGCTTGGACTGATCCCTGCGTCAAACATCATCCGCACCGGGTCCAGCCCGGCGGCACGAGCGACCTCGCTGTAGTTGGTGAGCGCTGCGGCACGGACAAGTAACGACGACATCGGGGCTGACCAGAAAGTGACAGCTAATGGTAAATAGCAGTCATCTAAAGTCAAGCGGGGGTAACCCGCGACGCCACATTCCGCGCCCTTTTTCGTGAGGCGCCTTCCGTACGTGGGTGATGCGGTACATCCCGCAGCAGCCGCCGTTGTCGCGATTCGCCAAGTTCAAGGCGCACTTGGCAAAGCGGAAAAGATCGCAAGGCAGCATGATGTGATACCGGAAGTCATTGCTACCCAAATCAAGAGCCGCACGCCGGCCGGTCCGCGGACTCCCCAGACAGCAGGAGACAAAGTCATGAAGATCAGGCAAATCACCCCCGCCATTGGGGCCGAGATATCTGGCGTCAACCTTGGCGACGCCGCGCGCGATCCGGCACTCTTCGCCGAGATCAAGGCGGCGCTGCTCAAGCACCGCGTGCTCTTCTTTCGCAAGCAGGAGATCACGCGCGCCGATCACGTCGCTTTCGCAAGCTGCTTTGGCAAGCTCGAAGATCACCCGGTGGCTGGCAGTGTTCCCGAGTACCCGGGCCTGGTGAAGGTTTATCGTAGCGACAACCCGCACAGCTACGAGAACAGCTATCACAGCGACGGCCTGTGGCGTCCGATTCCGCCCATGGGCGCAGTGCTGCGCTGTATCGAATGCCCCGAGATCGGCGGCGACACCATCTGGGTCAATATGGTGAAGGCGTACGAGGAGCTGCCTGACGACATCAAGGTGAAGATCGACGGCCTGCGTGCCAGGGCCAGCATCGAGCAGAGCTTCGGTGCGGTCATGACGCTGGAGAACCGCCTGAAGCTGGCCCAGGATCATCCGCCGGCAGAGCATCCGGTGGTACGTACCCATCCGGAGACCGGCGAGAAGATCCTGTTCGTCGGCGCATCGTTCACGACGCACTTCACGAACTACAGCACGCCGGCCAACGTGCGCTACGGCATCGACAAATCGCCCGGCGCCTCGCTGTTGCTCAACTACCTGACCAGCCGCGCCACCATTCCCGAGTACCAGGTGCGCTGGGCATGGCAGGAGGGCGACGTCGCGGTCTGGGACAACCGCAGCACGCAGCACTATGCCGTCAACGACTACTTTCCGGCACCGCGCAAGCTGGAGCGCGCCGGCATCATCGGCGATATCCCCTACTGATCCGCAAGCACAGCCTGTTGCGCAAAAGGAGACAGCATTGAAACGCTCCACCCATGTCGTTCGCCAGGCCATGGCGCTTGCGCTCGCCGCTGGCGCGCTGGTGCCGGCCATGAATGCGGCGCAGGCCGCTGAATGGCCGGCCAAGCCTGTGCGGATACTCGTGGGCGCGCCTCCGGGCGGCACTGCGGATATCCTGGCTCGCCTGATTGCCCGTGAGTTGCAGGCTCCGCTTGGCCAATCTGTCATCGTCGACTACAAGCCTGGCGCTGGCGGCACCATCGCCGTCCAGACCATGCTGTCTTCGCCGCGTGACGGCTACACGTTCCTGCTGATCCAGAAGGGAATTGCCGCGGAAGTACCTCACGCCATCAAGGTGTCGTTCGACCCGTTCAAGGACATCGTCCCGATTGCCCAGCTGACGCGGTATGGCCTCGTGCTTGTCGGCAACCCGAGCCTGCCCGCGAAGAACCTCGCGGAACTGGTCAAGTACGTCAAATCGAAGCCCGGCAAGATCGACTATGCCAACTTTGGTGTCGGCACACGCGGCCAGACAATGGGCGTGCAGTTCAACCGGCTTGCCGGGCTTGATGCCGGCACTGTGAGCTACAAGGGTTCACCGGCCGCGCTGCAGGATGTGATGGGCGGACAGGTGCCGCTCATGTTCGACGGCCCGGCCACCTCGATGCCGCTCATCAAGTCCGGGAAGCTCCGGGCCTTTGCCGTGGCTTCCCCGAAGCGGATGGCGGCACTGCCCAACGTTCCCACGTTCGCCGAGTCGGGATATCCCGACCTCCAGGACGTGAGCTGGATGGGGCTCTGGTCCGCGTCTGGCGTACCGCCAGCGGTGATCGCCAGGATGCGCGACGCCACGCTCAAGGTCACGCAGTCGCCCGCGCTGCGGCCACGGCTGGAGGAAATGGGCATGGAGCCCGGCACGCCAGCTACCACTGAAGAACTCCTGAAGGACGCGCACGAGTCGTACGAACGCCAGGGCGCACTGCTTCGGTCCATCAATTTCACACCGGACTGACGGCGACGGTGTTGGGGGATACATCAACATCTCCCGCCTGCCGAGGCCCGCGACATGCTTCAGCCAAAGGACCGGGATGCCATCGCATCCCGATCCAGCTTCTCATCTTTCATCGAAGGAAACTCTCATGTCCAATCCTGTTGTCCTGATTACCGGCGCGACCGCTGGCATCGGCCGCGCAACCGCGCTTGCATTCGCAGCCAAAGGCGCGCGGCTTGTTTGCACCGGGCGGAATGCCGCCGCCGGAGAAGCCCTCGTCGCGGAACTGCGCCAGATGGGTGCGGAAGCGGACTTCCTGGCGGCCGACGTCAGCCGTGAAGACGATGTCATCCGTCTTGTCTCGCATACGATCGAGCGCTTTGGAAGCCTGGATATCGCGGTGAACAGCGCCGGGACGGAAGGCACGCCTGGATCGATCGTCGAACAGACCGTTGAGTCATACACGACGACGTTCGACGCGAACGTCCTTGGCACGTTCCTCTGCATGAAGCACCAGCTGAAGGCGATGATCGCGCAGAAGCGCGGCGCGATTGTCAATCTTTCCTCCACCATGGGCAGCCGCGGCAATCCGCGCAATCCGATGTACGTGGCCAGCAAGCACGCCATCGAAGGTCTGACCAAGTCGGCTGCGCTCGATGTCATCAAGTCGAATGTGCGCGTCAACGCCGTGGCACCGGGCCCGATCGAAACGGCCATGCTCGGCCGCATTGCCGGCGGCACGGATCAGCTGGCGGCTGTCGCCGCGACAATCCCGGCCGGACGCGTCGGCACGCCGGAAGAAGTAGCCGATGCGATCGTCTTCATGGCGTCCGAGCAATCCAGCTACATCACGGGCCAGATCCTTCAGGTGAACGGCGGGAAGACCGCCGCGTAATCGGTATTACCCTCAGCAGTACCGCAATCGGCATTACCGTGGGGCGCTGACAGCGCCCCACGTCTCTTCTACCCCGCTGCCACCGCCTCTACCGCTCCGGTTGAAACATCAGCAGGTGCATGCCATCGTCTATCGGCAGCCAGTAGGGCTCGACCTTCATGCCGATGGAAATTTCATCCAGCGAACAATTGACCAGGTTGGCAATCACATTGACGCCGACATCAAGCGTCACCGACGCAACCACATAGGGCTCGTGTCCTCGAAAAGCCGCGGGGCCGCGCCGCACCACGGTCCATGAGAAGATTTCGCCGCGACCCGATACCTCGCGCCATTCGATATCGCTTTTGCGGCCGGTGAAGATGCTGGTTGGGCGCGGGTAATGCTGATACTTGCCGGTCGCCCGGCAATACTGGATGACCAACTTCTTCTCGCGCGTGGCCGCCCAGTATGGTTGCGTGAAGCTGGATGGCTTGATCGCGCGCTTGACATCAAAAGTGTCATTGAGAAGATCGGGAGTCGCTGTTTCCATTGTCGTCTCGCGTATTGATCAAGCGTTGGGAGCCAGGACCAGGGCGCTGCTCGTTCCCCAGTTGCGCGAGTAATTGATCCAGCCGATGCCACTTACCAGCGCATTGGCGGTATTCCGGACCTGACGCGCGCCGCCCTCGCCCATCAACTGCCTCACTGCCTCGATCAGGTTGTGCGAACAGCATGCCGCTTGCCCCGCCGAGATCTGGCCCCCGCCGGTATTCAAGGGAAGATCGCCATCGAAGGCAAAGTTCATTTCGCGAATGAACTGCACGCCCTGACCGCGCCCACAGAAGCCGAACGCCTCTAGCTGCAGCATGATCGCGATGATGAAGTCGTCGTAGGGATGAAACGATGCAACATCCTTGAGCGCGAGCCCTGCCTGGGCAAGGGCGCGCTTGCCGCAAGCCTCGTGGCCGCTGCGGGTGACATCGACGAAATTCTCGCCGCCCTGGAAGTTGGTCCGCTCCCCGTAGCCGATCGGCGTGACGAACTTGTCGATACCCTTTTCCCTCGCGCGTCGCTTGCTGGTCATCAGCAGGCCGGACGCGGCGTCGCAGCGCATGACGCAATCGAGCAGACGTATCGGGTCTGCAATCATGCGCGAGTTGAGGTAGTCATCGATCGTGATCGGCTTGCGCAGCTTCTCGCAGGCGTTCTCGTTCAACACGGCGTGGGCTCGCTGGGTGACCGCGAGCTTGCCCAGCATCTCGTAGTCAAGTCCGTACTGATGCTCGTAGCGCCGCGTCAGCAGGCCGAAGGCGTCGGGGGGGCCGAATACACCGTACGGATCGGTCCACTCGCGGCGGAAGCTTCGGTCACCCCGGTTGTTTTCCGCCACGCCGGTATCGGCGAACAGCAGCAAGACCGTGGTGCACAGGCCGGCATCGATCGCCGCCGCGGCACGTGCGACGCTGCCGGTGGCTGAACAGCCGCCGATATGCACCTGGTCGCAGTAGTCGAGTTCCAGGCCAAGCTGATCGGCCGTGACCTGTGCCCAGAAGCTCTCACCCGCCGCTGTCAGCCCGAACCCGGCCATGACCAGGCCGTCGATCTCCGCCTTCTCGATGCCGCTGCGCTCGAGCAAGGCGTCGAGGACCTCGGCATCAAGCTCCCAGACGTCGCGGTCGCTTTTCTCCATGGCCTTGGTTTCGGCAAAAGCGACAATCGCCGATTCGCGCAGGCTTTTCACGGCGCTTCCCCCCCTTCCGGCGCCTTGATGGGCGCCGCCTTCTTGTTCAGGAAGTCGCTCAGGCGCGCAGTCGTTTCGGCGCTGAGCGTATATTCGCTGACCAGCCGCTCGACGAAGATGCCATCGTCGTAAGACATATCCCGGATGCGCGGCAAGGCATTGGTGACGGCGAAATTGGTCAGCGGCGCGTTGGCGCAGATGCGCCGGGCCAATGCGAGCGCCTTGTCCAGCGCCTGCCCCTTGGGCACCACGTACTGCACGGCGTTGAAGCGCAGCGCCTCCTCGGCGCTCAGCACGCGTCCCGTCAGCATCAGATCCGTCATGAGGGCGGTCCCGATCAGACGGCTGATCCGCACCGAGCCCGCGCCGCCGACGAAGATGCCACGCTGGCCCTCAGGCAGGGCGAAGAACGCCGTTTCGTCGGCGACCCGAATATGGGTGCTGGCCGCGGCCTCGAAGCCGCCACCGATGGTGGCGCCATGCAAGGCAGAGACGAAGGGTATCCTGCCCCGAGCGATCAGCTCGGTGTCGTAATTGCGGGGATACGGAAGCTTGTGATCCTTTTCGCTTTCCCACATCGACGCGGCGTAGGCGAGATCCAGCCCGGCGCAGAAGCACTCCCCATGGCCAAACAGAACGCCGCATTTGGCCTCTTCACCCGCGCGCATCACTGCCGCATGCAACTGCTTATGCAATACATCGTTGAAGGCATTACGCTTTTCCGGGCGGTTGAGACCGATCATGGCAACGTCGCCATCGAGTTCATAACTCACTACTTCATTACTCATTTCCTTCTCCTTCGATGTTTCGTTCATTTCACGACGGCAACAGCCCGGTCATCCCTGTGCCACTGCATCGAGGTGGGCCAGCAAGTTTCGTTTGAGCAACTTGCCGGTGTCAGTCATCGGCATGGAGGGCAGCACGCGAAACAGTGCCGGTTGCTTGTAGGGCGCCAGTTGTTCCCGCAGGTAGCCGCGCAGTGCTTGCTCATCGAAGCCCATGCCTTCGCGAAGCTCGAGGAAAGCGATCACCTTCTCGTTGCCATCAGACTCTCGCTGCCCAACGACCGCCGAGCGCTGCACGCTGGGATGCTGATTGAGCACCGCTTCCACTTCTGCCGGATACACATTGAAGCCGGAGCGGATGATCATCTCCTTCAGTCGGCCAACGATGAACAGCGCGCCGTCCTCGCCCAGCCGCCCAAGGTCACCGCTGGCATACCAGCCGCCTGGACGGAACGCCTGCCGGGTAGCCTCGGGATCGCGAAAGTAACCCGGTGTCAGATACGGCCCGGCGAGCCAGATCTCCCCGGTCTCTCCCACCGCTACATCGCGATGGTCGGTGTCCACGATGCGAATGGACATGCCTTCCAGTAGGTAGCCTGCGGCGGTGTCCTGGCGCCGCACGTTGCTTGTGGTGGCGCAGCCGACCGGAGATTCCGAACTCGCATAACCGTGGTGCAGCGGAAGGCCGAAACACGCCTCCACGCGCTCCTTCAGCGCGATATCGAGCGGACTGCTTCCCGTGTAGATGTAGCGCAGATGCGGCGCTGATGGCCGGTCAATGCCATGCGTCTCGAGGTGGGCAAGAAGGCGCGAATACAGCGCCGGCGGACCTTGCAGCTGGCTGACCCGCTGATGGGCCAGTGCGTCGAGCACATCGGCGGCAGAGAAAGTCTTCTGCAAGACCAATGTTGCGCCCGAAATGAGCGACGAGGCCAGCACGGCGGCGAGGCCAAAGATATGGGTCATCGGCACGAACAGGCACAGGCGATCGTCGCGCCCGAGGCCGCGGGATTTGCAGGAAACGCGCGCGGCATGCAGCACGGCCGCGTGGGTCACCATGACGCCCTTTGGCCTTCCGGTGGTGCCGGAGGTGGAGATGATCGCCGCGACGCGCTCGGCTTCGCTGCCTTGTTCGGCGACCGACTCAAGGCGCACGTCGCCGTGCATGAGTCCGTCTAGCGTCGATGAGTGGGCCTGGTGGCGCCCGGCATGGGTCGTTGCCGCCGCCGAGACCCCCGTCGTGAAGTAGATCAGCCGCGCATCGACCAATTGCGCAAAGGCATCGACTTCGCCGGCGGCCATACGCGCATTGACTCCGCATGACCAGGCGCCGACGCGACTGCAAGCGAGCAGCAAGGCGATATGCTCGATGCAGTTCTCCGTCACGATCACCACCCGATCGCCGGGGCGCACGCCCAGAGCGAGCAATTCCGCCTCCAGGGCGCTGGCCATCGCGCCGACCTCGGCATAGGTCACAGTGCGATCGGGGAGATAGATGAATTCGCGGTCGGGCTCACTCGCGAGCCATGGATCGAGCAGTTCGTGGATGCGGCTTGGATTCATGGATTCTCCAGAAGGAAACAGATTCGGGCGCGATGAATTGCCTGGATCGGCAATGCGCCCTGGCGTACCAGTGCAATCAGCCGAACATATTCAAGGCATGCCGGGCGATGGCGATCTTGAGAACGTCGGTCGGCCCATCGGTGATCAGCATGCTGCGCTGATCACGCCAGAACTTCTCGATCGGCAGTTCGGTAGAGAGCCCGATACCGCCGTGGAGTTGCATGCATCGATCTGCAGCTTCAAAGGATTTGCTGTCACCGAAGTTCTTCACCATGTAGGCTTCCGTGCGAATGTCCTCGCCGCGATCGTGTTTCCACGCTGCGTGCCTGACCATCAGTTCGAGCTGATGCCACTCGAGGTAGGAATCGGCAATCGACCATTGCACGGCTTGCCGTTCAGCAAGCGGCTTGCCGAAAGTCACCCGCTCGTTCGCGTAGCCCGCGGCCAGCTCGAGACAGCGCTCCATCACCCCGCAGGCCTTGGCGCCGTGACGCACGCGAAGTACGGTGAGCACCTTCTGTGCGTGCTTGAAGCCTTCGCCTTCGGCGCCGATGCGATTTTCCACCGGCACTCTGACATCGTCGAAAGCGATTTCCCAAGGCGTGTCGTCGACCAGCATCTTCTGTGCGCGCAGCAGTTTGACCCCGGGAGATTTCATGTCGACGATGAAGGCAGAGATCCCGCCGTGCGAGCCCTTGGTGCGGTCGGTCGCGGCCATCAGTTGCGCATAATCGGCATCAGCCGCGCCGGTGATGAAGCGCTTGAAACCGTTGATCACGTAGTGATCGCCGTCGCGCACGGCGGTGGTCTTCATGCCTCCGGGGTCAGAACCGGCATCGGGCTCGGTCTGGGCAAAGCACCACTTCATTTCGCCGCGCAGTGTCGGCAAGAGGAAGCGCTCCTTTTGCGCGGCGTCGAGCTCATAGAGCACGGGGTACACCGTCGCGCCGAAAGGATTGATCGCCCGCACCGGCAAGGCCACCGTGCGGGCAAGTTCCGACCACACGACGGTCTTGGCGAGCAGGCCGAAGCCCAGTCCGCCGTACTCGACGGGCACATCGAACTTGTCGAGTCCCAGTTCTTTACCGAACGCGTCGACGCGGGCACGCAGTTCGGGAATCAGCTTGTCATCCTTGCGAGCGGTGAGTTCGACCGGAATGAGCTCCTCATTCACAAAGCGGCGCAGCGAATCCTTCAGCATGCGCAGTTCTTCCGGTAACGCAAAATTCATCGTATCGTCTCCGTCCATACCCATTTCCTTTCAGCGCCGCTGCGTGCGCGCACGGCTACCGCGTGCACGCAGCGGCGGTTGGCCGCGCTGGCAACGCTCAGTGCGATGCATTCGACTCGATGTACTGGTTGAAGAAGGTCTCCATCCCCGGCGGCGACGTCTTCAGTTCGCCAATGACGCGCTCGCCGTCGGCACCCAGGACGAAATGTGCCGGCGCCAGCGCCGCCTTTTCGTACTGCGCCATGAATTGCGGATCCTTCGACATCCTTTCCACGGCGCTGCGCAGTTCAGCAACGGCAGCATCGGGGGCATTGGGCGGCATGAAGATCACCCGCGCCATGCGCGAGATCCTGTTCAGGTACTGCAGCGCTTCCCACTTCGCGCCGCCAGGGTTCGCATTGGCGCCGTGGATTTCGCGATAAAGCTCCATGAAGGTGGGCACATCGGGCAGGTTGGGACTGCGGTTGCCATCGCCGCGCGCGAACTGGAAGAGCGGAATCGCGAGACCCCTGCCCACCAAACTGTTTTTGGCAAAGGAGTTATAGCCGGGCAAGGAATTGCTGACCAACTGGATGTCGCCCTGGAGCATCGCCACTTCGGCCTCACGCGTCCCCTTGTAGCCGGTGATGGTCCGGTACTTGGCGCCTAGCAGGTCAAGGGCCAGACTCTGGCGCAACGCAGACCAGTCCGAACCGTTCGAAAGTACGGCGGCGCGGAACGGATTGACTTTGGCAATGTCGGCAGGTTTGGCGATGCCCGGGGCGGTGTCACGCCGAACGTAAAGCAGGTTGGTCTGCTCCATGCCGGCAATGAACTTGAAGTCGTTGAACTGGACCCGCAGGTTCGGATGATGCAGGATCTGCTGCATCGGGTCCCAGGTAAAGAAACCGATGTTGAGCTTGTTCGTCTCGGAGACGTCGCCGAGTTGGTTCACGCCGATCAGGCCGCCGGCGCCGGTAACGTTGCGAACGACGACACTGCTGACGCCTTTCAGAAAGCGCGGCAGATTGTCCGCAAAAATGCGCCCCTCCAGGTCGGTGGGCCCGCCCACCGAGAAATTGATGATCACATTGACCACGCGGCCGGAAAACTCTTGCGCATGCGCAATGCCCATGCCAGCACAAAGCATCGCCATGCCGCAGGCAACGCGGCGAAGTTCAGTCATCAGACGCATCTTTCAAACCCCCTAGTAGCCGACATGAAGTGAATCGCTAACTTCCAAACTCCTATATAAGTGTTAGAAGCATAGAGCTTGTCTTGACGACTTTCTTCTAGGGATATCCATAACTCCTATATAGGATATGCAGCATCGGCTTAATAGAGCTCCGCGCTCGCCGCTCCGCCGGCCGTGGAAAAAAAAAAGGTTCTACAGGGAGCTGCCTGTAGAACCCATGAAGCCGGAAATGCCGAGGAAAGTGCCGCCCGGACGGGGAGGAAACGGCATTCCCAGTGGAGCCTGTACAAATTGATCTTCAGAGCCGCCGCAAGAATCGGCAGGGCTCATCGGGTAGCGCGCTCAACATCTGCGGTTCGCTACCCGCACCAGCATCAGAAGATGTGTCGGATACCTATGGCGGCGCCGAACATCGAGCTCTGGCCATTGGCCAGCGCGTAGTTGTTGACCGTAAGGCTGGTGGCATAGTTGCTCGCTGCCGATTCCATGGCCAGGCCAGCATTCTTTGCGTACGCCATCGTCAGGTAGACATCGGTACGCTTCGAGAACGAGTAGTCGGCAATCAGCGCAAGCTGCCACGGATTGGCAGCGTGGACATTGCCGCCGACGTTCTTCACGTTCTGGTAGTCATACTCGAGCGTGAAGTCCAGTGCGGAAGACAGCCGATACTGGCCGCCAACCCAGTAGAAATCGTCACGCAGGATCAGGTTGCCGTTCTGGTCCTTGTTCTGGCCCCAGCGATAGCCGCCCATGACCTTGGCCGTGCCATTGATGGCGTAGCTGCCCATAACGGCAGCCTTCTTGAAGGTGCCGCTACCCGTGCCGATCGTCGGATTCCACTGGTCGTAGCCAGCGCCTACCCCGAAAGGCCCGCTCAGGTAGCTCAAGCCTGCGCCATAGGCGGAGTCGCGGCGGAACTGCCCAGGCACTTCACCGGTGCTACCCGAAACCGGCATGCCGGGGGTAACCTGCGGCAGCGTCGTACCCACGCCGAACGACATGTTGGCCTGTGCCGTAAGGCCGCCGAACACGCCGGTGTACTTCACCGTATTGTCCTCGCGGAAGTTGGCACCGGCGATCACGCCGACCGGCTCATACTGGGTGGCATATCGCGCCGGGATAAAGTTGGCCAGCGTGGAGAACAACGAGTGGTATTGGCGACCAAATGTGACCTGGCCATACTGCGAGTCAAGGCCAACAAAAGCCTGACGACCAAAGATACGGCCACCTTGCTGCTGAGCGCCGGTATCGAGAGCGAAGCCGCTTTCCAGCACGAAGATCGACTTCAGCCCGCCGCCGAGGTCTTCCGTGCCACGAAGGCCCCAACGCGAACCGGAGTAGCCGCCGGAGTCCTCGCGGACGACGCCATGGCCAGCACCGGGATTGAAGCCGTTAGCGGCCGAAGGCACGGCGGCGCCGACCTTATTGACGTACTCGATGTTGACGTCGGCCACGCCGTACAGGGTCACGCTCGATTGCGCGCTCGCCACACCGCACGCACAAACCGCTGCCAAAGCAAAAATCGTTTGTTTCACCAAGATTCCTCCACCTCATTGTTTTAGTTTCATAACCCTGTGACGCCCGGCCACGAGGTCATAGCGTTGCCAGGGGACAAACTGACGTTCGATTCCCCCCTTTTTGCGCAAAACAGCCGCGCACATCCGTGAACGAACGCAGCCCCTCGCACCTCCAGCGAGGGTCTGCGTTCGTCCTGTCTATCGAGCTTGAATCTGCTGCAGGTCTGCAGGGGGACTAGTCGATCTGGATCCCCGCATCGGTGGCGATCTTCGACCAGACCTCCAGATCCCGGCTGACCGTCTCGCTAAACTGCGCCGGGGTCTTCACAGGTGGCGCGCCGAAGTTCATGGCCTTCATGGCGGCTGCGAGTTCGGGCGACGACTGGGCTTTGTTGATTTCGTCGGACAGCCTCTTCACGATCGCCGGGTTGGTTCCCGCCGGTGCGAAGATGCCAAACCAGCCCACTGCATCGAACTTGTAGCCCTGTTCACCCATCGTCTTGACATCAGGCAACTGCGGTGCGCGCGTATTGCCCGCAATGGCAATTGCGCGGACCTTTCCGGAGCGCAGGAAGGGGACTGGCGCGCTCGGATCGGTCCAGCCGATCTTCACCACGCCCGAGGAAAGGTCCGTCAGCAACTGGGTCGCAGTCCGGTAGGGCACGTGATCGGTCTTCGTGCCGGTCTTCTTCTTGAGCCATTCCATCATCAGCTGCCCCGAAGATCCCGTGGCCCACGTCGCGTAGCTGTACTTGTCCGGATTTTCCTTCAGCAACTGGATCAACTCCGGCAGGTTGTGCACCGGCAAATCGTTGCTCACCAGCAGTACCACGCCACCCTCGCAGGTCTCGGCAACGGGTACAAGGTTCTTCCTCGGATCGTAAGGAATGTTCTTCAGTACGGCCGGCGAGATAACCGCGGCCGATGCCGTGGTGTAAAGGAGCGTGTACCCGTCGGCCGGCGCCTTGACTACAGCGTTGACGCCAACGACTCCACTGCCGCCCGGCCGGTTGTCAACCACAACGGGTTGCTTCAAGGCTACCGACAGGCGCTGTGCCATCAGGCGCGCCAGCGCGTCGGTTCCCGATCCCGCCGACGAGGCCACGACCAACTGAATCGGGCGAGACGGCCATGCGTCTTCGGCCCGCACCGGCCCCGACGCGCACAACCCCAGAAGTGCTGCCGCGCCCAGCGCGACCGTCAACATCTTCTGCATTCTTGATGCCATTGTCTTCCCCAATCTAATTGTTTTGTTGACGGTCGCTCAGCCGTCAGCCTGGCGAGGCGCCAGGCTTCGCTGGCTAACTTCAGCCTCGCGTGATCTCGAACTTCTTCAGGAAGCCCTGGTGGCCACCGTTGCGATTCGGCGAGAAGCCATTGGCCTGCAGCGTCTCTTCCACGGTGTCATAGAACACGCCAAGCTTCAGGATCTCTCGCGTCTGCTGCGCCGTGGCGATCGGGCGGCCAAACTCGCCAGCAATGCGCACCAGTTGCTTGATCTGCTCGACGGTGCTCGCCTTTCCAGTGCGGGTCTGGTTCCAGAGCACATCCTCGATACCGCAGCGGACATGCAGGCCCAGGGCAATGCCGATCATGTTGATAGGCAGCACGTTCAGCACCGAACTTTCCACCGTGACCACGGCACCGTCAGGCACGGCACGCAGCATGTTTGCCAGGTTGAAGATGTTTGCCTGATCCATGCCGCCGCTGATGGCCACCCAGTTCATGACCAGCGGGCCCTTGTAGACGCCGCGGCGAATCATCCGCTCGATCGTCTCGAAGCTATTGATGTTGTAGCACTGGAACTCGCTCTGGATTCCGGCCGCCGTCAGTCGACGGACATGTTCCTCGTACCAGCTCGGATTCGAGGGGACAACCATGTCCTTGTAGGTCTTGTAGTACTCCGGGAAACCGCGCGAAACGCCGTTGAAGTCATCGGTACCAGCGTGCTCCGTCACGTTCATCTGCGAAGTGTTGACGGTCACCGTCACCTGGTCCGGCTTCGGATTGAGTTCGGCCAGCATGTGCCGCGTGTCATCGCTGAGCCATTTGGCGTCTTGCCCTTCTTCGGGCGCGAAGCTGATGGAGCCACCCACCTGGATGACCATCTCGGGGCAGGCTTCACGCACCCCGGCGATCAGTTCATTGAACATCGACAGGCGCTTGCTGCCCTTGCCGTTGGCTTCGCGCACATGCAGATGCAGCACTCGCGCACCGGCTTCGTAGCAATCCACGGCCTTCTGGATCTGATCTGCCATGGTGACGGGGATGTCCTCCGGGAAGTCCTCGGGAATCCAGCCCGGCGCATAAGGGGCGGCGGTGATGATCAGCGGCTGCTGGTTCTCGGGATACAGGTGGCCGTCAAGGAAATGCATGGTGTAGCTCCAGAAGAATCGTGAATGCGGGGTGTCAAATCGTGTGGTGAATCATCTGACCTGGCTCAAATCCCCGCTTTCCCGTGCGCGTCTGGCACTTTTCCTTTTCTGACAAGAAACCGTGGCGCGATGTCAGGTTGGGGTAAACACAGTCCGCAGGCTTGCAGCGGGGCCACGCGTACAGGTTCTCTTTTGACGAGGGATCGGGGGAATCGCGCATCACAGGGATTGGCCTCTCGCGGGTGGAGAACACCGCACCTCCAGATCGGGATCACCGGCGTGGCACGAGTCTTCCCGGCGGCGCAAATTGCTTTGCAATGCAGACCCTGACCTCCTACGCTTGGAGGTACTGCGCCAAGCCACGGGCAAGGCGCTCGCGGCACAAGCAGCAGGTGCTTTAGCGGGCGCTCCTCGCCCGACGCGCCCTCGTACATCTGGCTCCGACGCATCGCGATAAGGGGGATGGTCACATTCCAATGCGAAAGCGAATCTCGGTTCCTCTCCTGGCTTTGGTGCTGGCTTCCCTGCTTGTCTGGCCGCTGTGTGTGCTGGCGCAGTCGGAAGCCGTGCCGGCATTCAAGCAACTGGATTCGCTCGAGGCACGCGTGCAAGGCTGCGTGACCTGCCACGGCCAGAGCGGGCAAGGCACGAACAATGGCTACTATCCGCGCATCGCGGGTAAACCCGCCGGGTACCTGTACAACCAGTTGGTAGCTTTCCGCGACGGCACGCGCAGGTATCCGCCGATGAACTACCTGGTCGCCTACCTGCCAGACCCCTACCTGCGTGAAATCGCCGAATACTTCGCGAAACTGCAGCCGCCGTTTGCGGCCAGGGAGCCGGTAACCGCCGAACCCGCCGTGCTGGCACGCGGGCAGAAGCTGGTGAATAGCGGCGACACCGGCAAGGGGGTGCCAGCCTGCGTGGCCTGCCACGGCAATACGCTCACTGGCATGGAGCCCGGCATACCGGGACTGGCCGGCGTGCGATCGACCTATATCGTCGCGCAGCTGACACGGTGGCGGGTCGGGGAACGGCATGCGACCGAACCAGATTGCATGAAGCGCGTTGCCACGCGCCTGAGCGATTCGGATATCGCGGCAGTGGCCGCCTGGCTGGGCCAGCAGCCGCCACCGCAGAACCCGGCGCCGGAATCGTCCAACCTCGTGCGCATGCCATTCGCATGCGGTAGCCAGCGGTGACCCGAAATGCGAACCAGCGCACGCCTCGTGATCGGCCTGGCCCTGCTGGTGGCAATCGGCGCGGGCGCCCTGTACCTGCTGCGCCCCGGCACGTTGCCCGAACAGAAGAAAGAAGTCGCCACCAATCCGGCAACGCAGGTCATCAACCGGGGCGAGTACCTGGCCCGCGCCGGAGACTGCACGGCCTGCCATACCGAGCCCAACGGCCGCGCGTTCGCAGGGGGGCGCGCCATGCCCACGCCGTTCGGCAATCTCTATGTGCCCAACATCACGCCGGACGATGAAACCGGCATCGGCCAGTGGAGCGCCGACGATTTCTACCGGATGATGCATACGGGTGTCTCGCGCGACGGCACGCTTCTCTATCCGGCCATGCCATTCGCGTCCTATACCCGGGTCACGCGGGCGGACTCGGACGCCATCTATGCCTACCTGATGTCCGTGCCGCCGGTGCGGCAAGCCAACCGGCCACACGAACTGCGTTTCCCGTTCAACCAGCGGGACCTGCTGATTGGCTGGCGCACGCTTTACTTCAAGGAAGGCGAGTTCACGCCCGACCCGAACCAGTCGGCGCAATGGAACCGTGGCGCCTACCTGGTCCAGGGCCTTGGCCACTGCGCGATGTGCCACACGGCGATCAACGCACTGGGCGGTTCCAGCGAATCGAAGGCGTTCGAGGGCGGCATGATCCCGAACCAGAACTGGTACGCGCCGTCGCTGACATCCAACCGCGAGGCCGGCCTGGGGGACTGGGACATCAAGGACATCGCGGACCTGATGCAGGTGGGCATCTCGCACCGGGCCACGGTGTACGGGCCGATGGCGGAGGTGGTCTACAACAGCCTGCAGTACCTCAGCGACGAGGATGCCAAGGCGATGGCGGTGTATCTGAAGGCGCTGCCGCCGCGTGAATCCGAGCCGCCGCCAACAAGCCAGGCACGCCTGGTCAGCCCTTCGGTCATGGAAACGGGCCGCAGGGTGTATGCGGCGCAATGCGCGGTCTGCCATGGCGACGAGGGCAAGGGCAATCCGCCGTCGTATCCGCCGCTGGCCACTAACCGGTCCATCATCATGTCATCGCCGGTCAACTCGATTCGCATGGTGCTCAATGGCGGCTATGCGCCCGGCACGAAGAAGAACCCGCGGCCATATGGCATGCCGCCGTTCTCCCACGTCCTCGACGACGACGAGGTGGCCGCTGTCGTGACGTACATCCGCGTCGCATGGGGCAACAGCGGCACGCCGGTGACGCCGTCCCAGGCGAACGAGCTTCGCAAGCTGCTTCCCGAGTGAGAACAGACAATGGCCGATCCCGTCCATTCCGAACATCCAGAGGGCGCCCAGGACGAAGTTGAGCGTATCGTCAGCGGCGGCCCGTCCGGCGCGTTTGCTGTCGCGGGCATTGCCACCGCGATCGTGATCGCGATCTATCTCGGCTTCTACTTCGTGGTGTACCTGCCACGAGGCGCCGTTCAGTGAGGGACGACATGCCCCCGACCGCGCCCCACAGTGGTGACTTCGAGGCCGTGGCCGAAGCGGCGGAGCGCCGCTGGGCAATCATCGTCGCCGTCATCATTGCCGTGCTGGTGGCGATCATGATCTTTGTCGGGCTGCACTGGGCATCGATGCCGCCATCGCGCGTGGAAACGGTGGACGCGAAGACGCTGCACATCAAGGGCGAGTTCGTCGAGAGCAACCTGGGGACGGCGATGGGCGCCGATGGCAAGGTCACCGTGCGGGTCGTCGCCCAGCAGTATTCGTTCGTTCCGCAGTGCATCGTGGTTCCCGCCGGCATGCCGGTCACGTTCCGCGGCACGAGTTCGGACGTCATCCACGGCTTCATCGTTGGCACGACCAACGCCAACACGATGCTGATCCCCGGCTTCGTGTCGACATTCACCACCACGTTCCCCCACGCTGGCGAACAACTGATGCCCTGTCACGAGTACTGCGGCACCGGGCACGAAGCCATGTGGGCTCACGTACAGGTTCTGCCGGCTGACGAGTTCATCGCCAGGGCGCGTGCGGAAGAAAGGCTGAGCTGTGTTCCTCGCTAGAAGACTCGTGCTGGCCCACTTCTGGGTCGCCTTTGTTGCCTTCCTGGGCGCGATCGTGCTCGGGGAATGGCAGATGTACATGCGCAGCCCGCTGACGGCGTGGATCAACAACCCCGAGCACTATTACCGGTCCGTCACCGCGCATGGCACCGTGATGGCGTACGTGCTGCCAACGCTGGTGGCCATGGGCTTCGGCTACGCGATCACCGAGCTTGCGCTCAAGCGGCCGCTGATCGGCCTGCGCTGGGCATGGGCCGGCTTCTGGCTGGTGGTGATCGGCACCGCCATGGCCGCGGTCACGATGGCCCTGGGCAAGGCGTCGCTCCTGTACACGTTCTACCCGCCAATGATTGGCAGCCCGTTCTACTACCTCGGCGTGGTGATTGTCGTGGTTGGGTCGTGGATCTGGGTGGCGCTGATGGGTGTCAACCTGCTGGCATGGAAGCGGGACAACCCCGGCGCAACCGTGCCGCTGGCCATGTTCGGCAACGTCGCAGGCGCGTACCTGTGGGCGTGGACATCGCTGGGCGCGGCACTGGAACTGCTGATCCAGGTACTTCCTGCATCGCTGGGGCTGACCGACACCATCAACGCGGGACTGGCCAGGGTGTTCTTTTCATGGACCCTGCACGCCATCGTCTATTTCTGGCTGATCCCGGCCTACGTCGCCTTCTACACGATCGTGCCGCGCGCCATCGGCGGACGGCTGTACAGCGACACCATGGCGCGCGTGGCATTTGCGCTGTTCCTGGTCTTTTCGATGCCGATCGGCATTCATCACCTGTTCGCCGATCCGCAGGTCGGCGCCGGGTTCAAGTTCGTGCATGCCACGATGACCGCGATGGTATCGGTGCCAACGCTGCTGACGGTCTTCACCATCGTGGCGTCAGTCGAGATCGCAGGCAGGCTGCGCGGTGGCACGGGCCTCTTCGGATGGCTGCGCACGCTGCCGTGGGACAACCCCATCATGCTGGCCGTGACCTTCTCCTTCATCATGCTGGGCTTCGGCGGCGCTGGCGGCATCATCAACATGAGCTACCAGCTCAATGAATCGATACACAACACGCAGTGGATCACCGGCCATTTCCACCTGATCTTTGCCGGCGCCATCGTCATCATGTACATGGTGGTGGCGTACGACCTGTGGCCGCAGCTGACCCATTGCATGCCGCTGCCGCAGGGGCTCATGCGCCTGCAGCTCTGGCTGTGGTTCGTCGGCATGCTCGTGTTGTCGCTGCCGTGGCACCTGGTGGGCCTGCTTGGCATGCCGCGTCGCATGGCCTACTACGACTACACGCATCCGGCGCTGCATCCGCAGGCGTGGACCGTGGTGGCGTCGACGTTCGGCGGATTGGCGATGGTCATCTCTGCCATCATCTTCGTCTGGATCCTGGCGCGCGCGCAGCTGCGAGGCGGCGGCGCTGCGGTGCCCGCGCCCTATTCATTCAGCACGCCGGTCCACCCGGGCCTGCGAGCCCCGGTGGCACTGAACGGGCTTGGCCTGTGGGTGGCCATGATGATCGGGCTCACCGTCGTCAACTATGGCTATCCAATCGCGCAGCTTGCGCTGCTGAAGGATGCCTACGTGCCTGTGGTACCCGTCGGGAGCCGGTGATGGACGACGATGAAGGCGGAATGTACGCGTGGCGCAATCCATGGTTCCGGCGGAGCCTGGTATCGCTGGTTGCCCTGGCGGTGGTTTCGATCCTGGTGGGTTTCGTCTGGCTGCCGTCGGTCCATGCCGACTACACGGCGGGCGGCATCTGGGCTGCCATCTGCCGGGCCGCGGGCGTTCCGTCCTCCTGGGGCGACAAGTCGGCTCCGAAGGAAGGGCAACGCTCGACCGACGTCGTCCTTGATCGGTCGATGGCGCGGGCCGCTGCCCCGGATGCGGTGGGCCGTGGCGCCACGCTGGCACTGAACTGCACCATGTGTCATGGCGCGCAGGGCATGAGCATGTCCAACGCACCCAACCTTGCGGGGCAGTACCCCGAAGTGGTGATCAAGCAGCTTCACGACTACAAGACCGGAAAGAGGTCGAGCGCGATCATGGAAGCGCTGTCCGCCAGGCTTTCCGAGCAGGACATCAATGACCTGGCGGCCTACTTCGCCAGTCTCCCCAAGGCGAGAACCGCGCCGACAACCTATGACGAAACGCTTCCGGCACTGGTCCGCGTTGGCGCGCCGCTGCGCAACGTCGCACCGTGCATTGCGTGCCATGGCGGTGTCGATCAGAAGTTCGGAGCCCCGTGGCTGGAGGGCATGCCGAAGGACTACCTGACAAGCCAGTTGAAAGCGTTTGCCAAAGGGGAACGCCACAACGACCCCGAAGCGCAGATGCGCAATATGGCGCGCACGATGACGCCGAAGGAAATCGAGGAAGTCTCCACGTTCTACGCGCGCAAAGCGCCGCCGGCACAGTAGAAACCAGCCGGCCGCGTCATTTTCCGCTCCATCATGCAGCGGACTCTGCTTGTACGAAATCCGCTCATTCTGATGATCCTCGCCGCCAGCCGCGAGATGACGGCCACTTGCCCCCTTGCCGATCCTTCCAAGGCGTTGCCGCCGCCCTCGCGGCAACGGAAAAGTGCGGGTGACCACCATAGACCGTCCATGCGTCCCCTGGCTCGCTTGCGCGATTGGATTTATGAGCTATTGGTTGTTCTTATGTGCTTATTCTTACGCACTCTCCCGGAGACCGTCATGGATGCACGAAGCGAACTGCAAGCCACCGTGGATGCCCTGGTACAAGCTGGCAAAGGCCTGTTGGCCGCCGATGAAAGCGGGCCGACGATCGCCAAGCGGTTCCAGCGCATTGGCGTGGATTCGAACGAGGAGAACCGCCGGGCATGGCGTACGCTGCTCCTTTCTGCGCCAGGCCTTGGCGATTTCATCAGCGGTGTGATCCTTTATGAGGAAACGCTCGGTCAGCGCGCCGATGACGGCACGCCGCTGCCAGAACTGGCCGCGCGTCAGGGTATCGTGCCCGGCATCAAGGTGGACAAGGGCAAGCTCGCACTGGCCCTCGCCCCCGGAGACGAGATCACGGAAGGTCTTGACGGACTGGCCAAGCGGCTTGCCGGCTATCGCCAACAGGGCGCGCGCTTTGCCAAGTGGCGCGCGGTGTTCAACGTATCGGACAGCCTGCCCGGACGGCTTGCCATCAAGGCCAATGCGCAGGCGCTGGCCGCCTATGCCGCCATTTGCCAGGAGTCTGGCGTAGTGCCCATTGTGGAGCCCGAGGTCCTGATGGATGGCGCGCATTCGATGGAGCGATGCACCGAGGTGACCGAGGCCGTGCTGCACGAAGTCTTTCACGCGTTGCATCGGCATGCGGTGGTGCTCGAGCATATGCTGCTGAAGCCCAGCATGGTGCTGCCCGGCAAGGAGGCCGGGCGCGCAACGCCGGCTGAGGTTGCCGCGCAGACCGTGCAAGTGCTCAAGCGCACGGTGCCCGCGGCGGTGCCTGGCATCTTCTTCCTGTCGGGCGGGCAAACACCCACGGAGGCCACCGCCAATCTCGATGCCATGAACCGCATCGGCCCGTTCCCGTGGCGGCTCAGCTTTTCGTACGGGCGCGCCTTGCAGGAGCCGCCTCTGCTGGCCTGGCACGGCGACGCCGCGAACCTGGCGCAGGCGCAACGGGCACTGCTGCAGCGCTCAAGGCTGAATGCCATGGCGTGCCTGGGACAATATCAGGCCGCGCTGGAGGATGCGACGACCTGAACGTTCGACGAGCACAGTCAGAGGGGCCCCGTCAGCATGGCGACGGGCCTCACCTGACCCAGGACCACCATGGCTGCTTCCACTGCGTCCATCGAGGACTACGCACTGATCGGCGATTGCGAGACCGCCGCGCTCGTCAGCCGCGACGGCAGCATCGACTGGCTGTGCCTGCCCCGCTTCGATTCCGCCGCCTGCCTGGCCGCGCTGCTGGGCACGCGGGACAATGGCCGGTGGCAGATCGCCCCGGCAGTACCGGGCGGCAGAACCATGCGCCACTACCGGCCCGGAAGCCTGGTACTTGAAACCGTCTTTGTCCACCCCGAAGGAATGGCGACCGTGATCGACTTCATGCCGATCCGTCTTGGCGCGCCCAGTTCTGAAGATCGCACGGATGTGGTCCGGCTTGTGTGCGGCCGCAGCGGCAAAGTGCACATGAAAATGGATCTGACGCTGCGCTTCGACTATGGCGTGACGGTACCGTGGGTGACGCGCCTGGAGGACGGTAGTGGCATCCGTGCCGTGGCCGGCCCCGCCATGGCAGTGCTGCGCACGCCCGCGCCCCTGCGTGGCAAGGGACTGGCCACGATCTGCGAATTCTCGGTCGAGGCTGGCCAGGTAATACCGTTCGTGCTGACCTACTCGCCATCGCATCTTGCCGCGCCGGCACCGCTGGATGCGCTGCGTGAACTGGAGCGAACGGATCTCTGGTGGAAGGACTGGTCCGGCAAGTGCACGGCCGGCGGCCAATGGAAGGGGCCGGTCAGGCGGTCCCTGCTGACCCTGAAGGCCCTCACCTACTGGCCAACCGGTGGCATCGTCGCCGCTCCCACCACATCATTGCCCGAAGAACCGGGCGGCGTACGCAACTGGGACTATCGCTACTGCTGGCTGCGCGATGCCACGCGCATGCTGCTGGCGCTGATGGCTGCGGGCTACTTCGAGGAGGCACAGGCATGGAGAGCCTGGTTGTTGCGCGCGGTGGCCGGCAGTCCCGGGCAGGCCCAGATCATGTACGGCGTGGCGGGCGAGCGTCACCTGTGGGAATGGGAACTGGACTGGCTGTCAGGTTACAAGGGCGCGCGCCCCGTGCGCGTGGGCAACCTGGCCTCGACGCAGCTTCAGCTTGATGTCTACGGCGAAGTCATGGACGCCCTGTTCCAGGCGCGCCTGGGTGGCTTGCCGCGCGACCAGGCGTCGTGGGCGCTGCAGCGGGCACTGGTCGAACACCTTGCCGCGATCTGGCAGCAGCCCGACGAAGGCATCTGGGAAGTCCGCGGCGGGCCGCAGCAGTTTACGTTCTCAAAGGTCATGGCATGGGTAGCGCTGGACCGAGCCATCAAGACGGTGGAAATGCATGACTGGCCGGGCCCCGCCTCGCGCTGGCGTGCGCTGCGGGATGCCATACGTGCCGACGTGCTGACCCACGGCTTCAACCCGAAGCGCAACAGCTTCGTCCAGATATTCGGCGGAGACACCACCGACGCCAGCCTGCTGCTGCTCTCGATGGTGGGGTTCATCGATGGCAAGGACCCGCGCATGCTCGGCACCATCAAGGCAATCGAAGCCGATCTGCTGGCCAATGGGCTCGTCCGCCGCTACCTGCCGTCCCAAACCCCGGACGGCCTTCCCGGCCAGGAGCAAACGTTCCTGGCCTGCAGCTTCTGGCTGGCGGATGCCTATGCGCTGGCCGGCCGCATGCAGGAAGCACGCGATCTGTTTGAACGCCTGCTGCTGCTGCGCAACGATGTTGGCCTGCTGGCCGAAGAATATGACCCGGTCATGCACTGCATGTACGGCAACTTTCCGCAGGCGCTATCACATATCGCGCTGGTCAATACCGCCCTGCTGCTTGACAGTGGCGCAACCCGGAAGACCTGACGAGACTGCGACGCCCGACGCGCGCCCTTATCGCTGAAGCAGCATGAGCGCACGCTGGCAGACGTTGTCGACGGTAAAGCCGTATTCGCGCAGCATCACCTCTCCGGGTGCGGACGCACCGAAACGATCCACCGCCAGCACGTCGCCATGCTCGCCGACATAGCGATGCCAGCCCTGCGACACGCCGGCCTCTACCGCAAGCCTTGCGCCAATCGCTGGCGGCAACACGGTATCGCGATACGCCTGCGGCTGTTCGTCGAACAACTCCCAGCTCGGCATCGAGACCAGACGCACCTTGATGTTCAGCGCCAGCAGTTGCCGGTATGCAGCGACGATCAAGCCAACTTCCGACCCACTGGCGATCAGGATCAGTTCCGGCTTGCCGTCCGGCGCATCAGCCAGCACGTACGCACCGCGCTGCAAGCCATCGGCGGCGGCGAACTGCGTCCGGTCGAGCGTAGGGACGTTCTGCCGCGTCAATACCAGTGCGATCGGCCGGCCTCGTGTTCGTACCGCAACGCGCCAGGCGCTGGCCGTTTCATTGGCGTCGGCCGGACGCACCACGATCAGCCGAGGCACGGCACGCAAGCTGGCAAGCTGTTCCACGGGCTGGTGCGTGGACCCGTCCTCGCCCAGCGCGATGCTGTCATGGGTAAAGACGTAGACCACATGCAGCCCCATCAACGCGGCCAGGCGGATGGACGGACGCAGATAGTCGGAAAACACGAGGAAAGTGGCGCCGAACGGCAACGTGCCACCATGCGCCGCCATGCCGTTCATGATCGCGCCCATGGCATGTTCGCGAACGCCGAAATGCAGATTACGGCCCGCATAACTCCAGCCGCCCTGCGAGCCTTGCCGGTCTTGCCCGCTCCGCCTGCTCTCACCGGGCGGCTGAAAATCCCCGAGGCCGGTCAGCGCCGTATAAGTCGACGGATCAAGGTCAGCGGAGCCGCCGATCAGCGCCGGCAGGCGCCCTGCAATGGCGTTCATGACCTTTCCCGATGCAACGCGCGTGGCCATGCCTTTGGCGTCGGCGGGGAACTGCGGTATCGCGCTATCCCAATCGATGTCCCAAGCTTCCTCCATCAGTTGCCGCAGTTCCGCCGCGAGTTCGGGATACTTCGCTTCATAGGCGGAAAATCCTTCACGCCATGCCTGCTCGCTCTGCTTCCCGCGTGACACTGCTTCGCGAAAATGCGTGTTTGCCTGCTCGGGAACGTGGAACGGCGGCTCCTCCGGCCAGCCAAGGTTCCGCTTGGTCAGGCGGACCTCTTCAGCACCCAGCGGCGAGCCGTGCGCCTCGAACGTGTCCTGCTTGTTGGGCGAGCCGTAGCCAATATGCGTACGCACGAGAAGCAACGAAGGCCGCGTGCTCTCGGCGCGAGCGGCATCCAGCGCGTGCCCGATCGCCGCCACGTCATTGCCGTCTGGCAGCACCTGTGTGTGCCAGCCATATGCGTCGAAGCGTCGCGCGCGGTCCTCTGTAAACGCCATGTCGGTGGCGGCAGACAGCGTGATCCGATTGTCGTCATACAGGTAGATCAGCTTGCCCAATTGCAGATGACCGGCCAGCGATGCGGCTTCCGATGCGATGCCCTCCATCAGGTCGCCGTCGCTCACGATGCCGTACGTGAAATGATCGATCACGCGGCAGTCGTCGCGGTTGTAGCGCGCGGCCAGGTTCGCTTCGGCAATTGCCATGCCCACGCCATTACCGAAACCCTGGCCAAGCGGGCCGGTGGTGACGTCAACGCCCGGCGTCAGGCCCCGTTCCGGATGGCCCGGCGTGATGCTGCCCCACTTCCGGAATTGCTGCAGTTGCGATAGCGGAAGGTCGTAGCCCGTGAGGTGCAGCAGGCTGTACAACAGCGCCGATCCATGCCCGGCGGACAGCACGAAGCGATCGCGGTCGAACCAGCGCGGATTGCCGGGGTTGTGCTTGAGAAAGCGTGTCCACAGTACATAAGCCATTGGCGCCGCATCGAGCGGCAAGCCGGGATGCCCGCTGTTGGCCTGCTGCACGGCATCAACCGACAGAAAGCGCAGCGTGTTGATGCACAGATCGTCCAGCGTTGGGTTGGGTCCAGATGCGATGTGGTTCATCTTCACGTCCTGGCTAGCCTTTCTCGTCGTGCCCGCCAAACTGCTTGCGCATCGCGGACAGGACCCGATTGGCGAAATCGGCATTGCCGCGCGAACTGAAGCGTTCATAAAGCGCGGCACTGAGAACCGGAGCAGGCACCCCCTCGTCAATGGCTGCCGCAATCGTCCATCGCCCTTCCCCGGAATCGGAAACGCGGCCTGCATAGTCCTTCAGGTCCGGGCTGTCCTGCAGCGAGGCAGCGGTAAGGTCGAGCAGCCATGACGCAATCACGCTGCCACGGCGCCACACCTCCGTGATCTCGGGAACGTTCAGGTCGAACTGGTAATACTCCGCCTCGCGCAGCGGCGCGGTTTCGGCGTCCGCATCGCGCACGTGCTTGCCGGCATCGGCGTGGTACAGGATGTTCAGACCCTCCGCATAGGCCGCCATCAGGCCGTACTCGATGCCGTTGTGAATCATCTTTACGAAGTGGCCCGCGCCGTTGGGACCGCAATGCAGATAGCCTTGCTCGGCGGACGTGGGAGTCCCGGTCCTGCCGGGCGTGCGCGAGGCTGCCTCGACCCCGGGCGCAATGCTCCTGAAAATCGGCTCCAGGTGCTGGACCACTTCCGCCTCGCCGCCGATCATCAGGCAAAAGCCGCGCTCCAGCCCGAATATGCCGCCACTGGTGCCGCAATCGACAAGATGGATCCCCTTCTGGCCGAGTGCCCTGGCGCGTGACAGATCGTCGCGGTAATAGCTGTTTCCGCCGTCGATGATGATGTCGCCTACGTCCATGCGGGCAGCGACCTCCTCGATGGTCTGGCCGGTCACGGCTGCAGGAACCATTACCCACACCACGCGCGGCCTGGACAGGTTAGCGACCAGTTCGTCCATCGAGTCCCGCCCCTGGACACCGGCGCCCTCCATCTTCCGCACGGCGGCCGGGTTCACATCGTGGACATCGCAGGTGTGGCCATCCTTGACAAGACGCTGTACCAGACTGGCACCCATGCGCCCCAATCCGATCATGCCGAGATGCATATTGGATCCCCCTCAGCTCTCTTTCGGAGAGCAGTCGCGATAAAGCATAGTGCCGCCGATTCATTCCCGCCAGATCACGCCTGCTCCGCCATAAAAAAGCGCCGCGGCATGGTGGTCGCGGCGGAAATGGGGGTTCGGCGAAAGGAGCCCTCGGACTTTCGTTTATCCCCTATGGTCTGCGGAATTGCGAGCAACCGCAGCCCGCTCACGGATCTGCCCGTCGAGCTCGTGAATCAGCAGTTCCACTCTTTTCCACTTCGCCAGCCGGGTGGCAATGGCAATGGCTTCCTCCCGGGACCGGTACCGCGTGCGGGTCCCGGTGCCTTCGATGGCAATGGCCCACTCACTGCCGTGAGGGACAACGTGGATGTCTCCGGACATGGTGGTTCTCCGTTGGCGCAAGACAGAACCGACAGGCATTCGACATGCATGGCGTGGTCTGCGGGATATCTCTGTTCTATGCGCAATCAGCCAGGCGCGATGTAGGACGTATTCCGATTCTTTCGGCTTGCACGGCTCACGAAAGCACCCTGGCGCTCCACCGGCATTGCTCGACGTGCGGCATGTTTCATTCCTGCTGTCGAAGACCGCACGTTGCCTCGCGAAAATAGGAGATCGTCCGACATCTGGATCAACCGCTGCAGACTAAAAACAAGGAACAGGCACGCGAAATGAGGCGTGTGGCCCAGCCGTGGGCCCCCAACATTCAGGAGTCAGGTATGAACTGGGATCGCATCGAAGGCAAATGGGAACAAACCAAGGGCAAGGTCAAGGAGAAGTGGGGAAAGCTGACCGACAACGACATCGCACGGATTGGCGGCAAGCGAGACCAGCTTGTTGGCAGGATCCAGGAACGCTATGGCTGTACCAAGGAAAAGGCCGAGGAAGAATTGAAGGCGTGGGAGCGAGACATACGCTGGTAAGTCTTGCCGAACAATCCAAATAACCGGATGGCAACGAACGTGCCGCAGGAACGGTTCGAACTTCAGTCGGCCCATCGGCCCATCACCCGCTTCTGCGGCGATCCAGCCAACCATATGGAGCATAGGGAGCCATCATGACCGTCATCACCAGCGCCGGACCTCTCATATCGCTGATCGCGGGCATCCTGATTCTGCTTGTACCGCGATTGCTGAACTACATCGTCGCCATCTACCTCATTGTCATTGGCCTCCTTGGCCTGTTTGGCGGACATCTGCGCTAAGTATCCCTGAGTATCCCGTCTTGCAGTTGACGGGATACTCTCCATTGCACGCATGGCCGGCGCTATCCGCTAGAATCGCTTCACGCCCCCCAGTTCCCCACTGCTATGCGCTCCTGGCGCCTTGACCGCCCTGCCGTCTCCGGCCAGCTTGACTTGTCGCGAGCCACCAGTCTCATGTTGTCGATCGGTGCCACCGACGCCAACGCATTCGCGTCGGAAGTCCTCAAGCTGACGAGTGGCGTGGCGGGCATCTCGCAATGCACGGTATTCGCCTATGAGTTCGGCAACCGGCCGCGCACCATGTCCGTGGCGGACCATCGCGGCGGCCGCTACCTGCGCGACGTGGCCGACACCTACGCGAGCCGCTTCTACGCGCTGGACGGCAACCAGCGCATCGTCAGCGCGGCGGGGTCGCGGCGGCACGGGAGCAGCCTTCTGCTGCACCAGCAGACCAGCGACGACATCGCGCACGAGGGCTACCGCGCAGCCTGCTATCACCAGCCCAATGTATCGGACCGGCTGTCCCTGCTGCTGCAGCCCGCCGAAGACATCTGGCTTTCGGTGAACCTCTACCGCGACCACAGCCGGGGTCTGTTCCAGGTGCGCGAAATCGAGCAGCTGGAGGCCATGGCACCGCTTATCGCCCACGCCGCCAGCCACCACTACACGCTGTGCGGCCAGGTGCAGATGGGCATTCCGCAGCTCATGCTGGCACGCGTGCGCGGTTTGTGCCCGGACCTTTCCAAGCGCGAGCTGGATGTGCTGCGCGGGGTGCTCGAAGGACACACCGCACAAGACATCGGCGAGCGCATCGGCGTCAAGGCGTCCAGCGTGGTGACATACCAGAAACGCGCCTACCGCCGCCTGGGCATTTCCAGCCAGCGCCAGTTGTTCGCGCTGTGCCTGGCCGCCGCCAACTCATAAGGGTTATTACCTAGATCAGGTGCTTGCAGCCTTGTACCCAAATTGGGGACAAGCGCGACTGTCGTGCCATCCATACTCCGGCCATCGCCACGCGTCATATCGTTGACGCGCCGAGCGATTGCATCGGGCCCAGCCCGAGATAGCCCAGATCCCGGAGACAAGCAGCATGGCAACGCCCTCGATTTCAGCATCGTCCCCCCACGTTCCATCTACCCAGTCCCCGGCCGCCGGGCACGTTGTCGGCAAGGTATCGCGGCGGCTGTTGTGGTTCCTGTTCCTGCTGTTCTTCTTCTCGTTCCTGGACCGGATCAACATCGGTTTTGCCGGGCTGACCATGATGAAGGACCTTGGCCTCACCGGCACGCAGTTCGGGCTGGCCACCACGCTGTTCTATATCGCCTATATCGCATTCGGCATCCCTAGCAATATCGTGCTGGCCCGCATCGGCGCGCGGCGATGGATCGCGGTGATCATGGTGGCATGGGGGCTGGCCTCCACAGCGACGATGTTCGCCACCAGCCCGCATACGCTCTATGTGCTGCGCGTTCTGGTCGGCATCACCGAGGCGGGTTTCCTTCCCGGCATGCTGCTGTACCTGACGTACTGGTTCCCGGGCGCTTACCGGGCCCGCGCCAACGCGCTGTTCATGATTGCCATGCCGGTCACCGCGGCGGTTGGCTCGGCACTGTCGGGCTACATCCTTGGACTGGATGGCACGTGGGGGCTCAAGGGCTGGCAGTGGCTGTTCCTGCTTGAAGGGCTGCCTTCGGCCATCCTCGGCCTGGCGGTCTATGCCTACCTGGACGACACGCCCGACCAGGCTCACTGGCTCGACAGCAACGAAAAGACCGTGCTGGCGCGCACGCTGGCCGACGAACACGCGATGCAGGCCGCCACCGCTGCCGCCGCAGGCGCGCCCAAGTCGCTGCTGACAGAGTTGCTGTCCCCGGCCGTGCTCAAGTTCGCGCTCGCCTATTTCTGCCTGGTCAACACGCTGGCAATGGTTGCAGTGTGGACGCCGCTGATCGTCAAGAGCTTCAGCGCCGACGCCAGCAACCGCACCATCGGCCTGCTCGCAGCAATCCCGCAGATCTGCACCATCGTTGCCATGATCTGGTGGGGCCGTCGATCCGACTGCAAGCAGGAACGCAAGTGGCACCTGATGCTGCCAATGCTGTGGTCCGCCGCAGGCTGGCTGTGCACGGCGTACTCCGCGCATCCCGCCGTGCAGCTGCTGGGCGTTTGCCTGGCTTCCGCGGGTTCCTATACGGCCATGTCCATCTTCTGGACCACGCCCGACCATGCGCTGAGCCTGCGCGCGCGTGCCGTGGGCATCGCCGTGATCAACGCCACCGGCAATATCGGCTCGGCGCTCAATCCGCTGGTGGTGGGCTGGCTCAAGGATGCCACGCACAGCTTTACCGCCGGCCTGCTTTACGCAGCCGTGCTGCTGGTGATCGGCGCCATCGTGGTGATGGTGCTGCCGATCCGCAAGCACGCGCCGGCCTGACATTTCGAATCCGGAGTCAACCATGGGTATCGCTTTCCAACCCTATCCCTTTGCGGCAAAGACCTACGCTGCCGCAGTACCTGCGCTGCGGGATGGCGTCGAGACCAGGCGCCACAAGGTGGCCATCGTCGGCGGCGGGCCCGTGGGCCTTACGCTGGCGCTGGGACTGGCCAGCCACGGTATTGCCAGCGTACTGATCGAGGCCGACGATTCGGTCTGCTACGGCAGCCGCGCGATCTGCATCTCGCGCCGCAGCCTAGAGATCATCGAGCGCGTGGGCGCGGTGGACGGCTTTCTCAAGACCGGCCTGCCATGGACCGGCGGGCGCAGCTTCTACCGCGATACGGAGGTGCTGCACTTCACGATGCCGCAGGATGTGGACCAGAAGCTGCCGCCGATGGTCAACCTGGCGCAGTACCACATCGAGCAGTTCCTGCTTGATGCTGCAGAAAGGCACGCCGACCTGATCGACATCCGCTGGCAGACACGCGTGACGGGCCTGTCCACGCGCGATGACGGCGCCAAGCTGCAGCTGGGCACGCCGGCTGGCAACTATGCGCTGGAGGCCGACTGGGTAGTGGCCTGCGACGGCGGCCGCAGCACCATCCGCGAAGCCATGGGCCTGCAGTTGCAGGGCACCAGCTACGAAGGCCGCTATGTGATTGTCGATATCAAGCTGGAAAGCAACCGTCCCACCGAGCGGCTGGCCTACTTCGATCCGCCCTCCAACCCCGGTTCGACCGTGCTGGTGCACAAGCAGCCTGACAACGTCTGGCGCATCGACTACCAACTGCGCGACGGAGAAGACCCCGACGCGGCAGTGAAGCCAGAAAACGTGATGCCTCGCGTGCAGAGCCTGCTGGACATGATGGGCGAGCGAGGGCGGTGGGCGCCGATCTGGATCACGATCTACAAGGCGAACGCGCTGACGCTGGAACGCTATCGCCACGGCCGCGTACTGTTCGGCGGCGACGCCGCGCATCTGGTGCCGATCTTCGGCGTGCGCGGCGCAAACTCTGGCATCGACGACGCGGACAACCTCGCATGGAAGCTGGCGTTCGTCATCAAGGGTCATGCTGGCGACACGCTGCTCGACAGCTATTCCGACGAGCGCGTCTACGCCACGCACGAAAACCTCAGCTATGGCACCAAGAGCACGGAGTTCATGGCCCCGCCGTCGTTTGCGTTTGACCTGATGCGCAAGGCCGTTCTCGGACTCGCGGTCAGGCACGAGGGCCTGCGTTCGCTGATCAACCCGCGCCAGACCTCGGCAATCACCTACTCGGCTTCGCCGCTGAACGTGGCTGACACCGATGCTTTCCAGTCAGGCCCCGTACCGGGCGCGGTGCTGCCCGAGATACCGCTCACGATCATCGCCGATGATGCGGAGCGCGAAGGCCATCTGACCGATCTGATCGGCCCCCGCTTCACGGTTTTGGCATTCACGCAGGACGGGGCCGTGCCTGCGGGCCTGGCGGCACTGGAAGACACGATGCAGGGCCGGGGTGTGCCGTTCGCGGTCCTGCCGGTCAGTGCACAACGGCCATCCACGGGCTCGGGCCAGTGTGCGTGGGACCACACCGGGCGGCTATTCGCCCGCTACGGCGCGCACCCCGGCACGCTCTACCTGGTTCGCCCCGACGGGCACCTGCTTGGCCGGTGGCTGACCGGCTCCGCAGCGGGCATTGCGGATGCCATGCACCGTTGCCTGCATTCGTGAACCCACCTGCATCAAGGAATATCAGGACTACCGGAGTACCACCGTGACCGACACCGAACTCGATACCGTTTATACGCACCTGTGCAAAACCATGACGGCGCTCGGCGAAGCCAACGCCTCGCTCTATCTGGCCCGTCTCGCCCTGCTGGCATTCGATACGATCGCGGATGCCACCGTGGCATCGCGATTGATCGATAGCGCCGCCGAAAGCATCGATGCAGGATGACTGCGGGTTATTCCAAGTTCAGATCATTCATGCAATGCCAGGATTGCCGTCCATGCCCGTCAGACGCGGCAGATTCAGGGCGCGCGGCTTGATGACTTTCTGGTCGCGCAGATACTTCGCAACCACATCCCATATCGGCTCGCCGCCCGCGTGCTTCGCATCCTCCGACACTGGCGCCCAGCCGGCCACCTTGTAGGTCTTGCCCGCGTCGATCGGCTTGCCATGCAGCGACATGCCGCTGATGCGGTTGCCGATACCCGCGTTTGGACTGCAGACATACTGCAGACCGCCGACGCGCACCATGTCACCGCCCTGCTGGTAGTACGGGTCGGGGTTGAAGAGGTTGTCGCAGACGTCTTCAAGGATGGTCTTGATGGTGGCCCCCGTCATCGGCGTCACGGTCGTGTACGGGTACGTGATGGCGGTCTGGTCCAGCACGTTTTCCATCAGGATTGGCTGCCCCGGCAACAGTGATGTCCCCCAGCGGAAACCCGGCGAAAACGCGATTTCCGCATCTTTCGTGGCCATCAACGCATCAAGAATGAGCTGGTCGAACGTGCCGTTGAAATTGCCACGCCGATACAGCACGTCTTCCGACACCGCGAGCTGCTCGCCCAGACGGGACTCATACGGCGCGCGGACCTTCTGGATAAGCGCCTCCATCTCCGGATCGGCCGGCAGCAGGTTGGCGAACACCGGCATGAGCTTGTAGCGGTAATCGACCACCTTGCCGCCCTTCACGTCAAGGTCCAGTACCGCCAGGAACTTGCCGTTGCTGCCCGCGTTGGTGACCAGCGTCTGGCCACCGCCGTTCCTGACGATGACCGGGGTCGGCACACCGTCATGCGTATGGCCACCCAGAATGGCGTCGATGCCGCGCACGCGCGAGGCCATCTTGAGGTCCACGTCCATGCCATTGTGCGACAGCACTACCACGGCCTGCGCGCCCTTGGCGCGCGCTTCGTCCACCACCTGTTGCAGGTTGTCGTCCTGAATGCCGAAGCTCCAGTCGGGCACCAGGTAGCGCGGGTTGGCAATCGGCGTATAGGGAAAAGCCTGGCCAATGATGGCCACCGGCACACCGTTGATCTGGCGAATCGTGTAAGGGCTGAACACCGCGTCGCCAAAATCGGTGGTCTTGATGTTCTGTGCCAGAAACTCGACTTTGCCCTTGAGTTCCTGCTCCACCAACTCCTTGACGCGCTCCTGCCCGAGCGTGAATTCCCAGTGTCCGGTCATGATGTCCACGCCCAGCAGCTTGCAGGCCTGCACCATATCCAGCCCGTTGGTCCACAGCGCGGTACCCGAGCCTTGCCACGTGTCGCCGCCATCCAGCAGCAGTGCGCCCGGGCGGCTGGCCTTCATGCGCTTGACCAGCGTGGCCAGATGCGCAAAGCCGCCGACCTTGCCGTAGGTGCGCGCGGCCTGCGCAAAATCGAGGTACGTGAACGCATAGGCATCGTGGCTGCGTTCTTTCATGCCAAAGTGCTTGAGCAGCGCCTGGCCCACCAGATGTGGCGGCTTCCCGGCCGCTGCGGCCACGCCCATGTTGACATTGGGCTCGCGGAAATAGATTGGCCGCAACTGCGCGTGGCAATCGGTGAAATGCAGCAGGCTGACATTACCGAAGCGGGGCATGTCGTAGTACCCGCCATCGCTGCCGGCTGCCATGGCGCTGTCAAGCGCAAATCCGCCGGCTGCCGCCACGGCCAGAACCTGCAGGAACTCCCTTCGGTGCATCGACATGAAGCCATCCTCCTGATGACGCTGCCAGCTAAATGGCTTTATTGGTTGACCGGGGATTCGGGGTCCAGCAGGAACGCGACCACATCCCGGATCTGCTGCTCGCTCAGGATGCCCTGATGGCCAAAGCGCGGCATGTTCGAGCACGCTGCGTACGCCTGGGAGTTGTAGATCTTGCTGTAGGTGTAGCGCACCAGCGCCTCCGAGTTGCCGCGCAGCTTGCCGTATTGATATAGCGACGGGCCCAGCGTGCCGAATGCGATTTCCTTGGGGGCCATCTGGTGACACGCGTAGCAGTTGCCACCAACCGGGCCGCCCGGCGCATCCGAGAACTGCAGGCCACGGCCTTCCTGCGCGACCCTCTCGCCTTCGCGCCAGTCCCCTGTCAACTTGCCCGATGCGGGATACACCAGCGTGGCAAGTTGCGCCTTTTCCAGCTTCTGCCGCACCTTCGCGGGCGGCTCATTGCGGTACTGGCTGCAGACCGCCTGCGCCTCGTCCTGTTTCAGCCGGGCGGTCCACTCGGGACTGGCATCGGCAAACCCGGCCTTGATCACGGCGAGGGCCGCCGCGCGCTCCGTGGCTGTCGACGCGGACTCGGCGTGGGCAGCGGCCACGCCAGTCAGCATCAGGGCACAAGCTGCCAGGGCACGTGCATGGATGGTGTTCATGACCTTGTGTCCCCTTAGCGTTTCAGTCCGGGGGCGGAGAAGACCCCGCCATTTGCGTTGCGCGCCATGTACTCCGTGAGCGCGGTCGTCAGTTCCGATCCGTATTGCACAGGCGGAAAGCGCTGCTGGCGCAGACAGTCATACAGCCGGTATTCCGTCGATCGCACGGTGCCCTGCGAAACCCGGTACGCAGGCCAGGTACCGTAGACTTTCTGTGCATCTGTGGTGTCCGTCAGATTGGCCAGACTTTGCAGACGGATACGCTTGCCCGATTGGCTGTGGCACGTCGCACACGAGAAATCATGTGGACCGGCGCGAAAGAAGAATGCCTGCTCGCCAATGCGGTAAGCCTCCTTTTCTTTCGGGTGCGACAACGGCACGTTGATCTTCATGCCATCGGACTCGCTGGCGACATACGCAACGAGCGCCTCCATGTCCGATTGCTTGCCGTCGCTGGAGAAGTGATTCTTGCTGGCCTGCGTTTCCGAATACCCTTGCAGCCGCACCATGCAGGTCAACAGCCGCGACTCCAGGCTCTGTACCTTGCCCGTGTCCTGGAAGAAACGGGGCAACTGAACATAGGCGCCCTTGACCACGCCGGGGCCAAGACCGAGGTCGCATTGCTCGAAGCTGGCCTGCCGGGGGCCCTGCTTCTGCTTCCACAAGTCCTCCCCGCGCGCAATCCACAGGTCGGCGGGATTTCCGTCCTGCAGCATCTCGCGGTATCTGGCAATCTCGTCTTCCGGTGAACTGACCTTGCTCGCGCCGTCCTGGGCGGCAGCCAGGCTGGCGAACGCGCCGATGCCGATCGCGGCGACGAACGCCGCCGCGATCGAGCTACGCTGATGATGCATGTGGCCTCCTCCTTGCAGCCGGTGCGGCCGGCTGTCTGTTGTCGCGCCCGGCGGTGCCGCGCCGGGCAACAGCCGTTATCAGCTGATGGTCGATTCGTCGGTGCGCGATTCCCCGCGGTTATCCACCCACGTCACCTGAATCTTGTCTCCCTTCGCCCCGCCCTTGAACCTGAACGCCAGGAACGGGTTGGCCGAAACCGCTGGCCCCCACTGTGCCGACAACACAGTCTTGCCGTTGCACGTTGCCTTCACGGTCTGGATGAAATGGGCCGGGATCACCTGACCGTTCGTGTCCTTGCGCTGCCCCGTTTCCATGATGTGGTTCATCAAGACTTTGACGTCCACTTCGTCGCCCTGCATGGACGCACGAATCCGCATCGGATTTGCCATCTCGTACTCCCTCTCAGTATCTTGTGATCAACCGCCGCAGCCGCCGAGCGTGACCTTGACTTCCTTCGAGGTCACGTAGAACTTGTCGTCCGCCTTCACCAGCGCATAGACGTTGGAGCTTTGCCCCATCTTGACGCGGGTATTGACGGTCGGCGTGGTGCCTTCCGCAAGGTCGAACGCGGCAGCGAGCGTGTTCGGGTTCTTCTCGACCAGAATTGCGATCGACTGGGTCTTGGGGAGATTGCTGGTGACCGTGATCGGTACCACGGCGCCATTCTCGGCAATGCTGGGCGCGGTCAGCGTGATCTCGGCGCTCTGTGCGGCACTGGTGCCGTTCAGGGCCTTGATCGTGCCGTCCACACTGGTGGTGGCGAACGCTGCGGGGTTCCATCCGGCTGCCGCCTGTTCCGCTGCCCGGGCCAGCACGGATCTGGTCAGCCCTGTGGCAAACAGCGCGCCCATCAGCGCAAGGTTGCCGCCTGCCTTGAGTGCTTGTCTACGTGTTTGATTCATCGTCTCTCTCCTTCTTGCTGCCGCCTTGGTTGGGTAGGCGTGTCATGAATGATCCGCGGGCCTGCAATCGCCATCTGCAACATCATTTCGCGCCGGCCAGGACCCATCGAACCAGCGCGTTCAGGTCGTCTTCCTTGACCTGACTTTGCGGCGGCATGGAAATGGCGCCCCATTCTCCAGAACCGCCAACCTTGACCTTTGCCAGCAGCCTGGCGGGCGCTGCCGCATCGCCCTTGTACTTGGCGGCGACGTCCTGGAATGCCGGCCCAACGATCTTGTTGGTGACGCCATGACAGGCCATGCATCCGGATTGGCTGGCCAGAGACTGAAGCGACGGCTTGCTCCCGGCACTGCGGGCCGGGTCCGCGCCACCCGCAGGCCGCGTGCCCGGCGGCAGCATGGTCTGCGCACCGCGAATCGCCCCGTACGGCCGGTTCTGCTGCGACAGGTCGCCATGCGCGTCACGTGCCTCAAGCGGAAGCGTTGACGTGACACGGACCTCGGCCTCGCAGTTCTTCATGCAGGCGACGTTATGCGTATCGGGCTTGCCCCGGGTCTCCCATAACCCGTGCGCGCGCGTCATGCCATTGCGGTTCGGCATGGTCTTCTGGACCTCGGCAATGTTGTCGCTGCTCAGGGTTGCATCGGCAGGCAGGATCTCGCCCAGGTTCAGCAGGTACGCCAGCACCGAATACACCTCGTCGTTCGACAACGACTTGGGCGCGTTCCACGGCATCGCACGGTGGATGTAGTCCCATAGCGTCGAGAGCGTGGCAACTTTGGACAGCGTGGAGCGCAATGGATGCGGCGAAGCCAGCGTGGCCGATCGCCCGCGCTTCATGTCTTCCGCGGTCGTGCCGCCTGTCAGCGGGCCGAATACCTCGGAACTCTCGCCGAACGTGCCATGACACGAAGCGCAACGGGATTCCCAGACCTCCTGGCCCTGCGCTACGGTGCCTGACCCTTTTGGCAGCCCCTGGAAATCGGGGCCCACGTCAATATCCCACGCGCGAATCTCCGCCGGCGTGGCAGCACGCCCAAGGCTGGCCGAACCATTCCCCTGCGCGAGCGCAACGCCTGCACACAGCATCAGCGCGGCGGCCGCAACGATCCGGTTAGTCGACCTGGACATTGGACACCTCCCCGGATTCGGCAACGTTCCACGATTGAATGGCGTTGTTGTGATAGATCGACCTGGTGCCGCGCACCTCGCGCAACTGTCGGATCTTTGGCTGCACGAACCCGGTCTCGTCGATCGCGCGGCTTTGCAGCGTGGCAGGCTTTCCGTCCCAGTTCCAGTCGATGTTGAAGCGCGTAAGCGCCTTGCTCAGGACCGGCGTTTCCAGACGTGCAGTACGCCAGTTCCTGCCGCCGTCGACCGACACGTCCACGCGCTTGACGCGCCCGCGCCCGGACCACGCCAGCCCCGTGATGTTGTAGAAACCCTTCTCCATCAGGAACTGCCCGCCGGAAGGCGACGTGATGACGGACTTGCATTCCTGCACCGACGTGTACTGGCGCAGCGTGCCGTCCGGCATCAGGTCAACGTAGTGCACGGCCTCGTCCTTGGCAGCGAACGGCATATCTCCCACCTTGATGCGACGCAGCCATTTGACGGAGGACACGCCCTGGACGCCCGGCACGACCAACCGCAGCGGATAGCCGTTCTCGGGACGCAGCATTTCGCCGTTCTGCCCCCAGACGACGATCACGTCATCGAGCGCGCGGTCGATGGCAATGGTGCGGGTCATGCCGGAGCCGTCGGCACCTTCGGCCAGCACGTACTTGCCGTTCTTCTTGTCGAAGCCGCAGTCTTCCAGCAGCACCGACAGCGGCACACCGGTAAATTCGCTGCAGGACAGCATGCCGTGCGTGTACTGCACGGTGGGCACGGCCACGTTGCCCCATTCCATGCCCGTATTGGCGCCGCACTCGATGAAATGGATGCGCGACACCGAAGGCATGCGCATCAGGTCATCCATGGTGTAGACCTTCGGATTCTTCACCAGGCCGTTGATCATCAGGCGGTGCTGGTTCGGATCGATATCCACCCAGCCCTGATGGTGCCGCTCAAAGTGCAAACCGCTGGGTGTGATGATGCCGAACAGACCCTGCAATGGCGTAAAGGCGACCGATGACTGCGGCACCTGCGTCAACCCGGGGCTTTGACGCCGCACCAGGTTCTTTTCGTACGACGAAGGCATGCCGTACGGTTGCGTTGCAACACCCTTGCCGAGCGAGGTGCTCCACGGCGGCAAATCGAGAATGGCGGGATCCCCCTCGCCTTGCGCGGCGGCAGCCTTGCCTGCAACAGTCGCAACGGCTGCGCCACCGGCCAGCGCAAGACTGCGGCGCAGAAAGCCCCGGCGGCCGGTCTCGACCTCCCTGATCTCTTCCGGCGAAAGAAAGCCCTCCGGCGCGGGCCTCAATCGGCCCCGCCGCTGCGTCATGTTCGACATGCGTCTCCTCCTCGGCGCGCTGGCGTACTCGTGTACGCCGTCTTATGGGTATGGCAACGTGAAGCGGCAGCGCACGCCAGGTGCCGCTTCTTCGCATCAGGACTGCGTATGGCGCATCGCTGCCGGGGTAGGGAGAAACCCGAGTTTTCCCGCCATCCCGTATGCTGATGCGCGATGCACGGAGGCAGGGTCGCCGTGTGCAACGCCGGTACGCTTCCATTGATGGTTAAGACGCAGGACTCCCCCGATTTATTCCAGGAATTTTTCAGACGTAATAGATGGAATAACTTGCCGTGCCCGGACGTCTTACAAGGAGACCGGTAGTCCCGTTGCACGTCATCCCCATAACGACACCAAAAGCGCGATGAAAATTTTCGGCCTGCTGGGCAGATCCAGAGAGTTCCACGACAAGCTGGAGGGCAGCCGCCCAAGGCTTTATCGCATGGCGCGCGCATGGTGCCGCAATGCGGTGCTGGCCGATGACCTGGTGCAGGAATGCCTTTCCAAGGCATTGCAGAATTCGGCGCAGCTGCGGGATCTGGCGACCATGGATAGCTGGCTGTTCAGCATCCTGGCGAACTGCCTGCGCGACCATCTTCGTCAGCATCGGGCGACGGAAGACATCGACGAGGTGGCCGAGCAGCATCTGGTGAGCGATCGCACCCCGGAAGACGACTGCGCCCGGAATGAAATCGTTACAAGGGTCAGGGCCGCGATCAAGTGCCTGCCGCTGGGCCAGCGTCAGGTGCTGGTGCTGGTCGATGTGGAGGAATGTTCGTACGCCGAGGTTGCGCAGATTCTCGACATTCCCGTGGGCACCGTGATGAGTCGCCTGTCGCGCGCGCGGCAGGCCCTGAAGGCAAAATTGCTGGCTCCCGCACCGCGATGGCACGCCAATGCGGTAGAGACGGCAGACAACGTGGTGAGGCTGAAATGAAGAACGACGTATCGGATGAACTGCTCAACGCATTCGTTGATGCCCAGCTCGACGATATCGAGCGCGGGCGTGTACTGTCCATCATCAATGACGACCCCGCCGTTGGCAAACGCGCGTTCGATCTGTGGCGCCTCAAGGAAATGGTGCAGCACGCCCTGCCCATGCCGGTGCCGCAATCCACGTCCGGCGGCGGATCGCGTTGGCATACGCGGTGGCCAACCCATGCCATGGCTGCAGGCCTGATCGCGGCCGTTGGCGTGACAGGCGGATGGTTTGCGCGTGGCCCGCTGGGTACCGGTAGCCAGCCCGGCGTCGCCCAGGTCGCTCAGGTCGCTCAGGTCACCCCCATGCAGAATCACCAGAAGGTGCTGCTGCACATTGGCTCTTCCAACCCCGTCAGGATCAAGGCGATACTGGACGAGGCCGAGCAACTGCTGCGCTCAAGCGACAGCCGGGGAGACTCGATGCAAGTGGAAGTCGTGGCCAACGAAGGTGGCCTGGACATGCTGCGTGCCGGTATCTCCCCGTATGCCGAACGCATCCAGCAGATGCGGCACGCACACAAGAACCTGTCGTTCGTCGCCTGCGGCAATACCGTGGAGCGGTTGCGCAATGCAGGCGAGGATACGCGGCTGTTGCCGCATACTCTCATTGCATCATCGGCCATCGATGAAATCGTGACGCGGCAACGGCAGGGCTGGCTCTATATTGGCGTTTGAGATCGGGCCGCGAGCACTAACGCAGGGAAACAATGGGACGCAAAAATCACTGGGAGCAGGTCTACAAGACCAAGGCTCCCGATGCCGTGAGCTGGTACACGCCTCACCTGAGCGAATCACTGAAGTACATCAACGCCACCGGCCTGGACCCGCAGAATGCCGCCGTCATCGACGTGGGCGGCGGCGAGGCGACCCTGGTCGACGACCTGCTGGCCGCCGGCTACCGAAACGTGAGCGTGCTGGACATTTCCGCCAAGGCCCTGGAGGTTGCTGCAGAGAGACTTGGCCCACGCGCCGCGTCGGTGAGGTGGATCGCTGCGGACATCCTGGAGCATGAGTTCGCCGAGGCATCCGTGGACATCTGGCACGACCGCGCCGTGTTCCACTTCCTGACCACCACCGAGCAGCGCCAGGCCTATGTGGCGCAGGTGCTGAAGGCGCTGCGGCCGGGCGGCTTTGCCATCGTCGGAACGTTCGGGCCGAACGGCCCCGAGAAATGCAGCGGCCTGCCCGTCATGCGTTACGAACCTGATGCACTGCACAATACCTTTGGCACGCACTTTACGCTGCTGAAGCACAGTGTCGATATGCACACCACGCCGTGGAACGCGCCACAGGAGTTCGTGTACTGCTTCTGCCGGCGGGAGGACTGAGCCGGAACGGCGAGCGTGGCCGCGGCCTTGCTGTGCCTTGCGCGACGCAACGAGCGGTGGGACTCCAATGCATATGGAGTTTGCAGCCCATATCGCCAATAATGGTCAGACTGCAACGGCTGGACGAGGGCACCCCATGCTTTATAGTCCCGAGGCAATTCGTACGATCGCCCTGCTGGGGCACACGGGGTGCGGCAAGACCTCGTTGATCGAAGCGCTGCTGCACAAGGGAGGTGCGCTGCACACCCCAGGCAGCGTCGAGCGCGGCACCACGGTCTGTGACTCCGACCCGCTCGAGCGCAAGTATCGACATTCGCTCTCCACCGCGATCGCCCACCTCCACTATCACGACACCCGCATCTACCTGCTCGACACGCCGGGCTATCCGGACTTCTCTGGCCTGTCGATGAGCGGGATGGCGGCTGTCGAGACAGCCGCCATCGTCATCAATGCGCAGACTGGCATCGAGATGACGACGCGCCGCATGATGGCCTGGGCGCAGGCGCGCAAGCTGTGCCGGATGATCATCGTCAACGGCATCGACAAGGAAAAGGTCGATCTGCCCGCGCTGCTGGCCGACATTCAGGAGGCGTTCGGCAAGGAGTGCCTGCCGATCAACCTTCCGGCGGGGCGGGCCACCGAGGTCGTCGACTGCTTCTTCAACCCGGCGGGCGAGGCCGATTTCCTGTCCGTGGCATCGGCGCACGAGGCGCTCGTCGATCAGGTCGTCGAGATGGATCCCGAACTGATGGAGCTTTACCTCGAGCAAGGCCAGCAAATCGCGCCCGAACAGTTGCACGCGCCGTTCGAGCGGGCGCTCCGCGAAGGCCACCTGGTGCCGATCTGCTTCACGTCGGCGGCCAATGGCACCGGCATCACGGAGTTGCTCGACGTGTTCGTGCGGTTGCTGCCCAACCCAACCGAGGGCAACCCGCCGCTGTTTTACCGTGACACGGGCGGACACCAGGAAACCGTTCGCGCCGAGCCGCTGCCGGACAAGCACGTGCTGGCGCATGTCTTCAAGATCGCCATCGATCCGTACCTCGGCAAACTGGCTGTGTTTCGCATCCACCAGGGCACGGTCACGCGCGACAGCCAGCTTTATATCGGCGATGGGCGCCAGCCGTTCAAGGTTGCACATCTGCTGATGCTGCAGGGCAAGGATCGCGTGGAAGTGCCGCAGGCGGGCCCCGGTGATATCTGCGCCGTTGCGAAGATCGACGAAATCAACTTCGATGCCGTGTTGCATGATGCCAGCGAGGATGGCGACATCCACCTGGCCCCGCTGGATTTTCCCAAGCCGATCTATGGACTGGCGATCGAGCCCGCGCGCCGGGGCAACGAGCAGCGCCTGTCGGAACTGCTGCAGAAGCTCACCGCGGGAGACCCATGCCTGCGCGTCGAGCATCCAGCCGGCACCAATGAAACCGTGATACTTGGCCTGGGCGAACTCCAGCTGCGCTGCGCGCTGGAGCGCCTGACCGAACATTACAAGCTCGATGTCGTGACGCGGCCACCCAGGATTGCCTACCGCGAGACCATCGACGGCAAGGCCGAGGGGCATCACCGGCACAAGAAGCAGACCGGCGGCGCCGGTCAGTTCGGCGAGGTATTTCTCCGTATCGAGCCGCTGCCGCGTGGCAACGGCTTTGAATTCGTCGACGCGGTCAAGGGCGGCGCGATTCCGGGCCAGTTCATTCCCGCCGTTGAAAAAGGCATCCGCCAGGTCCTTGATAGCGGGCCGCTGGCCGGCTTTCCGATGCAGGACGTGCGCGTCACGGTGTTCGACGGCAAGAGCCATTCGGTCGATTCGAAGGAAGTGGCGTTCATGGTCGCGGGGCGCAAGGCATTCATCGACGCCGTGCTCAAGGCGCGGCCCAGCGTGCTGGAGCCGATCGTGGATATCGAGGTGACGATTCCCGAAGCGACGATGGGCGACATCATCAGCGACCTCTCCACCAAGCGCGGGCAGGTCCGGGGCACGCGTACCGCGGTTGGCAGCAACATCGTTATCGCGGGACAAGTACCGCTATCCGAGCTCAACGACTACCAGTCGCGCCTGAACAGCCTCACGGGCGGGCACGGCAACTACACGATCCAGCTCAGTCACTACGAGCCCGTTCCGCCCGCCCAGCAGGAACAGATGGCATCGCAGCACAAGTCGCATGAGGACACCAGCGACCACTGATCGCTACCCGCTGCCGGTTATGCCGAGCGAGCGCTCTTCTTCTTCGCGGGCTTCGCGTTGCGCGGCCACGCGTCGATGCCGTCGAGCGTGATGCGCAGGCCCTCTTCGAACGCGGTGTCAGATGAGAGATGGGAGAAGGCCTTGCTGACGAAGCGCGCGCCGGGATACTGCTCGGCGGATACCGAATCAAGCTTGTTCTGAATGAACGCCTGGTGATAAGCAGGCAACTGCCGCGACGCTTCGGCCATGCTGGCCGCGACCAGGTATTGCGCCAGCAGGTGATAGCCAAGCGAAACCTGCTCGGACGAGAAGCCGCCCTGCATGATGGCGGACGTCATGCGGTTGAAGAACTCGAGACCATAGTCGGTTTCGCCTGGCTGGACCTCCTGGAACAGGCGGTACCGGTTGTGCGATGCCACGTAATTGCTGACGCCGGGATTCTCCACCGCAACCTGGAAGCTGAGCCGCGCAATGCCCTCGACGTCGGCGCGCCAGTCGCCCGTCAGTGGTGGAATTCGCAGCGTGCGTTGGCGATAGTAGTCATTCAGCACACCTGAAACCAGTTGGTCGCGGCCACCCAGATAATAGTGAATCAGCCCCGGCGCCACGCCAAAGTCCTTGGCAAGCTGAACCATCGAGATCTGGTCCAGCGGCGTCGTCTTGGCCAGGCCGATCGCGTGCTGCAGGATAGCCGTGCGGCTGAGGGTCGGCTCATTGCCAATCGGCGACTCCGTCCGCGGCGGACGTCCGCGCCGACGCGGCGCCGGGCTGGCTGGTTGCGGCGCGGCGGCTTTTACTGCAGGCGATTTACGTGCGGCAGGCATGATGGGCGAAGCGGACCGACTCGGAATTGGTAGTGCGCCAATTCTATCCGCGTTCGCCCGCCATGCCACCTTTGGGCCCCACCCTAGGCTGATGCCACCGCTACCGCTCCATGCCGGCTGCCTACGCGGTACCGGCCAAGGGACAGCACCAGGGCCGAAGCCGCAACCAGCATGCACGGCAGCACCAGCAGCGGCAAATCGTAGCTGCCATGCCGGTCGAACCACGCACCCAGCCCGATTGGGCCGATGACCGCGCCCAGTCCGTAGCCGGAGAATGCGATGCCGAACAGCGAACCAAACGATGTGAGCCCGAAGTACGAACGGACGAGATACGAAATCAGATCGCCTTCGGCGCCGATGGTCAGTCCGATCAGCATCGTGGCCACCAGCAATGTGTTGTAGTCGTGGTTCGCACGCAGCAGGATTATCCCGACGGCGCCGCCCACGAAGAACACGCTGGCCACCAGCGGCGCGTGAATCCGATCGATCAGCAGGCCCGTGAGCAGCCGCCCTACCAGCAGGCCCACGCCGACCATCGACGCGCTGCGCGCCGCCATGCCCGCATCGAAGCCCCGATCCGCGAACAGCGACGGCAGATGTGGCCCCAGCGACAACGTGGCGGCAGAACTGAGCACGAATACCAGCCAGATTGCCCAGAGCCTGTAACTGCGCAGTGCCGTGGCCAACGCCACACCTTCCGGCGCCGGTGCCGATGCATGACCGGCCCCGCCAGTTCCCGGAAAACGCTCGCGCAGCATCGCGCAGGCCACCATCGACAGAACGACAGAGCCAAACCCCATGGCGACATAGGCCATGCGCCAGCCGAACGTCGTCACCAGATACTGCGCAGTAACAGGAAGGATCACGGTGCCCGCGCCCAGCCCGCACATGGCGATGCCCAGCGCCAGCCCCAGGCGGCGGTCAAACCATTGCGGCAGCACCGCCAGGTAGCCGAGCACCGATGTCGCGGCACCCGATACACCGACGACGATCGAAAGTGCCACCCACACCAGCATGCTGCCGTTCTGAAGCGACATCGCTGCCGTGGCCAGGCCAAATACGATTGCTGATCCGGCAATCACGCGGCGAATGCCAAACCGATCCATCATCGCGCCAACGACCGGACTGATAATCGCCAACCCAAACATCGATGCGGCATAGGACAGCGAGGCCTGGGAGCGCCCCCAGCCGAACTCGGCCGCAAGGGGCCTGGCAAATACGCCGGCCGTGGCATTGAACAATGGCGCGTAGCCGGCCAGCATGCCAAGTGCGGCACCGAGAATCACACTCGCGTAGATCCATCCGGACACGCGGGGCAGCGTATTGGGGGCGGTTTGCATGAAGCATGTCTCCTTGATGCGGCGCCTTCGTGGGCGGCCGCTTGTGATTTGGATTGCCGAAGTTCAGCGCAATCCGGTCTGGCTACCCAGGTAGGCGCCGGCATTCGGGGCATTGGCGGAAAGGCCGAGCTTGCGCAGCATCTGCCGCGCCGTGCAGACAGCCGTCGACGTCACGGGGATACCCAATGCCTGCTGCGCCTGTTCGATGGCGGCCAGCGATGGCATCTGCACGCAGGCCGACAGCACCACCGTATCCACGCCCCTCACGTCCAGCCGCCTGACGTCTTCGAGCAATTGCAGGGGGTTACGCTCGCCAACTTCCAGGTTGTCCAGGATCGAGAAGTTGATCGCATCCTTGACCTCGATGCCTTCGTGCTCGATGTACTCGACCACGGTCTTTGTCAACGCATCGCTGTATGGCGCCATCAGCGAGATGCGCCGAGCGCCGAAGTCCTTCAGTTCCTCTACCAGCGCACCCGCCGAAGTCATGATCTGGGGACGATACGGTGCGGCGCCCATGGCAGTGTCCACGGCCGCCCCCAGTTCCTCGATGACCTGCCGGTGGTAACCCTTCCCCATGCACATCGTGGCCACGAGGCAAGCGGTGCTCATCACATCGACGCGCGCATCGGCAAGTTCCAGCGCGCAGCGACCCATGTCGCGGTTCATCTTCTCGAGTTCCTCAGCCACTACGCGATGCATGCGTACCCGGCTGGAGTGAAAGCTGAACTGCTCGGGCAGCGTCTGCATACGGCCCGCGAAAATGGCGGGAACCTCGCGCTCCATCGTGATGTTGGAGCTGGGCACGATTTGTCCGATTCGATACTTCATCTTTGGCTAATCCAAAAACTTCAAAGGGCGGGAGACAGGAAGCGGCTCAGCACCGCACGCAGCGATTCGGGGATCGGTGTGCCCTCTCGCCTGTCCAGCCGCACGCAGATTGGCGAGAACATGGCGTCGAACACTGGCGCGCCATCGGGCCGGCGTGCCACGCAGCGAATGTCGAACGAGCGGGTGCGAATCGCCTCCACCGTGCAGGTGACGTCGATGTCGTCGTCGGGCCAGAGCGTGCCAATGAACTCGAACCGCATCGCCTTGCAAGGCGTGCCCACACCGTGCGCCTCGCCCAGCCTGCCGTGGCCGCCGGCCATGTGCGTCGTGTAGAGGCCGACCGCACCGAGCAGGTAGTCGGTGAACCGACCCGTGTAGACCACGCCGGCCGGATCGCAATCGCCCCATCGCACCTTTCGCCTGACAACGAACGGACTTTCGCTGAGCACATACTCCGTGGCCTGGATCATGGCTGGCCTGCCGTGGCTGACGCGGCGACGCCGCCTGCGGCAAGCTCCGCCATCAGCGCGGGGAACTGCGCACGCAAGCGTTCGGCATCGATGCGGCCTGTCCGGGTCATGAAACGGAACACGAACTCATGCGCGGTCGGCAGATCCATCCACTCTCGGATGCGTTCGTACCAGTTGTACGACGCTTCGGACGCGCTGATCAGCTTGGCCTTCTCCGGCTTGCGCGCAGCCTCGTACTGCTGCAGTGCAGCCGGTACGTCATCGGGATTGGCGACGATGGCATCCGCCAGCGCCATGGCATCTTCCATGGCGATCCGGGTGCCGGAACCGATCGAGAAATGCGCGCTCGTCAGCGCATCGCCAATCAGCACCTGGCGGCCGACGTGCCAGTTTGCATTGAGGATCACCGGGAACTGGCGCCAGATCGAGTTGTTCGACACCAACCCATACCCGGCCAGCTCGGGGGCGAAGACCTTTTCGAACAGCGACTGCCGGGCCTCCGCGCTCATCTCCTCCATGCCGAAGTCCAGCCACGTCTGATGATCGCACTCGGCCACAAACGTGCTCATCGAATCGGAGTACGGGTAGTAGTGCGCGATGAAGTAGCCACCCTCATGTTTCCGGAAAACCAGTGCCGGGCTCGCGAATGGCTTCTCCACGCCAAACCAGGCGAAGTGGTTCGTCAACATGCGGCGGGTGGTGCCAAAGCCCGCCTCGTTGGCAGTACGCAACTGCGAGCCGATGCCATCCGCGCCAACAATCAGATCGGCATCCAGCGCATCGAAATCGGCAATCCGTTTGTTGTAGCTCACGCGCACGCCAAGCTCCTGTGCGCGCTGCTGCAGAACCGAAAGCAGGCTGATGCGCGGAATAGCGCCGCCCCCCGCACCGGGCTTCTTCATGACGATGGGATGCTCGTGGCACACGATCGAATGCTGGTCGTTGAAGCGCATGACGCTGGCCAGGCGATCCACCACGACCGGTGATGCCGCGCGCAGGTTCGACAGGCCGGTATCGGCCAGCACCACACCGAAACCAAACGTGGCGTGCTCCGGATTCTGTTCGAAGACGTCGATGTCGGCGTTCGGCATGCGCTCCTTCAGCAGGATCGACAGGAACAGTCCAGCCGGCCCGCCGCCAATGATGGCCGCCTTCATTGCGCGTCTCCCGGAGCAATCACCAGCGCATCCATATCGAACTGGCGGATCTGGCCCGTCAGGCCACCGGTCAGTGCGCCGTACCAGACCGCCGGCTTGAAGCCGAGTTCCTTGCGGCGGAACTGCAGTGTCGGATTGCCGTCGATGCGGACATAGCCGTTGCCAAGTGCCGTAGCCTGGTAGCCGTCGGTCTTCCGCGCCACGTCGATCAGCGCTGCGAACTCTGGAACGTCGAGCACGTACACCGATGCCCGCTCCTTGTCCGCAGTCGCTTCCTCGATGCGTTCGGCCTTGCGCTGCCACACCGGCTCGATCGATGCAAACGCAGCGCCGGTGTCACGTGCCCGTTCGAGTTCGATGGCCGAGTCGATAGTCAGTGCGGCATCCTGCTTATCGGCATCGCTGAACGGCCGCACCTGCCAGGTGATCTCGATCGGATAGCCGTTCGGGTCATTGAAGTAAATCGACTCGATGACTTCGTGCCGAATCTGGTAGCGCAGCGGAATGCCGACGGCCTCCACGCGCTGACGCCACTGCAACAACTCCGCCTCATCACGGACGCGCCATGCGGTGTGCGTGGCGCGGTCCTGGTAGTGCTCTCGCACGGTCAGCCAGTCGGGCCGCTCGGTACCGATGTAGTAGAAGAATGCAATGGTGCTGTGGTTACCACTGTCGAAGAAGAAATGCAGGAAGTCAGCATGATTGTCGGGTCCCCAGCCCTTCGCCGAAATAGCGTGGATCAACGGCAGGCCGAGCAGGTCCCGATAGAAATGTACGGTTTCCGCAAGCTTCCATGTGGGCCTGGCGGTATGGTGGACGCCGTGCAGCGCGACAACGGGCGCGGAGGCGTGGGCGGCTTGTGTGGATTGGGTCATGTCACCTTCCTTCTTCACTTTGCTTGCTGGGCTGCAGCGTTCTCAGCCTCAGCCTTTAGCTGCTGCACGATGCGGTCTCGCAGGATCACCTTGCTGAGTTTTCCGGACGCGGTGAGCGGAAACTCCGGAATGATCTCCAGCCGCTCCGGCCACTTGAACTTGGCCAATCCCGCTTGCTCCAGATACCGGGTCAGGTCGGACAGCGTCAGGCCAGCCGCTGCAGCGGGCTTGAGTAGTACGAACGCGCAGACGCGCTCGCCGTAGATCTTGTCGGGCATCCCGACCACAGCGGTTGCCAGGATGGCGGGATGCTCGTTGATGACGTTCTCGAGTTCCTCGGCGTTGATCTTCTCGCCGCCACGGTCAACGACGTCCTTGATACGGCCACGGAAGAAGTAGTAGCGCTTGCCGTCGACCATGCTCGACGACATCAGGTCGCCCGAACGATAGAAGCCATCGGTCGTGAAGCGCGTGACATCTTCCTTCTCGGACTTGTAGTACCCGCGGATCGTGTAGGGACCGCGGAACAGCGCTTCACCGATTTCGCCCTCGGCTACGTCGTCTTCGGTGCCCGGATACACGATGCGCACCTCGTCGGCAGCCGAGACTGGACACCCGACCGACTGCTCGCGAATCTCGGGCGGGTCTTCCGGCCGGGTGAACATGATCACGCCCTCTGTCATGCCAAAGATGTGGTAGGTGGGCGAGCCCGTCAGGCGCTCAAGATTGGCCGCATTCTTGGGCACGATGAAGCTGCGGCGTGCCTTGTCTGCGGCCGTTCCCCGCAGCAGTTCCGGAGCGATGCGGTTCAGGATCGGGCCAGCTACGCCAAACCAGGTCGGCTCGTAGTCGCGTACCAGCGCTTGCAGCGTGTTCTCGGACAGATCGGGGGCCACCGTCACTGTCGCGCCGCTCAACAGGAATGGCCCGAAGAAGCAGCCCATGTTGAGGTTATGCATGTACGGCGTGGGAAAGAACAGCACGTCGTTGCGCGTGTAGCCATTGAAAGCCGCCACCGCACGCATGTTGTAGAGGTATTCGTTCTGGAAGCGAGGAATGATCTTCGGCACGCCTGTGGTGCCGCCGGACAACTGGAACACGGCGGCCTGGAACGGTTCATACTCGACGTCGGCCAGGATTTCCCGGGCCCGTGCCAGCGGCATGTCACGGATCAGGTCTGCCAGCAGCGTGGCACGACCACGGCGTTCGCCACGGGCCTGCAGGATGAACGCAAGGCTTGGTACCTCGGCTTGCATCTCTTCGGCGAATGCCACGTCATCGAACTTTGGATCATCGCCCTGAACAAGATGCAGCCGGGCCTGGCACAGATTGGCCAGGTAGCCGATCTCGAGCTTGCGGAACGCCTGAAGCGAACACAGCGGGATGATGCCGGCCTTCAGGCAGCCAAGGAACGCCAGCAACAATTCATTGCTGTTGCCGCACTGGAAGACGGCGCGATCGAGTGGCTTGAGCCCCAGCGCCAGCAGCGCGGCGCCCAGGCGGTCGGTCTGCTCGTCCAGTTCCCGATACGTGAAATCGCCCTCGGGTCCTGCCAACGCCAGACGGTCATGGTGCTCGCGAAACGATTGGCGCAAGGCATCGACCAGGGTCTCGTCGGAGAGGTAAGCCTCGGCCACATAACGATGCAGTCGGTCTTCATCGGGATAACGCACACCGTCGAGCAGCACAGACGGTCGTACACGGGTGGGTTGCAGCATCTTTGTCTACCTCTGTATTTATATATGTATGCGCGATGTCGCTCAGACCATGGTTTCACGGAGCCAATCGACGATGTGCCGTCCGGCAATCTGCTGGCCGGACTCTTCCTCGCGGCTTAGCGCCATGCCGTGGTGATTGCCGCGCACGCGGATATGACGCTTGTGCGGCGCCGGAATCTGCTCGTAGATCGCGCGAATGTCGGCCGGGAATGTGCATTGGTCACCGGTGTACTCCAGCAACAGCGTGGGTTGATGAAGCGCGCCCAGCGTCTTGTCCAGCGCTGCATTCGACGACAGACCCGACCACGTGGACAGCCACGACTCAGGCGTGACCACCCGGCCAAAGCCGACACTGCCCCAGTTCGACACGAACGGGTCCTTGCCCCAAAGCGAACCGGTCTTGCGATCCGAGGGATCGAGCGTGATATCCCACGAACGCAGGTCGGCGTCCGTACGCCAGACTTCGAAGATCGGTGCGTGCGCTGCCACCCGGCGATCCACTTCCGTGGCCGTGCCCGCTTTTACGCGCTGCCGCGCTTCGTGCTTGGCGCGCAACATCGCCTTGGCGCGCGCATCGATGCGCGCTACACGTTCAATTTGCGCAGCCTGGTAGCGTTCGACGAACTCCGGCGTGTAGCGTCCCCTGCCCGCTTCGACATCGAACCCATTGGCCTGCGAGAACGGATCAAGTGCCGGGTCCGTCTGCATGGGATCGTCCTCGTCAATCACGGACGGATCGACGCCGCTCATCAGCAGCTTGCCCTGCCCCGGATGCGGCGACACCAAAATAAAGGCGTCTACCTCCGGCATGTGCAGCTCGCCCAGGTTCGTTGGCCGGCCACCGGGGGTGCGGCCAATGCGCATCTCGCGCGGCGTCAACGCCTGCTGGTTGTAGAACGTATAGAGGCCGGCGCCGCCAGAGTTGCCGAGCATGACGATCTTCTCGAAACCCAGCTCACGCAGGTGTGCCATGCCCGCCGCGACATCGAACAGCGCAATCTCATGCTCCAGACGCAGGTCGTTGCCGATCGAACGAGGTCCCTGCACCCAGCAGGCGCAGCCCGCGTCTAGCACAAACGGCACAAGGTAATGGGTGATGGCCATCTCGCGTGGATGCATCAGCGAGACCACGGTCTTCTCCTTGCCGGTCACGCTGAACAGAAAGCCGAGCGTGCGCTGCCCGTCGGCCGTGTCCAATGCATAAGGCACCATCTGGTACGGGCGATTCATCAGGCGGGTGTCCCACGACGCACCCCGCATCCCTGCCGTCACCTGCGGCTTGTCTTGTTCAGTCACGCTGTCTCCTTCGTAAATGCCACCGTCTCAATAATCTAGGGTCTATTTGATATGCTGTCAAATAAATTCACACTGACCTCGGGAAAGCCCGCAACAAAAGGGCATGCCACCAATGCGGCACACAACAAGGCGGCGCGGCTAGGGAGATCGATGCCGCTAGCGGCGCTAACAAAACGAAGCGAAGCGGTTCTGGCTAGACGCGCGGCCGCAGACAGTACAAGTAGTCTGGCCAAGGCCGCGCAACGACGCCAGAATCGTTTTGTTAGCGCCGCTTAACGCGCCCGCTCTTGTAGCAGTGTGATCATGCGCTGCGCCAACGGTGGCAGATAAGCATCCGCTCGATGGATCACGCCCACATGTCTGCGCAAATCCAGCTCGCCTGGATCGAGGTTGAGCGCACGCAGGCCTGTCAACATACCGAGCGCTTCAGTTCCGCCAATGCAGAGCATCGTGGTGCCTCGCAGCAATTGCAGCAGCGACGTACTGCTGAAATCCGTCTCGATGCGCAATTTCGGCAGGCCAAGACCGCGCCGCTGGAACGCGGCATCGACCAGCTGGCGCAACGGAATCGTCGGCCCCGGCAGCAACCACTCCTGCTCGGACAGGTCCTCTAGCGTCACGCGGCGTTTGCGGTGCAGCGGATGCGCCTCGTCGGCCAGGATGGACAGTGCATCGTGGAACAGCGGGACGATCGAGAGCGCGCCCGCGTCGTGCTGCGGCTGCGGCGCGATGACCAGGTCCAGTTCCCCTGCAACCAGCAAATCCATCAGATCCTGCGCAAGCCGCCTGCGTAGCCGCAAGTGTGCGGCTGGCCGTTCGCTCATCAGTTGGCGGCAGGCGCCCAGCACGAGTGCGCCTGGCACGGTCGGCGAATAGCCGATGCGCACCATGCCCAGTTCTCCGCCACGCAGCGCGCGCATTTCCTTCAGGGCGTCGTCGTATGCCAGCGTGATCGTTCGTGCCCGGGCAATAAACAGCATGCCTGCGTGGGTAGGCGTCACGCCATTTCCCGTACGTTCGAACAGCGGCAGTCCAACCTTCGCCTCCATCCTCTGAATTGCCTTGGTCACTGCGGGCTGGCTGATGCCCAGTTCCTCAGCCGCCCTGCCGATGCCGCCGTACTCCTGCACCGCCAGCAAATAGTCCAGGTCCCGTGTCTCCATGACATTCCACGTGGTTATGGGTTTATAGCTTTTACCTCATTGAGGTAATGCCCGCCATCTTACAGACTTCATGGCAAGCAGACGAACGGAGACAGAGGTGAGCTTTGCATATTTCCTGCGGCGGGCTGCCCGCTACTGGGGGGATCAACCGGCCGTGCTATATGGCGACCGGCAACTGACATATCGCCAACTGGACGAACGCTCGACGCGTCTTGCCAATGCCCTGCTGGGTCTTGGGCTGACAAAGGGCGACCGTGTTGCGATCCAGGCCCGCAATTGCCCGGAACTGGTCGAAATCGAATGTGCGCTGTACAAGGCCGGACTGGTAAAAGCCGCACTCAATGCACGCTTCAAGCCGGCCGAAGCGTCCGACGTGGTGGAAAACTGCGCACCGCGCGCAATGATTGCTGGCCCGGGATTTACCGATTACTCGTCCGCCACGCCGGGCTTCGGTTCGGTCGAAACCTTCATCGCAATCGGGAAAGCCAGCGCAGGCTACGCGGACTACGAGACGTTGATTACTCGCGCCAGCGCGCAGGAGCCCGACGTGGCGACCACGGCGGACGATCTGGCCGTACTGCATTTTTCCTCCGGTTCGACCGGCAAGATCAAGGCGGCGATGCAGACCTACGGCAATCGGATCGCGTCGTTGCGGAAGATCCTGCTCGGCATGGACCGCCCCGCACAGGCAGGCGACCGTCTGGCGCTGATCGGCCCGATCACGCACGCGTCAGGCATGTTGATGCAGCCATATCTTTACTGTGGCGCCACGCTGGTCCTGTTCGATACGTTCGAGCCGGCCCAATTCCTGGCTCAGGCGCAGCGGTTGCGGATCACGCACGCTTTCATGGTGCCCGCGATGATCAACATGCTGCTCAATGAACCGGCACTGGCGCATGCGGATCTGAGCAGCCTGAAGACCCTCGGCTACGGCGCCGCACCCATGGCGCCAGCGCGTATCGAGGAAGCGTGGGCCCGTATCGGCCCCGTTCTGTCGCAAGGCTATGGGTTGAGCGAATCGACCTCCGGTGTCACTCGCCTGAGCATCGCCGACCACGCCTATGCGCTCAAGCATCGTCCGGAGCGGCTTGCATCGTGCGGCAGGCCGCTGGGCGAGACGGAAGTGCGTGTCGTCGATGAACAGGGGCGTGAAGCGACAGGCGACGATATCGGCGAAATCATCATTCGCGGTGCAGACGTGTTCGGCGGCTACTGGGGCGCACCGGAACTGACCAGCGAAGTGCTCGTCGACGGCTGGCTCAGGACAGCAGACCTGGCGCGCACCGATGAAGAGGGCTTCGTCTATCTCGTCGACCGCAAGAAGGACATGATCATCTCGGGCGGCTTCAACGTGTATCCAACCGAAGTCGAAGCGTCGCTCTACCAGCACCCCGACGTACTGGAAGCCTGTGTCGTCGGTGTGCCTGACGAAAAATGGGGCGAATCGGTCAAGGCGGTCGTGGTGCTCAAGTCTGGTCGCTGCGTCGACGCGGACAACCTCATCGACCACTGCCGCGCACGGCTCGCCGATTACAAGCTGCCGCGCAGTGTCAATTTCGTCGCGGACCTTCCCAAGAACGCCAGCGGAAAGATTGCCCGCAAGCTCGTCCGCGAAGCGTACTGGCACGGCGCCGCGCGACGCGTCAACTAACAGTAGCAGCGAGACCAATCATGTTCGATTACCTCAAGAATCCCGTGTTTGAACAGACGCGCGAAGGCATCCGGCGCTTCATTGCCGAAGAGCTGATGCCGATGGAGCACGAACTGGCCCTCGGGTCGGAAGACGCCTGGCCAAAGGAGGTGCTGCAGCGCGTGTGGCGCCGTTCCGCCGAACTCGGCTTCTACGCATCGTGCCTGCCGCCGGCACTGGGCGGCAAAGGCTTCTCCGTTCTTGAGCAGTGCGCGCTGAAAGCCGACCTTGCCGCTTCAGGCTCCGCACTTGCGCCGCATGTCCTGGGTGACCTCGGTGGACCGCCGCGGGTCGGCAACATGCTCAAGTACGCAACGCCGCAGCAACTCGCCCGTTACTTCGAACCGGTGATCCGCGGCGAAAAATCCACCTGTTTCGCACTCACCGAGCCGCAATCCGGTTCCGATGCGCAGAGCATTACGACGACCGCAGTCCAGGACGGTGACGAACTGGTGATCAATGGCGTCAAGCACTACATCAGCGGCGCGCCGTTCGCCGACTTCGCGATTGTCATGTGCGTGACCGATGCCAGCGCCACCCCGCCAGCCATCACGGCCGTGCTTGTCGATCTGGACCTGCCCGGCGTGACAGTCAGCCAGCGATACGTGCCAATGTCAGGCCAGCACATCGATGCGGATATTGAGTTCGTCAACGTACGCGTGCCGAGTGCCAACGTCTTTGGCGGCCTGGGCAACGGCTTCAAGCTTGGCATGTCGCGCATCAACGTCAATCGGCTGCTGCACTGCCCGACGATGCTCGGTCTCGCCACGTCCGCCTATGAGGCCTCACTCGACTACGCACGCACGCGCCGCCAGTTCGGCGCCCCGATCGCCCGCTTCCAGGCAATCCAGCACATGCTGGCCGACATGGCTTCTGCGCTGTGGGCTTGCGAAAGCATGATCGCGCAAACGGCCATGCTCGCCGATGCCGGTGGGGATCTGCGCATGAAGGCGGCCGCCTGCAAACTGTTTGTCTCCGAGCGCTGTTTCGAGATCGCGGACAAGGCAGTGCAGATTCACGGCAATGTTGGCGTGACGCGACACCACCCGATCGAACAGACGTTCCGCAAGCTTCGGATGTTCCGCATCTTCACCGGCACCAGCGAGATCCAGCGCAACACGATTGCCCGGGCCATTCTCGATACAGCGGGCGCGTCCGCCTGATCGCCAACCGGGGAAGACACGTGAAACCAGACTGGTCCTGCCTGAACGGTGTGAGAATCGTCGATCTGAGTCAACTGCTGCCCGGGCCGCACGCCACGGCGTTGTTGCAGCAGCTTGGCGCTGACGTTATTAAAGTCGAGCCGCCCACTGTGGGCGACACATCCCGCCAGCTCGGTCCAGCCGTCTTCGCGCAGTTCAATCGTGGCAAGCAGTCCATTGCGCTCGATCTCAAGCAGCCGGCCGGGAAAGCCGCGTTCCTGGACCTTGTACGCGATGCCGACGCCGTGGTCGAAGGGTTTCGGCCCGGCGTCATGCAGCGCCTTGGTCTTGGCTACGATGCGTTGGCGCAGGTCAACCCGAAGATCGTGCTTTGCTCGATTTCCGGTTTCGGCCAGACCGGCCCCTACGCAAGCCATGCCGGGCACGATCTGAACTACCTCGCGCTGGCGGGCTTCTGGTCGATACCAGTTCAGGTGGAGGACAAGGTTGCGCGACCGCGCGTGCGCGTGGCCGACTACGCGGCATCAAGCTACGCGGCACTTTCCCTGGCCGTTGCAGTTCTCAGTTCGCGCCAGAACGGGCGAGGTCAACACCTCGACGTATCGATCCACGATGCAGTCATGTCATGGACCGCACCGGCAGCCTGGTCCGCACGCGGGCATGCGGACCGGCCATGGGAATCGCAAACCGTCATGCCGGATAACGATCTGTTCGAGACGCGCGACGGACGCCATCTTGCGCTCGGCATTCTTGAGAACAAGTTCTGGCTGAACTTTCGCGAAGCGATCGGCAGCGACTTTCCTGCACTGATGGATGAGCGATTCGCCACCCGCGCGGGTCGTCAGTCGCATAAGGCCGAGGTCAACGCATTGCTCAAGGCGATATTCGCAAGCCGTACGTTGGCCGATTGGCTCGACACGCTGGGCGCGCATGATCTGCCGGTGTCACCGCTGCTCGCGGCGGACGAACTATTTGCCGATCCCCATGTGCGGGCGCGCGGCATGATCCGGGAACTCGACGACGGCCAGACCATTGCGCTGCGCTTCCCCGTGAAGTTCTCACTCGGCCTTCCGGATGGCAGCGATCACGTTCCCGGACTGGACGAACACGAAATCTGACAAGGCCCGATAGATCGGCACGAAAGCCGACGCGATCATAAGTATGGAGACAGGAATGACAGCGGAACGCTCAGAGTATCGCCCCGCACGAGCATGGTCCATTGCGATCATGCTTGCGCTCATGATGTTGGTGAACTTCCTCGACAAGGTGGTGCTCGGCCTCGTTTCAGTGCCGATGATGCGCGAGCTTCATCTCACGCCCACACAGTTCGGCCTGCTCGGTGGCAGCCTCAATTGGCTGTTTTCAATCTCGGCAGTAGTTGGCGGACTTGCGGCAAACCGTCTGTCGACCAAGTGGCTGCTCCTGACCATGGCCGCTGCCTGGTCTGTATTGCAGTTGCCGATGCTGGTTGCCAGTTCCGTCTGGGTCATCATCGCCTGCCGCGTGTTGCTCGGCGTCGGTGAAGGGCCGGCCTCGCCCGTCGCCACACATGCCATCTACAAGTGGTTTCCAGATGCCAGGCGCAATCTGCCAATTGCCGTGCTGCATCAGGGCAGCGCGCTCGGACTGCTGATTGCCGGCCTTGCCATTCCCACCATCACCACCCATTGGGGCTGGCGAGCGAATTTCCTTGTACTCGCTGCCCTGGGGCTGGTGTGGTGTGCCGCCTGGCTTGTTTTCGGTGCCGAAGGCAGCCTCGAGCGCGTGGCGCATGCTTCGAGCGCGAAGCGTATCCCATACGCGGTGTTGCTGACTGACCGAACCGTGTTGGGCAACTTTCTCGGTCACTTTGCAGCGAACTGGATTCTGGCGATGACACTCACCTGGCTGCCGACCTATCTGCAACTCGGGCTCGGCTACGAAGCGCATGCGGCCGGCAGGATATTTGCGCTGTTCGTTGCTGTCACGGCCCCAATGAGCCTGGGGTTCGCATGGCTCTCTCAACGCCTTCTGGCGCGCGGGGTTCCGTCGCGGATCGCACGAGGCCTCTTTGTGTCTGTCATGCTGGTGTTTGCAGGCGGGCTGCTTGCCGCACTCGCGTACCCCGGGCTCGGGCCCACCGCAAAGACTGTCGCGCTGGCGCTTGGCAGCGGCATGTCGCTGATCATGTATTCCGTTGGCCCGGCCATGCTGGGCGAGGTCACGCCCAGTGTTCAGCGTGCAGGCGTGCTGGCCATGAGCAACGGATTGGCCGCTCTCGCCGGCCTGGCCGCTCCGGTCATCACCGGCATGCTGATTGAAACAGCAGGCGGATCGACGTCGCATGGATTTGAACAGGCGTGCCTTGTTTGCGGCGTCGTACTGCTGGGCTGCGGCCTGCTCGGCACTGTTTGTCTCGATCCACAACGCTCGCAGCGCCGCTTCGCTGATGCCCTTTCCGGGACGGAGGACGTGGCAGGGACGTATCCGCTTTATTGAGATCTCCTTGTAGCGTTCCGATTGGCCTGCCCGCAAGCAACAAAACGACATCTGGAGACACCATGCAATCTGGAAACAAGCACGGTATCGGCGTAGCAATGGCGATGGCCGCAATGCTCGCTGCCGCATCCGTACCGGCATATGCGCAGGTGCAAAATCAGGCCGAGACCACCGACCCAGTCAGGCTCGGTGTCATGCAGGGGTTTCCGCCACCAGCGGACAAGCGCGTCACCAAGGCCAATGCATTCCAGCTACCGAACCTGCGATGGGCGTTCCGCCACGCGCGCGAGACATCGCCCACTGCCGGCATTTCACGCGCGTCGTCAGCCCTTGCGCTTCCTTCACGCCCGGTGGCTGATCTTGATAACGTGCAGTTCGAAGTCGACGGGCAGCAGATCAAGCTATCCAGTTACCTTCACGATACCTACACCGACGGGTTTATCGTCCTTCACAAGGGGAAAGTCGTCTACGAGCGCTACTTCGATTCGTTCGGGCCTCGGCAGCAGCACATCTGGGCTTCGATGACGAAGTCCATTACTGGCTTGATTGCAGCCATGCTGATCGACGAAGGAAGACTGGATCCCCACGCAAAACTGGCAACCTACGTGCCGGAACTTGCCGGCAATCCATTCGGCGAAGCCACGATTCAGCAGAATCTGGATATGGAGGTGGCAGTGAGCTACCCGGCAAGCCTGCCGCCTGATCTTGGGCTGTTCGGTGCTGTTGGCATTGTTCCCCGCCGCGACGGCGCGCCCGACAATATCTATGACTTCCTGAAGGTCGCCCGCAGATCGCAGGACACGACGGGGACGGGCGTCTTCTACTATCAGAACGGCTCGCCAGAGGCTATCGCCTGGGCGCTAAGCAGGATCACTGGCCAGTCCTGGAGCACTCTGGTTTCAGACCGGCTCTGGTCGAAGTTCGCCGAGGACGAGGCCAGTATCCAGGTTGACCCGCTCGGCATTGCAATGGCGAGCGGCGGCATGAACACCACCCTGCGCGATGCCGCCCGCTTCGCCGAAGTCGTACGCAAGGCCAGTTCGGGAGAGAACCCGGACGCGCACCTCAGCAAGGCGGTTCGCATCGCCCTGACGCCCAACAACAACCAGGCGCTGTTCGCCGCAGGCAACCTGGCCGCCGGCAGAGCCAACTACGGCTATCGGGACTATTGGTACCAGGTCAATGATGGCGACGGTTCGATCGAGGCGAGTGGACGCTTTGGCCAGCGGATCTACATCAATCCGAAGCAGGCACTGACCATCGTGAAGTTCTCGTCCAATCCAGACTCCGCGCCGAGGCCCACCAGTGCCAACGCAACAACGCAATCGGTGCAGCACCGGTCAATCGAATCCCCGGGGGCATTCGCCGGTGCCGTCAAGGCGGTCCTTGCGGCGATCGCGCACTAGCCCACCCAATGCCCTTATCCAAAACGAACACAATAAACGGGCGGCAAATGCGCTGAAATCAAATGCCAGCTTTCACCGCCGTCGTCGGACGTCCATAGCGCGCCGGTGGTCGATCCCATCGCCAGGCGCGCGCCGGAGTCATCTACGGCGAGGCCGTGCCGATACACCAGGTCATACGCCGGTGCGGACGGCAACCCCGTTGAAAAACGCTCGAACGTGCGTCCGCCATCCCGGGTGCGCGTGACGACGAACTGGCCATCTACCGGAATCCGGCATTGGTCCTTCACGGCGGGCACGAACCACGCGGTGTCCGGCTCGCGCGGATGCACGGCAACCGCGAAGCCGAAGCTCGATGGCTGCGCTTCAATCCGCTGCCAGTGCGCCGCCCCGTCGGTCGAGCGGAAGATTGCGCAGTGGTGCTGCGTCCACAGTACATCCGGGTTGGCCGCGCATTGCACGACGCGGTGCGGGTCTTGCGCGTTGGCATCGCCGCGCCGATCCGGCGGCATGTAGTCGGCCTCCATGCCTTCGGCAGTCACGCGCCAGGTCGAGCCGCCGTCGGTGGTTTGCCAGACACCGCCGCACGACACGCCGATCGTCACGTGCCGGCTGTCGCGCGGGTCAACCATCACCGAATGGATGCCCGGCGCGTCGTAACCGCCCCCGAACCATTCGGGGCGCTCCGGACGATCCCACAGCGCGCGGTTGAGCACCCATGTATCGCCACCATCATCGGAACGGAAGAGCCCGCCTGGAATCGTGCCGGCCCACAGGACGCCCGGCTCATCCCGGCCACCGGTTTCGAGCGACCAGATTTGCTGAAGCGTCCAGGGAGGAGACGGTGGACTGGGCGCGGCGGCGCTCGCGTTGTCCGCACTTGCGTTTGTGCCGTCACCGGTGCGCTCGGCGGTTGGCTGCGGCGGGTAGACAGGGACCGCGCACTCTTCCCAATCGTCCATGCCCGCGCGCCGGCGATGCAGCTTCACGCCGAAGTGACCGAGATTGAGCGCGGCATACAGCGATCCGTCGCGCCGGTCAGGCAGCACCATGCTCACTGGCTCGCCAACGAATTGCGGCTTGCCGAGAGTCCAGCCGCCGTCGCCATCGGCCTGCAGTACGAACAATCCCTTTCGAGTTGCGACGAGCAATCGGTCGCTCATGTCGAATGCCTCCTCGGGTAAGAGTGAGAAATCCCGCTATCCGCCCGACAGCGCCTGTATGACGTACACGTGGCTTTTCTCGTCGAGCGCATCGGACAGATGTTGTCGGTCGTGCACCCGCCGGCCGTCGATAAACACGGCGAGATGCCTTCGCAGCGATCCCTGATCGTCAAGGATATAGCCGCGCAGCTGAGGCTGCACCGCGAAGACGGCCTCCAGCGCTTCGCCAAGCGTCCGCGCATCGATCTCGCGCTCAGGCGTCGCGATATGTCGCTGAATCGAAGCGGCAAAGAAGATGTGCGCCATGGAGGGCGGCCACGCGGGAACGGCTGTGTCTGTGGGTTTTGTAGTGTAGGCGATCCACGCAGCACTGGCATCCAGCCACCGCCCCCACGTACCAACCTCGGCAGGTGAGCGCCCTATGGCCGGCCGTCAGAACACATGGCGGATGCCCACTGCAACGCCAACCATTGAGTTCTGGCCAGAGGGAAGGACGTAACTGTTCACCGTAAGACTGGTTGCGAAGTTACTCGCTGCCGAATCCATGGTCAGGCCAGCGTTCCTTGAGTAAGCCGTCGTCAGGTAAATGTCAGTCCGCTTCGATAACGTGTAATCCGCAATCAGGGCAATCTGCCAAGGATTGGCAACATTGGCGTTCCCGCCCAGGTTCTTTATGTTCTGATAGTCGTACTCGAGCGTGAAATCGAGCGCGGAGGAGAAGCGGTATTGACCGCCGACCCAGTAGAAATCATCACGAAGCATCAGGGTGCCGTTCTGGTCCTTGTTCTGTCCCCAGCGGTAACCGCCCATTACCTTCGCGGTGCCATTGATCGCGTAGCTTGCCATGACCGCAGCCTTTTTGAAGGTAGCACTGCCAGTGCCGATCGTCGGATTCCACTGGTCATAGCCGATGGCCACCCCAAAACGTTCGGCCAGATAGGTCAGACCCGCGCCATAGGCAGAGTCACGGCGGAACTGCCCTGGTACTTCGCCGTTACCGCCAGCGGCCGGAACAGCAGGATCGACTTGCGGAAGCGCTATGCCCGCGCCGAACGACCAATGTGCCATGGCCGTGAAGGGTCCGAACACTCCCGTGTACTTCGCCACATTGTCCTCGCGGAAGTTGGCACCGGCGATCACGCCGACGGGCTCGTACTGAGTGGCATATCGTGCCGGGGCGAAGTTGGCCAACGTGAGGAACAGCGAGTGATACTGCCGACCGAAGGTGAACTGGCCGTATGCCGTGTCAAGGCCAACATAGGCTTGACGACCGAACAAACGACCGCCTTGTTGCATGCCGCCGTTATCGCTATTGAAGCCGCTTTCCAGGACGAAGACAGACTTCATCCCGCCGCCAAGGTCTTCGGTCCCGCGCAGACCCCAGCGCGAGCCGGAATATCCACCGGCGTCTTCGCGAAAGACCTTGCCGCCCTGACCTGGATTAAAACCGTTACTCGCCTGCGGCACTACGCCGACATGGTTGACGTACTCCACATTGACGTCGGCAACGCCGTACAACGTCACGCTGGATTGTGCTTCGGCTGCGCCGCATGCACTAACAGCAGCCAACGCAAGAATCGTCTTTTTCATTACCTGCTCTCCTCCATGGTTCATCATTTTTGATATATCGCGGGTCAACGGCCATATGACCCTAACCAACTGCCGTCCAAAATTGCCTCGTCGGGAAGAATCGGGACGAACGGGGTCCGTCAGGCATCCTTCCGGAGCCCTCTCGTGCTTGAACTTTTCTTCGATGAAACATCGCTTGCGGCAGAACCCGCGCCGTGCGCAAGCAAGACCGATGGTCGTTGTCGAATAACGCGCTCCCAGCTCACTCCTATGCGCCACGCAACAACGACTCCACGAACTTCATAGGCGCGTAAGTAGTGCCGTTTGATGAGGGACGGCCACAACCCTTGACGAGTTACCCGGTCATGAGAGCCCGCTTAAGCTGAAAGGCACACATCTGGACAGCTACGTTGGCTTCGTCGTTGACGCGCCCCATCACAATGAAGGCGTGAATCTGACGCTCAAAGTTCACCAGCGTTGCCTGACTTCCCGCCTTCGTCATGGACTGCGCGTACTGCATCCCTTCATCGCGCAGCGGGTCATATCCAGCCGTGATGATGAAGGCTGGCGGCAAGTCGGCATGACTGGAGTGAAGTAGCGGAGAAGCGCGCCAGTCAAGATCCTGAGCCGGGTCGGTGATATAGAGATCGTGGCAGTAGTCGATCAGCTCCTTGGTGAGCAGATAGCCATGGGCGTTACTGACACGTGAAGGCCAATGCTCGCGCTGATCGGTGCTGGGGTAGATCAGAAGCTGAAACGCAATTGGCATGTCGCCGGTATCGCGCGCCCACAGCGCAGTCACTGCCGCGAGGTTGCCCCCGGCACTGTCACCACCGACGGCCATACGGTGCGGATCGATCTTTAGCGCGGCCGCATTGCCGTATACCCAGCGGGCAGCAGCAATGGCGTCTTCCGGCGCAGCAGGGAAGCGGTGTTCGGGTGCCAGCCGGTAGTCGACAGAGATGACGGCGCAGCCCGAATCATTGGTCAGTTGGCGACAGAGCCCGTCATGTGAATCAAGATCGCCAAATACGAAGCCGCCTCCGTGGAAGTACACCAGTACGGGCAAGGGATCATCGGCGCTGCTGGCAGCCGGGCGGTAGCTTCGCAACGGAATGGGGCCTCTCGGACCCGGGGCATGCAGGTCGCGGACAGACCCCACCTCCGGCGCATCGGGTTGCAGTAGCGGGCGGCCTTTTCGCTGGGCGTCCCGTAGCAGCTCGGGCGGCAATTCTTGAAGAGGCGGTGCGTCGCTTTCTCGCGTTCGGCACAACAACGCCTCAACTTGTGGGTGCAACATGGTCAACTCTCCTTGGCAAGCTTTACGACAGCCGATTCGACAACTCAACTCCACCCTCTTCCGTCTGCCCCTGCAATCGGCGACTTTCATCCCGGTGCAGCGATCAGTCACGCAGATTTCGCAACGAGCGCGCCGGATCTTGGCCCAGCACTCCAACCACAGCGCCTGCCACCATCACCGCACCACACACCATAAAGCCGAACTCGAAGCTGTTCAGGCTGCTTCCCCCATGTGTTTGCAAAACGCGTCCCATGACGATGGGTGCGATGGCGCCGGCGCAAGTGCTCACGGCGGTGTACAGGGCGATCATGCCGCTGCGTTGTGCGTCTGGCACGATCTCGCCCAGCACAGCCGGTCCGAGTGAGAACGCCAGGGGCGGCAACGTCGACGCCACGGCCAGCATGGCCACCCTGCCGCCTGGCGTGGTCGCAATCGACGGAAAGAGCAGGAGGATCAAGCCGCCGATTCCTACGCAACCACAACTGAACATGCAGCGCGCGATACGCGAGGAGACGCCGCGCTTCAACATTGACTGCGAGCACCAACTCAGCGCCATGGCGGCCGGTGTGCCAACGGCGACGATCACGGCGAACATCCGTCCTGCAGTAACGCTGTCATATCCAAGACCTCGCTCCAGGAAGGCCGGTAGCCATGTAAGCGTCAGCGCGCTACCCCAGTACGCGGCGAAGCCCGTTACGCAGCTGCACAGGACTGTCGCGTCGGTCAACAATTTGCGATAGGGCACAGGACGTCGCTGGCGCTCCGCATTTCCGCCTGCCGATGCAGGTATCACGGTGTGGAGCGTGCCTTCACGCCCCCAGCACAGCCACCCCAGCGCCCAGAGGAGGGAGACGGTGCCCAGCACAATGAAGTTGGCCCGCCAGCCCCAGTGTTGCGTGATATAGGGCACCATCAGCCCGGCCACCAGCATGCCGATGACAGCGCCCTGGCTGATCAGCGCGACGGGAAGATTGCGCTTTTCATGGGGAAACCACTTGTAAAGAGCGTGCACGGAAACGGGAAAGGCCGGCCCCTCCCCCGCACCCAGCAGTACGCGCCCCACCAGCAGGGCTGTGGCCGACGCAGCAAAGATCACCGGAAGCTGCACGACTGACCAAACCAGCGCCATGCCAAGCAGCAGCCAGCGCGCGGGCAGGCGGTTGCCGATAAATCCCACCAGCGCCGCCGAGATCGTGAATAGCCAGAAGAAGCTGCTGGCGACCACGCCAAACTCGGTAGGACTCAGGTGCAGGTCACGCATGAGGGGTACGGCCACCATGCCCAGCACGACCTTGTCGAGAAAGTTGATGGAAGCGAAAACCGTCAGCGCAGCCGCCACGCCCCAGGCCTTGCCAGGCTGATACCTGCCCGCGCTGTCGACCGCCGACTCGCGTGCGGGTTCGCCTTCTCCTGACGCCGTTATCAATATGTCTGCCATGTTGTCTCCCTCCTTGAACCGCCTTTGTGGCGTCTTTATTTATGGAAGTGGGCGAAGCACCAGCCTGCCCGTATGTTGAGCGGCGCTCTCAGGAATCTCCGCGACCTCGGGATCGAGTTTGTTGATCTGCATGCGCAGCGGCGCCTCGGACATGCCAGCGCTTTGCGGTCTCGCGAGTGCCTCGCGGGGGGGGCGGATCTCAGCATCGTGAAAACAGGAGTTTTCACTCAAGACAATTCGTTCGGATAAATCGGCCAGGGCTGGACGCGGATACATGATGGTCGTGTATAGGCTTGTATATACATGATCAGTATCGCTTCGCAGACTACCGGTTTCAATGACATCCGATGATCAATCGTGTTCGAAAAAACAGAACAACCCGAGTCCACGCAGATGTCGGCGATCGCGCCCGCAGGCCCCTTGATGGTGGCGGCCGAGTACCGCGATGGAGAGATTTCGCCGCCGCCCTGGCACTACTGCGTGACGCCACTCTCGCCCGTGTCTACCTCGACGGTGATGCGGTGACGACCACCTTCCGTCGCTCGGCGCGCCGAGTAGTTGGGCTGAGTTAGCCGCCGCCCCCATTAGAGCGCCTTGCTTCTGAATGGGGAGGAATGCCTATGGCCTCGGTCACCTTGATGCGGACATCCCGGCGATGGCTCCGCATCCAGCTGTGGTCACCCTCCAACGCTCGCTTCAGTGCGCGTCACCGCGAACAGGCGGCGTGAGGCCATGCAACAGGCTCAGAAGATCGGCCTGCCTTGTCGTGTCGGCTTTTGAGTAGATGTGCTGCAGGTGGGTGCGAACCGTTGGCTCGCTGATGCAGAGCATTCCTGCCGACTCCATTCCGCTTAGCCCTTGCGAGAGGGCCAGCAGCACGTGCAGTTCGCCCCCAGTCGGCCCGTGCAGTCGCACAAAGGCCTCAGCGTCACTGGACCGGCTCTGCCTCAGGAAAGCTCCACTTTCCAGTGAGAATTTCGGCGCGAGGACGGTAGAGCCTGACCATGTAGTTCCAACCCTTCATTGTCGGAAGGCAATTCGGAAGCTTGCCGTCGCAACCTCCAAACTGAATGTTGATGGCTCCATTCGCACTCTTGCGTGCCGTGATGTTGTTGAGCGAATAGGCTCCCAGTTTGTTGGGTTCAAAGTAGCCCTTTTCGTTGTACACCGTGACGGACCAGAACCCATCGACCGGCACATCCTTGACGCTCAACCGGTAGGTTGTTGTGCCGTCATTCCTGCCAGGCGTGACATTAAGGTAAAGGGCATCTTTCTCGGGAGACCCTCCCCAGCCCATCGCCGTTCCAAGCAAATGCCTGATTGGATCGACCTCGCTCTTGGCACCAAACATGCGTCTGGTGTCAGGGACAGTGCTGGCAAGTGCGAGCAGTGAATTGCGGACTTCCGTCAAACTCTTCTGGTCCCAGTTTGGAACGTCGAAGGTCCCACCGTGCTCCTGGTGCACTTTGAGCGCATCCTGCAACACGTGAGCTTGCGCAACATCCTTCGGGTCTTGTGGATCGATCAGTGTGCGGACTCCCACCATGACATACCGGGTGCCGACGTTCTCGCGTGTCAAGACTTGCTGTCCTGGCGCATACGTCTGAAGCGGTGTGTAGTGGTCCTCGTTTACGACCTGCATTGACATCAGTCGCCCGCCCGGGTCAGGAAGCGTAATGGTGACAGGCCCTGCATCAAGGTCGAACACCGCAAGCGACATCAGAGTGTCCCGGTTCATGCGGACGACGTTCTGTTCCTCCACGCGAGTCGGTTCGCGGCGATGCACGAATTTTCCAAATGCACCTACCTTTACCTTGGCGGCAAAGTAGTGATCCGTCTCCGCACGCGCGTAGTTTTCAACAGTCACTGGCTTCAGGTCCTGCGCCAGTGCGCCGTGAACACCGGAGGCAACGATGCCAGCGGCCAGACAGATACGGGCGATGCGAAACACCCGGCGATGCGAATCGGTATGCATTTTTTGGCTATCCCTCCAGAGTCAGGTTGAAGAAACTCGAATGTGCGGTGCGACTGCACTTCGCCAACAGGACTTTCTGCACAGGAGCAAGTTAGCGGGCGACAAAGCGAAGCCGCTGGCAATCCGGGACTCTGACATGACATTTCGGGACATTGAGGGAAAACGCGAGGTTTGCCCGGCGTGGCCATGCCTGACGCCTACCTGACCACGGCCCTTTCAAAGGGCGCTGGCTTGACTACCTGCCCCTGTTCCGGCTGGATGGCCCGGCCGGGAGATCAGCGGTTGCGCCCTCGCGAAATTTCGCATCCTGCATCAGGTCCGCCAATCCCTGGCAGACGGCGACCACCCCCGGCGAGTCCGCCGTGTCGTCGCGCGTTACGAACACCGTACGTCCGGGCGCGAACCAGGCGTCGTGGCGAACCTGCCGCACCATGCCGAGACGTGCATAGTGCCGCACGGCGCTCTCGGGCGCGAGCGTCAGCAGGTCACTGCTGGCGACCATGCAAAGGTTGGTGTGGAACGAGAAGGACTCGATTTTCGGCTGCGGCGGCACGACGCCTGCGTCAAGGAACGGCATTTCGAACAACGTGCGCGTATGGGCCCCGCGTGGAGTGATCACCCAGTCGTATTCGCGCAGGTCGGAAAGTTCGATCTTGCGCTTGCGTGCGACCGGATGGTCCAGCGCGCACGCGATGGAGAGACGCTCCTCCCACAGCGGCGTAACCCGCATCTCGCGGGAGATGCCTGCCTCCAGACTGCTGCCAACGCGCCCTATCACGCAGTCGAGCTCGCCTCGATCGAGCAAGCCGAGCAGTCCGCCAACCGTGGATTCCTGAATCACAAGGTGCGGACAGTCCGGCCGTGCGGTCAGCTTGGCGAGCAGCATCGGCAAGGCTACGACGCCGACCAGCGGCAGGATGCCAAGGCGGACCACTGGCACCGGCGGCGCGGTGTTGATGGCCTCCATCGCGGCGGTCAGCGCATTGAGGGCAACCCGCAAGCGTCCGAGTGCGAGTTGCCCGGCCGGCGTCAGCGTCGCGCCGCGCGTCGTGCGCGCGACCAGTTTCGCGCCAAAGACCAGTTCGAGTTCCTGCAGCATCTTGGTTGCGGCGGGCTGGCTAAGCGCGAATTGCGCCGCGGCGCCCGACAGCGAGCCGTGCGCTTCGATCATTTCCAGAAAGCGCAGGTGGCGGATGCGCAGCCGATCAAGGCGCGCGGCCAGCCGTGCCTGCCGCGTGCCAGGCGTGTTGTCGGTCATAGCAAAACGTGATGACTAGATCGAGAACTAATAATTTACAGGAAAGTTTATCGCTCTCACAATCGGCTCCATCTGTCCACATAACGACAAGGAGACGACGCAGTGCGCACGACAAGATTCCTTCTGGCCCGGCTGGGCCTGGTGGTCGCCGTTGCCGGTCTTTCCTGCACGGCGGCAACGGCGGCCCCGGCTGCCGAGAGTACGTTCCCTACCCGACCAATCCGGCTGATCGTTCCCTACGCAGCCGGCGGCGGCCCCGACATCCAGGCGCGCAAGCTGGCGGAAGTTGCCGGGCGCGAACTGGGGCAGCCGCTGGTGGTTGAGAACAAGGTTGGCGCGGGTGGCATCCTGGCGGCCGAGTACGTCGCACAACAACCGGCAGACGGCTACACCCTGATGCTCGGCGCCTCCACACACATCACGCAGAAGCTGCTTCAGCCGTCAGTCAGGTTCGACCCGATGACGAGTTTCACCCACATCATCCGGTCAGGGTTCAGCCCGCAGGTAATGCTCGTGAAGGACGACGCGCCGTATCGCACGGTCGCTGACGTAGTGCAGGCCGCGCGCAAGGCACCCGGATCACTGAACTACGCGTCGGGCGGAATCGGCAGTGCAGCTCATCTGGCGGGTGCGGCATTTGCCAATGCGGCAGGGGTCGATCTCGTTCATGTGCCGTACAAGGGCTCGGTCGAGATCGTGCCGTCACTGATCAGGGGCGATGCCACGGTCGGCTTTTCGATCGCGTCGACCGCCATTCCGCAATTGCAGAACCACTCGGTGCGGGCTCTGGCGGTGACGTCGGCGCGGCGGCTCGCTGGCATGCCGCAGGTACCAACGCTGAACGAGGCGCTGGGCCGCAAAGATCTGGCGCTGGACGCATGGCTGGGCATCTGGGCACCCGCGGGTCTGCCGAAGCCTGTCGTCGCCCGGCTGCATGCTGCTTTCCTGAAGGCACTCAACGATCCCGCCGTGCGCGACTTCTATAACAGTGCCGGCACGGTCATCGACACCACGCCGACCCCGGAAGCGTTCGACCGCTTCATTGCCGACGAAACGGTCAAGTATCGCCGTATCGTCGAACAGAGCCATATCACGTTGCAGTGAGGCAGACATGAATCCCACGGAACTCCCTTTCGCCCCGCTGAGCGGCATCCGCGTGCTCGACTTCTCCCACGTCATCGCCGGGCCGCTTGCAACCTTCTACCTGGCGCAACTCGGCGCCACGGTCATGAAGATGGAAAACGCCAATGGCGGGGATGTCATGCGCCGCACCGAGAAGGGCCGGCAAGGCTTCGTCGCGCTGAATGCCGGCAAGCAAAGCCATGTGGTCGATCTCGGCAACCCGGAGGACCTCGCCCGGGCGCTGGAGCTTGCTGCGACCTGCGACGTGGTGGTCGACAACCTGCGCCCCGGCGTGCTGGAGCGCTTCGGACTCGGTTTCGAGGCGATCCGGGCGCTCAATCCAAAAGTCGTGTACTGCACGATCTCGGGCTATGGCCGCGCCAGCGCGGACGTGGCCGGCCGGGCCGCCTACGACCACGTGATCCAGGCCGCCACCGGCATGACTTTCATGGCCGGCACCGAAGACGATCCGCCGATCAAGACCGGATTTCCGGTGGTCGATTCAGCAACAGGCATGCAGGCTGCGCTGGCGATCCTGGCCGGGCTGCGCGAGCGGGACCGCAAGGACTGCGCTGTACAACTGGATGTGTCGATGACGGGTGCGGCGATGCAGCTGATGTATTCGTTCGCGTGCGAGGCGCTGACCAGCGGCACGTCACCGGCGCGGGTCGGCAATCAAGGCTATTCGGGCAGCCCCACCGCCGATTTCTTCGCCACGCGCAACGGCTGGATCGCGCTCGGCGCCAATACTCCGCGCCAGTTGATGCGGCTGCTGGAAGTCCTCGACCTGCAGCACGTGGCAGTTGATCCGGCCTTCTTCGCGGAGCCGCTGGACCCGGACTCTCCGGTATCCTTCGTACGCTCGGTCGATCCGGCCAGGCTCAAAGCCGTGCTGGCCGAACGCCTGAAGACGCTGGAGTCGGAAGACCTCGAACGCCGCCTCGCCCCGCTCGGCGTACCCGCCGCCCGACTGCGCAAGCTGGGCGAGTTCGCCACCGAAGCCATGCAGAGCGGTTGGCTGTCGACCGTCGAACTACAGGCCGATGATGCTACGGTGATCTCGCCGGGCCTCGGCTTTGGCGCGCGGGCGCACTGCTGACGCCTGCTGAAGAACTGTAAAAAAGCCCGCCGATTGGCGGGCTTGACGTGATTACTGCACACACTCCCAACCGGCTCATCAGAAAGACAAGCAGACTTTGCCGAAGTGCCGGCCCGCCGCCTGGTGGGCGAACGCGTTTGCGATGTCATCAAGCGGAAACGTGCAGTCAATCACAGGCTTGAGGCCGGTTGCGTCGATCGCGCGGATCATGTCGACCTGGTGCTTCCGGCTGCCGACAATCAGGCCCTGCAGCCGCTGGTGGCGGCGCATCAGTTCGCGCGTAGGCACCGTGCCGGCTCCGCCGGTCAAGGCCCCGATCAGGGCGATGTGACCGCCGATCCTGCACGCACGGATCGACTCCCCTAGCGTACCCGGGCCTCCAACTTCGACGACGTGATCGACGCCACGGCCGTTCGTGAATTCGAGGACCTTCGTGGCCCAGTCAGCATCGCGCTTGTAGTTGATGATGTGATCGGCACCAAGCGCTACGGCCCTCTCCAGCTTTTCGTCTGACGAGGAGGTTGCAATCACCGTTGCCCCCATCTGTTTGGCAAACTGCAGTGCGAAGATTGAAACGCCGCCGGTCCCCTGAACAACGATCGTGTCACCGGCCTTCAGCGCACCATCGACAACCAAGGCGCGCCATGCGGTCAGACCTGCCGTGGTCAACGTGGCCGCCTCTTCCGCGCTGTAGCCTCGCGGCGCGTGCGTGAACCATTGCGCGGGACGCACGACGGCCTCGCGGGCATATCCATCGACGCCGTCGCCCGGCGTGGTCGAGAAATCGGCAAGTGTGGGGCCGCCGTCGAGCCAGTATGGAAAGAATGTCGATACGACCGCGTCACCGACCGCGAATTCGGTTACCCCTTCCCCGATCGCTTCTACGACACCTGCGCCATCCGACATCGGAATCCGGCCGTCTTCAGTAGGCAGGCGTCCTGAAACGACGCCGAGGTCGTGGAAGTTGAGTGAACTCGCGTGGATGCGGACGCGAACTTCGCCCGGTGCCGGTGCGCCGGGATCAGGAAGCTCTGCGCGGTTGAGATGTTCCAGTCCACCGGGACTGCGCAAGGTAATGCCTTTCATTGAAGCAACTCCTGGTCGATTAACGTAACGAGCATCCGTGATGTGGTATCAGCGCCGTGCTGACAAGGCACGCCGGCGATTGTCCGATCGTATGTCGATAATCGCAAGAAGGTAGCGATCAATGCGCCCCGACAGCAAGCGTGGCTGCGCAGTTGGAGTCACGTTATCTGTTATGGGGCTGCCGAAGAGCTGGAAATCGCCAGGGACGTCGGCGCGTTGCCGGACCGGGAAGGCGGCGAAGGCGGGGAAAGACGCGGCCGTGCGCCTATAATCCGGCATGACTTCTTCCTCCCCCACCTCATTCGCCACGCTGCCGCTGTCCGCGGCCATGCAGGCCACCCTTGCCCAGCTTGGCTATGACGCCATGACGCCGATCCAGGCTGCCAGCCTGCCGCTCGCGCTGGCTGGTCACGACCTGATCGCCCAGGCCCGCACTGGCAGCGGCAAGACCGCTGCGTTCGCGCTCTCCCTGCTGCACCGCCTGGATCCGCGTCCGCTCGACGTACAGGCGCTGGTGCTCTGCCCCACGCGCGAACTGGCCGATCAGGTTACACAGGAGATCCGTCGCCTCGCCCGCGCCGAGGACAACGTCAAGGTACTGACGCTCAGCGGCGGCTCGCCGATCCGGCCGCAGGTGGATAGCCTTGTTCATGGTGCACACGTTGTTGTTGGAACGCCGGGTCGCATCATCGATCACCTTGATCGCGGAAGCCTGAATATCGACACGATCAACACGCTTGTTCTCGATGAGGCCGACCGCATGCTGGACATGGGCTTTCACGACGACATCTCCTTCATTGCCAGCCACGCGCCGAAGGACCGGCAGACGTTGCTGTTCTCGGCCACCTATCCGGCTGCCATCGACAAGCTCGCCCATCGCTTCCTGCGCCAGCCGAAGACCGTGAAGGTGGAGGAGGCGCACGACGCCGCCACCATCACCCAGCGCTTCTACGAAGTGGAGGACGACGCGCGGCTCAACGCCGTCGGCCTGTTGCTCGACCATTTCCGCCCGGCCACCAGCCTTGCCTTCTGCAATACGAAAGCGCGTTGTCGCGATCTGGCCGACCTGCTTCACGCGCAGGGCTATTCCGCGCTTGCGCTGCATGGCGATCTGGACCAACGCGAGCGCGATCAGGTGCTGGTGCAGTTTGCCAACCGGAGTTGCTCGGTACTGGTGGCCACCGACGTGGCCGCGCGCGGGCTCGACATCGCTCAACTGGAAGCCGTGATCAATGTCGACGTCACGCCGGACCCCGAGGTGCATGTCCACCGCGTCGGCCGCACCGGGCGTGCCGGCGAGGCGGGCTGGGCCTTCAGCCTGGTCAGCCTTGACGAAATGGGTCGCGTGGGCAACATCGAACAGCATCAGGGCGGCGAATTCGAGTGGCATGCGCTCGAAGAACTGACGCCGTCAGGCGGCGCACGCCTGCTGCCGCCGATGGTCACGCTGCAGATGCTGGGCGGGCGCAAGGAGAAGATCCGGCCCGGCGACATCCTCGGCGCGCTGACAGGCGATGCTGGCTTCACGAAGGAACAGGTCGGCAAGATCAGCGTGATGGAGATGTCGACCTATATCGCCGTGGACCGCGCCATTGGGCGCGAGGCGGTGAAGCGGCTGAACGAAGGCAAGGTGAAGGGCCGCAAGGTAAAAGTGAGAATGCTGACGACCGACCAGCGGTAACTTGCCACTGCCGTAGCACGCTTGCTCGCCGGATGCGCCCCGCCAATCCGGCGACTTGCTGCCCCTGCTGAACGCCCTGATCTAGGGATGAAAGGTTTCGCCTCGGGTCAGCATGCCGATGAACTCCTCGATCTTGCGCTTCCGTGTTGCCGGCATCCTGGCGTTATGTACCCGAAACAGGATGGCGTAGCGGTTGCGGCTGTTCAGCGTCGCAAAGAACGCGTTGGCTTTTGGATTGGCATCCAGTGCGGCCTGCAGATCCTCCGGTACAACCGCGTTGCTGGCGGACGCATACGCAGCCTCCCAGCGGCCGTCTTTCCTGGCTTTCTCGATCTCCCGCATGCCAGATGGATGCATTCTTCCCGCGGCGATCAGCGCTTCGGCCCTGTCCTTGTTGAGCTTCGACCAGATACTTCTTGCGGAGCGCCGAGTGAAGCGTTGCAACCAGTACTCTTCACTTCCCGCCTGTTTTTGGCCATCGATCCAACCATGGCACAGGGCGCTTTCCAGCGCTTGTTCGTAAGTCAGGGTTGGCCGGCTGGCGCCTTTTTTGGCAAGGCGCAGCCATATTCCGGCGGAGGTACCGCCGTTTTGCGCCAGCCAGGCTTCCCATTCATTCTGGTCAAGGAATGTCAGATGCGGGTCAGTCATGAAATGGCTCCGAACAGGCGAATTCGTAGTCGCTTCGAGTGGAAGCAGAGCTGTCAACCAGAACACGCTGGAAGACTGGAGATTACCTCCTTATTGGAATACACAGTAGACCCATCACTTGCGTTTGCGCCCTAGTCCGAATTGACGTTGGCCTCCGAAATTCACCCATGTACGCTCCCATTGGCGCCACATCGCGGGTGATTGTGAAAGCGCAGAGCAGTCGCCACGCGCCCAAACAGGAGGAGACCCCAAGATGCCTTGCTACAGCCTGGACGGCCTGACCCCAGTGGTCGATCCGACCGCCTATGTACACCCGACCGCAGTGCTGATTGGTGACGTAATCGTCGGCCCCGGCTGCTACGTCGGCCCGCTCGCGGCGCTGCGCGGCGACTTTGGGCGGATCATTCTGGAAGAGGGAGTGAACCTGCAGGACACCTGCGTCATACACGGCTTCCCTGGCAGCGACACTGTGGTCGAACGCCACGGCCACATCGGGCACGGCGCGGTGCTGCACGGCTGCCGTATCGGCGCTGATGCACTGGTGGGGATGAACGCGGTGGTCATGGACAATGCGCGCATCGGTGAGCGCTGTTTCGTCGCCGCTACGGCCTTTGTCAAGGCCGGTTTTGAGTGCCCTCCGCAGAGCCTGGTGATGGGATCGCCTGCCAGGGTGAAGCGCCAGCTTGGCGCACAGGAAATCGCCTGGAAACAGCGCGGCACCGCCGAGTATCAAACGTTGGCCAGGCGCTGCCTGGCCGGCCTGTTGGAGTGCGAGCCGCTGGCGGCAATGGAAGCCGACCGCCCACGTGTGCATGATTCGGGAATACGGCCCAAGAGCCCTGGCGGATAGACTTTCGCCCGCTCGGCGACATAGTCCATATGGACTATGTCGCCGAGCGCGTGAGCAGAAACAATGCGCATGGCAGCCGCACCCGTCGCGGTTGCTCCACCAACCACGACGTCAAGGAGAGACAGCAAGTGACGACTCAACACCCTGCCGACAACGACTATCGCGTAGCCTTGAACACTCCGGGCAGCAGTGTCGTGATTACCGGCGCCGCCTCCGGCATTGGCGAGGCTTGCGCGGAGGCGCTGGCCGCGATTGGCCGGCCGGTTGCCATCTGGGACATTCAGGAGGACAAGGCGCGCGCCGTCGCTGCGACGCTCGCCGAACGCTACGATGTGCCCACCTTTGGGCTCGGCATTGATCTCCGGACACCCGCGGCCCTGGACGACGCGCTGGCCCGCACCCGCGCCGCCCTGCCCGCGCTCGGGGGCATGGTGCACGCTGCCGGCGTAGTGGACCAGAGCGGGATCGACGGCCTGACAGAGGCACGCTGGGATGCCGTACTTGATGTCAACCTGCGCGCCATGGCCCTGCTGGTGCAGGCCATGCTGCCCGACCTCCGTGCGCAACCCGGCGCGTCCGTCGTCGGCATCGCGTCGATCAATGCCACACTGGGCAACGGACTGATTCCGGCTTACTCCGCCTCCAAGGGCGGCCTGCTTTCGCTGGTGCGCTCGCTGGCGGATAGCCTGGGCCACGACGGCATTCGCATCAACGCCGTCTCCCCCGGCCAGATCCACACGCCAATGCTGCAACCCGCCATCGACGCGCTGCCTCCAGGCACTTTCGAGCGCCGCATCCAGCTGGGCCGCCTTGGCACCCCCGCAGAGATCGGCCGCGTAGTCCGTTTCCTTCTGTCGAACGAAGCCAGCTATATCACTGGCACCGAGCTCGTCGTCGACGGCGGCAACATTCCCTCGCAGCGCTGAGTCGAAGCGTCAGTGCAGCCCGTCTCAGCCAAGTGAAACGACGCTGCCAAGCAGTGTGCGCACCAGCGTCGCTTGCCGTGTCACGCCGGTCTTCGAGAAGATTGCCCGCAGATGTGCCCGCGCAGTGTTCTTGCTGACCGCAAGTTCCTCCGCGGCTTCGTCAAGCGTGAGCCCGTTTGCCAGTTGCAGGGCAAGCTCCGTCTCGGCAGGTGTGAAGTCAAACAACTGACGCACCGTGTCACGCGACGCCTCTGACTTTCGCTCGGGGTCACGGATAAAGATCACGCAGGCGGGGCGGTGCCGGTTGTTTTCCGACCATTCGCTCAACGGTATCGTGCGCACCAGCACGCCGAGCGCAGCTTTTCCGGATGGACGCGTAATCGACATCGCCTCCGCAACTGCCGGAATCCTGCCAACGTGCGCCGTTATGGCTCGCCGAAGCAGCCGCTGGAATTTCCGGTTCTCCTGCGCGTAGTTGACTTCCAGTCCGCCCATGGCCGCCCGGATGCCATCCCTTGCAGCAAGAATTTCGTCGGCTGCGGCGTTCGTCTTGATGACGGCCCCCGACTCGTCAACCATGACCATGCCGACCAGCATGCGGTCGATGGCGCCCGCACAGACGTTGCGCTCGGACCTGACCACATCCAACTGGGAATGCAGGTCAACCGCTCGCCTCAAATGCGGTAGCAAGACCGTGCAGAGTGCCTTTTCGGATTCGGTGAAATCGGGCGCGTCGATGTTGCGGGAAACACGGAAGCGACACTCCACGCCGGACTCGGTGCGCAGGTCCGCACCAAGGACATAGCGCACGCCGAGTGGTTGCAGGAACTGCTGGTATAGCTCGCTGCTACACCATGCGGCGTGGCCAAGGTGTTCATCGATGGTGACAACACGGTCCGAAGGCAGCCCGACGAAGGGGTCGAGCGAATAGTAGTAGCTGTTGTAGGACACCTCACCAGGCGACGTGGTGCCGTGCTCGGACGCATTCACCATCAGGCCGGCGCGGCCTGCCGCCGGCGAACGCAGGATCAGCGTGACGTAGTTCGCGCACAGTTGCGTGCGGATCTGCTCGAGCGCCAGTCCCCATGGCACGTGCTCCATCGGCCCTTGGTAGATCTTTCCAAGTAGCGCACTGAAATCCGGGAGCGACACCGCCAATTGCGCAAACGAACCTGCGGCGGACGTCGGGTTCTGGATCACCTCCATCAGCATTTCCTCTTGTCTCCACGCCACTCGCGCTTGCTGCGGTGGCGCTGGCCCTGCCATGAAATGGGCTCTGCCGGCCTGAAGCACGGAGCAAAAAAAGCCCGTAATGACGGGCTGAAGACCATGCGACGGGGAGACCTACATGCCGCATGGGCACGACCCCGGTGCCACCTTTGAAGGACGCTCCGCCCTTTCGAGCCCAAGCCAGACAGCAAGCGCCGGCAGCAGAAATACTGTTTTCATGGGTGCCTTTTTCAGTACAGCACCGATGTTCGCACAAACGCTACACGCGATGTATTAGGGAATCTCAGTACTTCGTCCAGACTATGCGCCGCACACCCGCTGCTACCTACACTTCGCCGGCAACTTTCAGGTAGGCGTTCTCAAGAAAGGGAGAAGCAATGCGTGTGCAGCAGCTTGGGTTGGGGGGGCCACCCGCGCGGTGGCGAAGGACGTTGGTAGCAATGGCAACAACGGCGGCGGTCATGCCGGCATGGGGCGGGGAGACGATCAATCTCGGAGCGGATACCACGCTCGACTATCACCTGACGCTGGGCTATGGCGTCGGCATTCGAACTCGATCGCCAAGCGGCACGCTGCTTGCGCCCGAGAACATCAACGGCGACGACGGTGACCGCAACTTCAAGAAAGGCGGGCTGATCGAAAACCAGATCAGCCTCCTTGGCGAGGCCGATCTCAAGCACGAAGATCTTGGATTCTTTCTGCGCTTCAGCGCGTTCTACGACCAGGCGTATCACCGCCCGAACGCCAACGACGCGCCAGCCACCGTCAACCATGACGGGCAGTTCAACAGGTTCACGTCGGATGCGCAGTACTATCTCGGCCAGCGCGCGAAACTACTTTCGGCTTATGCGTACGACACGTTCCAGCTCGGCAACACCGACCTGAACGTCAAGCTCGGCAGCCAGGTCGTCGCGTGGGGCGAAAGCCTTTTCTTCGCGAATATTGCTGCAGCCCAGGGGCCAGTGGATGCCTCGAAGGGCTACGTCGCAGGCGCGGAAGTCAAGGATATCCTGCTGCCCACGCCTCAGTTGTCGTTGCAATGGCAGCTGGCGCCGAACTTCAGCGTGCTTGGGTACTACCAGTTTCAGTTCCGCCCCAACGAACTGGTACCGCCGGGCGGCTACTTCAGTTACTCCGATGTCGTCGGACCTGGTGCACAGTTCATCATCGGCCCGGACGGCATGCAGATCCCGCGCGGCCCGGACCTCAAACCGAAGAGCCATAACCAGTGGGGTGTGGGCACACGCTGGCGCGCCGAAATGGGCACGGAATTCGGGCTCTACTACCTGCACTACAACGACACGAATCCCAGTGTTGTCACGAGCTTCTTCCCGACGCTCCAGTATCAACAGCAGTACTTCGGGAATATCCAGCTGTACGGGGCAAGCTTTTCGACTGAACTCGGCGGCGTCAACGTAGCAGGCGAGACGTCATACCGGTCCGGCGCGGCCGTGCTCGTCAACACGCCGGACGGTCCGGCCGCCACGCGCGGCAATGTCTGGCAGACCAATCTATCCGCCATTCACACGATAGGCCCAACGTTCCTAGCTGCATCGCAGGCAGTTGTGGCGGAAATTTCCTACGTCCACGTCTTCGGCGTCACGCCTTTGCAGGGGTCGACGGAGCTGACCAACACGCGCGACGCAGCCGCCTTCGAAGTGGCCTGGACGCTCAGCTACAAGAACGTTTTTGAGGGCTGGGATCTCGACGTTCCGCTGACCCTTGCGCATCAGTTCGCAGGTAATACCTCCCTGGCCGGGTCGCTCGGTGCGTTGACCGGCATACACGACACGCAAGCGTCTGTGGGGCTGACGTTCACCTACCTGAACAACCTGAAGCTCGGTCTTGTGTATGCGAAGTACATGGGCGGCCCGAATGTAGTCTCACGCCCACTCGCCGATCGCGATTATCTGGTGGGAACGGCGACGTATTCGTTCTGACACTCATCCCGAGCCACTCGAATCACTCACCATTACGAGGAATCCCGCAATGAATTCCATTACTCTCGCTACGCTGCGAGCCATGGCCTGGGTTGCCGGCGCCACCTTCGCCGTCACGGCCTTCGCCAAACTCACTCCAGACGAGGTCAAGCGCCTTGATGGCCCATTGACGCCGATAGGTGCCGAGCGCGCCGGCAATGCCGACGGAAGCATTCCCGCCTGGTCGGCGAAGATTGTCGGTACGCCGCCTGGCGTCCATTACACACCTGGCGATCGCTATCCTGACCCGTATGCCAATGAAAAGCCGTTGGTGGTGATCACTCCGCAGAACATGCATCAATATGAATCAAAGCTGACTGAAGGCCAGAAGGCGATGTTCAAGCGGTATCCCGACACGTTCAAGATGTACGTGTATCCGAGTCACCGCGACTTTGCGCTGCCAGAGAGCAAGTACAGCGCGATTCGCACCTGGGCTGCGCAGACAACCACCACGAGCGATCAGAACGGGCTCAAGGACTTCCCGCCGCTGGCGCCATTTCCGATTCCCAAAACAGGGATCGAACTGATGTGGAACCTGCGCATGTCTGCCGACCTGGTTGCGGAAGATGCCGTCTACGATCAGGCCGTCGTCTATCCGAATGGCAATATCGTCTGGGGAAAGACGCAATACACCATCTACGCGCCTGTCGGCGCGGACGTTTTCAATCCCAAAAACCCCTTGAACGCCAAGAGCTTTTACCGCTCAACGACGATGCTGCCGCTCTCCGACCGGGGCACCATCATCACTGGCTACGAGATGTGGGATCAGGAAGGCGCGGATACGCGACGTACCTGGGTGTACAACCCCGGCACGCGGCGCGTGCGACAGGCACCGGAGTTTGGCTATGACCAGCCGCAGGGCCCCGGCGGGTTCCGCACTGTCGACGACGACCGGCTCTTCAACGGTTCCGGGCAACGCTACGACTGGAAGATCGTAGGCAAGCGCGAAGTCTATGTTCCGTACAACAACTACAAGATGCTGGACCCGAAGGTCAGCTACGCCTCGCTGCTGACCAAGGGCCACGAGAACATGGAATTCATGCGCTTTGAATTGCATCGCGTCTGGGTTCTGCAGGCCACCCTCAAGGAAAACTTCCGCCACCAGTACGCGAAGCGGGTTCTCTACATCGATGAAGATACGTGGAACGCCCTGGCTGCCGACAACTATGATGCGCGCGGCACGCTGTGGCGGACCAACCTCGCAGCGACGATCTACGCGTTTGATGCCAAGGACTTCTATTCCACGTCGGTCTTCTATCACGATCTCGTTTCTGGCGCCTATTACGCCGATCGCCTGACCAACGAGGCGTCCGCGCCAGTCCTGACCCCGAATGCCAAGAGCACCGAGGCGTACTACTCGCCCGACGCGATTCGCGGCGCTGGCAAGTAGGTTTTCCGCTTGGCGTTGATCGCCACGCCCGGTCATCCGTCGGTAGGCGGCGGACCGGGCTGAAGCGCCGCGCGCAAGACGGACACCCCTCCCCCCAGGGGCAATCCTGGAGCAGAACTCAAACGACATGAAGACAACAATCCAACCAGACTCGCGTAGCGGCTGGGGCATCGTCATTGGCCTGGCTGTGGTGCTATGCATCAGCTTCGGCACCACGCTCAATGTGCTGAGCGTATTCACACCGCCAATCCAGCAGGCGTTTCAGTGCTCGAACGAGGCGGCGGCGCGCGTGGCAACGGTGTTCCTGCTCACCATGACACTTGCCATGCCGGCAGCCGGATGGCTGCTTGACCGCATGTCGCCCCGGCCCGTGATGACCGGCGGCGCCGCCCTGACGGTGCTTGGCTACCTGGCTGCCTCGCAAGCTGGCGACATCACGCAACTGACGGCCATGCTGGGCGTGGCCGGGGTCGGCGTTGGCGCTTCGACCTACGTGCCGGCAATCACGCTGACTTCGCGGTGGATTTCCCCAAGCCGGCAGGGTCTGGCCTTCGGCATTCTGCTTGCCGGCGCTGCACTGGGCGCCATCGTGTTTCCGCTGCCGATCACCTACCTCACACAATGGCTCGGCTGGCGCTATGCCATGCAGGCTATCGCAGCCCTCATTGCGCTCACCTGCGTGCCAATGCTGGCATGGATCGCCCGCCTGCCAGACTCCAGCCTGACGGCGCCGGGCGAGGTGGCGCCGATGCCGCTGCACGGTCATGAAATCGGCGAAGCGCTGCGCATGCCGCGATACTGGTTGTGGATCGTCATGTTGATGCTGATCACGTTGAGCAGCCTCGGGGTGTATATCGCACTGGTGCCATACCTGGTGTCCACTGGCTACTCCGCCGAACGTGCCGCGGCCATCTATATGGCGATCGGGGCTGCCACCCTCGCAGGCAATTTCCTGTTCGGCGCACTCAGCAACCGATGGGGCCCGAAGACAGTCCTGTTGATAGGCACCGCCTTGAGTGCCGTCGGAATCCTGTGCCTGCTGGCAGTACACCATCACGCGCTGGGCATGATTGCGATTGCACTGTTCTCCCTGATCTGGGGCAGCACATTCAATCTTGCGAACCAGCTCTCGCCGCTCCTGCTTGCGGAATCGATGGGCCAGCGCAACTTCGGTGGCCTGCTGGGCATCGGCAACCTGATTTCCGGCGTGGGGTCTGCATTCAGTCCGGAAGCGCTGGGCTATCTTGTGGATGCCACGCATACGTACACGATTGCCCTGGCAATCTGTGCTGCGCTGCTTGTCATTGCGCTTCTGCCAATCTCCTTGCTGCAGCAACATGATCCTGCCTGGGAGACTGCCCGATGATGCCATTCATTCCGTCGGCCAGGCACGCCGACTACGAGACGGGCGCCGTACCCATCGAGCACAGCGGGTGGCGGCCCGAACAGCGCCTGCCGACGTACAAGGTGCTTGGCGAGGACCTCGATACCGACATTGTCGTGATCGGTGCGGGACTGGCGGGCGCGTCGCTCTCGTTGCATCTCGCAGAGCGTGGCGTCAACGTCGTGACACTTGAAGCCCGGCAGCCGGGCAATGGCGCATCCGGACGCAACGCCGGACATGTTCAGACGTTCCTTGATAACCTGGAACCGCTGCGCGCCTGGGGCGATCACGGCAAGCGCTTCACTGAATTCTTCGTGGAGCATCGCAATATCGTGTTCGATCTGTGTGCCAGGCACGGCATCGATGGCGATGCCGTCAAATCGGGCATGGTAGAGGCCGCATTCCGGCCCCATGAGGCGCTCGCGCGAAAGGCCGCGTTGTGGAAGGCTTATGGCTATGACGTCGAAGTCATCACGGAGGCGCCCCTGCGGGAACTGCTCGGCACAGGGAAATACCGCTACGGTGTCCATTGGCGTGAGGGCGGCCGGGTCAATCCATACCTGTTCACGAACGGCATGATCGCTGCGGCCGTGCGGCACGGCGCCCGGGTGTTCGGTGACTCACCAGTCATGAGCTGTCGTCGCGAAGGGCAGAGATGGCGCGTAAGTACACCCCGCGGCAGCGTGCGCGCGCAGCGCATCGTCATTTGCACCAATGGGCACGCGGGCAATCTGTTCTTCCCGGAACTGGCGCGCACGCAATACCCGCTGGTTGCATGCGGGATGGCAAGCAAACCCTTGTCGCCGGCGCTTCTCGAGATCATCAATCCTGCCCGTGTCGCCATGACGCAGTATCCAACCGGGCTCTACCCCATGGTGATTGACGGACGCAATCGCCTGGTCACGGCAACCATTCCCCATCCCCGGCGCGCGCATGAGGCGAAAACATACTTCGCCTACTTCCTGCGCTACCTCCACCGTACCTATCCCCGTACACGCGACTTCAACATCGAACTGGGGGCGTACTGGACTGGCATCACGGCAAACTCATCGTCCGTTTACCACGAGGACTACCCAAAGCTGTACCAGGTTGACGACGGCGTGCTTGCACTGATGAACCTCGGGACATGGGGCAACGTCATGGGGCCGCAGCTTGGCCTGAGCCTCGCGCAGGCGCTCGCGACAGAGCGTCTCGACGACTGCATGCTGCCACTGCAGAAGCCGGAGCCGGTACGTTTCCAAAGACTCTTCGAACTCAAAACCCGCCACCTGATGATCCCTCTCGCGAGGGTCATCGATCGCATGCAACTTGCCTGAAAGGAGACACCCCATGACAACACAACACCTGAACCCGCCCGGTCTGCTCAGCTTTCCACCACTGAGCCAGGTGGTGGTGAGCACCGCCAACAAGCTCGCATTCGTCGCCGGCCAGACCGCGTGCAATGCCCAATTCGAAGTAATCGGAGGCAACGACTACCGCCTTCAAGCGATCCATGCGCTGAAGAATCTTCAGACCGCAGTAGAGGCTGCTGGCGCGACAGTACACAACGTCGTCAGCAGCACCGTCTACTTGCGGGATCTGACGCCTGTGGTGGCAGAGCAATTCATCGCGGCACTCTCGGTGGCGTTGGACGGAGAGCCCTTCCCATCTCATGCGTTCACGATGGTCGGGGTGCAGGCATTGGCCAGCCCGGACGTGCTGGTAGAGATTTCCGCGGTTGTGGCCCTTGACGCGTAAGCACGCCAAAAGCAGGCCCGGTATCCCCTTGCGGTCAGGATAGCGGGCACTGCAGTTCAATTCACAAGGAGGAAGGGACATCCCTTCCTCCTTTTATTGGACTGTTGTCAGAGCTGCCCTTCACTGAGCAGATCAAGCGGATCGCGCATTTCAACCATACCCAGATACCCGCCGTTATCGCGGATGGCGTCGTGCACACCGTAGCCAAGCAGGCGTTGCGCCCGTCTGGACAGCCGTCGCGCCCGTGCCGGCGGCACCGCGAGTACGTTGTTCTCCTCGGTTCGGAGCCAGCCAAGCGTATAGCTCATGTGAAAACCGCGCCGCCACTGGTCCGATGTCGCATTCGCGCCGCCGGCGTGCAAGGTGGAGCCCTGGTAAATGACAGCGGACCCTGCTCGCATCTCGGCAACCGCAATTTCCGATGCCTCCGGCTGACGCTCGCGCGGCCATTGATGGCTGCCGGGGACAACAAGGGTTGCACCATTTTCCCGGGTGAAGTCCACCAGGGCCACGACGGTAGCCAGTTGCACGACCGGGCGCGGACGGTTGAAGTGGATCCACACGTCCTCGTCGCGATGCATTGGCTGGGCATTCGCACCCGGGCCCCGGTCCATCATGTGCCCGAGGTTCAGTTGGTAATCCGCGCAGTTGGGCAGCAGGAAGCGATCACACAGCGCCAGAAGGACCGGATGGCACATCACCTTTTCGGCAAAGACATCGGATTTGCCGGCCAACCCGGTCAGATGACGAACATGCTTGCCAAAGAACGCGGCAACGCCTTCGTTCAGGTGTGCTTGCGCGGGGTTGGAAGCCGAAATCAATGGATCGATATCCCGATCCAGTTCGGCAAGCGTGGAGGAATCAAGCAATCCCTCAACAATGACGGCGCCATGCTGTTCGAGGGCGTTCCCGATAGTCTCAAGGGGTGTGTCCGCTCCATATCGTGCGATCTCTGCCATACGTGTGTCTCCTTTTCCGTTGTCAACAGTCGATGTGGCAACCCGCAAACGCAAATGCCACTAATACATCCTATGATGCATTAGTGGCATTGTTAGCCACGAGGTACGTTGGCGTCAAGCTATGATGCGGCGTGCAACAAAATGACAGAGCGCAAAAGATATGGGTGTCAAGAATGGGCCGGGCCTGATCCGGCCGGGCGGCCGGACGGAGCAGGTTCGCAAGGCTATTGCGGCAACCGTGCTCAACCTCATCGAGGCGGGCCACATCGATTTCGAGTTGCAGGAAGTGGCCAGGCTATCCAATGTTCATCGCACGACCATCCATCGCCGCTGGCCGGATCGCGCCTCACTGATTGCGGAGGCACTGAGCGAGCACACCTCGCGCATCGATGTTCAGTTCACTGGGGACTGGCGCGCCGACATCCGCCGCATGGCATTCACGCTGCGGGACTTCCTCAGTGATCCAGTCGAAATCGCCATGAACACGATCCTGGCATCGACCAACAATGCGGAGTTTCGGCAGATGATTGCATCGCATTGGAGCGGTGTACTGAAAGACTTCCAGACACCAATACTGCAGGCGCAGGCGCGTGGCGAGATAGATGCGCGGCACGACGCCGAGATCCTTGTGTCGATGATGGTCTCGCCCATCGTATCGGCCATCATTTTCCTGAAGCAAACGCCGGATGATCGCTATATCGAACGGCTGGCAGCACAGTTGATCAAGGCTTGCGGCTGAGCGTTCCCGGCTCGCGCGCTGTTATGGCTGGCAAGCTGGCACCACCGCTGTCGTCGCCAGATGTCGGCGCACCACAATGACGAGCAAGGCAATCATCACGGCGGGAAGAATGTTGAGGTACTGGTGAAGGTATGCGGAGAGGAGTGCCTGTGCTGGCGCCACCCACACGGCGGCAAGGACAAGCCATTCCATGCGTCCCAGCGCTGACACCCTGCCGTCGCGCATGAGCAGGACAAGCGGCAAGATGAGCCATGCCAGATCGTAGAACATGATGTAGGGCTGCATCAGCAACGTGGCGATGATGAGCGAGGCCGCCCGCAGTTCAAATCTGGCGCGCTGCGCCCACAGGAAAGCCATCGCAAGGGCCGCTGGTACTGCAACAATGCCGTGTAGCTGGTAAGAGGCATTGACGGACAAGCCGACGCTTCGGCCTAGCGCGAAGGTGGTTGGCATTCCCGGCCACATCATGCTGCCGCCCTGTTCTACCGCCAATTCGCTGAATTGGGGTAGAAACGTCGCAAATGCATGCCAGGCGTCCTGTCCGAGCACCACAACGCTAGCCCCGGCAAAGACGACGGTGCCAAGTGCGGAAACGCCGAAAACCTTCCATTGCCTGCCGCATATGAGTGCCAGGGGAAACAGGACGCCAAATTGCGGCTTGATCGCAAGCATGGCGATAAATACCCCTGCCAGCGCGGCGTCAACTTCGATCATTGCCAGCGCCGCTCCGGCAGCTGCAACCGTGAACAGGGAGTTTTGCCCGAGCCCGATGGCAATGGCGACCCCGGGGAAAGCCAGCAGCGGCGGCAGATATGCACGGTCAATCCCGCGACAGAAGCGGGCCAGCACGGCGTAATAGACCAGCAAGCCAAGGGCTGAGTACAGGAAGAGCGCTACCCCAAAAGGCAGCCGCCCGAATGGCAGGACTGCCAGCAGGAACGTCGGCGGATACGGCCAAGCCGAGTAGTCGCTGAGGCCCAACGCAACTTCCATGGGCAGCATCCACTGCGGCGAGAATACCGAGGCGGCCCCGTGCGCCATGGCCACCTTTGCGGCAGACCAGAATATTGCAAAGTCGATGCCAACCATCGGGGCTGACTGATCTCCCAGGAAGTAGAAGCGGGCAATCCATATTCCGAGGGCCAGGATCTGGACTGCGAGTGCCGCCAGGGCGTAAAACGTCGAGCGGCGCATGGCCGGGCGCTTTTCATGCATTGACGGCATGGGCTCCCTCCTGAATGGCTTTTCGCGGAGTCTACTTCCTCAAATGCCGCGCGGGCATCGCCCAATGAGAGGGGGTGTTTTCCCTGATAGTCCCTCGCCATTGTGAACTGTCGCTTGCGCTATACCGTTGCAAACGGCCGAACAGGGCCGGCAAGCACCATTCTGCAAGCCTGGCAACCGCTCAAAGCGACGCCCCGCCGCACATGACGATCTGCTGGCCAGTGATCGCGCCGCCGTGATCGCCTACCAGGAAGGCAGCCAGCGCGGCGACTTCTTCTGCCGTGACGAAGCGTCCGAGCGGGGGCAGCTTCGGAGGGGTATGCGCGCGCGCCGGATCGCGCAGGAACGGGGTATCGGTCGCGCCGGGGGCAATGACGTTGGCGGTGATGCCACGGGGGGCAAGTTCTGCCGCCCAGGAACGCACCATGCCTACCAGTGCAGCTTTGGTGGCGGCGTACTGGCTGCGATTTGGGGCGCCGTTGGCAGTCCGGCTCCCCACCAGCACGATGCGGCCGCCATCGCGCATCCTGTGCACCAGCTGGTTCGCCAGCACTTCAGCCGCCCTGACATGCACCTGCCACATCGCCGCACCGTCGTCGTGGCTCAGTTCGCCAAGCGGTGCGGTACGCATGAAACCTGCTGCGTGAATGACGGCGTCGACTTCGCCGATCGCCTTGCACACCTCCACCAGGCGCGCCTCGTCAGTGACGTCCGCCAGGACGATGTCGAGCCGCTCGCGGGCCTGCTCTGGCTGGCGGCGGCAGATGCCGGTCACGCGCCAGCCCTCGTCAAGCAGCCGCGCAACGATGGCCTGCCCGATGCCCGACGAAGCGCCCGTCACGACGGCGTGCCGCGCAGTCCTTGCCTTCTGTTCCGTCATGATGGGTGCCCCAGCTTCTCCAGACATCATTTGCCGGCTTCTGCCGCGACACCGGCCGCCTGGCCTTTCGGATCGGCCACCGGCACCGTTTGGACGCTGACCTCGGCGCGCGCCAGAAACGGCGCCAGTTGCTCGGCCGTTGCCGCGTCGTCGGTCAGCAGATGCCATGGCCGCTCCAGCGGCGTCCAGTGTTGCTGGCTGGCGTGTCCGACCTTGTCGGCGGTCACCAGCACGAATACTTCGGCAGCCTGCCGGATCGCGCATTCCTTCAGGTAGGCCTGCTCGGCGGACGCTTCGCACAGGCCATTGCCGGCCACGACACCATCGGCCCCCAGGAATGCCTTGTCGACGCTGATCCGGCTCAGCACCACCTGCGCCAGCGGGCCCAGCGTGCTCATGCTGGACGCGCGCACGTCCCCGCCAATGAGGGTGACCGGCACCTCCGTAGCTGCCAGCGCGCTCACGACAATCAGGTTGTTGGTCACCACATGTACAGCCTTGGCCGGCAACAGTCGCGCCAGCGCGGCCGTGGTGGTGCCGCCATCCAGGAAGATCGTGTCGCCATCGGCAATCCGCGCGAACGCGGCCCGGGCGATGGCATCCTTCTGCTCGCGTGCGCTGACCCGCCGCTCTTCGAGCGTCGCTTCGGGCTCATGCGCACCCACGGCGGCCGCACCGCCATATGTGCGCACGATGCGCCGGGTCGACGCCAGCGCGCGCAGATCCCGCCGCACGGTCGCCTCGGACATGCCGAAGTGCTCGCACAAGGTAGCCACATCGTTCATGCCACCAAGCACCGCCTTGAGCACTGCCTCACGTCGATTGTTCACTTTCATCTCGTGGCCTCATCTTCTGTCCGGGTTCCGTTGGGCATCACACCGGCACGGTATCAGGTCCATCCACCGCCAGCGCCCTACCCACGCACCCACGATTCATCGACAGTCACATACTTGATGCGCTGCCGGAACCAGGTATATGCAATATGCAGGGCGCCATCCGGGCCCTGCGTGATCGACGGGTAAGAATACTCGCGATTGCGCTGCTCGGCCGAATTGTTGGTCATGCAGTACCCGTCGCCGATTTCGAGCGCCCGACGGCGCCGCCAGGTCTTGCCGCCGTCCTCGGAAATCGCCAGCGAAAGCGGCGCTCGTGGCGCACCCCAGAATGCAGTGCCACGTGCGGAGGCGGCCTGGTCGCGAAGGTCGCCACTGTCCTCCGAGTCCTCGATATCGTCGTACAGCGACGCCCGGCGTGCCGTGGCGTGCGACGCATCGCTCTCGTTGAAGACCAGCGCCAGATGCCCGTTGCGCAGCGCCGTGAACTGGATCGATGAGTTGTTGTTCGGCAAGTCGGTGGGCTCCGGCGCACTCCAGGTCCGGCCGTCGCGTGACCGGCTCATGTAGATGTTGTCAGCCCAGCGGCTGCGATACAGCGCCAGCAGCGTGCCGTCGGCCAGCGTCTGCACGTTCATGTGCACGCAACCCACGCTCTGCGGTACCTCGTGCTCCTGCCACGTCAGCCCCGCATCGGTGGACACCATGACCGCGCTGATGTCGTCGTTGCCGACCCAACGCTCGCCCGGTGCGGTGCGGCACAGGAACACCGGGCACGCCCAGGCGCCGTCGGGCAACACTGCAATCGGCTGGCGCACGAACGTGCCCGCGCGGTCGAACAGCGTTTCCACCGGCCCCCAGTGGTGACCGCCGTCATGGGAAATGCGCCGGCGCACGATCGCCGTGTTCTGATGCCCGGACAACTGCGCCGTGTAGATCAGCCAGAGTGCGCCCTCGGGTGTGGTGAACAACACGGGATTCTGTTCGGAGCGCGATGCGTCATCCGACAGTTTCTGGGCGGGCGTCCAGCAATCACCACCGGCCGGCAAGCGCGACAGGTAGATGGAAACATCCGGAATCCCTTCCTGCGTGCCGCCAAACCAGACGCACAACAGATCGCCATTCGGCAGCGCGTGCAGGTTCGCCGCGTGGTTCTGGATGCATGGCGATGGCAGCATGGCCTCGCGGCGCTCCCCGTCGGCGTAGGGGGTGGCAACAGTGGGGTCGAAAACATTGACATCGGACGTCATGACAAAACTCCGGAAATCCTGGATTCAGTGCGCGGCTTTGCGCTGTGCGGCGCTTGCCGCCTGGGTATTGGTGGCGACGGCGGGCGACGGCTCGCTCTGCGCCTGATGCGGAAACAGCAGCTTGTCGATCACCAGCACGATGGCCGGCGTGAGCAGTGCCACGTACATGTTGTCGACACCGAACGGGTTATCGAGCAAATACCAGATGGTGGTGGCAACCGCGGCCGCCGCCAGCCCGATGACAGCACCGCGACGGCTGTCGAAGAACGGCAGGTAGATGCCGATCAGCGCGACCACCGAGACCGAGAGCCGCAGTGCGCGGGTGAAGAAGGAAAGCGCCAGGATCTGCGGCACGAACAACACGAAGATCAGCGGCAGGAAGCCCACCAGCAGCGAAATCCAGCGCGTGGCACGCAACTCCTGTTCAGGCGTCGGCTGATAGCGCGGCACGTAGAAGTCCTTTACCACCAGGGACGCAATGGCCAGCGCCACAGTGCAGACACTCACAAAGATCGAGGCCACCAGCGCTGTCGTCACCACACCGGCCAGCAGCGGTCCCATGTGTTCCAGAAACACCGGCAGCGCGTACAGGCTCTTGATATTTGGGTACAAGTACTTGGCCGCCACACCGATGAAGCCCAGCGCGATCGAGATGGGCACGCACAGCCCCGCGGCCATCAGCGATGCCCGGCGCGCAGCCGCTGGCGACCGGGTCGAGGAGATCGCCTGGATGATGAACTGGGTCGAGAAAATGGCGCCGGCCGAGCCGATGATCCACGCGCCGATCGTGCCGCCGCTGAGCGCGCCCTTCCACGTGAAATAGTGCTCGGGCATGTTGCGCATCATCGGACCGGGACCACCGGAGAGCTTCCACGCAACCGCCACCAGAATGCCGATACCCACCAGCTTGACGCCGCTGTGCAACAGGTTCAGGTAGGCCACGCTCTTGAGTCCGCCCCACGCAAAGTAGATGGTGCTAACGACGGCCGTGATGAGCGCGGCCGTGGGAAGGTCAATGCGCATGACCGTCGAAATGGCGGCCGCGCCGCTGACATAGTTGCCGACGTTCACCAGCAGCAGCGAGTAGATCATGATGGCGGACACCACGAGCTTGGCGGTGTGGCCATACTTCTTGGCGATGAACCCTGAGATCGTGAACTCACCCGAGGCATACAGGCGCTTCGCCATGAACAGCCCGAAGAACAGGAAGCCGATCGCGGCCGAGATGACCGACCAGGACGCCGCGATACCGACACTGAATGCCTCCTGCGATGTGCCGATGGTCGATTTCGCGCCGATGTATTCCGACATCAGCAACACCGCAACCACTACCGCCGGCATGGAGCGGCCCGCCACCATGAACTGCTCGGAGTTGCGACTGCGCAGCCTGACGCTGGCAATGCTGGTCACGACGATGTATACGACCACCATGCCGATGATGATGGCGGTATCCAGGTGTGAGAACGATGTCATCTGTGTCTCCTTTGGCGGCGGGGGTAGCCGCTCTGGCCCCCGGCTTTGTCGCCGGTTCGGGCCTGCGCACGCTGGTGCTTATGTGTAGAAACGATCGTTGCTGATATCTCGGGGGCTTGAACGCGCCGCGCTCAAGCCATCTGTGCCGGCGCCTCTCGCCCTTCAACCGATGTTTCCGCGCCGGCATTGCGGCGCGTAGCAAGCTCGCACGCCTGGCGGAACGCTTCGAGCATGCTGCGCTCATCCGCGATGCCAGTGCCCGCGATATCGAAGGCCGTGCCGTGATCCACCGAGGTGCGAATGACCGGCAAACCCACCGTCACGTTGACGCCAGCCTCCAGCCCCATCACCTTGACCGGGCCATGGCCCTGGTCGTGGTACATGGCCACCACCACATCGAAATCGCCACGGCCGGCGCGGAAGAACAGCGTGTCCGCTGGCAACGGCCCCTCGACGCGCCACCCGCGCGCCTGAACCACGGCGATGGCTGGCATGATCTTCTCTTCTTCCTCGCCATAGCCAAACAGGCCGTTTTCCCCTGCATGCGGATTGATGCCGCAGACGCCGATGCGCGGATTGGCGATGCCGGCGCGCTCCAGCGTGGCGTGCGCGCGTTCGATCGTGCGCTGCACCAGGCCCGGTTCGATGCGCCGGATGGCGTCCAGCAGGCCAATGTGTGTCGTCACGTGGATCACGCGCAGCTTTGGCGCCACCAGCATCATCGACACCTCGTCGACCCCGGTCAGGTGGGCCAGCATCTCGGTATGTCCCGGAAAAATGTGTCCGCCCGCGTGCAGCGCTTCCTTGTTGAGCGGCGCGGTGCAGATCGCGTCAAGTTCGCCGGCCGATGCCAATGCCACGGTGCGGGCGATGTACTGGTAAGCGGCATCGCCCGCGATGGGCGACAGCTTGCCGTACGGCAGGTCTGCGGGAATCAGTCCCAGGTCTATGCAGTCCACCACGCCCGGCTGGAACAAGGCCTGGGCTGGCCCTGCCACGGCGCGAACCTCCAGCGCAACTCCCGCGCGGCGGCCCGCATCGCGCAGGCGCTGCGCGTCCCCGATCACCAACGGACAGCAAGCGTCGTACACGTGCCGGTGCGTCAGTGCTTTCATGATGATTTCGGGTCCAACGCCGGCGGCGTCGCCCATGGTGATACCAATCACTGGCCGGTTGTTCATGGCAGGATTTCCTTGAGAGGTCATTGCACTTGGCAAGGTAGTTGTCAGGCGCCGCCAGGCTGCCACGAGCGCGTCAGGCGCGCCAAACGCGCCGGCTTTCGTGACCACAGGCATTGCGGCGCCTGCCAGATGCTTCGGGTTGGCCATCAGCAGCGGCAACCCCGGTTCCACTTCATCGACGATGCGCAGCGCGTCGACGTCAATCGTTGCCAACAGCGCGCGCGCGGTTTCGCCGCCCGTGGCAATCAACGCGCCCGCCTGCGGCAACGCCACTGCGAGCGCGGTTGCCAGCCCCTGACACAGGGCCGGGCCATCCGCCTGGTGCCGTGTCGACTGGCTCATCGTGACCAGCACGTCGCGGCCATCGCGCAACGCGTTGGCGACGGCATTCGCCACATCGGTCAGTTGTGCCGTATCCACACCCACTTCAACGGCATACAGTGCGGCACCAGCCGCAGCCTTCAAGCGCGCGGCCTGTTCATGGGAAACGCTCGACATGCTGCCGACCACCGCCAGCACGGGGCGACGCCCCGCTACCTGCGCCGGTATGGCGTCCGGTATGGCGCGCACGACGCCGGACATGCCCATCGCCGCGATGACGGCGGGCGCCAGACCCGCGGACCCTGCCCAGAACACCCGTGCCATGGTCGCCGATGCGACAGCAATGTCTCGCAGGTCAGCGTCTGTTTCCGCATCGCACACAACGGCATCGAACCGCTCGCGCTGGCATGCCGCAAGCTGGGCGGCCAGCGCATCGCGGCCAGCGCGAATGTCCGTCAGCGCGATCGACGCAACACGCAGACCAGCGCGGGACAGCATGTCGCACAGATCGGCGCGACCGGCGATGCCCTCGTTGCGCCAGGTTTCCGAAGCTTCCACGGGCTGCCCGTGCAGATACTGGCGGCCTGCGCGCGTCACGCGGCCCTGTGCAGGCAGTGCCGGCGCCACGATGGCCATGCCCGCCAGTGGCACCAGGCTCGCGATCTCGTCCCCGACATTGCCACGCAACGTGGAATCGAGCTTCTTGTAGAGGCGCGTTTCAGCGCCGGCATACGCGCGCCAGGCTGCCGCGTGCCGCACCGCCGCGCTCACGGCGCTGGCACGACGCGAATCCACATCGACGGCCAGCACATCCACCGGATGCAAGCGCGTGGGGGTCCGACCGCCCGGTTGGCCACCGAAGCACACCGCGCTGTGCAAACCCGCACGCGTGCCTGCCACCGCGCAGTCAGCCGCGCCGGACAGGTCGTCGGCGATGACCAGCAATGCGGGATGGCGTGCGTCTGGCGTGTTCACGGCAGCAAGCGACGGTAGATCGCTTTCATGTCATCCAGCGTCAACGGCTTGGGGTTGTTGCCAAGCAGTCGCTTGACCTTGGCAGCGCCCTCGGCCAGCCGGTCGAGATCGGCTTCGGTCACGCCGTAGCGGCGCAGATCCTGCGGGATCTGCAGTTGCCGCGTCCATAGCGACAGACGATCGATCAGTTTCTGGGCAGCTTCAGGCGCGCTCTCGCCCGCCGTGGCCAGATCGAGTGCGCGCGCAACAGTGGCCAGCCGCTCCTCGATGGCATCCTTGTTGAAAGCCATCACGTGCGGCAGCAGCATGGCGTTGGCCACGCCGTGCGTGACGTTGAACATGCCGCCCAGCGGATACGCCAAGGCGTGCACGGCGGCCGTTCCCGCCGCAGTCAGCGCCAGACCACCGTACATCGAGCCCAGCATCATCGCCTCGCGCGCCTTGACCGAATGGCCATTCTCGTACGCTTCGACGATGTTGGCGCCGATCAGCCGCATCGACTCCATTGCAAACATGTCGCTGACCGGATTGGCCTTGGTGGAGATATACGATTCCAGCGAATGGACGAACGCATCGACACCAGTGGCGGCGGTGATCGGGCGCGGCAGGTCCAGCGTCAGCGACGCATCAAGGATCACCACCTGAGGCAGCAGATGGCGGCTGACGATACCCACTTTCAGCGCCTCGTCGGGCAGCGTGACGATGGCATTCGGCGTAACTTCCGAACCGGTACCAGCAGTCGTCGGCACCAGGATCATCGGCGCGCCGGGATGCTTGATCAGGTCGATTCCAAGCCAGTTGCGCAGCGGCTCGTCATTGGTCAACCTCACCGAGAACAGCTTTGCCGCATCCAGCACACTGCCGCCACCAATCGACAGAATCGCATGCGGCGCGAACGGAGCGATCTGCTCGCGGAACACGGTTTCCACGTTCTCGATGCTGGGCTCCGGCTCCACGCCACGCACGATGCGCACCTCCACGTCGCGGGCGGCCAACGCCGCCACCACGCGGGCGATCACACCGTTTTCCTCCATCACCGGTTGCGTGATGAGGGCGATGCGCGAGACGGGGCGGTCCAGCAGCGAGAGTTTGTCAGCAAGCAGGTCAAGACTGCCTGCGCCGTGCACGATGTGCCGGACGGTCTGGAAATGGTAGGTACTGGTCATGACGGATACGGGGGACGATGACAACGCGGGGCCGATATGAAGCGGTCAGGCCGGCCGGTAGATGGACAGGGCCTGCGCAAGCTGTTCGCGGGCCTTGGCATCGAGCGGTCTGGCCGGAGCGCGCGCCGGGCCGGCCGGCATGCCGAGCATTTCGGCAGCAGTTTTCAGCACGACCGGCAAGGTGCCCAGCGCGAACGCATCGCGCAGTGCGCGCAACGATTCCTGCGCAGCGCGGGCGGCCGGGATGTTGCCAGCCTGGAACTGGTTCCAGATCGACATGACCACGGCGGGCACCGCGTTGGTAGTGGCCGCCACGGCGCCGTCGCCGCCAGCGATCAACGTCCACAGGATCATCGAATCCGTTCCCGTGAACACCGCAAAATCGTCGCGGCGCAGGTTGATCAATTGCAGCAGGCGGTCAAAGTCGCCGCCGCTGTCCTTGATGCCCCGAATGTTCGGAATATCGGCCAGCTTGCGCACGGTATCGATGGTCAGTGTGATGCCCGCCTTGGCCGGAATCGTGTAGAGCATCACCGGCAATGCAGTGCTTGCCGCAATCTGCTTGTAGTGGGTGAACAACTCGGCCTGGGTGGCACCGTTGAAGTAGGGCGTGATCACCGATACGGCGTCGACCCCCACGTCCTCCATCTTGCGATTGAGCGCCACCACATCGCGGGTAGCATAGGCGCCCGTCCCGGCGATAACCGGAACACGACCCTTCGCCTGATCCACCGTAATGCGTGCGATGCGCAGTTTTTCCTCTTCCGACAGCGAGATAAATTCGCCGTTGGTACCAAGAACAAACAGGCCATGCACGCCTGCATCGACGAGACGGTCAACCAGGGTACGGAGTCCGGTTTCGTCGACCGACTCATCCTCGGTCATCGGGGTGATCAGGGCGGGAATGATTCCCTTCAGCGATAGGGTCATGCGCGGTGTCTCCGGTTGCGCCACAAGGCGGGGTGCCCGAACCAGTCAGATTTGCTCACTCGGCATCGACCGATTCGATCACTAAATCCACATTTACGATCGTTTCGATCATATTAGGCGCCCGCGGATGGGTGATTCTGTAGATGTTTACCCTTGTTTTGATCGATTCGATCAGTTTGGCGAACCGAAATATGCACAATGAATAACAAAAAGGCCGCGCAAGCGGCGCGGCCTTTCACTTTGGGCTGGCTTGCGCCGCCTTGGCGCCAGCCAGCGATCGGCCCGGTCACTCCGGCTTGACGCCAGACTCGCGGATAACCCGCGCCCACAGCCGCGACTGCCCGTCGATCCACGAAGAGAACTCCTCGGGCGAATTGCCATAAGGTTCCAGCCCCTGCTGCCGCATCTTGGCAATCACATCCGGTTGCCGGAGTGCATCGGCAATCGCCGCATTGAGCTTCTGAACAACATCCCGTGGAGTGCCTGCGGGGGCAAAGACCGCTTGCGCAATCCAGGACTCGAATCCTGGGAAGCCACTCTCCGCGACGGTCGGCACCTGCGGCAATTCAGGCTGGCGTTTGGGCGAGGTCACAGCGATCGGCTTCAGACGCCCCGCCTTGATCAACTGAGCAACCGTCGCATAGCCGGTGAACAGCAGATCCACCTGACCACCTGCCGTATCACTGATTGCGGGACCACTCCCCTTGTACGGCACATGTGTCAGTGGCAGGTGGGTCGCGGACTTCAGCAATTCCGCGGTCAGGTGGGTACTGGTGCCATTGCCACTCGATGCAATCGACAACGGCTCCGGACGGGAGCGCTCCTGGGCCACCAGCTCCGCCAGCGTGTTGGCGCGCAATCGCGCAGGCGCCACCAACACATTGGGAAACTGCGCCAGGCTGATGACCGGCGTCAGGTCTTTGGTCGCGTAGGTAAGCTTCGGATACAGAGCCGGAGCAATGGTCACGACGCTGGCATCGGCAAGAAGCAACACACTGCCGTCCGGCGCCGCCTTGGCGACCATTCCGGCACCAAGTGTGCCACCAGCCCCGGGGCGGTTCTCGATGATGACGGTGCTCTTCAGCGTCTCGGACAGCCTGGGTTGAATCAATCGCGCCAGCACATCTGATCCCCCGCCCGGCCCGAATGGCACGACGATGCGGACGATCCGATCGGCACCACCTTGCGCGTGGGCAACGCCAAGGCCGGGGATCACGGCGGAAATCGCCATGGCAAAGATCGCGCGAGTTGCCTGGCGCCGATACGACGACGGATTAAACATCTGGGTCTCCTCCTTGCTGGTGCCGATCGATGCCATATGACCCATCCGCCGAAGCCATTTCCAGACTTGGGTGGAGATACATTTGATCGAATCAAGCATTTATGAATGATTGCTTCGGTCATTGTAGTCATCGACTACGCCGGAAAGTGCCAGTGGAAACCCGGATGCCAGCGATTGGCTGGCCGTCAGCCCGGCAGAATGCTCGATACGAGCAAAGTGCTTTAAGAGCTACCAGGCCAGCAACACCGCATCGGAGACGGGGAAAAGGACTATTACTGCGCGAGCATCAGGTCCAGGTTCTGAACCGCTGCGCCGGACGCACCTTTGCCAAGGTTATCGAACACCGCCGACAGCAGGACGTGCCCGTGCTCCGCGTTGGAAAACACGCTCAGTTGCATGTCGTTCGTACCGTTCAGCACTTGCGGGTCCAGGTACTTCAGCTCGCTCGACTCATGCAGCGGCGTGACATGTACGTGGGGCGCCCCGGCATAGTGGCGGGCGAGGCATGCGTGTAGCGTGGCGCCATCCACGTTGGGGGCCAGCAGCCGCAACGCCAGCGGCACCGTCAGCACAATGCCCTGGCGGAACGCACCATACGCGGGAACGAAGATGGGACGCTGCGCGAGCCCGGCGTGCTGCTGGATCTCCGGGGGATGCTTGTGCGCGAGTTCCAGGCCATAGACCTGGAATGCCGGCGCGCTGACGGCATCCTGCCCCTCATATTCCTCCACGCCGGCACGGCCGCGTCCGGAATAGCCGGACACCGCATGAATGCTGACCGGGTAGCTGGCCGGGATGAGGCCGGCCTGCACAAGAGGAGCCAGCAAGCCAATCGCACCAGTCGGATAGCAGCCGGGATTGGTGACCCGTCGCGCGTTCGCGATGCGCGCGGCCTGTCCCGGTGCCAATTCCGGAAAGCCATATGTCCAGTCCGGATGCGTGCGGTGTGCAGAACTTGCGTCGATCACCCTGACGGCGGGATTGACGATGGCGTTCACCGCCTCGCGTGCGGCCGCATCGGGCAAACAGAGGATGGCGATGTCGCAGGCATTGATGGCTTCCGCACGACGCCGTGGGTCCTTGCGTTCCGACGCGGCAAGCGTGAACAGGCTGAGGTCGGTCCGGCCGCGCAGCCGGTCGTGGATTTGCAACCCGGTGGTGCCTTGGTCGCCGTCGATGAAAACCAGGGGAGAGCTCATGCGAGGAATACTCCGGTGACTGAAGGGGTAACGCGTGTAAGGAGCCCCAATCTTCCATCGACCACTAGAATAGGAAAAGTTGAATTTCACAACCTTGATATTCAGTTTTCCTGAATCTGGAGCCGACATGCGAGAGATCAGCCTGGACCGCCTGCGTACGCTGGTCGCCATTGCCGACCATGGCTCATTCGCCGAGGCGGCGCGTGCATTGCACCTGGCGCCGCCCACGGTCAGCCTCCACATCGCTGAACTGGAACACCGCATCGGAGCGCCGCTCCTGTCGCGAAAACGCGGACAGGTAAGGCCGTCGGCAATCGGAGAGGTGCTGGTGGAGCGCGGGCGTCGGTTGCTGGCCGATGCGGAGCAGGCGCTGGACGATATACAACGACAGGTGGCGGGGCTTGAAGGGCGTGCCCGGCTCGGTGCATCGACCGGCGCGATCGCGCACCTGCTGCCGCAGGCGCTGGAGGTGCTGCGCCAGCAGCATCCCGCGATCGACATTCAGATTGCGGTCCTCACCTCGCAGGAAACACTGTCCCGACTGGCGGATGGCACGCTGGATATCGGACTGGTTGCACTGCCTCAGCCGCCAGTGGCCGGACTGGTGATAAAGCCCTGGCGCCGCGACCCCGTGATGGCCTTCGTGCCGGCGCATTGGCAGTGCCCGGCCCGCGTCACGCCGGAATGGCTTGCCGCCCAGCCTCTGATTCTCAATGACGCGACCACGCGCCTCTCACGTCAGACTGCGGAGTGGTTCGCGGCCGCGGGACACCATCCCGCGCCGCGCATTCAGCTCAACTACAACGATGCGATCAAGAGTCTGGTCGCGGCGGGTTACGGCGCGGCGCTGTTGCCCCACGAGGCCACCACGCCATTGCCGGACGAGCGCATCGTCATGCGTCCGCTGCGCCCAGCACTATGGCGCAGGCTCGGCATCGCGCATCGTGCGGGGTACGTTGAACGCCCCACCCAGCACGTACTGGATGTGCTGTGGGATCTGCGATTGGCGTAGCGCTTCCCTGCCTGCCCCGATTCATAGGGGCCCCACAGGCCGCGGCTCTCCATCCGTTCCGTGCGCCGACGCGGCCTGCGCACGCCACTTTGAAACACTGCAGCCAAAGTGGCCGCCAAACCAGCGGGAGAAAGTGCTGAGGGACGAGAAACCGAGCAGCATCGCCACCTCTGAAAGGGGCCGCCCACGATTCGCCACAAACCGGACGGCCTGTTCGGCACGGACTTCTTCAAGGATGCCGGAATAGCTCAGGCCATCGAGAGCCAGCCGACGCTGCACCGTACGAACATCCATGCCAAGATGCTCTGCGACCCGCTCTGCCGAGCAAGCGCAGGACGGCAACAGCACGAGCACCAACTCCCTGACCTTGTCCGCCACGCTGAGGTCGGCTTGCAAAAGCAACGTATCGAGGTATTGGCGGACCTGCCTTGCCATCACCGGGTCATAGGATGGCAGCGGCGCCTCCAGGTCGGAGGCCGGACAGATGATGCCGTCGAACTCCTGATTGAACAGCACCGGCATGCCGAACACACGCAGATGGGTAGCGGTGCTGGCCGGGGGCGAATGCCTGAAGCAAATGGCGCGCGGTTTCCATTTGGGTCCGAGGAACATCGTCAGCATGCGATGCAGCACGCCGGCAATCAGTTCGCTGGACTGGCGCAGCGAGCCGCCAAGCCCGATCAGTGCCTCCTGCCGAATGATCACCATTCCGTCCGCCTCTTCGATACGCATGGCCAGCGCCTCGTTGTGGAGACGCAGATAGCGGGCCACGGACTCCAGCACCCGGCGCAGCGTCGGCTCCTCCCGGACGGCAATGGCAAGCGGCCCCAGATTGGATAGCTCACGGGTTTCGGCCATGCGCAAACCGAAGTCCTCGACGCCCGCTGCGCTTGCGGAGGCCTCCAGCAGGCGGCCAACCGCTTCTGCGGAAATGCGGAGATCCGGATCCAGCAACGCCGTCCGGCTGATCCGGGCGGCGCGCAGCAGCGCGTGCGGGTCTAGCCCGACCGAACGCGCGATATCGACGTAGTTCGTGAGACTGGCACTGCGCAGCGAGTAGGCCATCGCGCCCTGATTCCTGTCGTAAATGGCAAATTCTATGTCGTAATTCGCAAAACGTATTCTGCCCGACTATCGATACTTCAGGTGTCGCGCTGCCCCGCTGCAAGCGCTCAAAGCTACCTTGGGAGACCCGCATGAGCTTTGACACTGCCGATACCGTCCGCCCTGTCGCCACCCCGGTCTGTGACCAGTTGCACGCCACTGGCAACTGGAACCCCGCCTGGAACGCCATCGCCGAACTCGACCCCGTCTGGACAGAAAAATTCATGGTGATGGGCATGCACTCGATGCTGTCGGGCGTTCTGGAGCCAAAGGTGCTGGAGTTCATCGCGATCGCCGTGGACGCGTCGTGCACCCACATGTACGCCCCCGGCACCCGCCGGCATATCCGCAAGGCGCTGGAGTTGGGCGCCACAAAGGAAGAACTCGCCGCTGTCCTGCAGGCCGTCAGTGTGCTCGGCATCCACACGAGCAGCCTCGGCGCCCCGATCCTTCTGGAGGAACTGGCTGACTTCGAACGCAAAAGGCGCGCCGCGGACGAAGTTGCCGCATAAGCACCCCTTCCCTCAACTTACTCAAGCGCTCATTCATGCGCCCACCCGGGCGCTCACCCAGGCGATAAACCATGCACTTTCTTGACGACTCCCTGCTCCCCGAGAACCAGGAAAAACTCGTGATCCAGGTCGCGCCCTATGGCCCACAGTGGCTGCCGGGCGATTCCGACGACATCCCGGTGTCCATGGACGACCAGGTCCAGAAGGCGGTGGACTGCTACAACGCCGGCGCCACCGTGCTGCACGTGCACGTGCGCGAGGCCGACGGCAAGGGCAGCAAGCGGCTGTCGATGTTCAATGAAATGCTGGCGCGGCTGCGTGAGGCGGTGCCCAGGATGGTGCTGCAGGTGGGCGGCTCGATCTCATTCGCACCGGAAGGCGATACGCAGGCCGCGAAGTGGCTCAACGACGATACGCGCCATATGCTGGCCGAGCTGGATCCGCGCCCGGACCAGGTCACCGTCGCCATCAACACCAGCCAGATGAATGTCATGGAGTTGATGACCGAGGCGGACGTGGCGGGCACCTCGCTCACCAATCCGATGTTGCAGGCCGCCTACCGGGACATGATCGTACCTTCGAATCCGTCGTGGCACGTCGAGCATATCCGTCGCCTGGTCGCCAACGGCATCCAGCCGCATTTCATGCTCGGAAACCTGACGCAACTGGAAACCGTGGAGCGGCTGATCCGCAAGGGCGCATATACGGGTCCGCTGATTCTGAACTACGTAGCCATCGGCGGCGGCGCTGCGGGCCTTCATCCTGCGGACATGATCGAGTTCGCGCGCCGCACCCCGGACGGCGCCGTGCTGACAGTCGAGACGCTGAACCGTAACGTGGCCCCGATGTGCACGATGGCGATCGCCATGGGATTGCACGTCCGGGTTGGCATCGAGGACACGCTTTTCGGCCCGGACGGCGAGCGCGCGACATCGGTACAGCAGGTTGAGCAGATGGTTCGGATTGCCCGTGAACTGAACCGTGAAGTCGCCAGCGGCGACGATGCCCACCGCATCTACCAGATCGGCAGCCACTGGAGCAGCACGGACGAGGCGCTGGAACGCCTGGGCATGGCGCCCAACCGCAGGCCCGCCCAGCGCGGCGTGCCACTGCGCAAGGCCGCCTGACAGGCGCCGACGGGGAACGGGTCCGCGACAACGCATCGCGGACCCTTCCGCATGCACGCCGGCAACGCAGGTAACGCCACAAGGCATGCACCGCAATGACGGAGACAAGAAATGTTCTGGAAGAAGAGCCCCAACCTGGTACTGACCAGCCTGCTGGTCATCCATCTGCTGGCGCATATCGACCGCAATATGCTGCTGGGCTTTTCGTCCCAGATCATTGCCGATCTATCCCTGAGCAATGCCCAGTACGGTTTCCTTGTCGGGGCGGTATGGGTACTCAGTTTTGGCGCCATGGCCCTTTTCATGGGCACGCTGGCTGACCGCTTCAGTCGCACACGCGTGATTGCGGCTGGCGTGCTGATCTGGAGCATCTGCACCTGGGCTTCCGGTCACGCTCAAAGTTTCGAGCACATGGTGCTGGCCAGGTTCTTCGTCGCCAGTGGTGAAGCCGCCCTGGTGCCCGCAGCGATTGGCCTGCTGGCGGAACTCTTCTCCGACAAACGGCGCAGCAGCGCAATGGGCGTCTTCTTCATGGGTATCCCGCTGGGCATCGGCTGCAGCTTCCTGCTTGCGGGCACATTCGGTGCGACGCATGGATGGCGAGGCACCTTCCAAACCCTCGGCATAGCCGGTGCGGTCATCGCATCGCTGGTGGCATTCCTGAAGGATGAACGCGGCAGCCGGGTAACGCACGAGCGCGGAACCCCCATCGTGCAGCAAGTAACCGGGATGCTCAGTTTCCTGCGCGAGCATCGCCCGCTGGTACTCATCCTCATCGGATTCGTGCTGGTGCACATGATTTTCGCTGGACTGTCATTCACGCAACTGTGGCTTGTCCGGGAGCGCGGCATGAATGCGGCAGGCGTCGCCAGCAACATCGGCATCCTGCAATTGATATTTGGGACGATCGGCTCGCTGACTGGCGGCGTGATGGGAGATCGGCTGGCACGCCGGCTGCCGGGATCGCATGCTTCGCTCATGCTCCTGCTCGTCCTGATCTGCGCTGTGCCGATGCTTGCCTACCGCTTCGCCGTCCCTGGTTCTGCCATCTTCCATATCGGCATGTGTGCGGGCTTCTTCCTGCCATTGGCGCTCTACGGCCCCGCGAATGCCGCGGTCATGCACCATGTTCCCGAACAGATGCGCTCGACGATCTCCGGCTTCCAGATGCTTTGCATCAACGTGTTCGCCATTGCCCTTGGAAACCTCGGCGTAGGCTGGGCGATCGATCTCCTTGGCAGTTACGGAGCTTCCACGCCCATCACGTATGTCGCGCTGGCCACAGACGTCCTGGGAATCAGTTCGGCCCTCTTCTTCGCCCTCGCCGCGCGCGCATCGAGCCAAAGACCACTCATGACGGGGAGCGTGCAAGGTACGCGGTAAGACAGTCGACGGAAATTCATTCTTGCGACGGCCAGCCAGAGCGACGCGCCGGTCCCGTTTCCTCGGGGCAGGAGGCGTCGGCCCGCACCCGCTCCTCATATGATCGAGTTCGGCCATAAGGCGACGCTGGGAGACAATGCTCCCGACGACCACCACTGGACCTATAGCGGACGCTGGTCCGTGCCTTCACTTGAGAGCTCGCACGCAGGCGTCGGGGCGGAAGAACCAAGCAACGGTCTTGCGCTTGGACGCACGTTCGGACATATCGGCTAATCGCGACGACCGATCGATATCTCAATGCGGTCGCGCGGGCACAGGCAAGCCGTAAAAGGGAAGGATCTGAGAAATGCAATCAATGCTTGTCACGCCAGCCGACACAGGCCCACAAAGACTGGCAATTGTCTTCAGCTCATCTACACCACAAGAAACGTCCGCGCCAGCCGCACCCAAAGCGCTGCACCAAGCGGCAACGCCGCATCATTGAAGTCATAGCCAGGGTTGTGAACCATGCAGCCGCCCGCGTCACCCTGGCCGTTGCCCAGCATCAGGTAGCAACCTGGAACCCTGCCAAGCATCCAGGCGAAATCCTCGCTGCCAGACAAGCCTCTGGATGCCTGTGTGACCACGTTCCCGGCGCCAACGAGTTCCACGCAAACGCGCTGTGCGAGTTGCGTCTCAGCTTCGGTATTGACAACGGGTGGAGTCAACTGCCGATAGTCGATCAGCGCTTCCACACCGTGCGCCTGTGCCGTCAGTGCCACGATCTCCCGAATACGCTGCTCCACCAGCGCACGCGTGTCCTCACGCGATGCCCGCACATTCAAGCCAAACTTCACGCATTCCGGGATTACGTTGTGCGTGGCACCGCCCTGAATGAATCCCACGGAGACGACGGCATAATCGTCCGGCGCCACGTTGCGTGCAACCACTGTCTGCAATGCAGTGATGATCGCCGCCGACGCCGAGATGGGGTCCCGCGCACGATGGGGCATGGCTCCATGCCCCCCGACACCCCTGATGGTGACATCGGCTACATCAGAAGACAGGCTAAGCGAACCAGTCAATACGTGAAACGTGCCGACCTGAATCCCAGGGATATTGTGCAGCGCGTATACCGCATCGCATGGGAAACGTTCGAACAGCCCGTCCTCGATCATTGCGCGGGCACCGCACAGGTTCTCCTCATCGGGCTGGAAGATCAGGTTCAGCGTACCGTCGAAGTCCGGTCCGTCGGCCAGCGCCTTGGCTGCGGCAAGCAGAATTGCCGTGTGGCCGTCGTGGCCACAAGCATGCATCCTGCCTTGTATCTGGCTGGCATAGGCCAGGCCCGTGGCCTCGACAATCGGCAGAGCGTCCATGTCGGCACGAATGCCAAGCCGACGCTTGCCGCTGCCACGCGTCAGTTGCCCCACCACTCCACTCTTCCCGATCCCGCGGTGCACCTCGTAGCCCCATTCCTCCAGCAATGAAGCCACGAGTTCACTGGTTGTGCCTACCTCGAAGCCAAGTTCGGGGTGCGCGTGGATCTGGCGACGGATGTCGACAAAGGCGTCGACATCTATCTCGGGTAGCAGGTGCCGCATAAGATGATGCGGCTTGAGAGTAGGCGCGCGAGTCATTGCGGGGGTTCTCCTTTTGACTTACCCAGGCTCAGTCCGCGCTGCCTTCGCGAATACTCAACACAGCGATCAACGTGACAACGCCTGATGCCAGCATGTACCAAGCCGGCGAAAGCGGGTTACCCGTGCGAGCGAGCAGCCAGGTGACGACGAACTGCGCGGTGCCGCCGAAGATGGTGACACCCACGCTGGAGATCACCGACATGCCGCTGACGCGCACCTTGACCGGCAGCGATTCCATGATTGCCAGGAACAGCGGCGTCGTTCCAAGATTGATGCCGGCCGTGATCAATACCGACAGGCCAATTACCAGCGGAACGCTCGGGTAAGCATTCATCAGCCAGAAAGCCGGGACGATCGCCAGCATACTGATGATCAGCGAGGCAAGCACCAGCGTCTTGCGGCGCTTCATGCGATCAGCCATACGCCCAGAGACAAGCGCCACCACGAACAGTGTCAATCCAGTTGCGCACCCCGAGAGGAACGACAGCGACGCCGGCATATGGAGCACGCGGATCATGTAGGTAGGCATGTAGAACACCACGAGGTACATCGTCACCGTGGAAGCCGGTACCGCGAGGATGCCCTTGAGGACCGTACCACCATGTCGGCGGAGCAGTTCGCCCATGGGGCTCGGGGCAGCGGCGTCGGCCTGATGCGTTTCTTCCAGGTTGGCGCGAATATACAGGCCAACAGGCGCTATCAGAAGGCCCACCAGGAACGGAAGGCGCCACCCCCAGGTCTCGAGTGCACCCGTAGGCATGAATCCATACAGTACCGCTCCCGTCAGCGCGCCAAACAGCGATGCAATCCCCTGGCTCGCCAACTGCCAACCTACCCGCCAGCCTCGTCCGTTTCGTGCTCCAGACTCCATCAGCATGACCGAAGCGGCCGCCATCTCACCGCCCAGGGAGAAGCCCTGCAATATCCGGCCGGCAAGAATTGTCAGCGAACCGAACACGCCGGCAGAGGCGTACGTCGGCGCCAGTGCGATCAGCAATGTTCCTAGCACCATCATGGTGATCGTGAGCGTCATTGCCGCCTTGCGGCCGCGACGATCCGCGTAGTTGCCTATCACCAACCCGCCGAGCGGGCGCATCGCAAAGCCGATGCCAAACGTGGCCACGGCCAGCAGAAGTGAACCGTAAGGGCTGTCCGACGGAAAGAAAAGCTTGCCGATCAGCAGCGCGAAAAAGCTGTAGACCGTGAAGTCATACATCTCGAGCGCATTGCCCAGCGAGCAGGCGGCAATCAACCTGAACTGACTTTGCTTGCGGGGCTGGGCGTCGGCAGTGGCAACGGTGGAACTGGGGGCGGTAAAGGAGGCGTCGTTCATCCAGGGTCTCTACGGGCAGGTGTTGTGGGGTTCACGCAGATCCATCTGCCCGGCTGAGGCCTGTGGAATCCGCGTTTCCTGACATCGTTGCAAGTGGCGCAGTTGGAGTATTCCAGCAAAGACAGAAGATTAGAAATCGTATATTTTTATCGCGATAACAAGATCGGATCGCCGGCACGGCGAGGTACCCATTGGTATTGGGGCAACCACCTACGATGAGCGGCGTGTCCGACCAAGTTCAAGGAGGAGGACGATGAAACTGCAACAATTGCGCGTGATGCTGGCTGTGGCCGAGCATGGCAGCATCCACGAGGCATCCCGAACACTGCATATATCGCAGCCAGCCTTGTCCAAGTCGATCGCAGACCTCGAGCGCGAACTCGGCGTCACGCTGCTGGCGCGCTCCGCGCGTGGCGTGAGCCTCACCGCATATGGTCGTGCAATCCTGAAACGGGCCCGGGTTGTCGAGCAGGAGTTGCGGTATGCCGTGGAAGACATCGAGTCGATTCGCGGCCACGCGGAAGCTGAACTGAATATCGGCTTCACACCGGTAGCGGCCAACGCACGCTTGACCGAGGCGATGTCTGCATTTCGTCAACGCTTTCCGCACGTGACCTTGCGTGCCTTCGAAATGCGGCCTCAGCAAATTCAGGAAGGCCTGCGCGAAGGCAGGCTCGACCTTGGTCTCGTATCGACCAACAGTGCGCCATGCACGACTGCACTTCAATGGGAACACATGTTCTCGGTGGGTATGAAGCTGGCGGTTCGAGCAGGCCACCCTCTTCGGCATGTACGACATATTCATGCACTGCTTGATGCCGACTGGCTCGTGCTCGATCCCGTTGATGACGTAAATAGCCCGCTCCCCACGTTGATGCGCATGCATCGGCTGGCAATGCCTCCGCGCATCGTGCACGTCGCGTCGAACCTGCTAGGCCTGCAGTTGGCGGCCGGGAGCAACCTTGTCAGCGTGTGGTCAGAACTCGCTTTCCCAGGCACCGGAGGCCCACTTCAGCTTGCCGGCGACGCGCTGGTACCGTTGCCCATCGAGGACGAGCTGCCGGCATTTCACGTCCATCTGGTGTACCGCTCGGCGGATCTGATGACGAACGTCTGCGCCGAGTTCGCTCGGGAGGTACGCCGATGTACCACCGGCGTAGACACGGCGGCGCCCCCGCCAGTCACTCCCGCATGGTTCCAGAGCCCGCAGGCGCCTGTGTCCGCGGCACGCGCTGCAAACACCCCGACGTTGGCCGGGTCATACATGGTTTAGGCGTGCCACCGCACGATATCATTGCAACACAACCCACCATAGGTAATGTGCCCATGTCAAACAAGCAAGCTCCCATATCGGACCCGATTCTGAGGCACTGGCGCGAAGCCGTGCCGGAAGATCGTCTGGCGCATTTGGTGAAGGACGCGACGCGGGCAATGGTGCGTGGCCTTCAGATGCGACTTGCCCAATACGAGGTTTCCTTCGGGCACTGGACTTACTTGCGCATTCTCTGGGAAACAGATGGATTGACACAGAAGCAGCTCAGCGACGAATCAGGCACGACCGCCCCGACCACCTTCAGTGCCGTGTCTGCAATGGAAAAATTGGGCTATGTCGTGCGGCGACAGACGGCAGACAACAAGAAAAACACCTATGTCCATCTGACCCCAAAGGGCAAGGCACTAAAGAAGAAGCTCGTTCCGCTGGCCGAGGAAGTCAACGAGATCGGTGTGGCCGGCCTGAAGCCAGCCGAGATCAATACGGCCCGGAAAGTCCTGCTGACCATCATCGAGAACATGGCAAAGGATGAGGCCAACACTGATAACCCGGCGCGCCGAATCCTCTCGACGCGGGAACTGGGTCACCTCATTGCGATGCGCGCTGAAGCACTGGAAGACGAGTAATCCCGTGTCGGGGCGGGAAATGGAAAAAGCGCCCTCCGCCACGTCAGACTACTTGCATTGACTGACCTGACCGGAGAGCGCTGCACACCGCAGACGGCCTGGTTGTTACGCAACCGGGCCGTTGGTCGACATCAGAAGATCACGCGCAGGCCCGCGGCTACGCCCACCATGCTCTTCTGCCCATTGGCCAGGCCACTCAATGTGGTCGCGTTGCCGTAACCGTAGGTGAGACCCGTCTGCAGAATGGAATCGTAGTTCAGCGCGCCGTTGTGCGAGTAGGCGCCGACCAGGTAGACATTGGTCCGTTTCGAGAACGAGTAATTTGCCATCAGGCTGACCTGGCTGAAATTCGGCAGACTGGTAGCGTTGACACTCGGCGACAGTGATGCTCCCTTGACCTGATCGTAGTAGTAGCCTGCAATCAGCCCCAGGGCCTGAGTGACGTCGTACTGAACGCCGGCCCAGTAGAAATTGTCGCGAATCGCCGTGCCACCATTTGCATATGTGGAATTACGCCAGCGATAACCACCCATGAATCGAACCGGCCCAGTCGAGTAGCTACCCGCAAGGAAGGCTCGCTTGTCTTCGCCAGAAGGTGCCGTCGCATTGAGTGCGACGTTGATCTGATCATAGCCGGCTCCCAGGCCGAACGACCCACCGTAGTAATAGGCACCAGCACCGAAGCCAGTATTGGCTCGCTGATTGCCTGGGACCTCGCCTTCCGGCACTGTTGAAACCTGCCCGCCCTGGAATCCGAAGCCCGTACCAAATGAGTAGTGCGCTAAAACGTGTGCCGGGCCGAACTCTCCGGAGTACTTGACGGTATTGTCCTCGCGGAAATTCCCGCCGCCTGCCGTGATCGCCGGCTCATACGCGACCCCGGTCTTGTAGGGCAGGAAGTTCACCATCGACTCGAAGAGGCTGTTGTACTGCCGACCGAACGAGACCTGGCCGATACCGCTCTTACGCAATCCGACCGCTGCCTGGCGCGAGAATAATTGCGAGGAAGTCGTCCCGACGATGGCCCCGCTATCCGGCGCAAACTGATTTTCGAGCCAGAAGAATGCCTGGACACCATTGCCGAGATCTTCCGTACCGCGAAGGCCAAAACGTGAACCGGACTGACCGCCCAGGCTCATCATATCGAAGCGACTGCCGTGACTGGTCGGCGTCGACATCCGGTTCACATACTGGATGGCCGTATCCACGACCCCATACAGCGTAACGCTCGTCTGCGCATGCGCTTGCGGACCGATCACACCCAACGATCCCAACACTGTCGCTGCAACAACCGCTTTTTTCATAGGTCTCCTTCCTCTCACTTGTCTACCAGGCCATGGCACTGTTCTTCTGGCTTGTCGTTGTGATGATCATCAGGCGCCGTACCGGCGCAACGCCCTCTCGTCATCACGTGGCCTCATCCTACAATTAGCCATCTAATCATTCAAGAGTAAGAAGCCATGCTGATGGATAGTGAATACCCTCGTGACTGGCAGCCAACAAGAAACCTGGAGGCGCAAGGTCAGCGATCGGACCCCGGTGAAATCGAACCCGGTGTAATAGCGGCGCCTCGGACTCCGGAATAGACTTACACGTGAGCCGCGGCCCTGGGCTCGCAGTTCACATCGCGCTCGTCAAGCTCACGCAGCCAGCACGCAAACTCGAGGCACACTCCATCGGGATCAAAGAAATAGACTGACCGCACGAACACATCGCTAGTCACTGTTTCGCTGATTTGCCTCGGCGAGTCGTCGTGGTTCATCACACGCGAAACCTTGACACCCTTCTCCACCAGACGCTCGACATAGGCATCGAACTTGTCGGCAGGCACGTTGAAGGCGATATGGTTCAGCGAGCCGTGTGCGGATAGAAGCGAACCCTGCCCCGGGAGTGCCGCCGGCGCTGCAATTCCTGGATGCGCCTCCGGCGCATTGGGAAACCAGAAAAATGCAATCGAGTCTCCATTGCCGATATCGAAGAAAAAGTGCTGGCCCATGCCAGCAGGCAGATCGATCGTCTTGATCAACGGCATTCCCAGCACATCTCGGTAAAACTCGACTGTCCTGGCCATGTCCCTGCAGACCAGGGCAATATGATTGACACCCCGAATGTCGAACTCAGTATTCGTCTTCCTCGCCATAGTGGCTCCTCCCAATCGAATCGTCGTGATCTTCGGCGGTGCGAGCATCGGCTCTTCCCGCCACGTGCACCGATACTTGCTCGTAGGCAATGAGCATGCGGACTGGTGCTCTCCGCACTCGCAAAAATATATAGATCTCTATTTATTTTCGCAATAGAATCCCCGGGCAATCAAGTCTCAGTGAGAACCCATGCCAGCCACCAAACTGCTCGCACTTTCGGGAAGCCAACGATCCGGTTCGTTCAACCAGCGCCTGCTCGATCGCGCCGCCGCTCTTGCACGCGATGCCGGGGCCGAGGTCACGAAAATCCACCTGTCTGACTTTCCGCTGCCGCTATACACGCCCCAGGTCGAAGCCGCGGGCTTTCCGGATGTCGCACGCGAATTCAAGGCACTCTTCAGGAGTCATCACGGCTTCCTGATCGCGTCGCCCGAGTACAACGGCTCCGTCACCGCTGCACTCAAGAATGCTATCGACTGGGTGTCGCGGCCGACCGATGGCGAAGCGCAGACAACGTTCAGCGCTTTCCGCGGAAAAATCGCGGGCGTCATGTCGGCATCTCCGAGCGCCTTCGGTGGTCTGCGGGGCCTTCAGCATCTGCGGCAGATCCTCGGCACCGTGCAGACGCTAGTCGTGACCGAACAGGTGGCACTCCCCTTCGCAGACAAGGCGTTTGATGGCGACGCACTGCTCGACGGTGCCGCCGCTCAGTTGCTGCCCGCTCTTGTCCAACGGGTTGTCCAACTGGCCCGGTTGACTGCCTGAGAGCCCGGCCCTGCACGTGCCAGAATGCCCTGTCGCGCGACGCGTTTTCCTGCCGCCGCGCGACGAGACGAAGAACAGGAAGAAGGTTCGGCTATTGCTCGATTGCCACCTTCGACCTGAGGACCAGTTCTCGCCAGATGTCCATGTCACGTTTCATCACTGGCGCGAACGCCGGCCCGTCGGTCCAATTGAGGATCAGATCCATTTGCTCCAGACGCCTGCGCTCGGCTGGCTGTTCGAAGACAACCCGAAGTGCCTGCGACAGTCGACCGGAAATTTCCCTTGGTACGCGCGCGGGCGCCATGAACGCGTACCAGCCGCCGGTGTAGCTGACTTCGCCGTGGCCCTGCTCGACAAACGTTGGCACATCCGGCAGGGAAGTCGCCCGTCGATCAGCTAGGACGGCAAGTGCCGTTAGCTGTCCCGACTGCAGGGAGCCCTTGACTGCAAACGCAGAAAACAGGCCTACTTCGATCTGACCGCCCAGCAGGTCAGTCAGCGCCGGCACCTCACCTTTGTAAGGTATGCCGGTCATGCCGAGGTCATTGTGCTGATTGAAGATTTCCATGACCACCTGCGGGCCAGTGGCACTGAAGCCGTAATTCCAACGTTTGCCCCGTGCCGCCCTTATGAATTCGTCGACGTTCCTGACCTTCTTGTCCGAACGAACCACAAGTACTGTCGCAGTCATGCCCAATCGCGCAAGTGGCGTGAAGTCCCGTAGTGGGTCATAGCCGACATTGCGGTAGTGGATGGGATTCTGGATCAGGGACGTCATTGCCAGGAGAAGCGTGTACCCATCAGGCGCGGAGTTCGCGACAAATGCCGAAGCAATCGATGTGTTGGCCCCAGGCTTGTTCTCCACGATCACCTGCTGCCCCAACTGCTCGCTCAGGCCCCGTGCGAACTCACGACCGATCGCATCACCAACTCCACCGGTTGCGGTGGGTACCACAAGCTTGATGGGCCGGTCTGGCCATGCAGCATCGTGCCCCAGTGCCACTGTTGGCCACTGGGACAATGCCGCAGCCCCAAGGCCACCGAGTAGAAGGCGTCGCCTTCCGTTTGTTGCGTTCATAACCATCCTGCCCCATTCCCTCTTGCCGATGCAGATATCAATGCATCGGTCACCATCTGCACTTCCAACTTTGCCGCAACAGTGAACCAGACCTTCCACTACAGACTTCCTGGAAGGTCCGAGAATCGAGGAGACCGAATGTCCCGCAACCGCAACCTGGGTGCATCAATACAACCGCCTTGCCAAGGGATCCGATGGTATAGACGGAGTTTGTCCCCTGCTTTGCAATGCGCGCCATTCCCGGTGAAGAAGAGTTCGGATCTCTACCCATTGACAGCAGATGAGGCTGCAGACATCACCCCTTCGCTCGTAACGCAAGCGACTACAGCGGCACGCGGGATTTCAGCCAAGGCACCAACTTCGCGGCATGCGCCAAAGCCCCGGCATTCTCGTGCTGGCCTTCATCTGGTTCGAAATAGTGAAGCTGTTCCGGGAAATTCTCGAACGTCTTGTCTTCACTCCCGAATGCTTCAAAGATCGGCCTGGAGTGCGCCTCCAGGTAGCAGTCGAGATCGCGGCCAGCGTGAACAAGGATCATTGGCACCTTGATCGAACGCGCGGTCTTGAGCAGGTTTGCATTGCTCGACAGCCCGGACCATGTGGACAGCCAGGCGTCCGGCGTCACGATCCGCCCGAAGCCGAGCAACTGGAAGTTCATGAGATCCGGGCGATCGCTGAGCAGGCTCCCATATCCTCGATTCCCCGGATCGAGCGAATTGTCGGTGTAGTTCAGGTTCGCCATGGTCCGGTAGACCGTCATCACAGGCTGAAACGCCGCTCGCTGCAGGACCGCGCGCTGGCGTGCGTAAGGCAGTGACTGGAAGCCCGGATCGGATGCCGTGAACTCGGCATCTCGCTGTTCAGCGATCATCGCGCGTGCCTGGGAATCGATGCGAGCCACGCGTGCCAATTGTGCTGCCCGATAGCGCTCCTGGAACTCCGGGCTGTAGCGCGACCACTCCGGCGCCGGCCTGAATCCATTGCACGGGTCATACATATCCAGGCTCGCGTCCGTGAGGAGCGGATTTTTCTCATCTACAACCGATGGATCAATCGCTTCATTCAGGACCAGGCCCTGGCCGGGGTGGGCCGCCGAGATCACCATGGCGTCGAACGTCGGCATCATCGCAGTCCGTAGTGCCGTCGGCCTGCCCGCCGGGGTGAACGCCAGGCGTTCCGCAGGCGTCAGTTGGGCCTGAGACTGATAAAAGCCACCGAGGGAGCCGCCACCGGAATTGCCCAGCCACACTACCTTTTCAACGCCGCGATGCTCCTTCAGCCACTGCACTTGCGCAGCGATGTCCAGAATGATCTGCTCGTGCACGCATGTCACGTCGTTACCCGTTGTCCGGACGCTGGCGCCGAGGCATGCGTACCCAGCACGAAGCAGTTGGGGAAACAGGTAGTGTTGACTGAAATCCACACGCGGATGCCCGGCGACAACTGCTACGCGTGGCCGGGGACTGTTTCTTGGCGTCCAGTACAAGCCCCGGCTTTGTGCACCATCGTTGGCATACGCCGTGATCTGTTCGCAGTTGGCAAAGCCTTCAACAGGTTCGCGAAACCTCACCCAGCTACCATTCCAGTAGGTTTTCGATATCAAGCGCATTTCATCGTCTCCAATTCTCCGCCTCGCAATAGCGGGCGCATGTTATGCACAGATGGGCGATACCGGAACCTGATGCCTCATCTCGACCTCCTGCCGGGTCTTGGCCGATGCAAGGATGGCCAGGCACACTTCCATTGTCGCCATGGACCAGCGGCCATCGTGGAGGGGGCGAACACCTTCGCGCAATGCCCGCCACAGTTCGTCGATGACTTCCCGCCGGGGTACATAAGGCGCCGGCAGCGCTTGCAACATGCGCGCCGCGTCACCGAAGACCTCCACACCAAAAGGCGTCAGCCTGAGATCTGCACGCTCGCAACTGACCACAATATGGCCGAAATGCTGGTGCGCTTCTGCGCGCCGGTGGGAATTTTTCTGATACAGGGCCCCGCCATAGGTCACCGAAGCCTTGCGCGCTGCCTCGCTCTCGCCAGACTGCGTGTGAGCGAGATTGCGGCGCGCCATTCCATAGTCTTCCCGCCTCTTGCGATGCCCCATTTCACCGACCCACCCCTGCAGTTCGTCTGTGTCGTAGTAGCCGTAGCCACTATACGTTGCCGAAGCAAAAGCGCCCTCTTCAAACTCCATCAGCGCGCTATACGCTCCTTCGGTCGGCCGAGCCGGATCCCACGCTCCGGTATGCGCGCGCACGGAACGCACCATGCCTCCGCACAGGAGTCGGACAATCTCGACCTGATGGGCCCCCTGGCTGAAAATCACGCCGCCACCCTTCGCGGTGTCGAGTTCCTCAGGGCGACGGGGCCGATAAAGGAAATCCGTGTAGTTTTGCGCCACGACCATCCGCGGTGCCCCCGTCAAGCCGCTCTCGATAATCCTGCGTGCCTGCAGGACGGGCGCATCAAAGCTGTGGCTATGGCCCACAATCAGATATGTTCCCGCCGCTTCCGCAGCCTCGACCATGGCCTGGCATTCCTCCATGGAAATTGCCATCGGCTTCTCGACCAGGACATGCTTGCCATGCCGGAGCGCCGTGCAAACGTGCTCCGCGTGCATCTGGTGTGGCGTAGCCACGTAGACGGCCTCCAGGGAATCGTCGGCACACAACGCCTCCACTGAATCGTATGCCGTGCCACCGAAGTCCCGAACGAACTGCGCACGGGCCTCAAGCCTGGGATCGGTTGCAGCCACAAGACTTAGTCGCTCGTCGTTCGTCAGCGTCGGCAGCATCAGGGCAAACGCGCGACCGAGCCCGATCACCCCCAGACGGATTCGGGTATCGGCCATATCAAAGGTCCAGGATGAGATTCGACTGCACGCCCCTGGATACGCAGACCATCATGTTCTGCAGCCGTTCATCATCCGTCAGGATCAGATCACGATGTTCCACCACCCCGCCCAGCCATCGGGTCTTGCACGAGCCACAGGTTCCGCTCTCACATGAACTGGGAACCTGCACATCGTGTTGTCGCAAGGCTTCGAGCAACGTCTGCTCCGCCGGGACGTCGATCGTTTTACCCGAACGAGCCAACGTAACCGCAAACGGCGCGTTCTGCCATTTCAATGACGATTCCGCGCCAAAACTCTCAAAGTGCACCGACCCACCCGGCCAGTGGCCACTCATGTCGCGCACGGCATCCATCAGCGCACGGGGACCACAACAATAGACATGGGTCCCACCGGGATTCTCAAGAATGGGCCATAGATCAAGATGCCGCTCCGGGTCACCGAAATCATGGTGGATCTTGACCCGGCCATGGAATTCGTGACCCTTCAGCTCATCCAGGAAGGCGGTCTCTTCAGGCGAACGCGTGCAATAGATCAGCTTGAAACGCTCCTGCCCGCTCGCCTGGAGATGGCGCATCATCGACAGGATCGGAGTGATGCCGATACCTCCCGCGATGAACAGAAATTGCCTGGCACGTGTATCGAGCGCGAAGTCGTTGCGTGGCAGCCGGACCCCAATTACGTCACCGACGTGCAGTTGGTCCGCCATGCTCACTGAGCCTCCGCGGCCCGCGTTGTCACGCATGACAGCGATAACGTAGTGATCCCGTTCCGCCGGGTCATTGCAGAGCGAGTACTTGCGTTGGGCACCGCTGGGCGTGGTCACATCGAGATGCGCACCAGCGGTAAAGGGCGGCAGCTCATGACCTTCCGGGTGACGAAACTCAAATACATGAACTGCCGCAGCAATCTTCTCAGCCCGCGTTACGGCAAGGTCCATTGTCAGCGTGTCTCCGCATGACATGTGCTTCTCCTCGTTGCACCACAAAAACAGGGATCGACTGCAGGCTAGTGCAGGCGCCACTTTCACTGTGACGCCCGACAATATTATTAGCTTTCTAATTTAATGATGCTAGGGTCTTTCCCTAGTACTGAGGTGCCCGGACCTCATCCGGTTGCGCGCACGATCGGAAAGACTACGCAGAATCCCTATGGACAATTGCCCCGACCTTCCCCTAGACTTTGATTAGCTCTCTAATTTTATTGACGACTTGCGCTGACCTTGAAAGATCTCGCGCATGACGCACTCACAAAGTCAAAGCATCATCAGGGGAACCATGCTGACTCACGACGAGAATGAACTGCTGTGCCGCGTTGAAGGCAACGCCCCGATGGGGCAACTCATGCGGCGCCACTGGCAACCAGTCTGCCTGATCGAGGAGGTATCCGAGCCAGATGGCAACCCGATTCGCGCACGGCTGTTCGGCGAGGATCTGGTGGTATTCCGTGATAGCGAAGGGCGTGTCGGCGTCATCGACGAATTCTGCCCGCACCGCCGCGCCTCACTTTTTTACGGACGCAATGAGGACTGCGGACTGCGCTGCCTCTATCACGGATGGAAGATCGATGTAGCCGGCAACGTGGTCGAAATGGCATCCGAGCCGGCCGCCAGCGAGATGTGCGACAAAGTGAAGCATCTTGCCTATCCCACGCACGAATGGGGAGGCATGGTCTGGGCATACATGGGACCGCAAGATGAAAAGCCGGAGTTCCATCCACCGGCCTGGGCACCCGCGAAGGATGTACGAGTGAGCATCGCCAAGGCCATCATCCCTTGCAATTGGGCGCAGGTGCTTGAGGGTGCCATCGATTCGGCACACAGTTCCAGCCTTCACTCCTCGGACATGGTCCCGGCACGTGTGCAAACCGGCGAAGCGACAGACAAGGCCTGGCTGCGTCCATCCACCGACCGCGCCCCCCGGATGCAGGTGGAGCGCACGAGCTACGGCTTCCGCTATGCCGCCCTGCGGCGCCCTATCAAGGATGCGGCCACACTTGACTATGTACGCACCACCGTCTTCGTCGCGCCAGCCACGGCACTAATCCCGCCGAACAACCTCTACAACGTCGCCAACGTCAACGTCCCGGTCGACGATACGCATACGGCCTTCTATTTCATCGCCTGGGGCCATCCCAGCCGGACACCGGAGACCGAAACCTGGCGCAAGTTCCTCCGCCAGACCATCGGCGTCGACATCGACGACACTTACAAGCCGCTGCGTCGGATGGACAACAACTTCAAGCAGGATCGCCAACTGATGAAGGCGGGGAATTTCACCGGAATCAGCGGGTTCCCCAACCAGGACATCGCGATGTGGGTATCGATGGGCGCGATTGCCGACCGCACCCACGAGCGTCTCGGTGCCAGCGATCTCGCCGTTGTCGAGTTCCGCAAGCGGATGCTCGAAGCCGTCAACGCATTCCAGCAGGGCGAGCCGGCAATCGGCACTGGTCCTGCCCGCATTCCTGACCTCGCCTGCTCATTCCAGGCCATCCTTCCCAAGACAACCGACTGGCGCACCTACCCGGCGCGCCACGTATGGGAACCCGAGACCGAACTCGATTCTTCATACAACGTACCCGCACAACGCTGAGGCAACCACTAATGAGCAAGTTGCAACTTTCGATTGCGATGGGCGACTACGATCGTACGCGCGCCCTGCTTACCGGCGACGTGCAGATCGATGGTGTCGATCCGGTCTGCATGACGCTTTCGCCTGAGGAGATGTTCTTCCGGGCCTTCCGTCATACCGAATTCGACATCAGCGAACTGTCGTTCTCCAGCTATCTCGTCAAGGCATCAAAGGGAGAGAGTCCCTACGTGGCGATTCCTGTCTTTCTCTCGCGCGCCTTTCGCCATACCTCGATCTACGTCCGCAAGGACCGTATCCGCAGACCGGAAGACCTGAAAGGCTGCCGGATTGGTGTACCGGAATACCAGCTCACGGCGATCGTCTGGGCACGCGCCATCCTGCAGGATGACTATGGGGTGCGGCCGGAAGACGTCACGTGGGTCCGTGGCGGCATCGACGAGCCTGGCCGCCCCGAGAAGATCAAGCTGGACCTGCCCTCCGATATTCGCCTTGAGAGCGCGCCAGATGGCGACACGATCTCTGACATGCTTGACCGGGGCGACATCGACGCCTTCATCGCACCCCGCCCTCCGGGACGTGCCGCCGCCCAAAATCCCGACATTGGCTGGCTGTTTCCGGATCCCACTGCAACGGCCAAGGACTACTACCGGCGCACCGGTGTATTCCCCATCATGCACGTAGTAGGCATCCGCCGAGAGCTTGCGGACCGGCACCCCTGGCTGCCTGCCGCCACGCTCAAGGCCTTCGAGCAGGCCAAGGCTATTGCGCTGGAAAAGCTGGCCGACACCTCCGCAACCAAGGTTACCCTGCCCTTCGTGGAGGAACAGCTCAAAGCTGCACGCGAATCGATGGGCCAGGACTATTGGTCCTATGGTGTTGCACCCAATCGGGCAACGCTGGAGACCTTTGTCCGGCACCACTACGCGCAGGGCCTCTCCAGGCGCCTCATGTCCGTGGACGAGCTCTTCCACCCGGGGACCTACGAAACGATGAAAATCTGACCAGCCCCGCACAACAAGGAGGATCACACTTTGACCGATACGCTCCGGCAACAAGACCTGCGCGCACACATCGAAAGCGATGTCGCACGCGCCCTGACCGAGGACAACTGGGCCGGCGACCTGACCGGCATGCTTGTTCCGCCCGAGCGCAGCGCACGCGCCACAATCATTTCGCGCGAGGATGCCAGACTTTGCGGCTCGGCGTGGGTGGAACGGGCGGTCATGCGGCTCGACCCGGAGGCCCGTGTGACGTGGGCAGCCGCAGACGGCGACCGCATCGCCGAAAATCAGTCCGTCTGTCTCATCGAAGGCAATGCGCGCGCCATACTGGCGGCAGAACGCACGGCGCTCAATTTCCTGCAACTGCTCTCGGGCATTGCCACCAGGACGGCCCGCTACGTGGAAGCCGTGGCGGGGACGTCCACGCGGATCTACGACACGCGCAAGACCCTGCCCGGTCTGCGCCATGCACAACGCTACGCCGTCAGGATGGGTGGTGGATACAACCACCGGTTCGGCCTGTCCGATGCCATCCTGATCAAGGAGAATCACATCGCCGCAGCGGGCGGCATAGGAGCAGCGATGCGCGATGCGCATCGGTACGCGGCTTCTGCCTCGTTCCTCCAAATCGAAGTCGAGACGCTTTCCGAGCTCAACGAGGCACTGCAGCATGGTGCAAGACTGATCCTGCTCGACAACATGCCGGTCCACGAGATGCGCGAGGCAGTGCGAATGGCGGCAGGACGTGCGGAACTTGAGATATCCGGGGGAGTCACGCTCGAAACGGTCAGGGGGATGGCCGAGGTCGGTATCCAGCGTATCTCCATTGGCAACCTGACCAAGCAAATCTTGCCTGTCGACTATTCAATGCGTATTTCCTGACGCCAGACTCTCATCACGGGGTTGGAAACAATTCAATCGGCGAATTGCCTCCCCCGTGTGGTCACGCCATGCCAAAATGACCGCCATCGCCGGGTACGGCATGATGCAAGCGACGTCTCGTTTCCTGGCTCCTTATCTGCCGCCCCACTCCCGTGTCTGCCGTGCATTCTCCACCTTCCAAGCACCAGCCTCCGCCTTTGCTGCCCACACACTTGAGACGGGCCCGGCTGATCGTGTCAACGAGGCAGGCAGAGCAGATTCGCCTGGTAGTCGTCCAGGCTCCGGCAGGCTTCGGCAAGACCGGAGCCATGCTGGACATGCATACGGCATGGGTGGCCGAAGGCATACGCACCGCCTGGATCCGGCTTGGCGCCGACGACAATGACTTCCCTGTCTTCCTGAAATCGCTCAACGCGGCGATCGACCAGCTCGGACAAGGCTGCGCCAATGCTGCGGGTGCGCAGGCGTCTGAATTGCCCCCCGATACACTGGCTGGCAGACTGGAGCAATTCACCGCCCCCTTCGCAATATTCCTCGACGACTTCGAGACCCTGGTCAACCCTGAGGCCTCTGAATTCATACGGGAGCTGCTTGCACAGATGCCAGCGCACGGCAAGCTGGTCATCGGATCACGTGTTGTACCTGCGCTGGGTCTCGGTCGGTTGCGCGCGCAGGGAGAACTCCTGGAGATCCGCACGGAAGAGCTCCGATTTACGCCTGAGGAAGCGGCCGCATATCTCAGGGAGCACGTCTGTCAAACGCTGGGCTCGGAAGACCTGCGCAAGTTGCACGCGCGCACGGAGGGATGGGTCGCCGCCATCCGACTCGGCGTGCTAGCCATGAATCGCTGCAGCCACGCTTCTCAGTTCATTGATGCATTTTCTGGCTCGGATGCCGCCGTTTCGGACTATCTGGCGGAGGATGTGCTGTCGCAACAGCCACCGCAGGTGCGCGACTTCCTGCTCCGCACCTCCGTGCTTCGGTCCTTTGACGCCAGCCTGTGCAATGCCGTGACGGGCCGGCGCGACAGCGCGCGGATGCTTGCCAGACTGGCTGACGAGAATCTGTTTCTCGTCCGGCTTGATGCCGCCGGCAACTTGTATCGCTATCACAGCCTCTTCGCGGATTTTCTCTTCGCGCGCCTGGCACTGGAGTACGACACCCACGAGATCGACAATCTGAACCGCCTGGCCAGCGACTGGTACACCGAACAGGGACGTCCGGTTCCGGCCATCGAGCATGCATTGCGCGCCGACACCAATCGCGCCCTTGACCTGCTGCAACAGCATGCGGAGCCGATCCTCTGGCAGGGACGGGTCCGCCTGCTGGCTCGCTGGTTCGATGCCCTGCCCGCGGAAAGCTTGTCGAACCGACCGCGGCTTCGCCTGGTGCATGCATGGGCTCTGACCTTCCTGCACCGCAGTGACCGGGCACTGAAGCTGCTGGAAGGAATGCGGGAGGCGGGTGAGCGCGACACAGAGATCGCAGCGCATATGCTCGCGCTGCACGCTTTCATCCTGGCGCTCACCGACAAGCTGGACAAGGCCTTCGAAGCCTGGCAAGCGTGTGCGCGCACGCTTTCGCCGGCGCACGCCTTCCCGTACGGCATACAGCTAAACTCGCACGCTTGCTGCCACATATATCTTGGCAACTTCGACCAGGCACGCCGGATGCTGGACAACAGCCGCCAGGTGCATGGTGCATTCGGCGGGGGCGCAAACATGCGTATCGCCGATTGTTTCGACGGCCTGATCGACCTGATTCAGGGACGCTTGCGCCAGGCACTCGCCCGATACCGTGGCGCACACAAGCCAGACGCAGGCACACAGGCGCCCCGCATCGACGGCCAGGAAATTGCGGGGGCATTCCTGGCCGAGGCATTGTATGAAGCCGGACAGTGCACCGAAGCGCAACGCCTGCTCACCGCGTACCTGCCACTGATCCGTGCCGCAGCGCATACCGACCCACTGATCGTCACGTTCGTGGTGCTTTGCCGATGCGCTCTGGCCGAGTCCCGCGATGAGGACGCCATGTTGTGGCTGCACGATTGCGAGCAGATCGGATACCGTACCGGCCAGCTCCGCATGGTTGCAGGCGTGCGGCTCGAGCGATCACGTATCGCCCTTCTGCGAGGCGACCATATCGGTGCCCGCTCAGAGTTGGCCGCGGCGGAAGCGCTTGACGCGTGGTCGTTCGGCAAGTCATTCATTCCCCATGCCAACGATGTCGACTCTCTCGACCTCGCGCGCTGGCGACTGGAAATTGCGTGCGGTGACCCGGCTGTGGCAGTACAGCAGCTCTCCGCTGCCATTGCCGAGGCTCAGAAGGCTTTGAGAGCCCGTCGCGCCCTGAAGTTGCGCATCCTGCTTGCGCTGGCTCTGTACGCGGGCGGCAAAGCCGAGAACGCGCGGCGCGAATGCCTGCAAGCCGTTGAGTTTGCGGCGGGCGAAGGCTTTGTCACCACCTTCACTGACGAAGGCGCACCAATGCTCCGATTGCTGGACGCTCTGGCTCAGAGCGCCGATTCTCCCGCGGTCGACTCGGTGACTGGCACATTCCTGCAGCAACTGAGGGACCGTCTGGCCAGGCTCTGTGGCAACGATGCCGCGCAATCGGACACGGCATCCTCTCAGACGATGGCCCCCGTTCCACTGGAAGAACTCACGCGAACCGAGCGCAAGGTCCTCGTCCTCCTTGCCGACGGTCTGAGCAACAAGGCGATGGCCGACAAGCTGTTCGTATCCGAGGCAACCATCAAGACCCACTTGCGTGGCATCAATGCCAAGCTGAATGCATCATCCCGCACACATGCCGTCGCACTGGCACGAAAGGCTGGACTGCTCACCTGACCGGGGTCGGCGTACATGCACACCGACCCCGGTCACGTCAGTCCATGTTCTCGCGCAGCCCCAGCGAACGGCTGATGATCTCCAGCATGATCTCCGAGGTACCCGCATAGATGCGCGACACGCGGGCGTCGCGGTACATACGGCTGATGCGATACTCCTCCATATAGCCAGCGCCGCCATGAAGCTGCAGGCACTCGTCGATCAAACGCCCCTCCAGCTCCGAGGTGAGCAGCTTTGCCGAGGCGGCAGACACCGCATCGAGATGGCCAGCGTTGTGCTCCATCACCAGCGTGTCAATCCATGTTTGCATCGCATCGAGTTCAGCATATTTGCGCGCCAGCACGAAACGCGTGTTCTGGAACGCTCCGATCGGCCGTCCAAACGCACGCCGTTGCTTTACGTAGTCGAGCGTGATATCGAGAGCCACCTGGGCATGGGCAAGAGACTGGCAGGCGCTCAGCAGGCGCTCTTCGGCAAGACCCTCTGCAAGATAGCTCAGACCCTTGACCGGATCCCCCAGCAGATTGGCATCCGGTACGAACACCTGGTCGAAGAACAGTTCGGCGGTGTCCTGGGCATCGAGGCCCAGCTTGTCCAGGCGACGACCGCGCTCGAAGCCTGGCATCCCGCGCTCCACGAGAAACAGGCCGAAAGCGCGTGGCTGGTCCGGATCAGTACGCGCTACAACGATTGTAGTGTCCGCATTGATGCCGTTCGAGATGTACGTTTTGGCCCCGTTCAACAGCCACCCGCCCGCGGTCCTCTGCGCGCGGGTCCGTATGCCTGCGAGGTCGGATCCGGTGCCCGGCTCGGTCATGGCAATGGCGAGAATGCGCTTCCCAGTCGCAGCTTCCGGCAGCAGACAAGCCTTCTGCTCGTCAGTGCCGAGGCGAGCGATGTAGGGAGCAACCAGACGCGAGTGCAGCGTGAGATACACGCCAATATCGCCATGCCGGATCATCTCTTCATACACGATCTGCTCATACCGGAAATCCCTCACCCCGGCGCCGCCGTACTGCTCATCTGCCCACATCAGCAGCAGGCCCTGCGCACCGGCCGCCTCGAAAATGGCGCGATCGCACCGCCCGGCACGACGCCACTCGTCCACGTGCGGTGCCACTTCGTTAGTCACGAAGCGAGCTACGGATTCGCGGAACAATTCATGCTCCGCTTCGAAGATTCGACGTCTTGTGCTCATGCGCGCTCCGGCTCGTGAAAGTGCACTGCGTTCGGCAGGCTTCCCTGGATTATCGCGAGACCGGGGCAGGTCTGCCTCGTTCGAAGTGATGAAAAGCGATGCCCTGCATTTCACGCCTGTGTCCCGTGCAACAAATCATCCCTTCGAATGAGGCGATGCTCGGGCATCGAGCCACATAATTTTCCGCACTCAGTGGTCATCATTGTTGTTCCTTGAGGTCCTTGAGGTCCTTGACGCTCACCATCGAAAATATGAATGCATCCGAAGCTCACGCATGCCTGATTGCGTGCCAGCAAAGCGTCGTGCTCTTCTACCATGCACTGGACAGAAGCGATTTTCCTTCTGCCATGGCGCAGATCTCGCCCAACTGCCTGTGGGAACGCGGCGGCGTGTTGCTGCGCGGCGCACGACAGATCGAAGACTCCTTGCGCAAGCGATCGGCAACGCAGGTGGCGCGCCATATCGTCAACAACTTCGCCCTGGTCAGGCAGGAAGCCCAGAGCGCCACTGCAATCTATACACTGGGGCTGCACCTCTATGACGATGGATCTCCCCCGGTTCTGCCGGTGCCAGGTTCCCTGCCTTTCCTTCTCGTTGACGTGACATGTGAACTGAAGCTGGAGCCCGACCATGGCTGGCGCATCGAAAAACTGGATATCCAGCGCACCTTCAGTTATTCCCGCGAGGTGATCCACCCTCTGGCAACGCCGAAACAGGATTAGCAAAGGCCTTCGCATGTACGCCGCGCGTGGTTGATCGCAGCGTGCAGCCGTTTCAGCCCTGACCGGATATTGGTCGCCGGCCGCTGGCCGCTGACAAACTACGCCTGTCTTGTCTCTTGCCTCCAGGGCCCTCCTCGGCGTGCAAGGGTTTAGGGCCGCTCGCGCGGCCCATTTTTTGCTGAGCCTACTGAGCTTTACTGCGGCGTGCGCATCGCCAGGCAAGTTCTGCCAAAGGCCTCACCTTGGCTTCCATGCTCGCCGCGTCGGCTGCCGCTGCGTTGCCGGCCGCCGCGCGGGCAGCAACGCCTTGCAGGATGGCCGCCATGCGAAACAGGTTGTAGGCAAGATAGAAGTCCCAATGCCGGATTGCGCCAATGCCGCGTGCGCGGCAGTAATCCTCGACGAAGGCATGCTCTTGCGGAATACCCATTGCGGTCAGATCGACACCCGCGACACCTCGCCACAGGTCAGGCGGAACGCACCACGACATGCAGAAGTATGAGAGATCTGCCAGTGGATGACCCAGCGTGGAAAGCTCCCAGTCAAGCAATGCAACGACCCGCGGTTCGGTCGGATGGATGATCAGGTTGTCCATGCGCAGGTCGCCGTGTACCAGGCAGGTCTCGTCTCCGTCAGGAATATGCGCCGGCAGCCATGCCATCAGCGCTTCCATTTCCTCGATGCGAGAACCCTCCGAACTGCGGTACTGACGACTCCAGCGATCAATCTGCCGCGCAAAGTAGTTGCCTTGCCGACCAAACGTTTCCAGGCCAACGGCGCGGTAGTCCACGTCGTGCAAAGCGACCAGAATGCGATTGACGTCGGCATAGATTGCCTTGCGCTCGGCCACTGAGAGCTCTGGCAGAGTCGGATTGATGAAGTTCCTGCCGCGAATGAACTCCATCATGAAGAACCGCGTGCCAAGCAGCGAAGCGTCATCGCACCAGGCCACCATGCGTGGCACCGGAACTCCCGTGCCGGCCAGTGCCTGCATCACGCGGTACTCCCGGTCGATGGCATGTGCCGAGGGCAGCAACTCGCCAGAAGGCTGCTTGCGCAGGACGAACGACTGCTTCGCTGTCTGCACCAGAAAGGTTGGATTCGACTGGCCGCCCGACAACCCGCGCACATGCAGACCAGTCGTATCCAACCCCGTCGCGCGCATCCAGACCGCCAGGCTGGCGATATGGATGCCGACACCGGCAATGGGGCTCGCTGTGGCTAGCGTTGTGTCGGAGGCCAATTGCGAAAAATTCATGGGGATTCTTCTGCCGAAAGATCAGAGGGAGGAAACCAGATGGCCGCCGTGGGCAGCCGGCACCGCGCCGGTCATGAAGGTCGAGAGTCGGGAACAGGCGTGCGCTTGCCGGGCAATCTTCAGTAGTTGCCAAATCGGACAACGGGATTATGGTTGGCAACGCGCCAGTCCGCCTCATTCGATGGGATGAAATGTGCTGCGCCCTGTCCGGTCTGCCGTTTCGGGACGGCCCGAATTCATCCCATCGAACGAGGCGGACTGCACACGGGTTCACCATACTTCCCCTGCAACTTCCGCCACGCTGAGTGACATCGGTGCGCGTGGCGCCGAAGATCGACCGAATTCGCAACATGGAGACAGAACACATGAGCGCCGAATCGCTCCAGCTTCAGTATTCGATGGATATCCCCCTGCTCCTGTCCAACCTTCTGCATGGGGCAGCCCGCCACCATCATGAATCGGGCATCGTCTCGGTCATTGACGGCATCACCCATCGCCATAGCTACGCCGATTGCGAGCTTCGCGCCCGCAAGGTTGCCCAGGTGCTGGGCGAACTGGGTGTGCAGGTCGGCGATCGTGTCGGGACGCTGGCCTGGAACGACCATCGCCACTACGAGCTGTACTTCGGCGTCAGCGGCATGGGTGCGATCTGCCACACGATCAATCCGCGCCTGTTCCTCGAACAGATTCTCCATATCATCAACGATGCGCAGGACCGCATCGTTGTATTCTCGCCAGACTTCCTCCCGCTGGTCACACAGATCGCCGACCAGTGCCCGAGCGTGATGCAATGGATCATGCTCGGCGAGCCGGCCGCCGGCATGCATATCGGCGGCAAGCAACCACTGAACTACGAAGCACTACTCGCCCGGCACGACGGCCGCTACGCATGGCCGGTCCTCGACGAGCGCAGTGCTGCTTTCCTTTGCTATACCTCGGGTACCACTGGCAACCCCAAGGGCGTCGTCTACTCGCACCGCGCCACCGTATTGCACGCCTACGCGTGCGCCCTTCCCGACTCACACAATGTATCGGCCTGTGAGGTCGTGATGCCGGTAGTTCCCATGTTCCACGCCAACGCCTGGGAAGCGCCGTTCTCGGTGACGCTGACCGGCGCGCGCCTGGTGCTACCCGGCGCCAGGCTCGATGGGGAGTCCCTGTACCGCCTGATCGAGGCCGAGGGCGTTACTTTCGCCATCGGAGTGCCGACCGTCTGGTTCTCGCTGCTGCGTCATATGCAGGACCGCGGGCTGCGCTTCAGCACCCTGCGCCGCCTGCTACTCGGCGGTGCGGCCACGCCTCCCGCCATGATCGAAGCCTACGCCGAATTGGGTGTCGAGCTATACCAGGGCTGGGGCATGACGGAAACGGCCGCGCTGACGACTTGCGCGCAGCCGCTTCAGTCTCAGGCGGCGTTGCCTCCCACTGAACGTCGCAAGGCCATTTTTGCCACTGCAGGTCGCATCGTCGCGGGCGCCGACATGCGCATCGTGGATGACAACGGGCAACCGCTGCCCTGGGATGGTTCTGCCGGACATCTCCAGGTGCGCGCTCCATGGGCCACCGCTCGCTACTTCAAGGCCACGGAAAGCGCACTGCAGGATGGCTGGCTGCCGACCGGCGATCTCGCCCAGATCAGTAGCGACGGATTCATGCGATTGACTGATCGCAGCAAGGACGTCATCAAGTCGGGCGGCGAGTGGATCTCGTCGGTCGAGATCGAGAACATCGCTGCCGGCGTGCCGGGCGTGCAGGCTGCTGCCTGCATTGCAGCCAGCCACCCCAAGTGGGGAGAGCGGCCGCTACTGATCGTCGAGTTGAAGCAGGGCAGCGAACTGACCGAACAGGAAGTCTTGCAGCACTTCGAAGGCAGGATCGCGAAGTGGAGCCGTCCGGATGCCGTCCTGTTCGTCGACAGCATTCCCCTGACGGCAACTGGGAAGCTGTTCAAGCTAAAGCTCCGCGAGCGCTACGGCAATTACCTGATGAACCGGCTTTGAACTCTCTCGGCATCGCAATCCCCTTCTTCACGAGACCAAGATGAACGACGCCTTCCTGTACGACGCCGTGCGCACGCCGCGGGGCAAGGGCCGCAACACCGGTGCATTGCACGAGATCACGCCGGTATCGCTTGCCGCGCAAACGCTCCAAGGGCTGCGGGACCGCAATGGATTCGATCCACGCGTGATCGAGGATCTCGGCCTTGGCGTGGTCATGCCGCTCGGCGAACAAGGTGCGGATCTGGCACGGACGGCGCTTCTTGCCGCAGGCTATGGCAACACCGTGCCCGGCTACCAACTCAACCGCTTCTGCGTCTCCGGTCTCGACACCGTGAACCAGGCCGCGGCCGCCATCATGGCGGGCCGTATCGAGGCTGCCATCGGTGGTGGCGTGGAATCGATGTCGCGAGTGCCAATCGGCTCCGATGGCGGCGCCATTTATACCGATCCGGCCGTCACGCGGCGCTATCCGTATATGCCGAATGGCGTGGCGGCCGATCTGATCGCGGCGCTGGAAGGCCTGACGCGTGAGGACGTGGATGCCTACGCGATGGAAAGCCAGCTTCGCGCCGCACATGCCCGTGCGAAAGGCTATTTCTCGAAGTCGCTGATCCCCGTGCGCAACACGCTCGGCGAGGTTGTCCTGGCGGAGGATGAAGCCATTCGACCCGGCACCGCCATGGATGATCTGGCGAAGCTGGCTCCGGCGTTCGCCGCGGCTGGCAAGCAGGGATTCAACACCATCGCATTGCGCCACTATCCTCACCTGGAGGACATCCCCCACGTTCACACCAGCGGCAATTCGAGTGCGATCGTCGACGGTGCCGCCGCGGTACTGGTCGGCAGTCGCGGCTTCGGGGAGCGCACCGGGCTCAGGCCGCGCGCGCGGATCCGTCATTTCGCGTCGGTTGCCAGCGATCCGATCATGAACCTCGGCGGCCCGGTACCCGTCACCCGCAAGCTGCTTGCGCATTGTGGGCTCGACATTGGGAACATCGACCTGTTCGAAGTCAACGAGGCATTCTCGGTTGTGCCACTTGCCTACCAACGCGCCTTCGATATCGATCCGGACAGACTGAACGTCAACGGCGGCGCGATTGCGCTGGGACACCCGCTCGGTGCGACCGGGGCGATCCTGCTCGGCACGCTGCTGGACGAACTCGAGCGCCGAGGCTTGCAACGCGGCATCGTCACACTCTGCGCTGCCGCGGGGCAGGCCACTGCCACCCTGATCGAACGGATCTGACGAATCGCTGTCCCTCTGACTCCCCACGAAAATGAACACCATTTCCCTTACCGTGGACGCGCAGGGCGTAGCCCTCGTCACCATCGACTGCCCTGGCCTGTCGGTCAACGTATACACGGACGAGTTCACGCAGCAGATGCGTGCTGCCATCGACCAGATCCACAAGGACCCGGCAATCGTGGGCGCGGTGATCACGTCGGGCAAGGATGGCTTCATGGCCGGTGCCGATCTCAAGGCCCTGAGTGCGGCCATCGACGCTGTCATTGGCGGCGGTCCCTTGGCGGCACCACGCTTCGATACCGAGAACCAGTTCATGCGCCGTATGGAGACCGGTGGCAAACCGTTCGCGGCCGCAGTACATGGCGCCGCGCTCGGCGGGGGCCTTGAGCTGTGCCTGGCGTGCCATTACCGGGCCATCTCCGACGACCCCGCCAGTATCATCGGGCTGCCCGAGGTCAAGGCCGGCCTGCTGCCCGCCGGCGGCGGCACACAGCGCCTGCCGCGCATGATCGGTATTGAAGCCGCGCTGCCGCTGCTGCTCGACGGCAATCCAGTGTCCGCCACCCGTGCGCTGGAACTCGGCATCGTTGACGCGGTCGTGCCGCGCGACAATCTCGTCGAGCATGCACGCCAATGGGTGCTTGCCAACCGCGATGCCAGCCAGCCGTGGGACCGCAAGGGATGGAGCATTCCAGGCGGCGCAGGGGCGCTGGCCGGACACGCCTCTCGCAGCTTCTACGCAGGCGTGGCACAGGTTCGCAGCCGCACTCAGGACAACTACCCCGCCCCGCTTGCCATCCTTTCGGCAGTCTATGAGGGAACGCAGTTGCCGTTCGATCGCGGTATGGCGGTCGAAGCCCGCTACTTTGCGCAGCTTGCATCCGACCCGGTGGCGCGTAACCTGATCCGCACTCAGTTCGTCAATCGCAAACGCCATGAAAGGCTCGCGCACCGGCCCTCCGGCGTGCCCGCGTCTCAGGTCTCCAGACTCGGCGTGCTTGGCGCTGGGATGATGGGCGTCGGCATCGCCTATGCGGCAGCTCACGCCGGGCTCCCCGTTGTGCTGCTTGACGCTTCACGGCAACAGGCCGATGACGGCAAGGCGCGAGCCGTGGACATTGCCAGGCGTGCGGGAGGAGAACAGGCCGCAGTGCGCTGCGAAGCCCTGATTTCAGCAACTGCCCGCTACGACGACCTGCGCGACTGCGACTTCGTAATCGAGGCAGTTTTCGAAACACGGGCGATCAAATCCGAAGTCCTGGGCCATGTCTCCGAAGTACTAGGGAAGAACGCCATCCTGGCCTCCAACACCTCGACACTGCCGATTACCGGCCTGGCAGACTATTCGGATCGGCCCGAGCACTTTATCGGCATGCATTTCTTCTCCCCGGTGGAACGTATGCCATTGCTGGAAATCATCATCGGCGCGCGGACTTCGCGGGAGACACAGGCGCGCGCAATGGATCTTGCCCGCCTGCTGCGCAAGACACCGATCGTGGTGAACGACAGCCCCGGCTTCTTCACCAGTCGTATCTTCTGCACTTATGTCGATGAAGCGATGGCCATGCTCTCGGAAGGCATCAGTCCGGCACTGATCGAGAACGCGGCCCGCATGGCTGGCATGGCGGCCAGTCCACTGGCCGTGCTCGACGAGGTGTCGCTAGATCTCCAGCAGCGTGTGGTCGACCAGGCCAGGGCCGACGGGTTGGACAATCGCTTTCTGCGCAACCATGCGCGCCCCGTGATCTCGCGCATGAATACACTCGCTCGGCTCGGGCGCAAGTCCGGGGGTGGGTTCTACGATTATCCGGCCGGCGGCCGCAAGCGGCTCTGGTCCGGCCTGTCCGATGTTTTTCCGTTGGCATCGGACCAACCCGACGTGGAGATCGTCAGACAGCGCCTGCTCTATATCCAGGCGCTGGAAAGCGTGCGATGCCTCGATGAAGGGGTGATCACCGCGCCAGCCGACGCCGATATCGGCGCCATCCTCGGGCTGGGGTTCCCGGCCTGGACGGGCGGGCCGCTGTCGATGATCGAGACTGTGGATGTGAGCGCCTTCCTACACAGTTGCGATGCGTTGGCTGCTGCTTATGGTCCGCGCTTCGCCCCCCCGGAATCGCTGCGTGAGCGCAGCACGGAACGGCAAGTGTTCTACAGGAACACGAACAACTGAGCCTGCGGGGCAGGCGACGCGGTGCCGAGGGAGTTCACTTTTCGGGCTATTGCCCGACACCAGACACTGAACAGGGGGCTGCCGTCATGGCGGCCGCCCCCTGTGCAGAAGATCCGCCAGACTCAATTGGTGTGCTGCCCGTCGGTGTACGGGTTGTACACGTCCCGCACTGAGGCACAAGTGGAGTATGGGCCATAAACGCCTTGCGTTGACCCATAGGCGAACTGCGCAGCTTTGCCACTACGTAGTGACATCGGTTGCGAATCGGGGTGGCTAACCATAGTGGTAACGGTGGAGGTGGGGGTAGCGATAGCCGCAGCCGAAATGGCCAAGGTGGCGAACACGACCGCACCGCACAAAATGCGTTTGGCGATCATTTTCAGACTCCTTCGTGAATAGACATCCTTCTTCTTGAAACCACGGCTCCCGTCCGCTCCGCAGCGGACCCCGGTACAGGAGAATTCAAGTCTAGTCGCTCGCAAAAACACCGGCAATCAAGTCATCGCCAGCACCACTGGTGCGAAATGAACGTCCAGAGCAAGCCGCCTTTGCCAAACAACGAACCTTCGAAGGCTGCTGAAGCCTGGACAAAGATGGAGATCATTGATGAAACCGAACCGACAAGGCGGCCCCCTGTTCGGGGTCCGCATACTCGAGATCGCGGGTATTGGCCCTGGCCCATTTTGCGGCATGCTGCTGGCCGACCTGGGTGCCGATGTAGTGGTTGTCGATCGCATCGAGCCCAACGCAGAAAACGTATAACTGGGCAAATTTGCGTTAATGCAGCGCGGCAAAAGGTCAATAGCGATCGATCTCAAAACGCCAGACGGCGTCGACACCTTGCTGTCGCTGGTTTCGCATTGCGACGCCCTGATTGAAGGCATGCGTCCCGGCGTGATGGAGCGGCTCGGCCTCGGGCCAGACGTTTGCCTGCAGCGTAATCCACGACTCGTCTACGGGCGCATGACAGGGTGGGGACAGCATGGCCCCCTTGCACATACCGCCGGTCATGACCTCAATTATCTCGCGCTTTCCGGTGCCCTTTGGTACGCCGGGCAGCCGGGCCAGCCCCCATTGCCGCCTCCCACATTGGTTGGCGATATCGGCGGCGGCGCCATGTATCTCGCGGTAGGTCTGCTCGCCGGAATCATGCATGCTCGTGCCACCGGAACTGGGCAGATCGTTGATGCGGCCATCGTCGACTGCAGCGCGCATATGACCACCCTTCTGCTGGCGCTTCAGGCCGCAGGGAAGATGCACACCGATCGCGGCGAGAGTTTGCTGGATGGCCCGCACTGGTACAACACCTACCGATGCGCAGATGGCGCGTTTATATCAGTTGGATCGCTCGAGCCAAAGTTCTATCGGGAACTGTGTCGCCGGCTCGGCTTGGAATCAGACCACGCTTTTGAAGACTGCTATACCGCCAGCGCATGGCCAGACCTACGCATACGGCTTGCGGCGCTCTTCGAAACGCGCACGCGCTCCGAATGGTGCGAACTCCTGGAAGGGACCGACGCATGCTTTGCACCAGTGCTAACCCCTAACGAAGCAGCCGAGCATCCACACATGCAGGCGCGTAATGTCTACAGGGTTGATGATGGCGTGCTTCAGCCAAATCCCGCGCCACGCTTCTCCGCCACTCCCCCCTCCAATCCCGGGCAGATACCGCAGCGCGGGGGGCATACAGATACCGTCCTTCGCGAATGGGAGGACCGCCAAGGCAAGCAGTAGTCAGTCTAGCCATTGCGCTCCACTCGAGATATGCGATTCGATGTACGCCCTTCAAGTGCATGCGCGAGGAATGCTTCAATCAAAGCGAACAGCACGAGCCAGGCAATGCAGCGCCGGTAACGCCGCGGCGCCTCACAAGCAACAGTTCGACATTGCGAATTCAACCGGTGGATACAACGGCTTGAACAAGTCGTTCGGACAGCCCTTGAAGCCGAGAAATTTGTGCGCCGTTCATTGTTTCACTCATTCCAGCGTGGGAATGACCGGTTTGCAATGAGCTTCAGTCGTCCGCAGCGTAGAGCGCGATTGGCAGAGAAGGGTCGAAAGCAGAAGCTTGACGCGTCAGCGAGGTCGGCGACCAACGAAATTCTTGGTTGGGCCATCAGCGGCCGCATGCAAGCGGCCGGTTTCGGGTTCACGAAGAGTGCCTGCCCATGATTGGCCTGCGAAGGTTGGTTCGTGAACAGGTTCTCAGGATGGTGCGCCAGGCAAGCCAGGGTAGTAGCTTCCAGCGGCCATGCCGCCATCCACGGAAAGTTCGCTGCCATGGCAATACGACGCCTCGTCACTGGCGAGGAACAGCGTGGCGCGGGCGACCTCGTCCGGATGGCCTACGCGCTGTAGAGGCACGTTCTGATAGCCCTTGTTGACTTCCTCCACGGATGCGCCGGTGGGGTTGGACATGACAGTATTCACGCCGCCCGGATGAATCGAGTTGACGCGCACACCGTGAAGACCCAACTCCAGTGCCGCGGCCTTGGTCAACCCGCGCACGCCCCACTTGCTCGACACATAAGCAGCGAGCGCATTGACACCGCGCAGCCCGTCGACGGAGGAAATGTTGACGATGGAACCGGCCTGCTGCCGCTTCATCACCGGTGCAACCGTACGGATGCCCAGGAACGTACCCACTAGGTTGATCGCGATGACGCGCTCGAAATCGCGTTTCGACAACTCGGTGATACCGCCAAACACAAGCACAGCAGCGTTGTTCACCAGCACGTCGATGCGGCCAAACGCCTCGACCGTCTCCGAAACCAGAGCTTCCCACGCACTCTGATCGCTGACGTCAAGCTTGCAAAAACGTGCGGCGCCCCCCAGTTCGCGAGCCAGCGCTTCGCCTTCGGCCTCCAACACGTCCGCAATGATGACATGCGCCCCTTCTTGCGCGAAGAGACGGCATGTCTGCGCACCCATACCGCGAGCGCCGCCGGTAACAATAGCCACCTTGTTGTGCAATCGATTCATGTTGTACCTACCCCCAGTAAGCCTGTCCGCCATCAAGCGGAATCGTCGCGCCCGTCAGGTACCCCGCCTCTGCGCTCACCAGGAACGCCACGGCTCGGCCGATGTCCTTCTCGCAGTCGCCGACGCGTCCGAGCGGAATCGTCTTGAAGAAGGCCGCGGCCTCTTCCGGGCGCTCTGAGACCCACCCGGCCATGCCAGGCGACATCGCATGCGGAGCGATGGCGTTGACCCGAATGCCCGTGCTGCCCCATTCACACGCGGCAGCACGTGTCAGCGCTCGTATGGCTTCCTTGACCGCCGCGTAGTGTCCGTAGCCCGATGCGTCCCATCGCACAGCAGCAGACGACACACAGTTCACTATCGATCCATCTCCGCACAGATGCGGATAGCAGGCGCGCATCATGCGCATTGTGGCCAGCGGCCCTGAGTCTATGCCCTGCATGAACGATTCATCCGTCACCTCCAGTAGACGCCCCAGGGGCACCACCTGGGCGTTGTTGACGAGTACCTGAACACCGCCGAAGTGCGCCACAACCTGCTCGACGCAATGCTCGATGTCATCCTTTAGCATCACATCGCACACGAACGGGTGCGCCTCGCCGCCGCGTCGGCGGATCTCAGCACATGTGTCGTCCAACTTGCCGGCAGTCCGCCCCACCACAGCAATGCTCGCCCCCTCGGCAGCGAGAGCGTAGGCAATGCCTTGCCCTACGCCCTGGCCCGCACCGGTGATCAACGCCACCTTCCCCTTCAGCCGGCTCATACCCGTCCCCCTTCCCTATCCCACGCGGATACGCTTTCGTTCGCCGATGCTCTGCTCATAACGCCCAGTCTCCTTGGATCGATTTACGCCACCATTTGCGTTCTCGCTAAGCTACTGTCGGTGCTTGCCCAAGAAATCGTCTGTTCAGACTACGAGGTGACGCCGTGCGGCGTTCGGCTATGTGGAGTGCGATGGCGAGATCCCATGGCGCGCATCCGGCGCCGGGAACTGGCGAATCTCAGACGATGGGCGTTACTGCGGGAAGGTCGGCTACAAGTGGTACTCCTGGCCGACGATGGTCGAATGGTGCCGATTCTTTGCCAGGATGCCGGACGGCACCTGGATATTGAAGTCCGTTGCAGGCTATCCCGACTGGACCGTCCGCCTTACGACCAAAGGCAATCACGAAAAGGCGGACTAGCCACAGCCGAGACTGGATGTCCCGTCTCACAGTAAGTTTCCGGATGAGCGTCGCAGCGAATCGACATGCGGAGGGATGAGACGAGCGGTGTCTGAAATGCGATCAGATGCAGCCGTGACTGGTCGCCGTCTTATAGCACTTTTTCCCGCCAGGGCCTTCTACGACACCCTTGCCGTTCATCGTCTTCGCCTCGCCTCCCTTGTTGGTCTGGGTCGTCCGCACACCATTCTGGTTTTCCTGGGATGTCCAGGCTGCGCCGGTGTTCCGGTTGTAACCTCCGGCCGTCTGCCCGTTACCGCACACGGTTTCACCACGGGCATTCTTCGTGCATTCCGCAGCAGACGCGTTCGCGGAGAGCAATACGCATACGAATATCACTAGAATCCTCATGACTTTCTCCTGCAGTTCCGGCGAGGTTCAGTCCAACGCGAATCGGATGCAAAAGAGTCTAGGTCTTTCTAGAGTGTTTTTCTTCCCCGGCTAGCACCTAGGCGCCTCGCCGGCCGCGTGCCACCGAGGGGAACGCTGCGAAGCAACGGCTTCTTACCGACGGCGTCATCGGCGAAATCACGGCAAGGCACCACAGGCTGAGTCGCTCAGCGTCGAGCAGTCTCAAAAAATATGACGGATGCCTGCGGCAACGCCGAGCATCGACGTCTGTCCGGCCGCTGGCGCATAGCTGTTGTTCAGAAAAAGGCTTGCCGCAAAGCCGGACGCTGCCGATTCAAGCATCAATCCGGCGTTCCGCGCGTAAGCCGTGGACAGATAGAGGTCCGTCCTCTTGCTCAGGCTATATCTCGTCATGAAAATCAGTTGCCATGGATTCGTCACGGTAGCGTTACCGTTCAGGCTCCGAATCTTTTCGTAGTCATACTCAAGCGTCAGCTCGACGGCTGGGGTCAATTGGTAATTCGCGCCCAACCAGTAGTAGTCATCGCGCAGGACTGTTGAGCCATTCTGATCCTTGTTTTGCCCCCAGCGATACCCACCCATTACCTTGGCTTTGTCATCGAACGTATAGCTTGCAGCAACCGCTGCGCGCTTATCGGTACCACTGCCCTGAGCGATTGACGGGTTGTACTGATCGTAAGCCACCGTGAAGCCGAACGCGCCGGGCATATAGATCAGGGCTGCACCATACCCAGTGTCATCGCGGAACCGCCCGGGCGTCTCGCCATTGCCGCCGACCATGACTTGCTGCGCAAACGGACTGGTAGGAGGCAAAGTCAGGCCGACGCCGAATGACCAATGGGCAAGCGCTGTCACTGGCCCTGCTGCGGCCGCGTACTGGACTGTATTGTTCTCCCGGAAGTTCGGACCAGCGATGACTGCGATCGGTTCATACTGAACGGCGTAGCTGGCAGGCATGAAATTGGCCAATCCCAGAAAGAGGGACGTGTACTGTCGTCCAAAGGTCAGTTGGCCGAAGCTATTGCTGCGCAGCCCGACGTAGGCCTGTCGATCAAATAGTGTGCCTGGCATTTCCAAGGCGCCGGTATCAGCCTGGAACCCGCTCTCCAGTACAAAGAGCGACTTCATCCCCCCACCCAGATCCTCCTCTCCCCGTAGACCCCAACGTGAGCCAGCTACGCCGCCAGTGTTCATACGGACAACGCTATGTCCTTGCCCTGAGTTGTAAAGATTCGTTGGCAACGGCACCGTGCCGACCCGATTGACATACTCGATGTTGGTGTCCACAACACCGTATAACGTAACGCTGGACTGCGCGGATGCCGGTACTGCGCCAAGCGCGAGTACTGCGGACATGACTGTACGAACTCTCACTTTCTTGTCTCCCAATGTAGTAGTTGTACTGCGTTGTTTGCGTTGTTAGCCCGAGCGGGGCGTGCTCGGGCAAGTTGATGTCAGCCGACGGTGCGCAAGTCTGGAGGCAAGCCTTCTGGCACGTGGCGACGCGCGCCCAGCATCGCGAGCGATTCGCTCACGACGTCGTCAAGCGCTTCGAGAGGGCCATCGTGCAGCACGGTGCGATCAGGGCGTACGACCGCGATCCAGTTGACAGGCGCGGCGCCCGGCACAAGCTGGTTCGACATGTCTTCCCACGAATGTCCGCCCTGCCCTTCGTGCGCCTCCTGAGGCCCCACGGCTTGTCCGCAATGACGCAGCTGCACGATGTTGCCGCCGGCCTGCCGCCAGGCCGCCAGAAGCCTCCGGCTGAGCAGTGGCGTGGGATCGCAGCCGAATCCCAACAGCACCAGCCGCGCACCAAGCGCTTCGTCGCTCGGCATGATGGGCGCGCCCGGGCCGCGGCGCACCAGCCCTTGCGGCAGCAGACCGCCGCGCACCAGTTTCGCGCGCGTCTTGCCTTGCTGGAAAAGGCCGTGCTTGAACCGCGCGGGCGGCTTGATCTTCAGGTCCTCGAAGAAGGCCCGTGCCCATGGCATGCGCTGCATCAGCGTCATCGCGCCATGGACACCAAGCGCAGTCAGCCGATTCTGCGGCATCACCAGCTTCCCCATCATCAGCGCGAGGTTGATGATTGAGCGGGCATGCGGACGCCGCTCGGCGTCGTAGCTGTCGAGAATGTTGGGCGTCGCCCTTTCCTGCACGACCCAGGTAAGTTTCCAGCACAGGTTTGCCACGTCGCGCAATCCGGCGACGAGTCCTTGCCCAACAAAGGGCGGCGTGATATGCGCAGCGTCGCCCACCAGGAAGGCACGTCCCTTGGAGAAGCGATCGACGATGCGTGCGTGGAAGCGGTAGACAGCCGTGCGTTCTATTGTGATGTCTTCCGGCTTGCACCACGGTGCGAGCAACTCACGGATCTTTTCCGGCGTTTCCATCTGCTCTCGCGTCTCGCCGGGCTGAAGCATGAATTCCCACCGTTGCCTGCCACCGGGAGCGACCATGTGCGGCGAGGGCCGGCGCGGGTCGCAATGAAATTCGATATGGTCAATCGGGTTCGGCACATTCAGGGCATCGATGATCAGCCAGTCCTGCGTGAAGGTCTTGCCCTCGAAGCCAAGACCTGCATGGCGTCGCACAAAGGAGTTGGAGCCGTCCGCACCGACGATGTAGCGAGCACGTACGCTGGCCGTATCACCACTGGCGAGGCGTATGGTGGCGCTCACCGCTTCCCCGTCGTCGTCAAAGCCGGTCAGCTCGGCGCCGAGCGCGAGGCTCACACAGGGATAGCGGCTCAGTCTCTCCCGCAAGGCGCGCTCGAGGTCGGGCTGGTAGAACGTGACCAGGCGCGGGTGGCCGTCGAGAGTGCCGGCCGTGTTGGCACGCGCATATTTGCCAAATAACGGCGAATGCATCTGCACTTTGGCAATGGCCAGCGTTTCAAATGCACCTTCCTCGAGCCCCGCCATCTGCAGAATGCGCAACGCTTCGTTATCGAGCGCGATGGCACGGGGCGCCATGAAGATTTCCGCAGCTTTGTCGATGGCCAGGGTGCGGATGCCATAGCGTCCCAGCAGATTGGCTGCAGTGGCCCCAACCGGACCCAGGCCAACCAGCAGGACGTCGACCTGTTCGGGTAATGTTGTGTTCATCAATGTGCTATTCATGAGCGTGTTCCTCCACCGGAGGGGCGCGGCGCTTTATGCCGGGCGGCTGAAGTCGAGGGGGAACGGGAACCGTCCAAGCAGGTCTTGCACGCGCGCCTCCTCCACAGCGGCGCACTGGACGAAGGCGACGGTCCCGCGCTGGAGATCCGGCCCTACACGCACGCGGGCGGCAATGCCGGCCTGGGTGAGGAGCTCGCGAAATACTTGCTCGGCCGCGCGCATGCGCAACTCCGCCCGGGCCACCTTACCGATGGGGGTCAGCGGCATCTCTTTAAGGATGTCGATACGCACCGGCATGGCTGCGCGTTCCGGCATAAGATTGCGCGTCGCCACCAGCAGTTCGGCAGCGGCGAGGGTGCATCCCGGCTTCAGCGTGACGTAAGCGACGGGCAATTCCCCCGTGTGCGCGTCAGGCTGGCCGACAGCAGCGGCCATCGCCACGTCCGGATGCTGCAGCAGCGCGTCCTCGATCATTGCCGGATCGATGTTGTGGCCGCCCCGGATAATCAGCTCCTTGGCACGGCCGGTCAGATGCAGGTAGCCGTCCGAATCGAGGTGACCCAGGTCACCGGTATTGAGCCATCCCGGATTGAGCCAGATTGCGTGATTGTCCGACTCGCGCAGGTAGCCGGGAAACACGTTGGGGCCGTGGATGCCGACGACGCCGTTTTCGCCCGGCGCGCACTGCTCCGTTGCATGGCCCGTGCCGTCGACCTTCCAGATGCCGATCGCCTGGTGGGGCAGGCGCAAGCCGACCGTGCCGAGGCGGCGTTCTCCCATTGGGGGATTGAGCGTCGAGACGCACGCGCCTTCGGTGAGCCCGTAGCCCTCGTACAGCGGGATGCCGGCGGCGGCTTCGAAGCGCCGCGCGACCTCTGCCGGCAGCGGTGCGGCGCCACAGAAGGCGAAGCGCAGCGAGCCAATGTCAGCGCCATCACGCGGCAGATCGGCCAGTGCGGCATAGATGGTCGGCACGCCGCTGAAGCTGGTGGCGCGGAACCGTTCGACCAGCTTCCAAAAGTTCGGCATCACGCCCGGGCCGCGATAGCCTGCGGGCGTGAGCATTACGACCTCCGAGCCGCCCCAGAACGCTGCCAGGCCGGTGACCATCGCGCCGTTCACATGGAACAGCGGCAGCCCGCACAGGATCGTGTTGGACGACGGCATCATCGCATCGAGCATCGTCGCGACGAAGGCTTCATTGAGATGCGAGTGCGTTGCGACTTTCGGCAGACCGGTAGTGCCGCCGGTGTGGAAGTAGGAACAGATGTCGGTCGCTACGATGCGGCGCTGCGAAACCAGCGTGTCCGATGGCTCCCCCGCCAGCGCGTGATCGAAATCGACGATTTTCACCTCAGGGCGGCGTGGCCTTGGAGCGGCGTCAAAGATTGCATCAAGTCGCGCGCGCTCCGCAGATGGAAGATACGGCGCGACACTGACAACGAACAGTGTCCGCACTGACGGGCAGCGGTCGGCCACTGCGACGGCCTTGTCCCAGAGCGCGCTGTCCGCCGCAGGAGCGCAGGCGACTAGCGCCTGCGCGCCGGTCTCGTCGACGATGGCAGCGATATGGTCCACCTCCAGCATCGGATTGATTGGGCTGGCGATGCCCGCTGCCTGCGCACCGAGCAAGGCGTAATGAGTTTGTGGCAGATTCGGCAGCAGCAGTGTCACCGCCGCGCCGGCGGTGACGCCGACGCGATGAAAAGCGTTGGCCGCCTGCGTCACGCGCGCCTTGAGGGTCGCGTAGTCAACCGCGAACGCAGGCGCGTCCGCATCCCCGGTCATGATGAAGCGCAGCGCGGTCCTATCCGGATGCCGGTCGCAGGCACGGCACAGCAGTTCGTAAGTATTCTGGACGGGCAGCTTGTCCTGCCATGGCGTGCGTTCGAAGGCATCGATGTCGGCCTGGGTCTGGATGGCCCCGGAACATGTCCCTGGGCTGTAGGTCGAATCGGGCATGCTTGTCTCCATGTGTGGTCTTGTTTTCTTGTCAAAGTTGTCCGGGGAGCAGGACGGCCCGACCGAGCCGCCGCTCTTTGACGTGCAGGTACGCTTGTTCGGCCTGTGCAAGCGCAAAGGTCTTCACCGAGGGCGGCGTCAGCGCGGCAGCGCAGTGGGGCAGCGACCGCAAGGCCGACGTATTCGGGCGGAATACCGTCCACCCATAGCGCGCACTTTTTGGCTTCACGCGGCGTTGGTCACGCTTGTCAATCAGCGTGGCCACGCCTCCCGCCAGCAGGCCCAGTCGATCGAAATTGCTGAGCAGCGGATGGACCGTGGTTGCGTGGCCGACTGCGTCATGCGCGAGCACCCGCAGCAGGCTCGCTTCATCCTCCCAACTGGCGAAATTCAAGGTGGCGGCGAAATGCCGCGGCAGAGTCGCCAGTGATTGACGGTGTCGATCGACTAACTCCGCGGCCCCTCCGGCGCGACAAGCCTCAAGTCCTTGGCGTCCGCCAATGGCAGTAACTATCGCGCCCAACCCGTGCAGCAAACGGACTGCAACTTGGCCCAAGCCTCCGGTCGCACCGTGTACGAGCACGTGGCGTCCTTTTACCGTCTCACGGGAGATCCCGGCATCGGCGAACGCGCGTATCACGGTCAGGAAGTTGTATGGCAGCGTCGCCAAGGCTGCTGCCGGGACGTCCGGCGGGCTAAGGCAGACATGCTCCGCGCGCACCGTTACATGCGTGGCGTGCGTACCTGCGTTAGACGGTGGCTTGGCGCCGAACACTGCATCGCCTTCGCGCAGCCCAGTCACGCCCCGACCTACCGCGCATACGGTCCCGGCAAAATCGTTGCCAAGCACAAGCGGCATGCGCGCCGCCCCCAATAGCTTGAAGAGCGTTCTACCGTAGCCGTCGCGGCGGCGCACGTCGATGGGATTGACCGCTGCAGCCTCCACTCGTACCACGATCTCGCCGGAAGCAGGCACAGGGCACGGTACCGGGCGCAGCCACAGCGCAAAGGCATCGCCGAAGCCATTGATGGTGGTAAGAATGGCGGTACTCATGCGGCCACCACCTGGTTGCGCTGCTCGCCGAGGTCAATGGCGCAGTCATCGGTCCGGATTGACGCTGTCACGATGTCGCCCGGCTGCAGGTAAGTCGGGTTCGACAAACCTTTCTTGATGAAGGCACGCCATTTCGCGGCCTCGGACAGCACATGCCGAGACACCCACATCGCCAGCTTGCCCGGCGCCCGAGCGGCGCAGCCGGCCGGTGTGCCGGTGGCAATCAGGTCGCCGGGTTGGAGGTCGTGCAGGACGGACAGTTCTGTGAGCGTCTGGTGTGGCTTGAATATCATGTCACCGCAATAGGCTTCCTGACGGGGCTGCCCGTTGACATGCAGTCGCATATGGAGCTCGGGCCATCGCCGCCATTCTTCGGCGTCCAGCAGCACCAGGTAAGGGCCCACCGGGCCAAAGCTGCGGTAGCTCTTGCCCTTGTAGAACTGCGCCTGCGGCAGCTGGATGTCGCGCGCGGAAATGTCGTTGACAATGGTTACGCCGGCGAGGAACTCGTGCAGTTGGTCCGGCGCGACGCTGACCGCAGCGGTCAGCGGCTTGCGCATCACGAGGCCCAGTTCGATTTCATAGTCGAGCAGGCGCACATGCGCTGGCCGCACCACGTCGGCGTCGGCGGGCGCAAGGCAGGACGGAGCTTTGGTAAACAGCGTGTTGAAGCCGATCTTGTCCGGGTCCATGCCGGACTCGCGCACATGGCTGGCGTAGTTGATGCCCTGACACAGGAACTGGCGATCGGGAGTGATCGTTGGCAAAAGGCTGACACCATCGAGCGGCAGCGTGGCTTGATCGGCTGTGCTGCGCCACGCGGCATCGAAGCCGTTCGCAACGAAGTCGGCGGTGCTGGCGCCGCCGCAGGACAGGGGCGCGATGCGACGGTCGTGGACCACGCCCCAGCGGGCCTCGCCACCGTGAAAATATCGGACGACCTTGACGGCCATTTGCTCTCCTTGAGATGTGGAATTCGTAGGGGGATAGGAGCCCAGGCTTAGAGCCAGGGACGCGCCTGGGTCATCGCACGTCCGAGCAGCTTTAGCCGCGCAGCGGACAGCAGGCCGCGGCGTAGCAGCCGAACGACCCGAAACACCGTGGCGAGATCGCGCTTGACACCCATGCTGGCGGGCACATCGTCACCCCATGCCCAGATCCCGGACATTTCCAGAGGCACGTAGTGGGTTTCATGGTCGGCGGTGAACACATCGCCGTCGGTGTAGTGCTCGAACTCCATGCCGTCGGGATCGAACCAGTAATCGAACAGCTGGCTGCCGAGCACATGGCGGCCAATGCCCCACATATGGCGGTGGCCATTCGCGCGCATTACGTTCTGGCCCTGACCGAGCGCATCGAGGTCGAGGACTTCGTATGCGCTGTGCTCGTACTTCTCCTCGATGCCACCGGCGAGAACAAATGCGTGATGGTCCGAAGGCGTGCTGCCTAGGTCCAGGCGGAAGAAGCAGAGATTTGGGGATCCGTCTTCCAGATACTGAACATCGGTCGGGATCAAGCCGAGATGGCGCATATACCAGCGCGCCATGCGAGGAAAGTCGATGGTCTGGAGTACCACGTGGCCGAGCTTGACCACGGCGGCGGGCTCCAGCGGAGGTCGAACGGTTGCGTTCACGCGCCGAAGCTTGCCCGGGCCGTTGGTGAGCGCATGCAACGGTTCCCGCAACGGCTGCGGGTCGACCGGCTGCTGACCGGTCACCAACCATAGAAGGTTCCCGGCTGGGTCGATCAGTTCGACGCCGGCTCCACCGCCTGGAATCGAGTCCGGCGGCAGTCGACGCGCGTTGCCCGTAGCCTCAAGGCGGGCCAGATCATTCTCGCTGCTCACTGTAAAGGCTGCGCCAAGATAGCGCGGACGCCGGCCTTGCCGCACCATTAGCAAGCAGGGCTGGGCGCCGGCGCCGCGCATGAGCAGTTGACTGTCGGTGCGCGACACGCAGCGCATACCGAAATCCGTCAGGAACGTCTCTGTTGCGCACAGGTCGCGCTTCTCGAACATCAGAAAGGCAAGCGCCTGGGCCTTAACCAAGGCCTCTGGTCGTTCGAGCTTTTGAACGAAGGCAGGCAGCGCGCTTTCGGGGAAAGCCGGTGGTGTGCGTAGCACGCTGCGGGGCTGGCGGGTCATGGCGTCTCCTGGAATTAGCCGGGCGTCGCCAGATATGGCGCCCGACATTTTTGTGACGTGATGATCATCATGACGTCGCATTCAATATGAAATGAACAAACGGAATACTGTCGACGTCGCCTTGCGGCAAAGGCTTCGCCGTTTCATTGGCTTCATAGTAGTTTATTTGTCAGGATGACGTATATGTCGTTAACACCTAGGGGCGCAAAAAAAGCGGGCTTGTCGCCCGCTTCGTCGTGCACAATGTGCGAGGTGTTTCACGTCTAGCGATCAAGGGACTGCACGCCCGCCGCTATCTCGGCCGCGGTTGCGGCGAGGATCTCCCGATATGCATTCACCACGCCATCCACTTCCCCCGGCGCCGGCACCTCCTTTTCAGTGCGGCCGCTCAGAACCTTGCCGTCCGGCAGTCGCCGTACGGACCAAGTGATGGTTGCCGCGGCCTGCTTGCCCACATCGGCGTCGAGGCTTACCACCTCGGTCGTCACGCGATACGCCCGCTGTGTCGCCGACAGTCCATGCTGGTAGAAATCGACCGCATCAAGGCTCGATTGCAATTGCTGCGACAGCGCATCACGCAGTTCGTCGGGCAACGGAGACGTCCAGCGCGATGTGTCGAACACCTTGATGCCACCGCTGGTACCGTCACGCAACACCAATTGAGGACGATTCAGGCGCTCTGGCACACGCACCGGCGTCACTTCGATCCATAGCGGGCCTCCTGTCCGGCTAGCTCGCCCGGCCGTCGAGGCGCCCGTGGGACTGGCAGCCAGCGTGTAGTAGTGCGGTTCAGGCGACGCACAGCCGTTCATCAAGGCCGTGGTCGCGACGGCCAGTGGAAACAGTATCGTCAGTGGTTTCATCATTCCGCTTCCCTTTTGCCGCGAAGAAGTGCTTCCGGGTGTCGTTCAAGATAGTCGGTGAGCGTGCGTAGCGAAGCGGCTGTTCGTGTGAGTTCCTGCATCATCCGCCGCGTGTCCTGCTGCAGTGACGCGTCGGGCGCCAGCGCGCCATTGGCCGTGGCGAGCGTGCGGCGCGCATCCTGCAGCGCTGCCAGTACCTCCGGTGCCACATCGCCATTGACCTGTGCGACCAGTTTGTCCGCGTTGACGAGCATCTTGTTCATCGACACCATCGCCGTGCGCGCGTCCTGCCCAATCTGGTCGAACGGGACCTTGCCGATCTTGGCCACGATGTCGCCGAGCTTGGCTTGAAGTTCGTCGAAGCCGCCCGGTGTGGTCGGAAGTTGCGGAGGCGAAGCGTTCAGGTCCAGATCAGCCGGCAGAGGCGCCTTCGGAAAGAAATCGAGTGCCACATATAGCTGGCCGGTCAGCAGGTTTCCGGTGCGCAACTGCGCACGCATGCCGCGCTGGACCAGGCTATGCACGATGGCGAGTTTGCGCGTGTCGTCAGCCACGTCCTTCTCGAGCAGCCCCATGCGGGACGGATAAAGCTCCACCACCACGGGCAAGCGGAATGCCTTCTTGTCACGTTGGTATTCGATACCGATTGAGCGCACCTGCCCAACGGTCACCCCGCGAAAATCGACCGGCGCACCTGGAGACAGGCCGCGCACAGACTGATCGAAGTTGAGCACCGCCAGCGCAGGGGCGAGCTCCTCCGGTTCCCTCATGGCTTCGGACTGGTCCGCCGCCAGCAGGAACTCGGTGTTCTCGACGGCCGCGGTGTGGGCGATGGAGTGCTCCGGAGCCTGGAAGGCAACGCCGCCAAGCATCACGGTGACCAGCGACTGCGTGGACAACTTCAGCCCGTTGGCGTCCAGCTTGAGGTCGACGCCACTGGCGTGCCAGAAGCGTGTATCAGCGGAGACGAGCTTGTCATAGGGCTTGTCGACAAAGAC
>NZ_ALOU01000010.1 GCF_000292345.1 Cupriavidus sp. BIS7
TCGTCGAGCAGCAGCACGTCGGCTTCGGCGGCCAGCGCGCGCGCCAGCATGACCAGTTGCCGCTCGCCGCCAGACAGCGAAAGAAACGCGCGGTCACCAAGGTGTGCGGACTCCACGCGTGCCAGCGCGTCGCGCGCGGCGGCGTAGTCGGCACGGCACGGTGCGCGCAGCAACGAGATACCGCCCGCGCGGCCCAGCAGCACCATCTCGAGCGCGCTCATCGGCAGCGCGGGATGGACTTCCTGCGGCACGAAGCCCATGCGGCCAACCCGGCCGACCTGGCCGGCGGACGGCGCCAGATGGCCCGCGAGAATTTTCAGCAGCGTCGACTTGCCCGCGCCATTGGCGCCCAGCAGCGCACACAGCGCGCCGCGCGGTAGTTGCAGATCGAGGTTGCGCAGCACGGCACGGTTGGCGTAGCCGTGGCTGATGCCATGGCACTGCAGGACGATGTCAGCCATGCGCAGCGCCTCCGAGCCGGCGGATCAGGAACGCAAACAGCGGCGCGCCGAACAAGGCGGTCAGCGCCCCTAGCGGGATCTCCATCGGGCTCAGGGTCCGTGCCAGCGTATCGACCAGGACCAGGTATACGGCGCCAGCCAGCACGGTGTTGATCAGGAAGTGCCGATGCCCGTTGCCGCAACTCATGCGCACCAGGTGCGGCACCACCAGGCCCACCCAGCCGACCACGCCGCACACGGCAACGCTGGAAGCGGTGATGACGCCGACAGCCAGCAGCGCAAGGCCGCGCACGCGGCCCACCGGCACGCCCAGGCTGCGCGCGTCATCCTCGCCAACCGCCAGTGCCATCAGGTGGAAGCGCATGCCGTAGAGCAGCAGCAGGCTCAGTCCGATGCATGGCAACGTGAGCAGCAGCCTGTCATGATCTGCCGCTGCAAGGCTGCCCATCAGCCAGAAGATGATCGCCGGCAACTGGTTTTGCGGATCGGCCATCAGCTTGACCAGCGACACGCCCGAGGCAAAGACGGCATTGACGACGATGCCGGCGAGCACCAGCAGCACGGCGCCGCTCCGTTGGCTTTTGCGCGCGCCCGCCAGCCAGTACACGGCCAGCAGCGACAACAAGCCCCAGATCAGCGCGCCAGTCATCACAGGCCAGCCGTCGCCGACGGCGAGCAAAGCCAGCACGCCGCCGAACGCCGCGCCGGACGACACCCCGAGCAGTTGCGGCTCGGCCAGCGGATTGCGGAACAGCGCCTGCAGCGCCGCGCCCGCGCCGGCCAGCCCCGCGCCTACCACCGCAGCCAGCAGCACGCGTGGCAGGCGTACGCCCTGCACCACGCTCTGCTGCATCGCGGTCCAGTCGCCAGCACCCAGCAGTGGCGATGCAAGGATGCGCAGCACGGTGGCGGGCTCGATTGCGTAGCGGCCCGCAGCCATCGCCAATACACCGACCACCGGCAGCGCCGCCAGCAGGATCAGCGTGGCCAGCGAACGTCCCGGCCTCATCGCACGCTCCCTGCGCCGAACAGTGCGCGGTAATGAGCGCTGCCGCCATTGGCGGTGAGTTTCAGCAGGTCGTCGGTGTCGCGATCGCTCAGGTGATAGCCGTAGATCATCCGGTACGCGTCGGTAATGCGCTGCCGTATGCCCGGCTCGCTGCGCTGCGGATGGAACAGGCTGAACAGCCATTCCTGGGCCAGCGGCGTCTCCTGGCTGGGCGGGTCCCAGCGGAAGCCGCCGTGCGGATAGCTGTAGATGCGTCGCTCGCGCACCGCCGCCAGGCCCTGAAGGCGCGGATTGCGGTAGACGTCCGCCGGCGCCAACCCCGGCTCGAAGTTGTTCAGCAGCACGATCTGCGGGTTCCATGCGAGCAACTGCTCAACATCCACCTGGGCGAAGCCCGGCACGCCGGCGGCAACGTTCACGCCACCGGCCAGGCGGATGTCGCCGTCCATGCTGGTTCCCTTCCCGGCCGCCCGCAGGCCTGAACGCGCACGCTGCAGGTAGAGCACGCGCGGCCGCTGCGCGCTGGGGATGGCTCGCGCACGCTCGCCGATGGCCGCGCTGCGTGTCTCGAACCAGCTCGCCAGATCTTCGCCACGGTCAGCACGGCCCAGCGCTGCGCCGACCAGGCGCAACCACCCGGCAGCCAGAGCGCTGTCACCGTAGCGCAGCGTAATCACCGGCAGGCCAATCGCGCGGATCGGGCGAACGATGTCGTCGCCGCGGTCGCCCCACTGGAAAACCACATCGGCCTTCGACGCGGCCAGCGCTTCGACATTGGGCACGAAGCCTTCGCCAGCCACCTGGGCCGGGATGCGCGCGGCCTCGGGGAACATGCGCCCAAGCAGGCCCAGTTCGAAGTCGGCACGGCTCGCGCCATTCATGCCCACCAGACGGCCCGCGCCGCCATCCACCGCCATGATCATCGACGCAATCGGGATCGGAATGGCGGCCACGCGCTCAACGCGCGATGGGATGGCCACCGGGCGGCCGCTCTGGTCAACAACTTCGGCTGCGCGGACGACCAGCGCTACCGGCAGCAGCAACAGCGCTGCCAGCAGGAGCATCAACGATGGGCGGCGCATCAGTACGTCCCCGTCAGTTTCAGCACCACTGACCGTCCCGGTTCCACCAGCGGATTGCCCACCAGCGTGTTCGGATACGACAGGTTTTCTGCAACGGTGGGATTTCGGCCTACCTGGTTGAACACGTTCTCGACGCCGGCCAGCATCTTCCAGTCGCGCCATCCATTGCCGAGCACGCGGTCCATGTCCAGGCCGAAGAACAGGTCGACCATTCCGTATCCGGCGGTCCTGCGCTCCTGGCTGGTGTCGATATGGGTCTTGGCCTTGAACGCGCGAATCACGCCCTCGCCGTACCATCCGGCCCCGTCGTAGCGCAGCGACGCATTGGCAGTGAGCGGCGCCACGTACGGCAGCGGATTGCCCGTCGAATCGTTACGGGCGTGGGTATAAGCCGCTGCAACGCCCACGCTCCAGCGCCGCGTGACCTGGGTGCGCCCCTCCAGTTCAAGCCCCTGGATAGTGGCGCGGCCGATGTTCTGGCGCTGGTAAAGGTTGGTGCCAACGCGATTCAGCGTGATCAGGTCCGTGTACTTGCTCTGGTAGCCGCTCAGCCTGGCCCAGCCCTTGTTGCCATACCAGCGCACACCGGCCTCGGCGGTCAGGTTGGTTTCGGGCTTCAGGTCGGGCGAAGGCAGCGTGGGCTGGGTGCCCGCAATACTGGAGATCGTCAGGTTCATGCCGGAAGGCGCGCGGAAACCGCGGCTCAGGTTGCCCACCAGTTGCCAGTTCGGCACGAACTCATAGATCGCGCCGAGACCGCCAGTCACCGCATAGTGGCGCGGACGGGTCTTGCCTTCATACGCCTGGGTCAGCTTGGCGGATTCCCCCGGATAGGTGTCGCCGATCCGGATATCGACGATGTCCGCGCGCAGTGAGCCGGATAGCGTCCATTTCTCGCTGACGTGCCAGTTGTCGTTGACGAACAAGCCCAGGTTGGTCTGGTCCGCGCCGCGCTCCATCTGTCGCCAGCCAGTGTTTGCGAGCAACGCGCCCGTGCTGTTGCTGTACCGCTGCACGCTGTTCACGCGGCCATCGAAGTTCTCGTTGAAGAAGTCCCCGCCGTAGCTCAGCGAGTGCTCGCCGATCTGCTTCATGGCCGTCAGGTGGCCGCCCCAGACCGTGGGCGTATAGACCTTGATGTGGTTGTACACGGTGACCGCAGGAGACGTGCTGTTGCGCTGGTAGATGTCGGTATCGAAATCGCGCACGTAGATGCTGGCATCCACGCTGTCGGCCCAGGCGCCAAAGTTGCGGCCCTCGTAGGCCAGGCGCATGTAGCGCTCGATGATCGGGTCCTCGCGCACGCTGAGCCACGGCTCGCCCGGTGCCGCGCCAAGGCCGCCGGCCCGCTTGCTGACCACGCGCTGATAGCGCCCCGACAGTTCCCAGCGCGAATCCGCATTCGGCCGGAAGCCAACCGCGAGGTCCGCGCCCGTCGAATTGAAACCGCTGTTGAGGGCATCGCCGATTGGCGTCGAATAGTCGCCCGCATCGCGATGATTGACGCCGAGCAGGACGTCGAAGCCGTTCCCGCCGCCGATAAGCTCCACGCGCCCGCCCACCATGTTGTTCACGCTGTTCCACTCCACCGAGCGCAGCTTTGGCGCGAGTTGGAACGGTTGATCGGGATCGGCCTTGGCGCGCCGCGTCACGATGTTGACCACGCCGTTCATGGCGTCGGAACCGTACAGCGCCGAGGCCGGGCCCCGGATGATCTCGATGCGCTCGATCGTGTTCGGATCGATCATGTTGTACTCGAGCGTGCTGCGGCCCCGGTAACGGTCGCCATCGATCGCCATGATCGACCGGCCGGAGTTGGTATTGAAGCCACGCATCACGAGTTGCCCGCCAAGCCCGCCGGTGCGCGCGTACGAAACACCGGGAACGTCCGCGAGCAGGCCCTGGATGCCACCGCTGCTTACACGCTCACGCACCTGCTCGCCCGTGATGACGGTGACCGTGCGCGGTGTTCCCTCGATGGTGTCGGACGTGCGCGTTGCGCTCACGGTCACGCTTTCCAGTTCCTGGACCTGACTGGCCATGGAAGCCGCGCCCTGGCCGGGCCAGACGAGCGCAACGGCACCGGCCGTCGAGCAGGACAGCCAGATCCGCCGATTTGACACAAATGTACGAGCCACGATGATTTCCCCGTTCAAGGGTCACCCCCTTGCGAGGATGACCAAGTTTTCGCGAATGATTATCATTTGCGAATTATTCGTGCCTCGTTTCGAAACGCCAATGAGAAATGTCAAGACAGCCAGGGCGGACCTGGCGGAAGCCCGGGCGATGCTGACCGGCCACCCGGTACTGCATCCGGCCGCGCTGAGCGAGCGCCTGCTCTCGCGGGCGGCGATCCGTCATCTGGAAAAGGGGGAGTACGTGTTCAGCCAGGGGCAGCGGGCGGACTACTGGTACCTGGTCCTGCGCGGGCGCATCGATACGCTACGCATGGGCATCGATGGGGAAGACCGGATCATTCACCACGTGGAAGCCGGCCAATTGCTGGCTGCCATCGTCATGTTCCTGCAGCAGCCGAGGTATCCCGTGGAGGCGCGCGCGGCCATGGACAGCACGCTGTGCCAGATCAGCCGCGCCAGCCTTCTCCAGGCATGCCAGGAACACTCGACGGTTGCCATGGGCATGCTGAGCCTGGCCGCGCAAACGCTGCAGCTACGGATCGATGATGTCGACAGCCTGGCAAGCACCAGCGCCCAGCAGCGGCTTGCCGCCTACATGCTGAGACTGGCGACGGCAGGCAGTGGGCGTGCGGAGTTGCCGGTGAGCCAGCGCCAACTGGCGGCCAAGCTCGGCGTGCGCGCGGAGACGGTGAACCGCCTGTTGTCCGATTGGCACAAGCGCGGCTACCTGGAGGGAGGCGGCCGGAGTTGGCTTATTGTCAAACCGGGCGAGTTGGACATGCTGGTGCGGGGTGCGCATGCGCGGCAGGGGCGATGAACAGCCTGGTCTCGCGAAGTCCGGCGTGGAAAGTTTCGGGGGAGTTCGTAGAGCCCCAGCACGGTCTGGAACAGCTGAAAAAACAAAAGCCCAGCGGCTAGGCTGGGCTTTTGAGGTTCCCTCAAGGGGAGCGAACTACCGCGTACTACAACAACTGTTTGCCTCAGAGGGCGTGTGCGAAAATTGTCCTGTAGTCATGCCGCATTGTCAACAGAATTGGACGCATCGACTACCAGTGGCGCCACAGTACCCACCTGGGCAACAGGCACAACAACCTTCGCCAACTGCAATAGCGCCTTCGCATTGATAGCGGCAATGATGCCCTTCTGGATGTCGGCCACCAAGTGAGGGGGTAGAACATCCACGATGTATTTGCCGTTGCCTTTCACGGTCTTCAAGCGCTTCTTGCTTACCTGCTGCACGTGATCACAAAGCGCCCATCTGTCGCGAGCGTCATAGAAAATCGTCCTCGTCACATGCATCGGGTCAATGAACACGTGGAGCCCTCGCTGAACCTTGTTCGCATCCTTGCTGGACGAGACAGGAACAACCACGGCCCCTTGGTTCAACTTGAAATTCAGCACCACCGCAAGACGATTCTTGACCATCTCCGGCGCGATGCGTCCGTCACAGTCGTCAACTGGTTGTTTGTTGGAGTCGTAGGCATAGTCGCCGAAGTCGCACTCCACCAACTGGCCTACTTTCATCGGTTGTCCCGTTCCTTTAGGTTGGGAATGCCGCTGCTACTGCCTGCGCGCCGCAAATCATACCGCCCTCTGTGGCGCACAAGTGTCTCGAATTACCTCCGACAATCGTCAAGATGGCGACACACCCACGCTATAAAAAAAAACCCCGCGGACGCTTTACGCGCCCGCGGGGTTTCTCAGTCCTCAGCAGAAGAAGATCCGCAGAGGAACGCTGACGATTACATCGTCACCGTATCCGCCACTGCCTTGAAGTCTTCGATCTGGTCGAAGTTCATGTACTTGTAGATCTTGTCGCCGTTGGCGTTCAGCACGCCCATGTCAGCCATGTACTCTTCCTTGCTCGGGATGCGGCCCAGGCGCGAGCAGATGGCGGCCAGTTCGGCGGAACCGAGGTACACGTTCGTGTTCTTGCCCAGACGGTTCGGGAAGTTACGCGTCGACGTCGACATCACCGTGGCGCCTTCACGCACCTGTGCCTGGTTACCCATGCACAGCGAGCAGCCCGGCATTTCGGTACGCGCACCGGCCGTGCCGAACACGCCGTAGTGGCCTTCCTCGGTCAGCTGCTTCTGGTCCATCTTGGTCGGCGGAGCGACCCACAGCTTCACGGGGATGTCGCGCTTGCCTTCCAGCAGCTTCGAGGCGGCACGGAAGTGACCGATGTTGGTCATGCACGAACCGATGAACACTTCGTCGATCTTGGCGCCAGCCACGTCGGACAGCGTCTTCACGTCGTCCGGGTCGTTCGGGCAGGCCACGATCGGCTCGTGCACGTCTGCCAGGTCGATCTCGATCACGGCGGCGTACTCGGCGTCGGTATCCGGCTCCAGCAGCTTCGGATCGGCCAGCCATGCTTCCATGGCCTTGATACGGCGCTGCAGGCTGCGCGGGTCCTGGTAGCCTTCGGCGATCATCCACTTCAGCAGCGTGATGTTGCTGTTGATGTATTCGATGATCGGTTCCTTGTTCAGGCGCACCGAGCAACCAGCGGCCGAACGCTCTGCCGAGGCGTCCGACAGTTCGAATGCCTGTTCCACCTTCAGGTCGGGCAGGCCTTCGATTTCCAGGATGCGGCCCGAGAAGATGTTCTGCTTGCCTTGCTTGGCCACGGTCAGCAGACCCTGCTTGATCGCGTACAGCGGAATGGCGTTGACCAGGTCACGCAGCGTGACGCCGGGCTGCATCTTGCCCTTGAAGCGCACCAGCACCGATTCCGGCATGTCCAGCGGCATCACGCCGGTGGCGGCGGCAAAGGCCACCAGGCCCGAGCCGGCCGGGAAGCTGATACCGATCGGGAAGCGGGTGTGCGAATCGCCGCCGGTGCCCACGGTGTCGGGCAGCAGCATGCGGTTCAGCCAGGAGTGAATCACGCCATCGCCCGGGCGCAGCGAGATACCGCCACGCGTGCTGATGAACTGCGGCAGCGTGTGGTGCGTCTTCACGTCCACCGGCTTCGGATAGGCGGCGGTGTGGCAGAACGACTGCATCACGAGGTCGGCCGAGAAGCCCAGGCAGGCCAGGTCCTTCAGCTCGTCGCGCGTCATCGGGCCGGTGGTGTCCTGCGAGCCCACCGAGGTCATCTTCGGTTCGCAGTACGTGCCCGGGCGGATGCCCTTGCCTTCTTCCAGGCCGCACGCGCGACCCACCATCTTCTGCGCCAGCGAGAAACCCTTGCCGGTATCGACCGGGTTCTGCGGCAGGCGGAACAGCGTCGACGGGGCCAGGCCCAGCGACTCGCGCGCCTTGGCGGTCAGGCCACGGCCGACGATCAGCGGAATGCGGCCGCCGGCGCGCACTTCGTCGAACAGCACGTCCGACTTCACCTGGAATTCGGCGATCACTTCGCCGTTCTTCAGGGCCTTGCCTTCATAGGGACGCAGTTCCACCACGTCGCCCATTTCCATCTTCGAGACGTCCAGCTCGATCGGCAGCGCGCCGGCATCTTCCATCGTGTTGTAGAAGATCGGGGCGATCTTGCTGCCCAGGCACACGCCGCCGAAACGCTTGTTCGGCACGAACGGGATGTCTTCGCCGGTGAACCACAGCACCGAGTTGGTGGCCGACTTGCGGCTGGAGCCGGTACCGACCACATCACCCACGTAGGCGACGAGGTGGCCCTTTTCCTTCAGCGATTCGATGAACTTGACCGGGCCGCGCTTGCCGTCTTCTTCAGGCTGGAACGCAGCGCCTTCGCGCTTGTTCTTCAGCATGGCCAGCGCGTGCATCGGGATGTCCGGGCGCGTGGTGGCGTCCGGGGCCGGCGACAGGTCGTCGGTGTTGGTTTCGCCCGGCACCTTGAACACGGTGATCGTCAGCGATTGCGGCAGTTCCGGACGGCTCGTGAACCACTCGGCGTCGGCCCAGCTTTGCAGCACAGCCTTGGCGTTGGCGTTGCCCTTGTCGGCCTTTTCCTTCACGTCATGGAAGGCGTCGAACATCAGCAGCGTCTTCTTCAGCGCTTCAGCGGCCACGGTGCCCACTTCGGCGTCGTCGAGCAGTTCGATCAGCGGCGAGATGTTGTAGCCGCCCAGCATCGTGCCGAGCAGTTCGGTGGCACGGGCGCGCGAGATCAGCGCGGTCTTTTCCGAACCCAGTGCCACGGCGGCCAGGTACGAAGCCTTGACCTTGGCGGCGTCATCCACGCCGGCCGGCACGCGGTGGGTGATCAGGTCCAGCAGGGTCTGTTCCTCGCCCGCCGGCGGGTTCTTGATCAGTTCGATCAGCTCGGCGGTCTGCTTGGCGGTCAGAGCCAGAGGGGGAATGCCAAGCGCAGCGCGTTCGGCAACATGGGCGCGATAGGTTTCAAGCATGGGAACCTGCTGGTAATAGGGTTGTAACGGTACTGCTGTCTCTGTGAGGACTGGCGTCGCATCACTGCCAGTTGCGCGTGATTGTAAACGGAAGTCCGGCCGAGATCAAATGTCTTATATCTTATATAAGAGTTAAGTTTTGCAAGGCGTTGTATTACAACGAATTGCCCACAAGGGGTCCGCCAGGCCGTGCACGCCTTTGCACCGGCATCCGCACCGGGATGCCACCCGAGCCGCCCGTACAAGCGCCCGATAAAGCACCTCATCCTTAAGATCCCTTAAGTTCCGCTCCCCTCATTCGTTAACCAGCTTGCAGGCGCAAATCGCGCGCCAATGCGCCACTGCGCCCGACGCCCGCCCAGCTCAAACGGCCAAGCTGAGCGGGATTCCCCCTTTTTATCGGCCCTTTGCTTGCCTGCGATTCGGGAAGAATGCAGGCATTCCGACACAGGCATCTCATGGCGAACACGCTTTCCCCCTCCCAGACCGGCGGCAACACGAGCAAGCGCGGCCGACTGCTGCTGATCGGCGGCGGCGTACTGGTTGTGGTGCTGGGCGTTGGCGGCTTCGTGCTTGGCAGCGTCATCGGCGGCAACCATCAGCCGGCGGCGCCGGCAGCGCCCGTGGTGCCGCCTCCGATCTTCGTGCCGCTGGACGCGTTCACCGTGAACCTCAAGAGCGAGGACGGCGACCGCTTCCTGCACACCGGCCTGTCTCTCAAGGTGGCGGACAGCGAGACCCAGGCGCGCCTGGCGCAGTACCAGCCGGAAGCACGCAGCCGCATCCTGCTGCTGCTGTCGGCCCGCCAGCCGGCCGATCTGGCAACCGTGGAAGGCAAGCGCAAGCTGGCACAGGACATCCAGGCGACTGTCAGCCAGCCGTTTGCCCCGAGCCTGCCGCCGCAGAAGATCCTGGACGTCTTGTTTACATCGTTCGTGGTGCAGTAAGCCGTGTGCCTGCCTCGCGAATCCCGAGCCAAACCGATATGAAACTGCCCGCCGTTCTTCACTGCTTCCGTCGCGCCGTGCGCGCCGCCTGAAGCCGGACATGGACCGTTTCATCCTTAAAGCCGTTCACGGGGCAGGACACTAGATGGCCTACGACAAGTTCCTCTCGCAGGACGAGGTAGACGAACTACTGAAAGGCGTATCGGGCGAAGCCGATGCGCCCGTGGCAAGCGCGCCCGCCGCCGACGACGGCGGGGTCCGGCCGTACAACCTGGCCACCCAGGAACGGGTGGTCCGCGGCCGTCTGCACACGCTGGAAATCATCAACGAACGCTTTGCCCGCGCGCTGCGCACGGCGCTGTTCAACTTCATCCGCCGTGGCGCGGACATCTCGGTGGGCTCGGTGCGCATCGAGAAATATGGCGACTTCGTCCGCAACCTGCCCGTTCCGACCAACCTGAACCTGGTCCACATGAAGCCGCTGCGGGGCACCGCGCTGTTCGTGTACGACCCGAATCTCGTATTTCTCGTCGTCGACAACCTGTTCGGCGGCGACGGCCGCTTCCACACCCGCGTGGAAGGCCGCGACTTCACACAGACCGAGCAGCGCATCATCCGCCGCATGCTCGACCTCACGCTCACCAGCTACGGCCAGGCCTGGCGCACCGTGCATCCGATCGAGTTCGACTATGTCCGCTCGGAGATGCACACGAAGTTCGCCAACGTGGCCGGCCCGAACGATGCCGTGGTCACCACCGCGTTCCATATCGAACTGGGCGCCGTGGGCGGGCAGCTTCATATCTGCATTCCGTTCTCGATGATCGAGCCGCTGCGCGATCTGCTGATGAATCCGCTGCAGGACGAAGTCGAGGTGGACAAGCGCTGGCTCGGCCAGCTTTCCAACCAGTTGCGAGCCGCCGAAGTGGAACTGGTGGCCGAATTCGCACACCTGCGCAGCACCGTGGCCGAGGTACTGGCCTTGCGCAAGGGCGACGTGCTGCCGATCGAACTGCCCGAACACATCTTCGGCAAGGTGGACGGCGTGCCCGTCATGCAGTGCGGCTTCGGCACCATGAATGGCCAGTACGCGCTGCGCGTGGAACGAATGATCAATTACCAAGATAGCGATTCCAACAAGGAAACCGATCATGACTGACGGCACCCAGGACAAGCCGGTCGATCCGATGGACGATTGGGCCAGCGCCCTCGCGGAGCAGACCAGCGCCGAGCAGGCAGCCCCTGCTGCCGCCATGGCCGCCACCGCTGCCGCTCCGGCGGCGCAAGCCATGCCTGCCGCCACGCCGGCGGCCTCCACCGTGTTCCCGCCGCTGGCGCAGGACGCACCGAGCGGCTTCCACAACGATATCGGGATGATTCTCGATATTCCCGTGCAGCTGACCGTGGAACTGGGCCGCACCAAGGTACCCATCAAGAACCTGCTGCAGCTTGCGCAGGGTTCGGTGGTGGAACTCGACGGCCTGGCCGGCGAACCGATGGACGTGCTCGTCAACGGCTACCTGATTGCCCAGGGTGAAGTGGTGGTGGTGAACGACAAGTTCGGCATCCGCCTGACGGACATCATCACGCCGTCCGAACGCATCCGGAAGCTCAACAAATGACAGCAGCATCGCGCCGGCCTGCCGCGGGCATCGCCCTGACGGGCCTTGCCGCAACCAGCGCTACCGGCGCGCATGCTGCCGATGTCGTCCTCAGTACCGCCCAGGCGGGCACCCCCGCCAGCGGTGCGGCGGCCAGCCATCTGGCCACCTCCAGTGCGCCGGTCATCAGCAGCGGGGCCAGCCTGGCGCAAGCGGGCCTGGGCCTGTTCGCCGTCATCGCACTGATTCTGGCGATGGCCTGGGTAGCGCGCCGCGTTGGACTGGTGCGCCACGGCTCGGGCAACGCGTCGATGAAGGTGGTCGGCAGCCTGATGCTCGGTCCGCGCCAGAAGGTGGTCACCGTGGAAGTTGGCGATACGTGGCTGGTGCTTGGCGTATCGCCCAACGAAATCCGCCCGCTGCACACACTCGCCGCGCGGCCGGACACCGGCGCCCCAGATAGCTCACAACCGGGTTCACAACCGGGCTCACAACCGCCACAGCGCATGCAAGGCGGATTTGGCGAACGGCTGATGCGCGCCATGCAGGAAAACCTCAAGAAATGAACTCGCTGCGTGCCGACGACGTACGGCATTCCGTGCGCCATGTACGCCATGTGCGCGTGGCTGCCGCCCTGCTGGCACTGCTGCCGCTTGCGCTCTGGCTCGTGCCCGAATCGGCGCTGGCCCAGTCGCTGCCCGGCGTAACCAGCCGGCCGGGCCCCGGTGGCGGCCAGACCTGGTCGCTGTCGATCCAGACGCTGGTCCTGCTGACCTCGCTGTCGTTCCTGCCCGCGGCCATGCTGATGATGACCGGCTTCACGCGGATCATCATCGTGCTGGGCCTGCTGCGCAACGCGCTGGGCACGGCATCGTCGCCGCCCAACCAGGTGCTGGTGGGGCTGTCGCTGTTCCTGACGTTCTTCGTGATGTCGCCGGTGTTCGACAAGGTCTACACCGACGCCTACCAGCCGCTGTCGGAAAACAGGATCAGCCTGGAGACCGCCGCCCAGCGCGCCGCCGTGCCGCTGCGCGCGTTCATGATGCGCCAGACCCGCGAGAAGGACCTTGCGCTGTTCGCGCAGATGGCGAAGACACCGGAAATGCAGGGCCCAGACGACGTGCCGTTCTCGGTGCTGGTGCCCGCGTTCGTCACCAGCGAACTGAAGACCGCGTTCCAGATCGGCTTCACGATCTTTATCCCGTTCCTCATCATCGATCTCGTCGTGGCCAGCGTGCTGATGGCGATGGGCATGATGATGGTGCCGCCCGCCACCATATCGCTGCCGTTCAAGCTGATGCTGTTCGTGCTCGTCGATGGCTGGCAACTGCTGCTGGGCTCCCTGGCGCAGAGCTTCATGAACTGACCGGAGGCCCGCCATGACACCGGAAATGGTGATGACGATCGCCACGCAGGCGATGAAAATGACGCTGATGCTGGCCGCCCCGCTGCTGCTGGTGGCGCTGGCAGCCGGCCTGGTGGTGAGCCTGTTCCAGGCCGCGACGCAGATCAACGAAATGACGCTGACGTTCATCCCCAAGCTCATCGCGCTGTTCGCAACGATGGTGCTGGTCGGCCCCTGGATGATCAACACGTTCGTCGACTACATGCGCGGCGTGTTCCAGAGCATTCCCGCGCTGGCGCACTGACCGCCGCCACCCGCCCCACCTTTCACTTTTCGAGCCGCCCGCCGTGATCGAGGTCACCACTGCCCAGATATACGGGTGGATCGCCGCCTTCCTCTGGCCGATGTTCCGGCTGATGGCGCTGATCTCGGTGGCACCGGTGTTCAGCGAATCGTCGATTCCGCGCCGCCTCAAGATCCTGCTGGCGGCTGCGCTCGCGGTCATCATCTCCCCGACGATCGGCAAGATTCCCACGGCGCCGGTCTACTCTCTCGAAGGCCTGCTGGTCGTCCTCAATGAAGTCGGCATCGGCCTGTCGATGGGCTTTGCGATGCGGCTCGTGTTCGCAGCCGTGCAAATGGCCGGCGAAGTCATCGGCCTGCAGATGGGCCTGTCGTTCGCGTCGTTCTACGACCGCTCGTCAGGCGGGCAGACCATGGTGCTGTCGCGCTTCCTCAATGTCGTCGCCACGCTGCTGTTCCTCGCGCTGGACGGCCACCTGATGATGCTGGCCGCGCTGGTCGACAGCTTCCAGGGCGTGCCAATCGCAGGCGTGCCGCTCTCCGGTCACGGCTGGGGCGCGCTGGCGCGTGCCGGATCGATCGTGTTCGCGTCGGGCACGCTGCTGGCGCTGCCGATGATCGCCGCATTGCTGACGATGAACCTGGCCATGGGCATCCTGAACCGCGCTTCGCCGCAGCTTTCGATCTTCGCGGTCGGCTTTCCGGTCACGCTGCTGGGCGGCATGCTGGTACTTTCGCTGGTCATGCCGCACATGGGCGCCTACATGCAGCACCTGATCGAAGCGGGCCTGCAGACTGCCGCGACGGTACTCGACCAGCTTGCGCCGTAGGAACCGGCGGCCGGACATGCCGGCCGCCATGACGCTTGCGTGGGCTCTGCCGAGCTTCACGCAAGTTCCGCGAGAGTCTTACGTGTATGCGATGGCGCCCAGCGCAGCCGCCCGCCGGGCCGGCACGGCGCGTTGCACGCCTACGTCCGCCGGCAGCTTGAAGAACGCCACGGCATCGTCCAGGGACCGGCTCTGGTCCTGGAGCGCCTTTGAAGCATTGGCGGCCTCGTGCACCAGCGACGCGTTCTGCTGGGTGACCTGATCGATCTGCACGATCGCCTGGTTCACCTGCTCGATGCCGCGGTTCTGCTCCGCCGATGCCTCGGCAATCTCGTCGACGATATTGGTCACGCGCGCCACTGCCTGTGTCACGTCGGTCATGGTCTTGCCCGCTTCGTTCGCCAGGGACGAACCGGCCTGCACCTGGGCGACCGATGCTTCGATCAGGTCCTTGATCTCCTTGGCGGCGCTTGACGAGCGCTGCGCGAGTCCGCGAACCTCGCTGGCCACCACGGCAAACCCACGACCCTGCTCACCGGCACGCGCCGCTTCCACCGCTGCATTGAGCGCCAGAATGTTGGTCTGGAACGCAATGCCTTCGATAATGCCGGTGATCTCCGCGATCTTGGTCGAGCTTGCGCTGATGCCTTCCATCGTATCGACCACGCGGCTCACGGTTCCGCTGCCCAGTTGCGCCACTTCGGCCGCATTGCGTGCCAGCGCACTGGCCTGGCGGGCGTTCTCGGTGTTGTGCCGCACCGTGGCGGTCAGTTCCTCGATGCTGGCCGCGGTTTCCTCGAGCGATGCGGCCTGCTGCTCGGTGCGGCTCGACAGATCGATGTTGCCTTCCGAGATCTGGCCCGTCGCCACCGCAATGCTTGAACTGCCCTCTCGCACGCGCGCCACCGTTTCGGTCAGGCGCTCGTTCATGTCGCGCAGCGCGCCGAGCAGCCGGCCGGTTTCGTCAGCGGAATCCACTTCGATACGTGCGCCAAGTTCGCCGCGTGCGACGGTACCTGCCGCCTCTACGGCGCGCTCGATCGGGCCGATAATGGCGCGCGTCAGCAGCATGCCGCCGATCAACGCGAATGCGACTGCGGCAATCGACACGATGATCAGCAGGTTGCGCTGCATTACGTACTCGTCCTGCAGGCGCTTGATCATCTCCGCCTGACGCTCATGCGTGAAGGTGATGTAGGTGTTGGTGGCCTTGATCAGCTCGGCCAGCAGCGGGCGGCACTCGTTGTTCATCTTTTCGGTCGCCGCATCGCGCTTGCCATCCAGGGCCAGCGCGACGATGGCGGTCGCCACGGGGCCATAGCGCGCTTCAACGCGATCCACCTCCGCCACGAGATTGCGCGCCGTCTCGCTGACCCCGTCGGCCATGATCATCTGCTTGAGCCGGGTCATCCGCGCCTCAACGTCCTCATGCGCCTTCAGGACCGCTGCCTTCTCCAGGCTGATGTCGGCCTGCGTCGTCACCAGCACCAGATTGCGTGCGGCGATGGCACGGCGGTCAACGGCGGTACGCACCTGTGTCGCTGCCTCTGCTCGCGCATTGAGGCCGTTGATGTAGGCACTGAACCCGTCCGTGGCCTGGCTCAATGCGCGAAGTGACAACCCGGAGACCACCAGCACGATCAGCGCGAGTGCGCCAAACCCCGCCAGGAGCCTGGTCTTGATCGACAGATCACGAAACTTCATAGCTACCCCCCCAATTACCGAAAGTACGGCCAAGGTTTTGCATCACAACGTGATGCAATAAGCACTGAAATTCCCCGTATCACACGTCTCAGGACCACCACCTGCGGCGTCTTTGCGCCATGCCTTCAATGTATTGTTCGCAGGCTAACGGTGCGAGCGTTGTGCGCTGCACCCTGCCGTGGAGGGGTGTGGCCCCAGAACCGCATAGGTGCTTGCCCGCAGCAACCGGTTGCAATGCCATCGATCACTCCCTGAGTTTTAAGTTGTATTTCATATGCATGTTTTATAGAATCGATTGCGTCACGCGAGCACCCCTTCCTGATCATGTCCGTCCTGCTGCCAATCTCCCCACCTTCCCGCTCCCAGGCCGGCTATCGCGGCCTGCCTGTGCTGGCCCTGGCATTCCGCCCGTTCTATCTGCTGGCCGCCGGATTCGGCGCGTTGGCCGTCGCAACATGGGTTGCCATCTACCTTGGCTGGTGGGCACCGTCCAGCCAGCCGTGGGCAGGCGTCATGCTCTGGCATGCACATGAAATGGTGTTCGGATTTTCGGCGGCGGTAGTGGTGGGCTTTCTGTTCACGGCCGGCAAGAACTGGACAGGCCTGCAAACCCCGCAGGGGGCATGGCTCGGCGCGCTGGCCGGCACCTGGCTGCTGGCGCGCGTGCTGATGTGGACCGGCCCGGCCTGGGCGGCCATCGCGGTGGACGCGGCGTTCCTGCCGCTTTGCAGCCTGACCTTCTATCGCATCCTCCGGCGCGCCAAGAGCGAACGCAACTACGGACTGGCCATCGCGCTCGGCTTGATGGGTGCGCTGAACATTGGCTTCCATGCCGCAGTTCAGGCCGGCCAGATTGCCTGGGCACTGCATGCATGCGAAGCGGCAATCGGGTTCGTCGCCATCTTCGTCACGGTGATCGGTGGCCGCGTGATTCCGATGTTCACCGCCAACGCCATTCCGGGTATCCGCATTCGCCGCTGGGCCGGCGTGGAGCGCAGCGTCATCGCGCTGACGCTTCTTGCGGCGCTGGCCAATGCCGTGCAGGCACCCGCCGCCATCACCGGCCTGCTGGCGGCAGGGGCCGCCGTGGCACATGGCATCCGCCTTGCCGGATGGGATTCGCTGCGCACGGTACGCAAGCCCATCGTCAGCATCCTGCATGTTGCCTACGCGTTCCTGGCCATCGGCTTCGCGCTGATCGCGGCGGCCTCGGCCGGCTGGGTAGACCGCTCCTCCGCGCTCCACGCGCTGACCGTCGGGGCAATCGGCTGCGCCATCATCGCGATGATCACGCGCACCGCACTGGGCCACACTGGGCGCATGCTCCAGACCGGCCGCATGGAACACCTGGCTTACCTGTGCATGACGCTGGCAGCCGTTGTGCGGGTGGCGGTTCCGATCACACTGCCTGCGCACAAGCCTGAGGCCATTGCTGCCTCTGGCGCGCTGTGGGTGCTGGCGCTTGTTCTCTACCTTGCCAAGTACGCGCCCTACCTGATGCGGCCCCGCACCGATGGCCGGGAGGGTTGAGTCCCTCTCTGCATCACGCGCGGTACATGCCGCGCGGTCAAATGCAAGCGGCCACGTGATTCACCCGGGCCGAACCCGGATTGAATCGACGTGGCCGCTGTTTGTCACCTGACGTCAGGTGCAAGACGGCGTCAGGTTTCCTTCTTGCCGATAAACACCATACGCAGCGCAGGCACGATCACCAGCAGCATGATCGGCCCGATCAGCATGCCGCCCACCACCACGGTGGCCAGCGGGCGCTGCACCTGGCTGCCGATGCCGGTGGAGATTGCCGCCGGCAACAGGCCGATACAGGCGGACAGTGCCGTCATCAGCATCGGCCGCATCCGCTGCTGCGCGGCATGTGACATCGCATCCTCGGACTTCTCGCCCTGCTCCCTGAGCTGGTTGTAGTACGTGATCATCAGGATGCCGTCCATCACGGACACCCCGAACAGCGAGACAAAGCCGATTGCCGCCGAGATGCTGAAGTCCAGCCCGGTCACGAAGAGCGCGATCACGCCGCCAGCGATGGCGAACGGAATGCCCGCGAGCGTCATCACGCTATCGCGCAGCGAATTGAACAAGCCGTACAGCAGCACCATGATCATCACGATGCTGATCGGCACGATCAGCTCCAGCCGCTTCTTGGCCTGCTCCAGTTCCTCGAACTCGCCGGCCCACTGAATCTGATAGCCCTCCGGCAGCTTGATCCGGCTGGCGATGCGCGCCTGCGCTTCCTTCACCGTGCTGCCCAGGTCGCGGTCGCGAACGCTGAACTTGATCGGGATATAGCGCTGGTTGCGTTCGTGATAGATGTACGACGCCCCGGTATCGAGCGAGATATCGGCCAGCGCGCTGAGCGGGATATACGCGTTGGAACCGCCGGCGGTCTGGTAGGCCACCTTGATATTGCGGATCGCGTCGATGCTGCCGCGATACTCGGGCGCCATGCGCACCGTCAGCGCGAACTGGCGGTCGCCTTCCAGCACCGTGGTGGCCTGCGTGCCGCCCAATGCGGCCTGCACGACCGAGTTCACGTCACCGGTATTGAGCCCGTAGCGCGCCGCCGCCTCGCGGTTCACCTTGATATTGAGGTTCGGCTGGCCCAACACGCGGAACACGCCAAGGTCCGTCACGCCGCGGATCTGCCTCATCTCGGCAAGCACCTGGTCGGCCAGCTTCTCTAGCGTGGGCAGATCACGGCCCACGATCTTCACCGAGTTCGCGCCCTTGACGCCCGACAGGCCTTCCTGCACGTTGTCCTGGATGTACTGCGAGAAGTTCAGTGAAATGCCGGAGAATTCGTCGGCGAACTCCTTCTGCACCTGCTCGACCAGCTTGTCCTTGGTCATGCCGGCCGGCCATTCGTCGAACGGCTTCAGCGGCACGAAGAACTCGGCGTTGAAGAAGCCCGCGGCATCGCTGCCGTCATCCGGGCGTCCGTGCTGCGAAACCACCGTCGCCACCTCGGGATGCGACAGCAGGATCTTGCGCATGCGCGCCACCGGAGACACGCCCGCTTCCAGCGAAACGGTCGGCGGCATCGTCGCGCGAATCCACAGGTTGCCCTCCTCCAGGGCCGGCAGGAACTCCGTGCCCAGCAGCGGCATCAGCGCGCCGGTAATCACCAGCACCACGGCGCCGATGGCGACCGACATCCGCTTGTTGCCAAGCGACCATTTCAGCGCCGGCTCGTAGATGCGATGCAGCCAGCGCACCAGGATGGTTTCCTTTTCCTCGATATGCTTGGGCAGCAGATAACTGCACAGCACCGGCGTGACCGTGAACGTGGCGATCAGCGCGCCCAGCAGCGCATAGCCGTAGGTACGCGCCATCGGCCCGAAGATCTGCCCTTCCACGCCCTGCATCGTGAACAGCGGGACGAATGCCGCAACGGTGATGGCCGCCGAGAAGAACACCGCCTTGTCCACCTGCAGAGCGCTCACGAAGATCATGCGGATGCGGTCGGTGATGCCCGCGCCCTTGCCCAGCGCCCGCGCATCGCGGCTCATCAGCAATCGCCGCTGGTCCGCCGACGGCATCTGGAAGTTCCGGAAGATGTTCTCGACCAGGATCACCGAGGAGTCCACGATGATCCCGAAGTCCACCGCCCCCACCGATAGCAGGTTGGCCGACTCTCCCAGTATCACCAGGATCATGATGCTGAAGAACAGCGCGAACGGTATGTTGACGCTGACGATCACCGCGCTGCGCAGGTCGCCCAGGAACACCCACTGGATGAAGAACACCAGCAGACAGCCGAACAACAGGCTGTGCAGCACCGTATGCGTGGTGACGGCGACCAGTGTCGAGCGGTCATAGTACGGATCGATCTTCACCCCGGCAGGCAGCGTGCCGTCGCTGTTGATCTTGTCGATTTCCGCCTTGACGCGGGCCACCACCTCGTTGGTCTGCAACGTCCGGTTCATCACGACGATGGCCGTGACCACGTCGTCCTGGTTGTCGCGCCCGGACCTGCCCAGCCGCGGCGTGAAGCCGACCTTGACCTTGGCCACGTCCTTGACCTGGACCGGCACGCCATTGCTCTGCGTGAGCACGACCTGCTCGATATCCTTGGTGTCCTCGATCAACCCCACGCCACGGATGTTGACGGACTGCTGTCCAAGGTTGATGGTTCGCCCGCCGACGTTGATGTTGGCGTTGCCGAGCGCGGTGATCATCTGCGGCAGCGTGATGTTGTACGCATCAAGCTTGCGCAGATCGGCCTCTACGTCGTACTCCTTGGTCGTGCCGCCCCAGCTCACCACCTGCATGACGCCCGGCACCGTCTTCAGGCGGCGCTCGAGCACCCAGTCCTGCAGCGTGCGCAGATTGGTCAGCCCGAAGTGCTCCGGCCCGCGCAGCTGGTAGCGATAGATTTCGCCAACCAGGCTCGACGCCTGGATCTGCGGCTGTACGTTGTTGGGCAGGCTGACGTTCTGCTGCAGCGCAAGCGCGGCCTGCGTATAGGCAAAGTAGTAGTCGATCCCGTACTTGAACGTGACACGCACGAACGAAAGCCCGTAGAACGACGTCGAGCGGATGCTCTCCACGCCGGGCGTGGCCGCCAGTCCCACTTCCATGGGCACCGTGTAGTAGCGCTCCATTTCCTCGGCCGACAGGCCAGGCGCCTGCGCGGTGATTTCCAGGATCACGGGAGCCGGGTTCGGATACGCCTCGATATTGAGCCTCGAATAGGCGAACAACCCGGCACTGGCAAACACCAGGAGAAAAAGCAGAATGAGCGGCCGCCGCGTCAGCGACAGCCGGAGTACGTTCCTGAGCACGGAAGCCTCTTATTCGGAATGACTGGGGTCGCGACTTATGCGCGTCTTACTGGGCGGCAAGGGCGGCCGCGTTGCTGAGGAACAGTGCGCCCTCGCTTGCCACAAGCTCGCCCGGCTCCAGGCCGCTGAGAATCTGAACCAGACCGTCCTGCGTCAGGCCGATGGAGACCACGCGGCGTTCAAAGTGCCGCTTGTCCTTGGTGACCCAAACGGTCATCGTGCCATCGCCTTCGCGCACCACGCCGTCGGCCGCAACCGCCGCCGACCGCGACGGGTCGCCGGTGCGGATGTCGAACGAGGTGATCATCCCCGGCCGCAGTTCATGCTTCGGGTCCTTGACCTCGGAGCGGACCATCAGGCGGTGCGTGGTCGGATCGATCGACGCGCCCATGGCCGTAATGGCGCCCGGGAACTCGCGGCCCGGATAGGCCATGGCGTGCACCTTGACGGGCTGCCCCACATGCAGCAACGGGCTGTCGGCCTCGGTCACGAAGGCTTGCATCCAGACTGTGGAAATGTCGGAGACGGTGATCGGCGCCGTGCTGCTGCCCGGCTGGACCAGCAATCCCGGCTGTGCATTGCGCGCGGTGACGCGGCCGGCAATCGGGCTGGACACGGTCAGGACCGAATCGGTGCGGCGCTGCTCGATGATGCGGTCCATCTCGGCCTGGCTCTTGCCGAAGATCGCCACAGCGTCGCGCGCTGCCTTGTAGGCGGCCTCGGCGGCCTGCTGGTCGGACACGGCCTGGTCAAGGTCCTTCTGCGCGATGCCCTGGATCTCGAAGAGCTGGTGCGCGCGCTCCAGCGCGCGGGCGGTGAGCTTGCGCGTGCCGGCGGCGGAGATCAGCGTCGATTCGGCCTGGACCAGGTCCGGGCTGTCGATATCGAACAGCGGCGTGCCCTTGGCCACATCGTCGCCAATCCTGACGAATACGTTGCGGACCTTGCCCTGATAGGACGTGAACACCGGGACCGATCGGTCCTGGTTGAAATCGATATTGCCGACGGCTTCGCGCTGATTGGCGAACTCGTATTGCTGGGCCGATACGACCTTGACACCCCCCATCTGGGTGGGAGTCAGTGTCACGGATGACCCACGCGGGGCCACCCTTGGCTCGGACGCGGCGCCCTTGCCAAAACCTTTTTCCGGACCATATAGCGGGCTCGGTTGGGTCCACGCGTTGAATGCGAGCATCAACCCCACCAGGACCACAGCGGTGGCGCCGCCGCCAATGACAGCGGACTTAGCATCTAAACGCATGGAGTGACCCTCAGTATTCTAAAAAACTTGGCCGAATGATGAGAGTTCGCCGCGTCACGGTCTACTGTGATTAATGACAGTGGCCGGGCGGCCGCTTCACTCCTAGAATCCGCCCAGCGCTACAAATAGCTATAGAGACTACGGCCTATGCTGCCCGCTCATCGCAGCCTTACTACCCGTTCGAGAATCCCGTTCGCCAGCACCGCATGTGCGCTGGCGGCTTGCTGTGTCGTGGCCGCGTGCGCCGTCGGCCCGGACTTCAAAACGCCCAAGGCGCCTGACGCCGCCGCCTACACGCCGACCCCGCTTCCCGAGAAAACGGCTTCCGCGCCGGTTCAGGGCGGTGAATCCCAGCGCTTTGTCGCCGGGATGCAGATCCCGGAACAATGGTGGTCGATGTTCCACTCGGAGAAGCTTGACCGCTTCATCGATAACGCGCTTAGGGCCAATCCGACGGTAACGGCCGCACAGGCCGCCCTGCGGCAGGCGCAGGCGCAGGTGCGCGCGCAGGAAGGCTTCTTCTTCCCGACGATCTCGGGTTCCTATTCGCCGTCACGGCAGCGCAATCCTGTGGGAACGATCTCGCCGACGCTGACCTCGGGCGAAGAACTGTTCAACCTGCACACGGCGCAACTGTCGATCAGCTACGCGCCCGACGTGTTCGGCCTGAACCGCCGGCAGGTGGAATCGTTGCAGGCGCTTGAGGATGCACAGCGCTTCGAGGTGGAGGCCACCTACCTGACGCTGGCCTCCAATATTGCGCTGGCCGCGATCCAGGAAGCCTCGCTGCGCGCGCAGATCGACGCGCAGCAACGCATCGTCGCCATCGAGACCAATCTGCTCACCATCCTGCAGAAGCAGTTCGCGCTCGGCTTTGTAAGCGGCCTGGACGTTGCCGCGGCACGCACGCAGCTTGCGCAGGCAGAGCAGGCGCTGCCGGGCTTGCGCAAGCAACTGGCGATTCAGCGTGACCTGCTGGCGGCGCTGGCCGGCAAGCTGCCGGCAGACCCGCTCGACGCCGAGTTTACGTTCGATGATTTCAAGCTGCCCGAAGAACTGCCGGTGTCGCTGCCGTCCGAACTGGTGCGGCAGCGTCCGGATGTCCGCGCAGCGGAAGCGCAACTGCATTCGGCCACGGCCAATGTCGGCGTGGCCATCGCCAATATGCTGCCGCAGCTCACCATCACCGGATCGAAGGGCGGCACGGCCACCGTGTTCAGCCAGATGTTCGCCGCGGGCAATGTGTTCTGGAGCCTGGCGGGCAACGTCGCGCAAACGTTCTTTGCCGGCGGCACGCTGCTGGCGCGCAAGCACGGCGCCGACGCGGCACTGGTGCAGGCCGAGGCCCAGTATCGCAGCACCGTCATCAACGCGTTCCAGAACGTGGCCGACACGCTGCACGCCGTGGATGCGGATGCAGATACCTTGAAGGCCGCCATCGCCTCGGAGCAGGCCGCGCAGACAACGCTCAACATCACCGAGAAGCAACTGTCGAACGGCTATGTGAACGTGCTGGCCGTGCTCAACGCGGAGCAGGCCTACCGGACTGCCACGCAAGCCACTGCGCAGGCACAGGCCGCCCGCTATTCGGACTCAGTGGCGCTCTACCAGGCCCTTGGCGGCGGCTGGTGGAACCGCCAGACCGAAGAGACGAAGGTGGGACAGGGCGAGAAGACGAATACGAAGACGAGTACGAAGACGAATACGGACGTGGCTACGCGCTAAGCCCTGCGGGCTCGCCCGGCAGGCTCAGCACGAAGCGCGAGCCCGTTCCCTCGGCACTCATCACCGAAACCGTGCCACCGTGCAGTTCGGCGGCCAGACGCACGATATAGAGCCCCACGCCCGCGCCCGCGGTGCCGCTGACATTGGCACCGCGCACGTATCGCTCGAATACGTGGTTCAGGTCCTTCTCGGGGATGCCAATGCCCTGGTCCGCCACGCATACTGCGATGGCGCCCGATTCCATCGCCACTTCCACGCAGACGGGCGCCCCGGGCGGGGAATACTTGATGGCGTTGCCAACGAGGTTGTTTAGCGCCTGGAACAGCAGCCGCGGGTCCCCCTGGAATACCTCCGCCACCGCATCATCCCAGCGCTCGACGATCACCGCATCGGGCGAGCTTTCCCGATGCATCTCGCAGACTTCATGCACCAGCAGGCGCAGCGAGAACTCGATGTGCTGCAGCGCGCCCGGCGTTGCAACGTCAAGCACTTGCGATGCGCCCAGCATGTCGTCGATCAGCGCGGTCATCCTGCGCACGGCGGCGCGGATCTTCGCCGAACGATCCATCACGGGCTCCATCGACAGCGGCGGCTTCATATGGCTCAGGCGCTGCGCGTACCCGTCGATCACGGTAAGCGGCGTGCGGAACTCGTGCGACACCATCGAGACGAAGTTGCGCTGCAGCTCGGCCATGCGCCGCTCGTTGACCAGCGTGGCTTCCAGCGCGCGCGCCTGCTCGGCCAGCGCGGCCCGGCTTTGCGCCAGCGCCACCGTGTTGTCGCGGAAGCGGAGCACGGCGCGGGCGATTTCGCCAACCTCATCGGGGCGCTCGGTCGACGGGATACTGATCTCGGTTTCGTTGTCGGAAATCCGGTGCATGCGCACAACCAGCTCGGCAATCGGATTGGTCACCGCCGTAACGAAGTAGAGCACGCCCGCGATCATCAGCAGCGTGGCCACGATGATCGCGTTGACGATCAGGTCCCGAGCGCGCCGGTAGGCCAGCGCTTCCGCCTGGGTGGCTTCGTTCGCGCCGGTCACATTGCGCTCGGTCAGCGTGGTGAGCGTGTTGTTGGCCAGGTTGAACGCACGGCGCGATTCCTGGTAATAGAGTGCGATGGCGTCGGTCTTGTCGTCGCGCTGGGACAGCACCATGACGCGGTTGGCCAGGTCGCGGTAGGTGCGCCACTGGCCGGAGAACTGCTGGTAGAGGTCAAGCTCGACGGTATCGTGATCCACCTGCTCGTAACGCCGCTGGGCATCGGCAATCGTCTCGTCGAGTTCCGCGAGCTGCCCTTCCGCCCTGCCCCGGTCCTTGCCGCGCCGCGCGGTCAGCAGTTCGCCTTCCGTGGCGCGGAAATCTGAAATATTGTTGTTCAGGTCGCCCAGGATGCGGTCACTCAGCAGCCAGTGCCCGCTGATCTGGGCCGAGACATTGTGGAAGCTGTTCAGACGATTGATACTGAACGCGCCCAGCCCGATCACCAGCAGCAGGAACAGCACAAACACCAGCGGCAGGCGCACGCGCAGACGCTTGAGCTGGGCCAGCGGAGCCGAGGCAAACCCGTTGATGGTCACCGGGCCGTCAGCATGAAGCAAGTGGCGCATAAATTACCCTGAAGTTTGTGAAGATACGCTCGGTTGACGTATCGGATCCCGCTGAATACAGTACAGCCCCGATGACCGCAGCCACCGGCAACGTTCCCCGCCAGATTCTATGCATCGAGGATGATGCAGAAACCGCCACGCTGATTGCCGAGGAACTGGCCGAGCGAGGGTTTGCGGTGACCGTCGCCCATGACGGCCAGGAAGGCTTTGCCGCCATTCTGCGCACGCCGCCCGATCTTGTCCTGTGTGACGTCGGCATGCCGGTCATGGATGGTTTCGAAGTCCTGTCCAAGCTGCGCGCCCTTGCCCCGCGCTTTTCCGACGTTCCTTTCGTTTTCCTTACCGCGCTGGCCCAGCGCGATACCGAACTGAAGGGCCGCCGCCTCGGCGCGGATGACTATGTCACCAAACCCGTCGATTTTGACATCCTTGAGAGCATTATCGAAGCGCGGCTGTCACGTGCCGGCAAACCGCAACATCGCAGCCAGCAGAACGTAAGCCTGAGCGAGCGCGAGATCGAGGCGCTGTCGTGGTCCGCACGCGGCAAGACCTCCGGCGAAATCGCGACGATCCTGGGCCTGTCGAAGCGCACCGTCGATTTCCATATCGACCGGGCCAGGGAAAAGCTCGGTGTGGCCACGCGGGTAGAGGCCGTGGTGCGCGCAGCAACAGAGGGGTTCATCAAGCCTTAGAAGCGGCGCCGGGGTGGGCCGGGGAATTCGCGGATCGCAATACCTCTCATTACCTTCATCATTCCCACCAGGTTCCACACGCGGCATTACGGCGACCGAAGCATATCTCGCCTATCATCCACGCATCGTCGTCCCCGCGGGATTCTCGATGAATGCCTGGCACCGGCTTGGACTCGCGCTGTGCACCGTTGCGCCGATGTACTGCGCAACGCCGGCCCGTGCGGCGCTGCCGGACGAGATCCAGGTGTATGGGGCCGATATCAATGCCCCGGGCGAGTTCGGGCTTGAGTTCCATGTCAATACCACGCCAAGCGGGAATTCGCAGCCGTCCTATCCCGGCGAAGTCACGAACCCGCACGGCTGGCGTGCCACGGCCGAGTTCTCCTATGGCCTGTCGCAGACGTGGGAGCTGGGGCTGTATATCCCGACCGTGCTGACGCGTGACAACACGTACTACGTGACGGGCCCGAAGGTTCGCGTGAAATGGCTGCCGCTGCAGCCCGTGGACGGCACCGGCTACTACGCCGGCGCAAACGTCGAGGTTGCGCACGTCGATCAACGCTTCGACCAGTCCACCCGTACGCTGGAGCTGCGTCCGATCTTCGGCTACCAGGACCCGCTCTGGCTGTTCTCGTTCAACCCGGTGCTGGACTGGGATCTGGCCGGCCCCACGAAGAGTGGTGTTCCCGCATTCGAGCCCGCCTTCAAGGCGGCCCGCACCATCATCCCCGGCGTGCGGGCCGGGCTCGAGTACTACATGGACCTGGGGCGCCTCAATCATCCGGCCATGGGCCCCAGCCAGTCCCAGGTGCTGTACCTCGCCATCGACGTCACGCGGGGCTTCCTGCCATTCAACTTCGGTGTCGGCCGCGGACTGTCGAATGCGGCGGACAAGTGGACGCTGAAGTGGATCTTCGAGGTGCCGCTGCCGTAGCGTCGCAGGCCAGCCCGCAGCGTACCGTGCGACTCGGTCGACTCGGTCGACTCAGTCGCGGTCTTCGTGCCAGCGGTGCCATTCGCGGCGGCGCTCATGCTCGCGCCATTCGTGCTCGCGCCATTCCCGATCGCGCCAGCCGTCGTAGTAGCCCGGCGCCACCACTACCGGACGCGGGGCCACCACTACCGGGGGCGGCGGCTGGACGTAGACCGGCGCCGGCTGATAGTAGACGGGCGCCGGCGGCGCGGCCACGACCACGCCGGGGATGCCGATACCGATGCCAACGTCGACGTGGGCAAACGCGGAGCCCGATGCCAGTGCTGCCACACCGGCCAGAATGCCGGCCACCATGATTCGTTTCATATTGCTGTACCTCCTGCGTGCAGTCTATCGGCGCCTTGCTTCGCGTTCTCTTTGCGAAGTGTTAGCGCGGTTATGACGTGTAACGGGAACGCACACATGTCGTTGACGTTGCAGACACATTTGCGCCAGGAGCTTTGTAAGGAGTTGTTGCCGCGTGGCTTTCGGCTAGCGCCGCTATGCCTGCGCTAAGACTCCTGCGCCAAACTGCGGGTCATGCCTCACGGCGCTTTTTATTAATGAAGCCTTAACGAAGGCTTTACTGAAGCTTTGGAGGCCGTTTCAAAATGAAGCGAAGCGGTTCTGGCTAGGCGCGGGGCCGCAGACAGTACAAGTAGTACGGCAAGGCCCCGCAACGACGCCAGAATCATTTTGAAACGGCCTCCTGAAAATGGACACGCCATGAATACTTTCACCACTCGCCAGGCCCTGAGCAAGGTGCCTGAGATAACGCTGGCTTTCTGGATCATCAAGATCGCAGCAACCACGCTCGGCGAAACCGGCGGCGATGCGCTTTCGATGTCGCTGAACCTTGGCTACCTGGTCAGCACCGCGATCTTCGCCGTAGTCTTCCTGATCGCGGTTTCGGCGCAAATCCGCGCGCGCAGCTATAGCCCCGCGATGTACTGGGTGACGATCGTTGCCACGACCACCGTCGGCACCACGCTGGCGGACTTTGCCGACCGTTCGCTCGGCATCGGCTATGCCGGCGGCAGCGCGATACTGCTTACGCTGCTGCTGCTTTCGCTGGCCGTGTGGTACCGCACGATGGGCACCGTATCGGTCGATACCGTGAACTCACCGAAGGCCGAGCTGTTCTACTGGGTGACGATCATGTTCTCGCAGACGCTGGGCACGGCGCTGGGGGACTGGACCGCCGATTCGATCGGCCTTGGCTACACGGGCGGCATTGTCGTGTTTGGCACGTTGCTGGCCGTGCTGGCTGCCGCCTACTACTGGAGCAACATCTCGCGCACGCTGCTGTTCTGGGCGGCCTTCATCCTTACGCGGCCGCTTGGCGCCGTGGTTGGCGATTTCCTCGACAAGCCGCTGCAGTCTGGCGGGCTGGCGCTGAGCCGCTTCTCTGCCTCGGCCGCGCTGATCTCGTTCATGGTGATCTGCATCATCATGCTGCCCCAGCGCGCCGCGTCCCGCGCCAGTCACTGAGCAGGACTATGATGCATCCTGACAGGCATGGAGATGGCCAATGCGGGTACTGCTGGTCGAAGACGACCGAATGATCGGGCAGGTAGTTCAGGATGCACTGAAGGATGCATCCTGCGCTGCCGACTGGGTCGAGGATGGACAGGATGCGCTGCACGCGCTGGAAGCCCAGCACTATGACGTGGTGCTGCTGGATCTGGGCTTGCCGCGCAAGGATGGGCTGTCCGTGCTGCAGTCGCTGCGCGCGCGCGGCAATGCCGTCCCGGTACTGATCCTCACGGCCCGGGACGCGCTAGAGGACCGCATTGGCGGGCTCGATGCCGGCGCTGACGACTACGTGGTCAAGCCGTTCGAGATGGACGAACTGCTCGCGCGCATGCGCGCGGTGTGGCGCCGCAAGAGCGGCATGGCATCCTCCGTACTCGGCAATGGCAGCGTGTCGCTGGACCTTTCCACGCGCCAGGCCACGGTTGCGGGCGCATCGCCGCAGCAACTCACGAACCGCGAGTTTGCGCTGCTGCAGGCGCTGCTGGCGCGGCCGGGCGCCATCCTGTCCCGCGCGGAGCTGGAAGAGCGCATCTATGGCTGGGGCGAGGAAGTGGAGAGCAATGCGGTCGAGTTCCTGATCCATAGCCTGCGCAAGAAACTTGGCTCCACCGTCATCAGGAATGTCAGGGGGGCGGGATGGCAGGTGGCAAAGGAAGGCTGACCAACAAGCTGACCAACGCGAAACAGAACTCGGTCCAGAGCCGGATCTCGCTGTGGGTCTCGCTGGCGATCCTGGCGGTTGCGCTGGTAGGGGGCATCGTCTCCTTCGCCACCGCCTATCACGAAGCGGACGGCATGCAGGACGACCTGCTGCGGCAGGTTTCGATGCTGTTCGACGCGCAGCACCTGCCCGCACCGCATCTGGCCGATGCCGGCCGGCTGCCGCATAGCGACGAGGAAGCCCGCGTCATCGTGCAAACGATTACCCCGGGCGGCGGCGGCAGGCAGATGCTGGCCGTGCCCGCCAGCGCACCCGATGGGCTGGGGACGTTCAGGATCGACCGTGAGTCGTACCGGGTGCTGATCCGGACGCTGCCCACCGGCGAGCGCATTGCCGTTGCGCAGGAAACGGGCATGCGCGACGAGATTGCGCGCAACAGTGCGCTGCTTACCGTGCTGCCGTTCCTGATTCTCGTACCCGTTCTGCTGCTCATCGTGGCCAATCTGGTGCGCCAGATGTTCCGCCCCATCGCCACACTCTCCAGAGAGGTCGATCGGCGCGGCGACCACGAGCTTTACCCGCTGCCGGACGATCAGCTTCCGGCCGAAGTCCGCCCGTTCGTCGTCGCCATTAATCGGATGCTTGCCCGGGTCTCTCAGGCCATGGAAATGCAGCGCCGGTTCATTGCCGATGCAGCGCACGAGTTGCGCTCGCCCATGACTGCGTTGTCGCTGCAAGCGGACCGGCTCGATCATGCGGAGATGTCGGATTCAGCGCGAACCCGGCTGGCAACGCTGCGGCGCGGCATCGAGCGCAGCCGCGGCCTGCTGGAGCAGTTGCTGAGCCTTGCCCGCGTGCAATCGGCGTCCGCACCGGCCACCGAGGCCGTATCGGTACGGCACGTGTTCCGGCAGGTGCTGGAGCATCTGATGCCGCTGGCCGATTCACGGCATATCGATATCGGCGTGGTCGGTGAAACCGATGCGCAGGTGCTGATCCGGGAAGTCGACCTGATCGCGCTGATGAAAAACCTCGTCGACAACGCGATCCGCTACACGCCAGAGCATGGCCGCGTGGACCTGTCAGTCGAAATTACGGCGGACACTGTGGAGATGGCCGTCACCGATTCCGGCCCCGGTATCACTGCCGAAGAGCGCGGCAGGATCTTCGACCCGTTCTATCGGATTCCCGGCAACGAGGCACCCGGATCAGGACTGGGCCTGTCCATTGTCAGCGCGATTGCCGAGCGCGCGGGGGCCGTGGTGACGATTGGCTATGCCGATGAAGCCGCCCGGCACGGGACACGCGTCACGGTACGCGTACCGGGCAGCCGGCAGGTGCCTGCCACCGCCCGGACGCGACATTGAATCAACCGCCCTGCTTGTTCTCCGGCGCACTCCCCGCCGCATTCCCTGCCGCGTTCCCTGCCGCGTTCCCCTGTGCCTTGCCCGGCTCGTCCTCCCAGCTTCCGCCCAGCGCCTGCATCAGCGCCACGGTATCGGAATAGCGGCTCGCACGTGCCTGTACCAGCGTGATCGACGCCTGCCGGTACGTCTGTTCGGCCAGCATCACGGCGGGGTAGCCGATCTGTCCGGCCTTCCATTGCTTTTGCGCGATGTCGAAGCTGCGGTACGCGGCGCGCTCGGCGTCGAACGCCTTCTGCAGCCCCCGGGCGTCAACCTCGATCGCTTGCAGCGAATCGGCCACACCCTGATATGCCGTCAGCACGGTGCTGCGGTACTGCGCGGAGGCCTGCTTGTAGGCCTGCTCCGCCGCGCGCTGCTGATGCAACAACATGCCGCCCTTGAAGATCGGCTGCATCAACCCGGCCGAAATGCCCCAGAAACCGGTGCCGGCCGTGAAGAGGTCACCGATCGACTGCGACGCACTGCCCAGGCTTGCCGTTAGCGTGATGTTGGGCAGGCGCGCGGCCGTGGCCACGCCGATCTGCGCGCTGGCCGCATGCATCTGCGCCTCGGCCGCCCGAACATCGGGGCGCTGCCCGACCAGCCGCGACGGCAGGCTCACTGGCAGCGTACCGGGAAGCGTGAGCGATGCAAATTCGAACTGCTGGGAAACCGGATCGCTCGGCAGGCGTCCGGTCAACACCGCCAGCAGGTTGCGCTGCTGGTAGAGCTGTTTTTCGAGCGGCGGCAACGTAGCTTCGGCCTGGGCCAGTGCAGCTTCCTGCGCAGCCACCTCGGCGGCGCCAACCTGCCCGGTGCGCTGCTGTTTGCGCACGGCTTCGAGCTGGCGCGTGGACAGCGTGATGACGTCGTGCGTCGCGCGGATCTGGGCCCGCAGCGACGCTTCCTGGATTGCCGCATTCACAACGTTCGACGTCAGCGTCAGATACGCCGCCTGCCACTGGAAGCGTGCGACATCGGCCTGCGCGACACCCGCTTCCACCGCCCTGCGCGTGCCACCGAACACATCGGGCACATAGGAAACGCTCAACTGTGCCGTGTGCAGCGTGAAGAGGTCGCTGTTATCGGAAAGCGGACTGGCAATGATCTGGGCGATCTTCTGGCGCGACGGCGTGTACTCGGCATCGACGCTCGGGAAGAACGCGCCGCGCTGAGCCGCCACGTTCTCGCGGGCCACGCGCAGCGCGGCCTCCATGGCCTGCAGGTCCGGATTGGCTTGCAGCGCCGCGTCCACCAGCGTGTTCAGTTCGCTGGAACCAAACATCGTCCACCATTGCGCGGGCACATCCTGCCCCGGCGCGAACTGCTGCGCCTGCCCGCCTTCGGTGGCCGCAGAGGCGGTCTCGGCTGGCATGTCGGTTGCCGTATAGCGTCCGCCATCCGGCGCGGCTGGCCGCTGGAAGTCCGGGCCAACCGCGCAACCGGCGGTACCCAGCGCCAGCAGCGCGGCCAGGCTGATCGAAGTGATTCTTGCCATTACAGTTCCCCTTCGCTGGCAGGGCCAAATCCGACCGGCTCTTCCGCGCGCACGCGCTTCGCCGCGCGCGCTTCGATCAGGTAGTACAGCGCTGGCAACAGTACCAGCGTCAGCGCAGTGGCCGTGATCAGGCCGCCCACCACCACCGTGGCCAGCGGGCGCTGCACGTCACTGCCCAGCCCGTGCGCAAGCGCGGCTGGAATCAGACCCAGCGCCGCCACGGTCGCCGTCATCAGCACCGGACGCATCCGTTCGCCCGCGCCACGGATCACGGCATCCTTCAGGCTTACGCCGGACGTATCGCGCCAGCGGTTCAGGTTGGCGATCATGATGATCGCGTTCAGCACCGCCACACCGAACAGTGCGATGAAGCCCACGGCGGACGACACGTTAAGCGTCATGCCACGCAGGTGCAGCGCCACCAGGCCGCCGAGCGTGGCCAGCGGCACCGCCATCAGGATCAGCGCGGGCTGGCGCAGGTTCTTGAACTCGCCGAACAGCAGCACGAACATCAGCGCCAGCACCATCGGCAGGATCACAGCCAGACGCGCCTGTGCGCGCTGCTGGTTCTCGAACTGACCGCCCCATGCCACCCGGATATGGGTGTGGTCGTACGGCACCTCCTTGTCGATGCGCTCCCTGGCCTCGTCCAGGAACGAGGACAGATCCCGCCCGCGCAGATTCAGGCGGACGGTCAGGTGGCGCTTGTTCATTTCACGCGTGATGGTGGTCTCGCCTTCGGCCAGGCGGATGCGGGCCACCTGCGCCAGCGCCACGTGCGCGCCGTTGGCGGCGGTCAACGTCAGGTTGCCGATCGCCTCCGGATTGTTCCGCGCACTGGTGACAAAGCGCGCCACCACGTCATAGCTGCGGTCCTCGACAAACACCTGCGTCACCGGGCTGCCGCCGATACCGCTCTGGATCAGCGCCATCACGTCGGCAATATTGATACCCAGCCGCGCCGCCGCTGCACGATCCACGTCGATGCGGACCTGCGGCAATGGCGGTTCCTGGTCGATGATCACGTCCTGTGCGCCCTGAACGTCCTTCAGTACCCGCGTGATTGCGTCGGCAACCTGGCGCGTCTCGACGAAGTCGTTGCCGTACACCTTGACCACCAGGTCGCTGTGCGCGCCAGCGAGCTTGTCCAGCACGCCGTCGATCATCGGCTGCGAGAAGCCCACCTGCGTACCCGGCAGTTCACGGAAGCGCGCGGACATCGCCTCGATCAGTTGCTGCTTGTCGCGGCCCGTGGTCCACGTGTTGTACGGATGCAGCGTCACGGCCGTCTCGATATGCGACGGCGTGAACGGGTCGGTGCCTTCATCGTTGCGGCCGACCTGCGTCACCACGTGTTCGACCTCGGGAAACTCCAAGGTCGCCGCGCGCAGGTTGTCCGCCATCTGGCCGGCCTTGTCGAGCGAGATCCCCGGCGGCAGGGTCACCTGCAGCCAGATCGATCCTTCGTCGAGGTACGGCAGGAAGTCCCGTCCGATGGTGGCGCCCAGGATCATCACGCCCACCAGCGTGGCCACCGCAATGCCAATCGCCGTCCGCGTACGGCCCACCAGCCGCTCCAGCAATGCCTCGTAGCGTGGCGCCAGCCAGGCCAGCACCGGGTTGTGGAACACCTTGCGCGGCTTGCGGTAGGCCCAGTAGGCCAGCCCCGGTATCAGTAGCAGCGCCACCAGCAGCGCGCCGAACAGCGCAAAGCCCACGGCGAAGGCCATCGGCGAGAACAGCTTGTACTCGATGCGCTGGAACGCGAACAGCGGCAGGTAGGCCGTGATGATCACGACCATGCCGAAGAAGATCGGACGCGCCACCTGCAACACCGACTGCATGATGTCCCGGCCGTGCAGTTCGCTTTCCGCGTCTTCCTCACGGCGGCGCAGGATGTTTTCCATCACCACGATGGCACCGTCCACGATGATGCCGAAGTCGATCGCGCCGAGAGACAGCAGGTTCGCCGGGATCTTGAAGTGGTGCATCAGGATGAACGCCATCAGCAGTGACAGCGGAATCGTGATGGCCACGATAATGGCCGCGCGCGGGCTGCCCAGGAACAGCAGCAGCACCAGCGAAACCAGCAGCATGCCCTCGAGAAGCGTCTTGCCCACCGTGTGCACCGTGGCCTCGACGAGATTGCTGCGGTCGATGTACGCCACCACCTTGACGTCCTTCGGCAGGATGTTTTCGTTCAGGTCGCGTACGGCTTCATGCACGCCTTCCATCACGACCGAAGGGTTCTCGTTCTTGAGCAGCAGCGTGATGCCCTGAATCGTGTCCGGGTTCTTGTCCATGCCCAGGATGCCGTGCCGCTCCGGGTTGCCCAGCACGACGCGGCCCAGATCCTTGACCAGCACCGGCACGCCATTCTTCTGCGTGACGACGATATTGCCGAGATCGTCCAGGTTGCGGATCAGCCCCACGCCGCGCACCACCATGCCCTGCTCGCCACGGTTGAGAATGCTGCCCCCGGCGTTGGCGTTGTTTTGCGAGATCGCCTGCGTGACCTGGTTCAGCGAGATGTTGTACTTCGACAGCATCACCGGATCGAACTCGAGCATGAACTGCGTGGTCAGGCCGCCGAAGTTGGCCACATCCACCACGCCCGCCACCTGCTTGAGGCGCGGAATGACCTTCCAGAACTGAAGCTCGGACAGCTCGCGCAGATCGCGGGTCTTCGATACCAGCGTATAGCGATAGATCTCACCGATCGGCGAGGTCAGCGGATCGAGCGACGGCTGCGCGCCGTACGGCAGCGTCACGCTGCTGATGCGCTCCTGCAGGCGCTGGCGCGACCAGTAGTCTTCCGCGCCGTCCTTGAACACCACGGTGATCAGGGACAGGCCGAACGTGCTCTTGGAACGCATCACGTGCATGCCGGGCACGCCCATGATTTCGCGTTCGAGCGGGATCGTGATCTGCTGCTCAACTTCCTCGGCGGCCAGGCCGTTGACCTGCGTGACCACCTGCGACGTGGTATCGGCGATGTCCGGATACGCTTCCAGCGGCAGTTGCTTCCACGCATACCAGCCGTACAGCGCGACCATCACGAACACCAGCACCACGATTCCGCGCCGGTTGAAGCAAAGGGTGACAAGGCGCTCAATCATTCAGCAGCACCCCTTCCTTCACCACCACGCGGTCGCCCGCGGACAGTCCCGACTTCACCTCCATGCGGTCGCCAACCTGCGCGCCAAGCTTGATCACGCGGGGCTCGAACTGCCACGGCGCCACTTCGACGAATGCGCGCGTGTAGAACCCGCTCTGGACGATGGCCGACATCGGAATGACGATGCCTTCGTGCGGCTGCGCCAGGAACGTGGCCTGCGCGAACATGCCGGGCTTCAGTTTGGCGTCGGGGTTGTCGAACACCATGCGCACCTTGGTCGTGCGGGTATCGGCGTCAAGGATGTCCCCCACGTAGCGCACCTTGCCCGGCTGCGGCTCGCCGTAGGCATCGAACCTGACAGTGGCCGACTGGCCGACGTACACGTGGCCAAGGTCCTTTTCCTGCGCGTTCGCCGTGACAAACACATGGGAGAGATCGGCCACGGTCATCAGTGATGCGGTGGCATCGTTCCAGTAGCCGCCGGTGGCGGCATTTAGTTCGACAACGCGGCCATTGATCGGCGAGCGGACGGTCAGGATATGGCCGCCGGTCACCTGCGCCGCGCCGCCGCCCTTGGCGCCAAGCTGGGCCAGGCGCGCGTTGGCGCGTTCCGATTCACTGGCGGCCTGGTCGTAGTCGCTCTGGGCCTGTTCGAAATCACGCTTGGCGGCGATCTCCGATTTGTCGAGTTCGCGCTGGCGGTCCAGGTTGCGGCGCGCCATGGTCAGCGCGGCGCGGGCCTTGCCGGCATCGCTGATGGCCTGCGCCAGGTCTGCCGAATCGATCGAGAACAGCACATCGCCGGCCTTTACCGAATCCCCAAGCTGCTTGTTCAGCGTAACGATGCGGCCGGCCAGCGGCGGCAGCACCTTGACCAGCCTGGCCGGGTCCGCCTCCACGATGGCCGGCAGGTTGAACGGCGCAGCCACGGTTTCACGTGTGGCGGCAGCCACCACCAGCGTACGGCGCAGCGGCGAATCGGGGGGCACCACCAGGCGCTCGCCCTGATGGCGCACGGCGACGGGAGGCTCCGCTTGCTTCTTTTCTTCCTTGGCGCGCAGCGTCCAGACTCCTGCGCCAACAAGAACCAATACGATCAGTGCGGCAAGCCAGTAGGCAGCGCGCCCGGGAAGGGCTGGCCTGTTTTTCATCATTTACTCCGAGCTGATACGTAAGAAGTTATGAAACCGCCACATGCGGCAATTTGCTGCCAATGGTACGCATGCATGCTGCGACGCACCCTGAATTCTTCTTCAGGCGGGGGCGTGCGTGCAACTGGCCGTTTAGGGGGCTGATAGAATTTGCCCCGACCCGAAAAGGCCAACCCATGAGGATCCTATTAGTAGATGACGACCAGAAGGCAGCGCGATTGCTGGCTCGCGGTCTTCAGGAAGAAGGCTATGACGTGGAAACGGCGCATTCGGTTGACATGGCCGCTTTGCACGACAGCACCGCCTTCAGCCTGTTCATTCTTGACTGGATGCTTCCCGGCAAAAGCGGCGTCGATTTTTGCCGGGACTTGCGCGCCCAGGGCGTGCGCACGCCGATCCTGATGCTGACCGCGCGCGACGCGGTGGAGGACCGCATCGCCGGCCTGGACACCGGCGCCGACGATTACCTGACCAAGCCATTCGTATTCGAGGAACTGCTGGCGCGCGTGCGCGCGTTGCTGCGCCGTGTGGAGCTGGCACAACCCGCGCAGATCACACTGGACGACCTGGTCATCGACCCGCAATCGCGGGCAGTCACACGTGCCGGCGTCCGGCTGGACCTCACGCCGAAGGAGTACGCGATCCTGAAGTTGTTGGTGACCCACGCCGGAGAAGTGGTCAGCCGCGCACAGCTTGCCGAACATATCTGGCACGCGGACCTGATTGCCATCGACAACCTGATTGACGTCCATATGAAGAACCTGCGCCGCAAGCTCGACCCTCCGGGCATGGCGGCGCTTATCCATACCGTGCGTGGCCAGGGGTTCCGGCTCGCACCTGCGGGAGCCTCCTGACGTGCTGAACTTCCGGCAGCGGCTGGTCCTGACGCACTGGACCGTCATCGTCGTGATCGTTGCCTGCTCGGCGTTCGCCGGGTGGTGGCAGCTTTCCCGACTGGTACACGGGCAGCTTGATGCCGCGCTGCTGGCGCTGGCGGAGACCGAAGCCGGCATGCAGGCCGAAAGCCACGGGCAGCCTGTCCGGGTGCATGAGCGCCCGCCTGGCTCGGCGCCGCCCTCGCTCGTGCGCCTGGACCGCCTGGTGCAGATCGTCAACGCAAGGGGCGAGGTGCTGTCCCGCAGCGCCAACCTCGGCGATGCCAGCCTGCCCGCGCCGCCCGCGCTGCTGGCGGAGCTGGCATCGGGCGGACAGGAGGTATTCCAAACGCTGCCGAACTTCGGCGAGGAGCCGATGCGCATGGTGTCCCTCCCGGCAATGGCGAACGGCAAGCCCGTCGTCATCCAGGTGGCGGGATCGCTGGACGACGTGCACGGCGTGCTGGAATCGGCAACGATACTGTTCGGCATCATGGCGGCGCTGCTGCTGGCCGCAGTCGGCGCGGCAGGGGTCGTGCTCACGCGGCGCACGTTCCGCGGCATCAACGACGTCGTGAAACAGGCCCAGCTTATTGGCGACGCAAACCTCGGCGAACGCCTGCCGCATCCGGGCGCCTCGGACGAGATCGGCCAGCTTGTGGACACGCTGAACGCGATGCTCGACCGGCTCGAGCACGCGTTTGACCAGCAACGGCGCTTCACCGCCGATGCGTCGCACGAGTTGCGCTCGCCGCTTTCCCGGCTGCGCACGGAGATCGAAGTAACGCTGCGGCGCCCGCGCGAAAGCCAGGAGTATGTGGATACGCTGCGCTCCTGCCTGGACGAAGTTGGCCGCCTGACCCGGCTGATCGAGGAACTGCTGGTGCTGGCGCGCTTCGATGCGGGTCAGGACGGCGCGGCCGGCGAGCCGCCCGCGCTGAACACGCTGGTTGCCGAGACGCTGCTGCGCGCGGGCCCGGCTGCCCGCGACCGGCAGGTCGATTTCGTCGTGCACAACGATGCGGCGGCCGGCGCCAGGGTGGCGCACGCATCGGTCAGCCTGGTGCTGGCCAACCTGGTGGACAACGCGCTGAAGTTCTCCCCCCGGGGCGGCAAGATCACGGTCGACTGCGCCACGGACGCGCAGGACGCGCTGCTGAAGGTTGCCGACGAAGGGCCCGGCATCCCGCAGGACGAACTGCCTTACCTGTTCGACCGGTTCTTCCGCGGCGCGGGCGCACGGGCATCGGATGCAGAGGGCGTGGGCCTTGGCCTGGCGCTGTCGCAATCGATCATTCACGCTCAGGGCGGGCATATCGAGGCCGCCAACGCGCCGGGCGGCGGCGCGGTCTTCACGGTCAGGATCCCGCTCGCGCATCAGGAATCCGACGCGTGAGCGCCTGAAGAGCCTGAAGGCCTGAAACACCTGAACAACCTGAAGAAGAATTCAGTGTACGCAGCGGCACCCCGTTGATAAGCTCCGTTCCGTCAAAGCAAACCTGAGGAGTCCCTCAAATGGACAGTTGCTCTAGTCGATCTTCGAAGCAAGATTCGAAACAAGGTTAAGCAAGCCACCCGCATTCCCTTTGCCGCTGGCTTGCATCGATCCATCGCAAGTCACGCAGCGGCAACACCGGGCACCTCCGCCCGCCGCGCGCCACTCGCACTCGCCTGCCCTCGCAGGCCACGCTGTCCGGACCAGCCGGATGGCCAAGGAGTCGGAAATGCGCAAATTCCTCTTTTCCACCACCCGGACCTCCGCACTCACGGAACGTCTGGCATCCCCGTTCCTGCGCACCCGGGTGCAGTCGGACACCTCAACCGCGAAATCGTCTGGCCGGGCCGGCCACCGCGACGCCCCGATGACCGATCGGGAGTACGCCGATGCGGCCGTCCGGTTCTGCCGCACGCTCTGGTAACTCCGTGCCCCCACGGAATACCTCCGCCATGATTTCCATTGCAGTTTCCATTGCTGTTGAGCATGTCCATCGAAGCCATCCAGAACATCAACGTTGACTCACTCCTCGACACCGGCATCAGCCTGATCACCGCCTTCCTGCTGGGCGGGGTCATCGGATACGAACGCCAATACCGGCAGCGCACGGCCGGCCTGCGCACCAACGTGCTGGTGGCCGTGGGCGCCGCCATCTTCGTGGACATGGCCAATCGGCTGGCCGGCCATGATGGCGCCGTGCGCGTGGTGGCCTATGTGGTGTCCGGCATCGGCTTTCTCGGTGCCGGGGTCATCATGCGCGAAGAAGGCAATGTGCGTGGGCTGAATACGGCCGCCACGCTATGGGGCTCGGCCGCGGTCGGCGCATGCGCGGGGGCCGACCTGATCGTCGAAGCGGGCCTGGGCTGCCTGTTCGTGCTGGCGGCAAACACGCTGCTGCGCCCCGTCGTTCATCGCATCAACCAGCAGCCCATCGATACCCCGGCCGTGGAGGTCACCAACACGGTGTACGTGATCACGCCGCGTCATCGCCAGAAAGAAGCACTGGCGATGCTGACGGACGCGCTGGAGGCCAGCAACCATCCCACGCGCGATCTGGTGGTGCACGCGTTCGGCGCGAGCGACGTGGAGATCGAAGCCGTGCTTATGGCCACTTCCGTCGATGGCGATGAACTGGATGCCGTGGTGGCGCGGCTAGCCGAATCCGAGGCAGTAAGCCAGGCATTCTGGAGCCCGAGCACCACGGAATAGTGGCCTCCTCATCCAGCGTCCACACCCGCTCCGGCCGCCCGGCTTGAAATCGGGGGCTCGCAACCTACCATTGTCTGCATGCGGACCAACGCGGGAGCGAGGCCATGGAACTCAGCATGGTGCCGGTGACAAAGCCGGAAGCCACCAACTTCATCTTCGGACAATCGCATTTCATCAAGACTGTCGAGGACCTGCATGAAGCGCTCGTCGGCACGGTCCCGGGCATCCAGTTCGGCATCGCCTTCTGCGAAGCCTCCGGCAAGCGGCTGGTGCGCTGGTCAGGAACCGACGAGGCAATGATCGACCTGGCCTGCCAGAACGCAACGGCGATTGCCGCCGGCCACACGTTCCTGATCTTCCTTGGCGACGGATTCTTTCCCGTCAATGTGCTCGGCGCGGTGCGCGCGGTGCCGGAGGTGTGCCGCATCTACTGCGCCACGGCAAACCCGACGCAGGTCATCATCGCGCAGACCGACCTGGGCAGGGCTGTGCTTGGCGTCGTCGACGGCGAACCGCCACTTGGCATCGAAACCGAAGCCGACATCGCCGACCGCAAGGGCTTGCTGCGGCGGTTTGGGTACAAGCTCTGAGGGGGCGAGGCGGTCTTGTGTGCGTCGCATATAGCCACGGCCATGGCGGAATCCGGGCCGTGGCTCAAGACACACCTGATCAGCAAAACCTGGATCAGTACTGGTAGGTAACCTGCAATCCGCCCGTCACATCCGCCGTCTGGAACGTGGCGGGCTTATACACTGGCATCCCCGCGAACAGGTCATAAGACAGCCGCCCGAACCGCGACCCGAACCCGCCGCGCAGGCCCAATACCGCGCCGGCAAGCTGCGTTCCCACGAGACCGGCCGTTGATGGCCCAAATACACGCCCGTAATCGAGCCCCGCGTACAGCGCCAGCCCGGTGTTCGCAATCGGTGCCTGCAGCTCGTTGCGCCAGTAGAAGCCGCTGTCGCCCGCCAGCAGCATTTCGCCGTCGAAACCACGCACCGTGTAGCGGCTGCCGATGGTCATCATGTCCGACGAATACAGGTGATTGCCGGTGTACTGGCCCCGGAACGTCGTCACATAGCGCAGTGCCTGATTGCCGAGCCTGAATGGCGCCGACAGATTGGCATCGGCCACCACCATGCTGTACCGCCACGTTGGCCCGCCATTGACGGCCAGCGTATCGGGCTGGGCCCCGAATCCGCCGATGCCCTGCCGGAAGACGAGACTGCCGTCGAACTGTGCAGCGCCGAAGTAATGCCGGTCAGTGAAACCGGCCTCCACCAGCGTGTTGTTGCGACGCTGCTGGGGAATCTCGGTGTCCTCGATGAAACTCTGGCCAAAACGGCGCGACAGCCGGAACTGCAGTCCCAGCACATCGTTCTGGCTGCGACGGATCACGCGCTGCAGCTTCATATCCACCGTCTGCGAGTTTCCGCTCGAAATAAAGGTCTGATTGACCCCGGCGATCTGCTGGTAATACGTGTTCGAGTAAGCGGACAGCGTGCCAGTCCAGTAACCCCACGGCACCGAATAGAAACCATTCCAGCCGTGCGTGCCACGCGTACGGTTGCCGAACCCCAGGTCCTGCATATAGCCGACGTTGAAAAGATCATTGAGGCCCAGCGGGTTGTCGATGCCGACGCTCAGGTTGCCGAGCCACTTGCCGGTGGCCTCCGTGCCCGAGTTGTCGACCGATGCAACCACCGTCCATGGCTTCGCACGCTTGACCGTAATCACGACATCGCTGACGCCGGGCACGGCAGTCGGCACCACCTGCATATCGGCATCCTGGCTGGCCACGCGCTTCATCTGCTCCAGCCCCTGCTCCAGATCGCGCAGGTTCAGCAAATCGCCCGAGCGCGCCGGGAAAGCTGTCTTCCATGTGCCACGCGTTTCAGCGTCTGCAAAGCGCAACTCGCCGATCACACCGGGAATCAACGCCAGCCGCAGCGTGCCGGAACTCAGGTCCTGCTGCGGCAGCAACACGCGCGTGGTCACGTAGCCCCGGCCCAGAACGGCTTGCGATACGCCCTTGACCAGCAGATCCAGCCCCTGCCTGCCGACGCACGCGCCCTGGTAGTGATCGAGCCACGTCCGGGCAAAAGCGAACGGGTCCTGCGGCAATGCGGAGGCGCCTTGTGCTTGAACGCTGTCGGGCAGGTCCGCAGGAACCTCCAGCACGAAACGGTCGATGCGGAAGCACGGGGTCTCGGAGGGAAGCACCGGGTATGCGAGCGGCGCAATCTCTTGCGCGCGTACGCCCGGGGCTTCAGTGACCTGCGCACGCTCGCGGGCTTCTTGTTGCTGGCGGGTGAGTTGTTGTTGCTCGGCGGCGGTTGTTGCTACTTGCCCAGGCGGGAGGGCTTGTGCGAGTACGGCAGGACTGGCCAGCAACAGCCCGGCGAAAGACTGCCAACCACTTATGGCGGGAAGGTTTTTCTTCTTCATTGAGATACTTCAGATCACGATCACCATCAGCTCGGATCCTTGATGATGACCTTCGGTTTTTGCCTCACCCAGTTCCTGAACCGGGGAAACGGGGAAAATCTTCAACATCCCATCTATCCGGTAGTCGAATAGTTGGAGAGAAATCGACCTTCCAAATATCAACCTCGCAGGGATAAGATCGATCGTTTACGTATAACGTCGCCACGAGGAGGACTCCGTCGGAGTCGTTCGACTTCAATGTCGCCCCAACTATTCCTCGTTGGACATCTTCGTACTCGTGCGGTAGGCATATACGAAAGCTCCCCATGCCTCCATCGTCCAGCGGTTCGACGAGCAGCTTTTGATGGTGACGAACGAGTAACTGCACCTCTGGAATCGTTGCAACCTCGCCAAGATGTAGCAGTAAGCCCCTTTCTCTATCCGATATTTCTCGCAAAGCCTTCATCTCACAGTTACGCGCCGGATGTTCGCTATCTGGATTATCGAGCACGGTCGGCGGAAAATACGCTCGGCCAGCGCCCCTAATCTATCAGCCCTGCCTCTTGTAGATGCTTAGGGAGGACAACGACATGAACGATCAACAAAAAGATGAATGCCGGAAGGCTAATCCAGATCAAGCAAAATCTCTCATCCATTCCAAGTAGAAACCTCACGCCCCCGCCCAATATGAACGCGTATAGCCCACTGGATGCAATAGATATGCATCCCACAACGATAATGCTTCGCTCGTTTATGAGTGACACGCGGTCAATCAGTCTCTTTATTTTAACCATGGAACGAACCGCTCTGGTTTATCACTCAACATTCCGGCCTTTCTCAATGACTCCGGTAAAAATCTTGCGAAAATAACAAATAAGATAATGAACAATGGAAGGCCAATCACTACTAGCGATTCGTTGTCATTAAATCCAATCCCCATTCCGCAGATACTCGCCACTAAAAATGACCAAAATCCGGCATTGCAAGCCGAGGCCACGCAGATCACGAACCAAGTCTCAAGGCTCGCGTAGACGTAACGCCAATTCATTTCTGATCTCCCGCCTCCCGAACTACTCTCTGCGTAGATACACGCACCAGTCGAGCAAACAGTCGCGAAAATCTTGTGGGGCGTCAATTCTTGCGCACTCCACCTCGACGCTTGCGCCATCAAAATGTGAGGCCAGCTCAGTTCCAACTTCATCCATGATTCCGCGATCCAACTCCGGAATCGCGCCATCGAAGATGACCTTGATTCTTACGTCGTCACCGTCGAATCCACAGCTAATAACTCGAATATTTGAACTAACACTTCCCAGCAAAGCGGCCTGCATGGCCAAGAGCAAGCGAATGCGCAGCGTATTACTCATGATTAAGCTCTCGCAGGTACAATTCAAATCTATGAAAACGGCGTCTTTTCTCTGTTAAGGATGGCTTTCCACTGCCCAATGGCCTGCTGGATAACTGTTATGAACATATCTTTTGGAAGTCGCACTTCCCAGGCATTACTTGGTTTAGCTACATCGCCAAAAACTAGGCGATCACCCCCCTCTTCTTGGAGCAAAAAGAAGGCGTAACCAGCATCCAAAATGCTCAAGGGAGAAACCAGATGGGTATAATCACTGGACTCCGCGTTCGAATTCATCCCAGGAAACGCGAGGACACAAAGGCTCTCAAACACCTCCTGCGGCCCCTTTGCCGCAAGGTTTCCATCGCCGACAGCCTTCTCTAGGCACGTAAAATTGGCCATGGAGGCAATATCAGAGCCGATGGTCGATAAAAACGGTTGTTGTGGGTACATGTGCTCTTCAACTATGTATGCCAGGCATCCATTAGAAAATTTAGCTGTTGACCAAGCATCAACCTGATCAATCCAGACCGCAAATATTTGTGGGTCGCCAATAATCATATTATCTCCCCCTAAAACCTCGCGCTCTAATATGATTTGATGAGTTGAACTCACTTCAATCATATTCGGATCATAGTGCCGCGCTGTCCTCAACTGAGAGAGCCTTCATTACTGCATCCTGCCAGTCCTGCCAAGCGCCAGGATCAGCAGGACCATGTCCGCCTTCCCAGACTTGCCATGATAGCGAACCGAGCATCCCACCAAGCTCATCCGATTTAGTTAGCTCATATTCGCGCTCGATAAAATAAAACATCGCACGATATGCCTGCTCTATAGTCAATTTCTGTTCAGTCATCATTTCCACCCTGGTTATAAGCCTGCAGCCGTCACTGACATGCCTCCAACCACACCAACAATCTGGCTAACGGCATACAGGCGCCTCCAGTTCATCCGTATCCCTCAGAATAACCACGCAGCACTTGCCAATTGAAGCGGCCAATCAGCCTCTGCAGGTCCGGGGTGTTGCCCACCTGCGTGTTGGTGTTCGACGTATCGCGGCTCAGCAGCATTCCGGAACTTGCGTGCCCCAAATGACGAAGCAGTCATTAACTTGCTGACGGTGATTGTGAGAAGCGGCTTTGGAGAATGGGCGCTAGTATCGACGTACCCAAACTCGCTTTACCTGTGTCGGAAGCAATGCCACCAGCGCGAGCGCCTTTCCTTGTTCGTCACAAAATTCGACTTCATAAGCAAGGCAAGGACTATGGTGAATTTCAACGATGACACCTTTCATTCCCGCACGAAGCCCGTCATCAAGTAGGTCGTCGATCAACGCAACAACATCAAATAGCTCAAATTCGTTCATGGCAGTTACTTCACGTAGACAGTTGCCATTCGAGGGTTGGACGAGCCTGGTTCGATAATCCAGCCAGTGCGTACCGTCGCGGTGTTGCCTTTGGGGCCGGTAATCGGTATATCAACCGTAAATCGCTGACCGAACTGATCCGACTTGCCAGGGATAGCGGGATATTCGTTGACGCCCTTCTGAATCTGGCTAATTAGCTGATCTGCCTGCGCTAGTGAGAGTGATGGCAACGTAAGGACAATGGTGTGACGCAGCATCCAGTTCGGCCCGCTTTTCGAAAGGCGACATACATCAAGGCTATTCCTTCGCCTTAGATTGACTTACGACTGAGCGAATTACGCTCCTTACATCCTCAGTCGAGTCAATCGACATTATCGCATCGATGTACCCGTCTAGATTGTCGCTCAGCCAACTCTCGTCGACCCTTTGTACATGAAATTTCACCACTACACTTAACTCATCGGCGGAAACAAAAGCAACCAGCACAGAACTCGGTGATGTGCTGTTCCATCCCTCGAAGACCCTGCTTAAAAATTGAATAGCCTGAGGCAGAGGTGTCACATCGTCATAGTCTTCGACATGAAGAGAATTAACGAAGCATTCGAATCCTGTGCCATCCTGAAAATTTCGTCTGTCAACATTTCTCTCTTTTTCAAGCATGGCGCTAAGTAGATAACAGTCACCAACCACTTGGAAGCCCATATCCGCTATCTCGCTCAACCCTGAATTTGTGTCGCAAGTATCAGGCGAATTCAGCAGAAGTCGTTGCATCTCACTATTAATTATCATTACTGTACCCCTAGATATTTCATTCATCCTACGTCTCGCACCAGTTGATAGATGTAGATGATGATTAACTCGAATAATATGAAAGTGGTATTTACAATTATCTTCCCTCTCGCGACCCTCCATGGTTCGGTGATTGCATCATATTTTTTCTGAAAAACCTCAAGCACCCCATCTGACCAGAAATCCCTCCAGTCTTTCCCCTGACCAAGAAAGGCAAAATTATTAATCGCCAAACCGACAATTGATTGCATAAACATCGAAGCTACCGATACCATTACCGCCACATCAATGGCTGACACCTTCGTTGACCTCTCCCATAGATTTAGCTTTTCGATGGACATAAAAAAAATCAAAGTGAATATTGCCACCCCATTTATTAGAGTCAGCCGCAAAATTGATTTCAACATTTCCAATGGCTCATTATTTGCTGAAAGAAAACTTGCCATCAACAATTCCAAAAAGTCTTGTGTTGGTTTGCGTAACTGAACCGACGGGTCCAACATAAACTGGCAATGGAGATTTCAGGCCAATGCTGACACCACTCCCAATCAGATCGTTATTAGCGCCATAGATTGCACTTCCTTCCGCACTGCCAGCCAAAACCGTCCCTCCTGCATTTATTGATCTCGCGTGTCCGGCAAAATTTTCACCTGCATTGCCTTTCACCTGAGAGATACTTACTGCCGGACCAAAATCGGTGCCGACCGTGCTTCCAAATGAGCTAAAGGCCGCAAACGTCGATTTTGATCCATTTACACCAAGATTCACAGCGAAACCAACTTGCCATGTATATCCAGTGCCGGTGCTCAAATTCACTCCAATTGAAGTCGTAGACGATGGGTCTTTGCTGAATCCAGCAGAGTAATCGCCAGTATTCCAGCCATGCGCAAAAGGACTCTGTGGCTGCGCCCCAATATCGCCGCTTGTCTTGTCCCAGCTATATGGGGAATTCGCGCTTCCCGTGCTCTGCGTGATCAGATCCTGCAGCGTCTGCGATGGAGTGACCAGCATCGACGGATCCTGCATAAGAGAGTTGTGACCTGCGCCGTCATTCTGGACTAGCATGCCCGTAGTATCGTAAATCTGGTTCGCATTGGTGTTGGCATTCAGCGGCACCAGTACGCCTGTGGCGCTGGTCTCGCCATACTTGCTGTTATTTGCCGAACGCATTGCGTTTTCAAGTTGGTCGCTGGTAATCGGCGAGCCGTCCGAATTCCTGAGGCCCCGTGTTGCAGCGTCGGTCGCAATCTCGCGCGCCAAGGTTTTCTCATCCGGATGCAATTGGCGGTTGAAGCGGTCCACATTTGCCGCCGTTGCCGCGCCCGATCCGCCGCCGACGACCGCACCGACTCCACCTGCCACGATGTTGGCCGCAAGGTTGCCAATGGCCTGATTCAATTCAGCATTGCCAGTATTGATGTTGTTGCCCACCGAATTGCTCAGGTCTTTCAGCGCGGGAGCTATCAGTGACGAGGCTGCCGCACCAGCCGCCCCGGCCAAGGCGTTGCCGCCACCCAGTCCCACCACCAATGCACCGCCTGCCGCCTGCAGTGCGGCACGATTGGCACCGCCTTCGTCCCAGCTCTTGGCTTCGGCTAGGTATTGTTGCTGCTTGTCGGTGTTTCCCGCCTTGCCGGCCGCGGCGGCATTAACAAGCGCTTCATCGCGCTTTGAATTTGCAACATCCCCAACGGTCTTCGCCACCGCCTCGCCCGCCGCCTGCGCTGCCGCCATCATGTCGGCCTGCTTGTTCAGGATGTTCTGCAGGTCTGGGTTGTTGCCCACCTGCGTGTTGGTGTTCGACGTATCGCGGCTCAGGCCTGCCATATCCTGCTTCTGATCCGCGTCGTTTTTGATGTGGATCGATCCATCGGCCACGGCTGAGCGCGCCGTGCCATCCTGGCTGCCGCTCTCGTTCTGCGGGATCATCGGGCTCACGCCGCCGGTGTTCTTGCCCGACGTCTGGCCGCTGTTGCTCTGGCCCGGTGGGCTGCTGAATGCGCCGCCTGCTGACAGCCCCATCGAGTTGACGCTGTAGTCCGAATGGTTCCGGATATCGCCATAGGTCAGCGTGCCCGTGGTCAGGTTGTTCTTGTCCCCGGTTGCATCGCTGGCGATTACCGCGCCCTTGAGGTCGGTATTGCCCTTGACGTTGATATCGAATCCGTCCTGGCCCGCGAAGATGCCCGACTGCTCGCTGACGTTGGCGTAGTTGCCGCTGCCTTTGCCCTGGGTTGCCGAGACGCTGCCCGATGCACCGCCCGTGCTCACCGTGATGCCGCCGCCCACGCTCTGCTGCTTCGCTCGCGTCTGGCCGGTGTCCTGCTGGCTGGCGATGTTCAAGTTGCCGCCCACGTCCGCAATCACCTTGCCGCCGCTGACGGTGGCGCCCTGGATAGTCGTGTCGTTGCCTGAGCCGATGGTGACCGACTGGCTGCCCTTGATATGGCTGTTGACCTGCGTCGTGCTCGTGCTATCCGAGTTGCCTCTTGCCCCGGACGCCGAGACCGACACCGCAAGCCCGGCCGCGCCCTGTCCGAGGCCGTAGGAAACGCCAAGGCTGCCGCTGCTGGATTTGTTGGTGCTGCGGCTATTGTTGGTATCGGTGGCTGCAACGATGTTCACGTCGTTCCTGGCCAGCAGGTGCACGTTCGTGGCATTGATGTCCGAGCCGACGATGTTCAGGTTGCCTGCTGTGGCATTGCCATTGGCATCCTTGCCGGTGGCCTGGAACAACGCCGTGCCGCCCGCCGTCACCCGCGATCCGGTGTGCGTCGTGCTGTCCTGCGTGAGGGTCTGCTTGCTCTGGCTGGTGCCGATTGAAACCGTCAGCGCCACGCCGCTGGTCAACGTGGCATCCTTGGCTGTGGCCAGTTGCTGGGCGTCGTACAGGTCTCGCCCGGCCGCCACGCCCCATAGCGCGGAAGCACGGCCATCCTGACTCTTGGTAGCGCTGTTGATCTTGTTCCCGGCGTTGATCGCCGCACCAACGGCACCGCCCGATACACCCAGCGTCACACCCGTCTGCTTGACCTCGTGCGATTCGTCGTGGTGACGCGTGCTGCGCGAGGCGTCGATCGTCACATCCGCCCCAACGCCGATGATGTCCTTGGCTGCAACGAGTTCGCTGCCGGTCACCTGCAGCTTGTTGCCTGCATTCAGATGCACGCTGCCCTGCGTGGAACCAACAAGACTGGCGGTCTGCGTGACCTCACTGTCGTTGACCGTATCCTTCTGGTTCCGCTTGCCGAACGAGATGCCAGCGCCAGTCGCACCGAAGCCGGTTTTGGTGGTCTCCTGGAAGAAGTGGCTGTCGCTCGTGCTTTGCGCGCTGCCGATCGTCAGGTTATTTCCCGCCGCCAGGCTCACGTCATGGGTGGCCGCCACGGTCGAGCCGCTCACCGTCAGGTCGTGGCCGGCCAGTCCGTTGACCGAATCCGCCGACACCACCGAGCCCACCGCCACCGTCCGCTGTTCGCTGGATCGTGTGGTGGTCTTTTCCTTCGACAGGAACCCCGAGCGCTTCGATTCCGCCCAGCTTTGCGATTGGTGCTGCTCGGTGACCGTGCCCACGGTCACGTCGCCGGTAGCCATCAGATTGGCCGCGCCCTTGTCAGTTGCCACCGCCGAGCCGAGCACGGCAAGGTTGCCCTTGCCGTCGCCCTGCGAAGCATTCGGCGCGATGCCGTTGGCCTGCAGGATCTGGTTGACCGTGGCCGATTGTCCAGCGCCGAGCGTGGCATTGTTGCCCGCCTGCACGATGCTGCCGCGCGCCGTTTCGTCGTAGGACGATTGCGTGTATGCGGCACCCTTGCCGCCGAGCGAGCCTTCACTGTGCGTGCGTGTATCGAGCGATGCCTGGATCGTTGTGTCGCGGCCGGCTAGCAGCGCCACATCGCCGCCTGCGGCAAGCGCGGAACCGGTGAGCGTTGCATCGCGCCCAGCCACCGCCGTCATGTTGTTCCCCGCCTGCACGCTGCCGCCCACGCCTGCCGTGGTCTGGTCGTGGTAAAAGCTCTGGCCACCGCGCGCGCTGGAGTCCTGGGTAGTAGCCGTGGCCACGGTGCCCAGGTTCAGGTCGCGGCCCGCGGCCAGCAGGGCATCGTTGCCCGCGTTGACGGTGCCGCCCGCCATGGTGATATCGCGCCCGGCCAGCACGCCGACGTTGTTCGTCCCGGAGATCGCGGCGACTGACCCGACCGCCGTGGCGCTGGCACTGTGTTCGCCCATCGTCACCCGGTTCGATATCGTCTGGGAATCGTTGATCACATCCCTGCCTGCGGTGACCAGCGTATCGGTACCGGCAATCCGCCCACCCAGATTGCGCACGTCCTGCTGGGCCGCCACCAGGGTGGTGCCGACGCTGCCAATCTGCCCCCGATTGACGATGTTGTTCCCGATCACCTGTGTGGTGAGGTCGCCCACGATCCGACCGCTATTGTTCACGTCACCCGTGGCGTGTTGATAGACGCTGCCGCCTGCTACCAGCGCGCCGGTGCTTTGCAGATCAACTGCGCTGGATTGCGCCAGATAGACCTTTGGTACCAGCACCGACTGGCGCGTGCCATTGGGCAGCGTCACGTCCTGGCTCACCAGCCACACCATGTCCGTGGTGAGCTGCGCCATCTGGTCGGCAGTCAGGCCAATCCCCGGCGTCAGTTGCAAGGACTTGGCGTAGGCCACGCCGTTGTCCATTAGCGCCTGATATTCGCTGAGGTTGTCGGTGAAGCCCGCCAAATACGTGCGGCCGGTGAGTTGCGTCACCTGGTCGCGGATCAGCTTCTCCTCGTAGAAGCCATCGCCCAGACGCTTCTGCGTGGCCATCGGGTCCAGCCCAAGCTGACCAAGCATGTAGTCCGATGAGAGGAATTTGCCGTACTGCGTGAAGCGTGGATCGGTGGCAATCAGGTAGGTGGCCTCGGGGGCGGGCTGGTAGTGATACAGGCCATTGGTAGGCAGTTTGAGGTTGGGAATGCCGCCGCCGGCGGTACCGAGCGTCTGCTGCCCATTGCCCTGGTCGTCCGAGCCGCCACTGCCAGTAACGGTATCGCCCAGCCGGTTCACGGTTGTTACGTCGATCGTCCGTGCGTTGGTTTGCACAGACTGGTTGCCCGTGGCGATGGCGGGCAGTGCCTCGACACTGGTCGGTGCCTGGGGTGTGGTCGGGTAGGGCACCACCTGCGTGTCGTTCTTGCGTCCGCTCTTCTGGTGCCAGTAGAACGTGGAGGTTTCCGTCGCACTGACGTGTTGCTGCAGCGCCGTACCTTGATCCTTCACGGCACCGCCCGGTGCGATGCGCACGAGATCGCCGCCCGCCGTCATCGTGGACGACTGATTCAGGATCGAGCCACCGGTGCTGTTGATGCGCAGATTGCCTCCGGCCTGCATCAGCGCCGCGGGCGTGGCGCTCACCAGCCGGTCGGTCGACGTGGTGGTGGTCACCGTGCGCGAAACCTCGTTGTAGTCATGCAGATCCGGGCCCAGGTCATAGCGGATGCGCACCTGGTCGGGACGGATGTGAATGTCGGGATCGAAGTCCGGCCAGAAGGTGATCCTGTAGGTGGTGCCCGTGTCTTCGATGGCCTCGTAGTGCTGTGTCGGGTTCGTCACGATGGTGCGATCGGCCGGCGACATCGGGGTCGCACAGTTCTCGACGCCTGAACACCCGGTGTACGCCATGTACTCATCGACGGGTGGTTTGATGAACGACAACGTCTTTGTAGCCGCGTCGACAGACTTCACATCGGTTTTTGGCACTTCCACCGTGATCGGCTGCCGCAGAGCATTGAGCATGTCCGCACTGATGGCGGCCTTGCCACTGGACCAGCGCCACTGCGGAAACCGCGTGCTGCCATAGCTGGTACGGCCTTCATTGAATCCTGCCTTCCAGAGCACCAGCGTCTTCGTCACCGTCGTCGGCGTACCCGCCTCCGTCACGATGCTCGTGCGCTTGTTCACCACCTCATTCGCAGCGATGTCGATGTCACCCTCGGCCTGAATCGTGGCCGAGCTGTTGATCAGCGACTTGACCTGATTGGCCAGCAGCCCCGTATCCGGATCACGCGTGCCATCCCTGGCAATCTGCAGGTCGCCGGCGCTGTACAGGTTCGCCCCATCCAGGTTCTGTACCGAATTCGTCGCGTAGACGTTGAGTTGCTTGACCGCCGCGATCAGCGCCGATTCGCCGTCGTTCACGATGTCCGTGCCTTGCACCGTCACGCTGTTGCCGATGATGGTGCCGGTGTTGGTCGTGGTCGCGGCATTGGTTTCGACCACGTCGCCTTCGATGCGGCCGGCGTTGGCGAGCGAGTTCGACGCATCGACGCGCGTGGCCGCGCTGTTCATGCCCGCGCCTGCGGCGTTGACGATATCGGTACCCTTGACCGTCAGCCCACCGGCAGCGGCCAGCGTGCCGGTATTGGTGAGCGTGCCCGTGGCCGAGACACGCATGTCACCATCGGCGCGCAGCGTGTTTGCGGCGTCATTGGTGTAGTCGCCCGCCACATCGAGCGAGAGATTGCGTCCGGCCTGCATCGTGCCACTGCCAGAGGCCGCACCGGCAACGGCAATATCGCGATTGGCCAGGATCGCGCCGCCCGCGTTGCTGATCGATGCCGTGTTGAGCGTCACATCGGTCTTGCCGAGAATCTTGCCGCCGTCGTTGTTCAGTACTGCATTCGGTTGGGCCAGCGTCAGGCCGTTTCCACCGTACAGCGTGCCGCCGGTGTTGTTCAGACTGCCTGCAATGTCGAGATCGAGCGCGCCGCCCGCCTGGATTGCGCCCTGGTTGTTGTCGAGCGCCCCGGCGGACCGGATTGCGACCGCGCCCTGTGAAGCGATCTGGCCGCCTGCGTTCGACACTCGGCCCGCCGTCACGCTGATGGCCCCTTCGCTCAACATCTGGCCATGGTCGTTCAAGACCGCACCAGACGCGCTGGCCGCCAGTCCGGCGCCCGCGGTGGCCGTGGCGCCAGTCAGATCGAGGTCTCCTGCCATGGCCGCCACATTCAGGTTGCCGCCGGCCGCTGTCTGGCTGCCAGCCAGATTCACGCTCGCCCCCTGTAGTGCGGCGCTGCCACTGGCCTGGTTGCGTCCCGTGGCCGTCAGCGCGCCGCTGGTGGCGGTCACCGTCAGGTCGGCAGGAGCGGCCACGGTGCCATCCTGGTTCACGCCCGCTGCCAGCGTACCCGTCGAGGCAACGCTGCCGCCTTTGGCGTCAAGGCGCTGCTGCGCGGCAAGCATGCCGGTGTTGCTCAGTTCGCCATCGGTATCCACCGACACGTCTTGCGCCGCATAGGTGATCCCGGAGTTCTCGATACCGTCACGCGCATACGCGGCCAGATTGCCGCTGGCATTGGCCTGACCCGCCAGCACAAGCGTGCCCTGGGCCGTCAGCGTCAGGTCGCCCGCATGGGCTGCCGCGATACCTCGCAGGGATACACCCACGCCATGTTCGGTCGATGCAAGCAGGATTTTGTTCGCATACATCCCGCCCAGTTGCGCCACGTCGATGCCAAGCGCCGGCACGGGGCCCGTTCCGGCAATCGGCGTGGCGGCCAGCGTGTAGTGATCCACCTGGTTTGCGCCGGCAATCACATTGAGCCGGTTCGCGTACAGCGCGGAATTGGCCTGCACGGCGCGCGCCACCAGATCCACCTGATCGACATTGGCCGCATTCATGCCGGCGCCCTGCACGGTAATCCGCCCGCCCGTTACACGGAATGCGTCCAGGCTGCCACTGCCGCCAAATACCGGCATGCCGGTTGTCAGCGTCGCGCGGCTGGTATTGATGAAGCCGAGTCCGTTGACGACCAACCCATTGGGGTTGGCAATGACTACCTCGGATCTGGCGCCAGCAACCTCGACATACCCCTGCAAGTGGCTCGGCAACGTGCCGGTTATCTGGTTGACGATAATGCGGGCACTCTGACCCGGCAGCAGATTCGGATTGCCGTTGATATAACCGGCTTGCTGTGTCGAGACTGCGGTCGGCGAGTTATTCAGAATTGCGCCGGGCTTGTTGACGTCGAACTGCAAATAGTGATTGAGCGAAACACCAGCTGCGGAGGGCCGCGTGATATCGACCTGTGGCAGGCCATTGGCCGTCTGCCCGACCGCCGGGCGATTGGCACCCGAATTTGGATCGGCCACGATCTGTGCCGTCGCGGTGATCGGCACGCCCATTGCGATCCACACAGCAAGCGTGACCGCAGGCAACTGAAAGCGCGTGGCGATGGTTCGCGCGGTTGGCGTCCCACTGCCAGCATGACGGCCCTTGCCGCGATTGACTGCACTTTCCTGGACGGCAACCAGCATGCCGTGCGCCGCGTTGAACACGAGGCGGTACAGATTCTTGTTCATGACCCTGCAACTCTTTGACCCGACGAACGACAACGGGGACCGTCGATCCCCATACCCGACTCCGTACTTCGCGGAGAAATGTGGCTGGCGGACGCGCCACCGAACGCGCAAAAAAACCCAGGGCCTATGACCTGGGATTGCGATTGGCGGCGTTTGCCACAACCTGATTGGCCTTGCCGGTGCATGACGCAGCAAAGCCAGCGCGATTAAATGGCAAATATGTCAGGGGCGTCTATAGAACAAATCTCAAACTGAACAAGGATTTGCGTTCGCGCAAAATGGCGCTGAGGTCCGTTGAGAATCGTGTCAAAAGCGATGCAAATGCATGACGCATATTGATCGTAGAAAATCTAAAAATGCGCTCGATAATGTCCGAAGTCGAAACGACGCATTTATTCACCTGAGGGGGAGCAGGCAGGATCGCTCTTGAACCCGGCATCCGCCTGATCGCCGACCTCTTTTTTTCAGTCCGATGGAATAGCAAGGGCGTCTCGCGTGTTTACCTCCCGTGTCACTTCTCACCCGGGAGCACGCCTTGACCGAAGTTACTTCTCCAACCAGCCCACGAACCTGCGTGCCGTGCCGCCTTGCGGCCATTGGCGCCGTCGTGGCCACCCTGACCGCACTGGCCGGGGCCTTTGCCTACGCAGGCGGATGGATCGCGCCGGACCGCCTGACCGCGCAGACCATCATCAACCAGTTCCAGCGCAATGCCGGTCTGCATGAAGGATTCCGGCGCAATCATGCCAAGGGCGTTTGCATCGACGGCTATTTCGAGAGCGATGGCGCGGCGGCATCCTTGTCGTCAGCCAGCGTGTTCGCGGCGGGGCGCACGCCGGTCATCGGCCGCCTTGCGATACCCGGCGGCAACCCGACGGCACCTGACGGCAACAGCGCGGTCCGCAGCATGGCGTTGATGTTCACGCAGCCGGACGGTCAGCAATGGCGCAGCGGCATGAACTCCACGCCGATGTTCGGCGTCCATACGCCGGAACAGTTCTACCAGCAGCTTGTAGCCGCGCAGCCGGACCCCGCCACCGGCAAACCCGACCCTGCAAAGCAGAAGGCGTTCCTGGCCGCCAACCCTGAATCGCAGGCACTTCAGGCATGGATGCGTGGCCACCCGCCAGCGTCAAGCTATGCGAACACCGCGTACTACAGCGTCAACGCGTTCTATCTTGTCGACGCAAACGGACGCCGGCAGGCGGTGCGCTGGTCGATGCAGCCAGAGTTGCCATATGCGCCGGTGACAGCCGCCGAGAAAGGCCAGCCAGCGTGGCTGGCCGACGATCTTGTGCATCGTCTGGAAGCGGGACCACTACGCTGGCATCTGCGGCTGACGCTCGCGGCGCCTGGGGACCCGACTGACGACGCCACGCAGTCGTGGCCGGATGACCGCAAGCAGGTCGATGCAGGAACACTCGTCATCGAGCATGCCAGCGCGCAGGACAACGGTGCCTGCCGCGACGTGAATTTCGATCCGACGATCCTGCCCGCCGGTATCGCGCCTTCAGGCGACCCTCTGCTGGCCGCGCGATCCGCCGCCTATGCGCTCTCCTATCAGCGTCGCACGCGCGAAGTCGCGCTCGGCGCGCATTGACCACGCATGCACTCCAGCCCCCTGAGGCCGAATCCCATGAATGCTACTCACACACAATTCACCGCGCTGCAGAAGCTGCTGCACTGGTCAATGGCAGTGCTTATCCTCACGATGCTGTTCGTCGGGGTTGCGATGGTTGCCACCGTTTCGCATGCGCACCAGACGCTGGTCAACCTGCACCGGCCGCTTGGCATCGCCTTGCTGCTTCTGGTGATGGTCCGCATCGTCGTGCGGCTGCGCAAGGGCAGTCCGCCGCTGCCGGACAGCATGCCCGCCGCACAGCGGGTTATCGCCAGAGGATCACATGTGGTCTTGTACGCGCTGATGGTGGCCATGCCCCTGGTCGGCTGGGGCATGCTGTCTGCCGGGGGGTATCCGGTGACCATGGCGGGCGCCATTCATCTGCCGCCGATCCTGCCGGCCGATGTCCGGCTGTTCGCGCTGTTGCGCGCGCTGCATACCGGGCTCGCCTTCACGCTTTTCGCGGTGGTACTGGCGCATCTGGCGGCCGCATTGCTGCATGGCCTGATCCTTCGCGACGGCGTGTTTTCGGCAATGGCGCCGCGCAGGAGTTCCTAGCTGCTCTTCGTCGCCTTCACCAGGCATTCGGACAGCTTGTCGAAATGGCGCAGCGCCGCCTGGGTCAGTTCGACCTGCTTGCGGCGCGCATCGTCGGTGTCAGCAAGCTGGATCCAGCCCTTCTTGCGCATGGACTTCAGCCGCGCGTGCAGCGTGGCGGGCGAGCCGAATTCGGCGTGCGTGATCATGTCCCGCACGGACAGTGGCTGGTTGGCCTGACAGGCGCGCGCCACGAACTCCAGAATCCGTTGTTCCAGCGGGTCCAGTGCCGGCAGCGAAGGCAGGCCGCGCACGGCGTCGGCCAGTTGCAGGAAGCGCAGATAGATGTCGGCGGGTCTCGTCATACGGACTGTTCAAGCCAGGGCACGAGGATTGACGGTTTGCGGATGCGCTATCATCCGCCGGTACAAAAATGGCACCGGCCGGATTCTACGTCAATGTCAAACCTCCGTCTGCAGCTTGCCATGGTCCTGGCGACGATCGTCATGTTCGTGCTGTCGTTCGCGCTCAACGAGTGGCTGTTCCTGAAGCTGGTGTTCGTGCCCGGCATCACCTGGATCTTCCTGCCCGCGGGCGTACGGCTGCTCTCGACACTGCTGTTCGCGGAAGCCGGTGCAGTGGGATTGCTGATCGCCTCGTGGCTGGTCTGCTTCCTGTACCTGTTCCCGGACAATTTCAGCCGTGCGTTCATGGGCGGCGTACTGCCGACCGTGGCGCCGTACCTGACGTACAAGCTGGCACAGCATTTCTTCGGCCTCAAGGCATCGCTGACCAACCTGACCCCGAAGCGGCTGCTGGCTTGCATCGTCGCGTATGCGATTGCCAACTCGCTGCTGCACCACGTCTGGTTCTACGTGCATGACCACGCGGAACATGTGGTGCCAGGGTTCCTGATCATGCTCACGGGTGACCTGACGGGCACACTGATCGTCATCTACGCGATCAAGGGATTGCTCAGGCTCGCGCCGCGCCGCCGGACAACAGACGGCCCATGTACTTGCCAAGGGCAATCTGCAGGACATCGGAGTTGAGGCCATCCATGCCGCCGAGCAGCGGCGCGATGACCAGCCGCGTCTCTCCCTTTGCATAGACACGCAGCAGCTTGGGCAGGTCGGCCGGTTGCAGGATCACGTTCTCGCCCGCAATGCCATCGAAGCCGAACGCACTGCAGAAGTCATCGGCATGCTGGGCGCCGAAACACACGATGAGCTTCGGCGCCATGCGCTGCGCCAGCGCCGTGACGAACGCAAAGCGCGACCCGCTACGGCAAAGCGCAGCGTAGCGCTTCAACGTGCGCGGCACGGCGAAGGTGCCTTGCAGGCCCGCCGATTCCTCCTGCCTGACAAGCGCAGGGTAGAGACTCAGCCAGAACTCGCTGCCAGTGGGCGCATAGAGCTGACGCTCAAAATAGTCCTTCCAGTCGGGCGCGCCAGCATCGGACGCGGACGCATGGGCAGCAGCCAGAATCCGGGCGATCTTCTGATGGCTCTGCCACTTTGGGATCTCATCCTGGTTGCGCCGGCGGAATGCCTGGTCCCAGACAACGGGTGCCGGCACCGGCAGCAGCGACTGCGTGGCCGGCGTGCCAGCCATGCGCGCGGTGGCCTCGCACAGCCAGACCGGTGCCGCAGGATTTCCCTGCATGCCGGCATAGGAAGCAAGGAATGCGTCCAGGCTTGGTCGAGCATCGGCAGCCGGAGCCGCGCGATCCGCCTCCCCGGTTGACGCCGATCCCATGAACGCGGGGTGCTGGCCCCAATTCGCACTACCATCCACTGCACTGACTCCCTGACTTCCTGCTACTGCTTAGTTGAAACCGTTATAAAAAGTATAACGGTCAGACTGGCAAGGTGTCTTGCATGGTTGCATCGCCGTGCCCGATGTCGGCTGCCTGCAACAGGCGCTGGTGCGTGCCACTGGCCGCTGATGGCCGCTGCTGCGGTATATTCCGACGACCACACCTGCGCCTGCATGCACCAACGCTCATGATCACGCGGCCTCAACTGCATTGGTTCCGCATGCTGTTCGTCCTGCGCGGATCCGTTCTACCTGCGATCGCGCCGCAACTGCTCGGCGTCACGGCCTTCTCCGCCATCATCACCGCCCTGCATGGACGGATATGGGAGTGGAAGGTGTCGCTGAACTTCGTCCCGTTCTCGCTGATCGGGCTGACGCTGGCAATCTTCCTGGGCTTCCGCAACAGCACCAGCTACGCGCGCTACTGGGAAGCCAGGACGCTCTGGGGCAGCGTGCTCATAGAGTCACGCTCGCTAGTACGGCAGGCGCTGACGCTGGTTGCCGACGCAGACGCCGCCCGGCAACTTGCCCACCGGCTCTGCGTGTTCGCACATACGCTTCGTCATCAGTTGCGCGGGACCGATCCTGCGTCCGATATCGCGCCGTTCGTGGACGCCGCCACCGCCCGGCGCCTTGCGGCCGCCAGGTTCAAGCCGGCCATCGCGCTGCTGATCGCCAGCGAATGGGTGGGCGATCAGCTACGCCTAGGGAAACTGTCACCGTCACTGGCATTACCGATGGAATCCGCACTGAGCCATCTCGGCAGTGCGCTGGGCGGGTGCGAACGCATCGCCAGCACGCCGATCCCGTTCACCTACTCGGTCATCATTCACCGCTGCATCTATCTGTACTGCGTGCTGCTGCCGTTCGGCCTGCTCGACACGATCGGCCTGATGACACCGGTGATCGTCTGCTTCATCGCCTACACGTTCTTCGCGCTTGAAGCGCTCAGCGCGGAGATCGAGGAGCCGTTCGGCGAAGAACCCAACGACCTGGCGCTGACCGCCATGTCCTACACGATCGAATCGACCCTGCTGGAAATGGTCGGCGAGCAGCCGTTGAGCCCCCGCCCCGCCGATAACGGCTATATCCAGACGTAAGTGGGTGGCACCCGGGGGCGACTGCCCTTAGCGTGCGTCCTTGGGCTTGTCGCCCTTCGGCCAGTCCTTGGCGCGCGCCGCGTAGTCCGGGCGCGGTTGCGCGGTGAAATAGGCCGCCACGTCCACCGATTCCTGCGCCGACAGCGTGCCGCCCTGTCCCAGCGGCATGTTGTGCTTCACGAAAGCGGCGGCGGTGTAAGTGCGCGCCATGCCCGCGCCGATGTTGAAGGAGTCCTTGCCCCAGACCGGCGGGAACACGTAGCCGCCTTGCGGATTCTTCATGCCCTGCCCGTCGGCGCCATGGCAGGACGCACACTTGGATGCGTAGACGGCCTTGCCGTTATCGCGGTTCGGCACGAGCGCGGTATCGATCTTCTCGAAGCCCCGGCCGGTCACGTTGCTGCCGGTAGGCACGCCGGTGGACAGCCACTTCATGTAGGCCATGATGGCGTTCATTTCCGCCGAGTCGAACGCCAGCGGCTTGCCATTCATCGATCGCTGGAAGCAGTCGTTGACACGCTCCTGCAGCGAAATCAGCTTGCCGCTGCGCGACCGGTACTCGGGAAACGCAGCCGTAAGCCCAACCCACGGCGACGCAAACGGCGTGGTGCCGCCGCTGAGGTGGCAGTTCGTGCAGTTCAGGCCATTGCCGACGTTGCGCGGCAACTGGTTATGGGTGTCCGTCAGCAACTGCTTGCCACGGCGAATGGCATCGCCCATGGGCCCGCCTGGAATCGACGCCTCGTTGGGCACTGTCATGGCCACGCCCTGTGCATGACCCAGTGCCGGCATGCAGGCTGCTGCCACGAATGCCAGGGCGCTCAGTTTTGTCCGGTTCACGTTTTTCTCCTAGGTTTATGTGTGAACGATGTGAAATGACTTGTTGGCTTGGGCTTGCCTATGTCGACGTCATGCCAGCGCAACCTTCGCCACCATCCCGATGGCGATCAGGCCCGCGACCAGCGCAAAGCCTTGCTGAAGTTTCTGGCCGCTCAGGCGGCTGGCGAAAACCCGCCCGCCGAGCATGCCGAGCATCGCGCCCACCGCGAACGGCGCGGCAACATGCCAGTTCATATGGCCGGCAATTGCGGTCGAAATGACGCCGGACGCGGATACCAGCGTGATCACGGCCAGCGAGGTGGCGACGATGGTCTTAACGGGCGCATCCGTGGCCTTGCGCAACGCGGGAACGATGACGAAGCCACCGCCCACGCCAAGCAAACCCGAGAGAAAGCCCGCGCCAACACCCGCCGCGGCCAGCGCACGCGTGCATGACGCTGTCCAGACAAAGCGTCCTGTCGCGTTATCGAGCTGGCACGGCGCCAGCGTGCCCTGCTGCGTCGGCGCTGCGGCAGCAGCCTGCGGCGCATGGGCCTGCCTGTACATCCGCACGGCCACCCAGGCCAGCACGATTGCAAACAGCACGGTCAGCGGCCCGTTGGGCACCCGATGCGCGAGCCACAGGCCAGCAGGCGACGCGAGCACGCCGGTAGTGGCCATCATCGCGGCCGCGCGATAGCGCACGATCCCTGCCCGCAGGCCGATCAGTGCGCCAACGGCTGCCGATACGCCCACAGCCAGCAGCGCGATAGGCGCGGCTTCGGCCATGCGCAGGTGCAGGCCGAATACCAGCAGCGGCACGGCAAGAATGGCGCCGCCGGCACCGGTCAGGGCCAGGATCAGACCTACGATGGCGCCAAGCGAGGCGCCGACGGCATATATCGAATCGATCACGAAAAAGAAGGTACGGTGACCTGAAAGAGATTCAAAAGGCGCAAAGACGTACAAGTTCCGTGCCACCCCGGCCAACAACCGGAAAACATAGGCGGAACAAGGCTTTGCGAGGAATGACCTGCCAGCATCGGCAGGTTTGGCGCTGCCAGCGCGCGGCAGCGCTGCCATGACTGGCAGCACATGGCAGTCCGCTGGCAGCCCGGGTCATGCGATGCCGAGCGCCTTCAGCCGACGGTAGAGCGTACGCTCACTCATGCCCAGCGACTGCGCGAGCGCGCGTCGTGTGCCATGAAAATTGCGCACCTGGGCGCGCAAGGTTTCATCGTCGGGCGGCGGTGCCGACGCGGGATGAATGGCGATCGACCCGATCGCCCCGATCGCCCCAATCGACTGGAAGGCCGGCGCCCCGCCAGCTTCGCCCATCCCCGGAGGCAGGTCCTTCGCGCGGATCACACCGTCATCGGCATACAGGCGGGCGCGCTCGAGCACGTTACGCAGTTCACGGATATTGCCCGGCCAGTGGTAGGCGCGCATCCGTGCCAGCGCTTCCGCGCTCAGGTGAAGCGGATGCCTGGCGCGGCCGCCTCTTGCCAGGATGGACTCGGCCAGCAGCGCAATGTCGTCCAGCCGGTTGCGCAGCGGCGGCAGATGAATTGGAAACGCCGCAATGCGGAAATACAGGTCCTGGCGGAACAATCCCTGCCCGACCATCTGTTCGAGTGGCTTGTGCGTGGCGGCCACCAGCCGGAAGTTTGCCTGCCGCGTTTCCACACTGCCCACGCGACGGTAGGTGCCGGACTCGATCAGGCGCAGCAGCTTGACCTGCATGGCCAGCGGCACGTCGCCCATCTCATCCAGGAACAGCGTCCCGCCTTCGGCCGTCTCCACAAGGCCGGGCTTGCGCGCCAGCGCGCCCGTGAACGCGCCCTTCTCATAGCCAAACAGCTCGCTCTCGAACAGGCTTTCCGTCAGGCCCGAGCAATCGACCACCACGAACGGCCCGCTGGCGCGATCGCTAGCCTCGTGCACGGCGCGCGCAAACATCTCCTTGCCCGTGCCCGATTCTCCAAGCAGCAGCACCGGCAACGAGGACGGCGCCACGCGCTGCACGGCCTCAAGCGCATGGTTGAAGGACTCCGAGCGCCCTACCAGCCCTTCCGCGCTGGGCCGCGCCGACGCACTGCGCACGGTGCTCAGGCGCTCGACGTAGGCAACCACCTGTTGGTTGTCATCGAGGATCGGGCGCAATTCCACGTTCACATGCTCCGGACCGCGCGGCGTGTGATGGATATGGAGAACGCGATCGGGGCCGCGCGTCTCGAACGCCTTGCGCATCGGGCAATGCTCGCCGGCCTGGTCGCACGGCACGTCATAGCCGTGCGAGATGCGATAGCACGGCTGCCCCAGATAGGGCCGCTCCACGGCGCCGAACTGGCGTCTGTAGGCGGTATTGGCGGCAAGGATGTGGTAGTCGATATCCAGCACGATCATCGGCTGGCTTTCCTGTTCCAGATAGGACAACAGGCCCTGGAGTGTTTCGGGGGGATTCATGCGGGGGCGCGGTAAGTCGGATTGGGGCGGGTAAATCTTTGGGCGCCATTCTGCCAAGTTCTGCCAACACTGCCAAGGTGGCAGTGCCCGGGAGCGGCTGACAGTCCGCCTGACAGCGCACCTGCGCCGCCCACTGCGCGAAATCCCTTGCGAAACATGGCCTTGTCGGTGCGAAGCCAACATGGCACGGGTTTTGAGTCACAGGCCCGATCAACGACGCCAAACATGCCTACGCCCATGACGCAGATGGAAATCGAATCCTTTTTTGACCCCGACACGTGGACCCTCAGTTACCTGGTGCTGGACCGCGCCAGCCTGCAGTGCGCGCTGATCGATAGCGTGCTGGACTATGACCCGAAGTCGGGCCGCACCCGCACCACCAGCGCAGACCGCATGATCGAGCGCGTGCAGGCGCTGGGCGCCACCGTGCAATGGATCCTGGAGACCCACGTGCACGCCGATCACCTGTCCGCTGCGCCCTATCTCAAGGCCCGGCTCGGCGGACAGACCGCCATCGGCAGCCATATCACCACGGTGCAAAAGGTATTCGGCACGCTATTCAACAGCGGTGCCGAGTTTGCGCACGATGGCCGCCAGTTCGACCGCCTGCTGCACGACGGCGACACGATCGAGATCGGTGGCCTGCAGGCGCGTGCGATGCACACGCCCGGGCACACGCCGGCCTGCATGACCTACGTCATCGCCGATGGCAAGGACACCGCCGCGTTTGTCGGCGATACGCTGTTCATGCCTGACTACGGCACCGCACGATGCGACTTCCCCGGTGGCGATGCACGCACGCTGTACCGATCGATCAACAAGGTGCTGAGCCTGCCCGCCGACACGCGCCTGTACATGTGCCACGACTACCAGCCCGGTGGGCGGGAACTGCAGTTCATGTCCACCGTGGCGGACGAGCGCGCGAGCAACATCCATGTTCGCGACGGCATCAGCGAAGAAGAATTCGTGGCGATGCGCCAGGCGCGCGACGCCACGCTGGCCATGCCCACGCTGATCCTGCCTTCCGTTCAGGTCAATATGCGCGCGGGGGACATGCCGCCGCCGGAGGCCAACGGCACGCGCTATCTGAAGATCCCCATCAACGCCCTCTGATTCCCCAAAAAAAACATCATGCAACCGCGCCCCTTCCCTAACGAAACCCTTCAGGCCCAGGCCGACGCCAGCCACGCCGTCGTCATCATCGGCGGCGGTGCCGCGGGCATTGCCGTTGCGTCCAGCCTGCTGGCGCGCAAGCCCGGCCTGGACATCGCCATCATCGATCCGGCCGATATCCACTACTACCAGCCCGGCTGGACGCTGGTGGGCGGCGGCGTGTTCGAACCCGCGCACACCGCGCGCACCATGGCATCGGTGCTGCCGCGCGGTGTGTCGTGGATCAAGGCCGCGGTCAAGTCGTTCGAGCCCGAACAGAATGCCGTGATCGTCGATGGCGGTCGCGTGGTGCAGTACGAGCATCTGGTGGTGTGCCCCGGGCTCAAGCTGGACTGGGATGCCATCGACGGACTGCCGCAGACGCTGGGCCGCAACGGTGTCACGTCGAACTATCGTTATGACCTTGCGCCCTATACCTGGAAGCTCGTGCAGGAACTGGAGCACAAGCAGGGCGGCCGCGCGCTGTTCTCGCAGCCGCCAATGCCGATCAAGTGCGCTGGCGCGCCGCAGAAGGCCATGTACCTGTCTGCGGATGCGTGGCGCCGTGCCGGTGTGCTCGATCGCGTGGACATCCAGTTCTGCAACGCGGGCAATGTGCTGTTTGGCGTTGCCGACTATGTGCCCGCGCTGATGGAGTATGTCGAGCGCTACGCCATCGACCTGAACTTCGGCGAGACGCTGATTGCCGTGGATGGCCCCGCACGCCAGGCCACGTTCCGGCGCACAAGCGCAAACGGCGCCACGGAACTGGTGGTTCGCGAATTCGACATGCTGCATGCGGTGCCGCCGCAGAAGGCGCCCGACTTCATTCGCGAGAGCCCGCTGGCCGACGCCGCCGGCTGGATCGACGTGGACCCGGCCACGCTGCGCCACAAGCGCTTTGCCAATGTCTTTGGCCTTGGGGACGCCGGCAATACCACCAACGCCAAGACCGCTGCGGCCGCACGCAAGCAGGCGCCCGTGGTTGCGCACAACGTGCTTGCCGAGCGCGGTGCGGCACGTGGAGAAGCCCGCTATGACGGCTATGGTTCGTGCCCGCTGACCGTCGAGCGCGGCAAGATCGTGCTGGCCGAGTTCACGTATGGCGGCAAGGTTGCCCCGAGCTTCCCGAGCTGGTTCATCGACGGCACGCGGCCCTCGCGGCTGGCCTGGTGGCTCAAGGAACGGATTCTGCCGCCGCTTTACTGGCAAGGCATGCTCAAGGGCCGCGAATGGCTTGCGAATCCGCAATTGCAGGGCCAGTAATCACACCATCGCGCACGATCGTTGGCGGGCCGGATGCGTGCCCGCCGACACGCCGATGCAGCGGCTTTCCTCCAATAACCTTCTCCTGCCTGTAGCCGCCTTCTAGTATGAATGCGGGCATTGCGTGCGCCCAACGTCGCCATCCACAACGACCATGGCCATGAACGTCCCCGCCAGCACCCTGCGGCAAATCCCCTCCGGCATCTGGATGCTCGGCTGTGTCAGCCTGCTGATGGATATCTCCTCGGAGATCATTCACAGCCTGCTGCCGGTCTTCCTGGTCACCACGCTGGGCGCCAGCGCGCTGGCGGTCGGGCTGATCGAAGGCGCGGCGGAGGCCACCGCGCTGATCGTGAAGGTGTTCTCCGGTGTCGTCAGCGACTACCTTGGCAAGCGCAAGGCGCTGGCCGTGCTTGGCTACTCGCTCGGTGCGCTGTCGAAGCCGCTGTTTGCGATCGCGCCGGGCGTCGGCATGGTGATGACCGCGCGACTGTCCGACCGTATCGGCAAGGGCATACGCGGCGCGCCGCGCGATGCGCTGGTGGCCGATATCGCGCCCGCGCACCTTCGCGGCGCCGCCTTCGGGCTGCGGCAGGCGCTGGACACGGTTGGCGCATTCCTCGGTCCGCTGATCGCCATCGCGTTGATGTACCTCTGGGCAAATGACTTCCGGGCAATCTTCTGGGTGGCCGTCATACCGGGCATCCTGTCGGTTGCGGTGCTCGTGTTCGGCGTACAGGAACCGGAACCGCAAGCCGTGGCAAAACGCGCAAACCCGATCCGGCGCGCCAGCCTTGCTCGATTGAGCCCGGCCTATTGGAGCGTGGTTGCCGTGGGTACCGCGTTCGCGCTGGCAAGGTTCAGCGAAGCGTTCCTGATCCTGCGCGTGCAGCAGACCGGCCTGCCTGTGTTCATGGCGCCATTGGTACTGGTGGCGATGAACGTGGTCTACGCGATTGCGGCCTACCCCTTCGGGAAGCTGGCGGACAACCACAGCCACGCCAGGCTGCTGGTAGCGGGGCTGGTGGTACTGATCGCCGCGGACATCGTGCTGGCGGTGGGCACGCATTGGGCAGTCTCGCTTGCGGGCGTGGCGCTCTGGGGGCTGCATATGGGCATGACCCAGGGCCTGCTGGCCACGATGGTTGCAGACACCGCACCGCCCGACCTCCGAGGCACCGCGTTCGGCGTATTCAACCTGGCCAGCGGCGTGGCACTGCTGGTTGCCAGCGCCATGGCGGGCTGGTTATGGGACCGCTTCGGCGCCGCTGCCACGTTCCAGGCGGGCGCGGGCTTCTGCGCGCTGACGATTGCGCTGCTGCTTTACCGTCTTCGCGCGGGCCGGCGATAGCACCGATCGTACCGAGGGACCGGGCGCGCCCGCCCCGTCATGTTGCACAACTTACGGATTGTCACGACTTCCGCGTCAACTGCGACGCCTTGCCTGCCGTTTTTTCCGGTAAGCACGACGCATCGTCGAGCCCAAAAAATCTCCCAGGAGTTGACATCATGAAGAAGCTGTTCGCTGCTCTCGCATCCGTAGCCCTCGTTGGCACCGCTCTGGCCCAGACTGGCGTGCCGGCTTCCGCAACCCCGTCGAAGAGCGAGCCGACGCAGGAAAAGGCCCAGGCAAGCGCCCACAAGGACAAGACCGACGTCCACGCCGGCGCGCACAAGTCCGCTGCCAAGGGCACCGCCCACAAGGCAAAGACCACGCCGGATACCGCGAAGCCGGAAGCCGCCAAGCCAGACGCCGCCAAGACCACGAAGGCGTCGACCGTAGACAACACGAAGAAGCAGTAAGCCCGTCCATCGAGCCGCCCGGGGGTCCGCCGCACGGCCAAGGCGAAGGCCGACGCGGCGGCGCTCGAATCATGGGCCTTGCGGAGAGCGCAAGCAGGCTGAAAAGGCCTGTACTTGCCTCTCCGCCTTGTCATAATCGGGGAGTCATCGTCACGCTGTGAGGACCCGCCCATGCATGCCGATATCAACCTTCAGGTCTGGCTTGACGTCAATGCCGCCGGCGGCCAGACAATGGTGGCGCCCTACGTTTCCACCGCCATCGACGTGGATCTGCAGTACGAACTCCGGCTGGAGAACGCCGGATCGATGGGAAGCTCCTCGGTGGCGCAGAGCGGCAGCCTGCATGTTTTCGCGCACAGCCCGAAGCGCATCTCGACCATCCGCGTGACGCCGCAGCCGGGAGGCATCTGCAAGGTGGGCCTGATCCTGCGCGATCACGGCCAGGAAGTTGGCAGCTATGCGCTGGATTGCAGCGTGAAATAACATATCGCTGCTCTCTTCGCCATGGCACAGGGTCATGATGCTCACCGAACAAGCCATCCATCTGCTGCACGAAGCCGCCTTCGGCACGCTGGCCACCCACTCGGCAACGCTGCCCGGGTACCCATATGCAACCGTGGTGCCGTACGTGCCGGACCACAACCACCATCCAGTCATCTGCATCAGCGCACTGGCCGAACACACGCGGAACCTGCTTGCGGATGCGCGGACTAGCCTGTCCGTGCTGCAGCCCGGCGTCACCGACGTACAGTCCTTCAGCCGCATGACGCTGGTGGCCGATGCGGAACGGTTCGAACCGGATGCCGCGCTGCTCGATCGCTACCTGCGCTATGAACCGGGCGCCGAGCGGCTTCTGGCGCTGGACTTCGCGTTCTTCCGCCTGAAGCCGGTGAAGATCCGCTTTATCGCCGGGGTTGGCCGCATGGGCTGGGTGGAACGCGCGGATCTCGACGCCGCGCCCCCGCTGCCCGCGCAGCAGGAATCCAGACTGGTCAACGATATGTCACGTATGGTCCCCACGGGCGTGCGTGTACTGGGCATCGACCGGCTCGGCGTCGACTACGAGACCGAAGGAACCCGAAGACGGCAGCGCTTTGCGGGTTCGGCCATGCCCGAGGAAGCTGCCGGAATCACCGAAGCCGTCGAAATGGCCGCGCAGGCCATTGCACGCGAGCACGGCTGACGACGTAGCGCTCGGCCGCGACTGTGCGACGACTGTGCGCAGTTCTGGCAACGTGCCCGTGCCAAATGCACTGGCAGGCACCCGCGCATTTCCGTGCTTGGACTTTTCGCCCATGTGCTCTATGACATAGCAGCGAGGGTGATCGATACGGCCATCAATCGGTATCAATCGGGACTGCCAGACCATGATCCAGCACTGGGTTAAACGCTTGCCTCACACTTTCGGTGCCGCACTGCTGACGGGGCTGTTCTCGGGACTGCTTCTTGTGGCACAGGGTGCGATGGCCCAGGACAAGCCGCCTGCGCCCGCGCCATACAAGGCCGAGGAAATCGAGGCGATGGTGGCACCGATCGCGCTTTATCCCGACGACGTGCTGTCGCAGGTGCTGATGGCATCGACCTATCCGCTGGAAATTGTCTTTGCGGCGCGCTGGTCGAAGGCGCACCCGGACCTCAAGGGCGATGCGGCGGTAAAGGCCGTGCAGAACGAGTCGTGGGATGTCAGCGTGAAGTCGCTGGTGGCGTTTCCGCAGATCCTTGAGCCGATGAATGACAAGATCGACTGGACACAGAAGCTCGGCGATGCGTTCCTGGCGCAGGAAAAGGATGTGCTTGCGGCGATACAGCGGCTGCGTGCGCGCGCCAAGGATACCGGCCATCTGGAATCGAATGAGCAACAGCATGTGATCGTCGAGCAGGCCACCTCGCCGCAGGCGGTGTCACAGCAGATCGTGCGCATCGAGCCGGCCAACCCGCAGGTCATCTACGTGCCCGCCTACGACCCGGCGGTGGTCTACGGCGGCTGGGCCTATCCCGCATACCCGTATTACTCATGGCCACCGTATCCGGCGTATTACCCCGGCTATGCGTTCTTCAGCGGCATGGCCTGGGGATTCGGGCTTGCCGCCGCCGGGGCCATTTTTGGCAACTGCAACTGGGGCGGCGGCGACGTCAATATCAACGTGGACCGCGCCGCCAATATCGACCGGAACTTCGACCGCAACCGAAACCAGGGCGGGCGCTGGCAACATAACGTGGACCACCGCAAGGGCGTGGCCTACCGCGACAACGCCACGCGCGAGCGCTTTGGCCGCGAGCAGGCTGGCGCCGCCGACAGGCGTTCGAACTTCCGTGGCCGCGAACCGGGCGGCGCTGGGGATCGCGCAGGGGTCTCGAACCGGATGTCGAACGGCAATCTGTCCGCTTCGGACAGGATGAACGCCGGCAATCGCGCCGAAAATCGCGCCGGCACATCCGACCGGCCCGGCGCATCGAACCGCGCAAACAACGCGAACGCCGGCAACCGGGTGGGCACTACAGATCGCGCTCGCGCCGCGGATCGCTACAGCGCGGGTTTTGGCGGGCGCGACAACGGCTTTCAGGGCGTCGGGAACGGCAGCGGCACGCAGCGTAACTACAGCCGTGGCAGTTCCAGCATGCAGTCGTCGGGGTTCAACCGTGGCGGAGGCGGATTCTCGGGCGGCGGACGCGGTGGTGGCGGCGGTGGACGTGGCGGCGGCGGGCGCCGCTGAGTGGGGACGATCATGACACTGACGATGCGAACCCGCGTGGCGGCACGGCACATGGTGCTGCCATTGCTGCTGATGCTGCTGCTTCCGGGCATCGGCCTGATTTCGGCCGCGCATGCCAACGAGCTGTTCGCCACGCCCGATGCCGCCATGTCGGCATTCGGCAACGCCGTCATCAATGACGACGAGGCCGAACTGCAGAAGCTGTTCGGCGGCAAGTTCCGCGACATCATTCCGCCGGTGGGCGCCGAGGTCCGCGACAAGTTCCTGACCGCCTGGGGCAAGACCCACACCGTGCAACAGAAGGAAGATCGCGCCTATATCGACGTGGGCGACGACGGATGGACGTTCCCCATCCCGCTGGTGAAGGGTCAGAAAGGCTGGCAGTTCGATACACATGCCGGCGTGGAGGAAATGCGCGTGCGGCGCGTGGGCCGCAACGAGCTTTCCGTGATCCAGACCATGCTGGCCATCACCGATGCGCAGGCGGAGTACGCGCGGTCCCTCCATGACGGCGGCACGGCGCTGGTCTACGCGTCGAAGCTGTCGAGCACCCCCGGCAAGCAGGACGGCCTCTTCTGGCCCACGGCGGCCGGCCAACCGCCGAGCCCGCTCGGCCCGGCATTCAGCGGCGCGGGCACCACCCACGCCAGCAAGGATGGCTACTACGGGTACCACTACAAGCTGCTCGATGCACAGGGGCCCAATGCGCCCGGTGGCGCCTACAGCTATGTGGTCAACGGCAGGCTGTTTGGCGGCTTTGCCGTGCTGGCCTGGCCAGTGCGCTACCAGGATACGGGCGTCATGAGCTTCATGGTCAGCCACGACGGCCAGGTCTACGAACGCGACCTTGGCGCCGACAGCGCGGTCAAGGCACGCGAGATCAAGCTTTTCGATCCGGACCCTGGCTGGCGGAAGGTTTCTCCGTAAGCGACGGCCGATCCACACTTTCCCTCGCACGAATATTTTGCGCGGGCTGTAACCGCCCGCCGCACCCTGGCGAATTAACTGACACGACCACGATGCAAGGCTACGGCCCGGGACGGGCAACGGCAAACCAGCAGACTGGCCGACTGTAGTTGTCACCAGGAGATGGAAAATGCTGAAGAAGATCTTGCTGCTCGCCGTAGCAGGCGCTGCCATCGGTAGCGCAGCGGCACATGCTGGCGTCATGGGTACGCGCGACGCCTTTACCGATGGCGCGAAAATCGCCGCAACCGCTGACGCTTCGATTCATTCCGCCGGCGCAAGAGCCGCGGAGCGGCGCGATGTGTTCACCGATGGCGCGCGGATCACCAACCGCGACGGACTCGTCGACGACAGCGCGCAACGGTAACTGACGATCTGCCCGATCGGATGGTGGGCGTCCCGCGCTGGCGCCCCCCGCCGTAACACACCGGTCCGGTGCATTGCGCGCGGCACAACATGCCGGATGCGGTGAAGCGATTCCTGTGGCAAGATCGCCGGCATCGCCGCAAAAGCGTTGCACACCGGGGTGTCAGTCGAAATGATCGAGCGTTTGGCCGAGGAAGCAGTGCTCACGCTGGCAAACAGCTTGCCGGAGATGGTTTTCCTGGTCGACAAGACCGGGAAGATCCGATACGCCAATGCCGTGTGCAACGATACGCTGGGCCTCTCCCAGCGCGACATCATTGGTCAGGCGATGCTCGAACTCGTCGTGCCGCGTGACCGCGACAGAACCATCAGCGAAGCCACGATGGTCATGGCCGGAAACAAGCGGGCGGGGTTCGAGAACCGGTACCAGCACCGCGATGGCAGCGACATCCACCTGTCTTGGTCGGCGCATTGGCTCGGGCGGCATCAGTTGCGCCTTGGCGTCGCGCGCGACGTCACGGCCCTGCGGCAACCGGCCTGCAACCACCTCATTCCGGCCGCGCTGCTGGACCTGCTCGATCCCATCGAACAGCAGGTACTGCTGTTGCTGCTGACCACTGCCTCCGAGAACCAGATCGCCGGACGCCTGGGCCTGTCCGCGCCCACCACGCATGCCTGCATCGCCAGCATCTTTCGCAAGCTTGGCGTGCGCGGGCGATTCGGGCTGATGAGCCTGTGCCTGGGCAGCATTGAGACGATATAAGCACTCTGCCGCGACCCACGAACTGCGCCCCGGTTCCTTGCATTCCTACGCGGCGATCATCTACAACGAGACAAGATTGGCGATCCGACTCAAGACACGAGCGTCGCAGCAATGCGCGCTCTCACGAACGGAGGAACGCGATGACCACTCGGCGAACTTTCTTGCGCGGGGGCGTATCGGGCGTGGTGGCGATTGCCATCGCACGATATGACAGTCCAGCGCATGCCCAGGGGGCAAAGGTCAGTGAAACCGACCCGCAAGCTCAGGCACTTGGATACAGGCAGGACACCACCAAGGTAGACAAGGCCAAATACCCGAACCATGATGCCGCCCAGAAGTGCGCCACTTGCCAACTGTTCCAGGGCAAGGCCGGCGATGCGTGGGGCGGGTGCCCGCTCTTCGCAGGAAAGCAGGTTTCGGCCAACGGCTGGTGCAGCTCCTATGTGAAGAAGGCCTGACGGGCTTGGGGGCCTGAGGGCCCTGCCTGGAAACGGCCTCTAATGCATGTGGATACCTGCGCGGTGCGCCGCAGCCTGAACGCCATAGACCGCGGCCGCCGTCACGAGTCCCGTAATCAGGACGCCCTGGAACCCAAGCAACACCGCGATGAGGCGGCCCACGTCCGTGGTGGGTACCACATCGCCGTACCCGATCGTCAACGCGGTGATCGCGCAAAAATAGGCCACTTGCCCTGGTGTGGCCGGCGCGCGCGAGGCGGCATCCACGGCACCGCCCAAGTAGTACATGACGATCGAAAACACGATGAAGATCGTCAACAGAATGAACAGCAGGCCTCGCAAATGTGAAAGCACTCTTGCGAATTCGCCAATCGCGTGGCGTGGCTGGATACGTGCGTTGGGATTAGGGGCACCAGGGGCATTGGGGTCTTGGCTGGAATTTTCCATATCGGCCTCCTCGGAAGGTTCTTTTTCTTGAGTTCTGACAGTGATCTGGGAAGACTGACCGGGCCCACCGTCAGTTTCCGCCAGCGCTGGCAGCACTGGCAGTACTGATCGCACGCGTGCGGTATCTCAGCAGGTGATCGGTGCCCGATTCGGACAGCCAGACCTCCCCCGGACGGCCCATCATCTGGCGTACGTTCGCATGTGCGCGCGGCAGTGCAAGCACTTCGAACCGCTCGGTGCGCGGATCGAACCGTACCAGCGCGTTGGCGCTCCATTCGCTGAGCCAGACGATGTCCTGATCGTCGACGAATATCGCGTACGCGTGCGGTTCGCGGCCGGGCAGGCGCCATTCTCGCCATTGGCGCGTTGCCGGGTCGAACACGCCAACCTTCCCTGCGCTCCACTCGCTGACCCAGACGCGCCCTTTCGAATCGCCCCAGACGCGCCGTGCACCCTGATCGCGTGTTGGCGGCTCGATGACCTGCGCCGCGCCGCTGGCGGGATCGATGCGGCCAAGATAGTTGCCGGCCAGCGACGCGAAGTACAGGCTGCCGTCAGGCGTCACGCAGATGCCATAGGGGCCGGGGCCGCGCGGTGCGTCGAATACGCGGATGCTGGATCGCGCCGGGTCAAGCTCGCCGTAGATGCCGCCTTGTCCGGTAAACCACAGGTGCCCGCGCTTGTCGAAGACCGCTGTATTCAGATTGGTGTTTGGCCGGTCCTTGGGCAGTGGAAAGCGCGTCACCGCAAGTGTCTTTGGATCGACACGCACGATTGCATTCTGGCCGCCGTCCGTGATCCACGCGGCGCCATCGGGGCCGACGATCACGCCATGCGGCGCCGACCCCGCGCCAAGTGGAACCCTGTCAGCCTTGCCGCTGCGCGGGTCCAGGCGTCCCACCGCGCCCTGCGCCTGCGCGGTGTACCAGACGGTTCCGTCGGGCGCCGGCGCGACGTCGTGCGGCGCGCTGCCAGCGGGAACGGTGAACGTGTCGAACGACGGCGGCTGTGCCTGCGCCGCACTGATGGCGAGTAGGACACTCGCAGCCGTCGCGGCGGCCAACGAAAATGACCGGGCCAGCATCGATGCCTGCATGTCCGTCTCCTGCGATCCACACCTTAGGCATGATAGACACGGAAGACACGGAAGACGCCGATGATGCCGAAGACGCCGAAGACGCAAGCGGCCCGGCAGGCTGCTACTGCCGTCGGCACATACATCAGGAAGCGATCCATTGGCGCTTCGGGCAATGGATAGGCTCCTCCAGTTCGATCGGGTTCTGCATCGTCATGACGCGCCACTGGCGCCGCACCACGCTCTGCCAGCACTCGATCATGTGGGCGCCTTGCCGCCTACCCTCACCACGGCTCAAGCCGCCAGCCCTGCCCTGTCACCAGCAGGCGGTTCGTCAACGCAAGGTTGTCCATGAACACATCGTCGTGCGACACGACAACCAGAACACCCTGGTAGCTCAGCAGCATGCCCTCCAGTGCCTCCAGCGATGGAAGGTCGAGGTGATTGCCCGGTTCGTCGAGCAACAGCAGGTGCGGCGCCGGATCGGCGTAAAGCACGCAGGCCAGCGCCGCTTTCAGGCGCTCCCCGCCGCTGAGCGAGCCGCTCGGCATCACGACCTTCCGCGCATCGAGCCCGAGTTGTGCAAGGCGCATGCGCAGGTCGGCTTCCGGGGCGATGCGGTTGGCCGCCTGCATCTGCTCAAGCACCGTGCGCTCGGGGTCCAGGTTTGTCAGCCTCTGGTCCAGGTAGACGTTCGCGCCCGTGGCCTTGCAGGTTCCCGCAAGCGGCTGTAGCTGCCCGGCCAGCACCTTGAGCAAGGTGGACTTGCCACACCCGTTGGGGCCGACCACGCCTACGCGTTGCTGCCTGGTCAGCGTCAGGCTGATGTCACGCGTGGCCGCTGGCACAAACGGCAATGCCACGGCATCGAGCTCCGCCACGCGTTGCGCGGCATTGGCCACCGGCATTGCGGCAAAGGCGATCGGCGCGTCGTTTGCCACCTGGCTGGCGGCCTCTCGCACTAGTTGGTCGAGTTCCACCTTGGCGGCGGCATGCTGCTGGCGCAGCTTGCCTGCCGTATTCTCGGCGCGCGCCTTCTGCCCGCCCAGCAGGATCTTTGCCTGGTTCGCTTCGTGGCCATGCCGCCTGCCGCGCGCCTGGCGCCGGGCCTGCTGCTCGTTCTGCTCGCGCATGGCCTGTTCCTTGCGCTTGCGTTCCAGCTTGCGCTGTTCGAGCTGATCGATGGCATTCTGCCGGTCCTGCGCCCTGCTGTGCGCGTAGAACGTGTAGTCACCGCCGTAGCTGCGCAGGCCCAGCGAGGAAAGCTCGACAATGCGCTCCATTGCCTCCAGCAATTGCCGGTCATGACTGATCACGAGCAACCCTCGCGGCCAACGCCGCAGTTGCTCTATCAGTGCCTGCCGGCCTGGCCGGTCCAGATGGTTGCTGGGTTCGTCCAGGATCAGGAAATCCACGTCCGCAAGCATCGCGCCGATCAGCGCGACGCGCATGGCTTCGCCGCCGCTCAGTCTGCTTGCCGGCGTCGAGGCATCGACATGAGCGAGCCCATTGCTTTCCAGCGCCTGACGCAGCCGCTGACCGATGTCCCATCTATCGCCCAGCGTGTTGAAGTCCTCAATGTCGACGCTGCCTGCCTCGATGCGTGCCAGTGCATCCAGGATGTGCTGCACGCCCGCCAGACTGGCCACTGATGCACCCGCTGGCGGCGCCACCTGCTGGGCCAGATAGTGCACGCTGCCCGGGCGTACGCAGCGTCCGGCAGTCGGCTGCAATTGCCCGGCCAGAATCTGGGCCAGCAGCGTCTTTCCGGCGCCATTGCGCCCCACCAGCCCTGTGCGCCGCTGGTCAAACTGCTCGTCGAGATTGGAGAAAAGTGTTCTGCCGTCCGGCAGTACGAAAGACACGCCTTCCAGCGCGATGTAAGGATTCGTCATAGGTATTCCAAAGATGCCCGGACCTCCCCCTTGGCTCATGGGGAACTGGTGGAGACTGGCCGTCATGCAGACGGCGGCATCAATGGCGCATGGGACGAATACCTCGGGGATGTGATGAAGAAGCCGTAGTGTAGTCGCTTGCGGCGCGAATGAACATGGACCAACGTCCCCAAATTGCCACAGACGGGCCGCACCACCTTGTATCCACATATTCGGCAATCGAGGGCAGATACACGGCGATACAAAACCCCCTGAAGTCGGACACATGCCACTTGCCAGCGGCTCCTAGACTCGCTCCCAGGTTGATCACACACACGGGAGTGGAACATGTCGGAAACAGTGAGTTTGCCTCGTCGAGGCTTTCTGGGCGTGGCAGCAGCAACGCTGGCCGCATCGCAATTTGGCCTGTCGCAGACCGCACGGGCCCAGACCGCGCGGCCGAAAGCGGCGTCCGTGCCCTCGACCACGCCGGGCACCCATACAACCTTTGCACCGATCAAGCACATCAACGCCGGTGCGCTCAACGTCGGCTATGCCGAGGCCGGCCCCGCCAACGGGCCCGTCGCGCTGCTGCTGCACGGCTGGCCTTACGACATCTACAGCTTTGTTGACGTAGCACCGCTGCTGGCGGCTCGCGGCTATCGCGTGATCATTCCCTACCTGCGTGGCTACGGATCGACGACGTTCCTGTCCCCCGACGCCATGCGCAACGGCCAGCCCTCGGCCATTGCCGCGGACATGATTGCGCTAATGGACGCGCTGCATATCCAGAACGCCGTGGTGGCCGGCTTTGACTGGGGCGCACGCACCGCCGACATCATGGCCGCGTTGTGGCCAGACCGCTGCAAGGGGCTGGTCTCCGTCAGCGGCTACCTGATCGGCAGCCAGGCGGCCGGCAAGCAGCCACTGCCGCCCGAAGCCGAACTCCAGTGGTGGTACCAGTTCTATTTCGCCACGGACCGTGGCCGCGCCGGCTATCAGAAGTACACGCATGACTTTGCGAAGCTGATCTGGAAACTGGCGTCGCCGAAATGGAATTTTGACGATGCAACGTTCAACCGCAGCGCCGCCGCGTTCGACAACCCTGACCACGTGGAGATCACGGTCCACAACTACCGCTGGCGGCAAGGCCTGGCCACCGGCGACGCCCGGTTCGACGATATCGAAAAGCGGCTCGCCACCGCGCCCACCATCAGCGTGCCCACCATCACGATGGAAGGCGACGCCAACGGCGCGCCGCACCCCGCGCCAAGCGCCTACGCCAGCAAGTTCACTGGCTGGTATGAGCACCGGGACGTGACCGGCGGGATCGGCCACAACCTGCCGCAGGAAGCGCCAGCGGCGTTCGCACAGGCCGTGCTCGACGTCGACAGGCACTGACGCGCGGGAGGCACACGATGAGCAGGCTTCTGGTCCTGGTTGCCATGACGCTCTCGGCGCTTGCGTCGGAGCTCGGCAGCCAGGTGCATCGATGCGTATGGAATGGCATGCCCAGGCAGGTGCGCATGGAGAAGAAGGAGGGGGAGAAGCGGTGATTGGGCTGCCGGCGCGTTGATATTCCCTTGCGCGCGGGTGAAGGCACCAACCCGCCTTGCCTTGCGTGCCGCGCCGATCGCGCGTCTAATGAATCGACGCGGGTGATGCGGACAGGAGGCGGTATGCATTGCACCGAATGCGGCTTCGAGAACCTCGCGGGGGCCAAATTTTGCGAGGCGTGCGGAGCCCGGCTTGGACGACGGTGCCCGCAGTGTGGCGAAGAAGCCAGCCCCACCGCGAAGTTCTGCCGCGCTTGCGGCGCCCCGCTGGCTGACGCCGATGCAGCGCCCGCCACACCTGCCACTGCCACCACGCCCGCCGGTGCCGCCACGCTTGCCAGTGCCGCCAGTACCGCTGGCCTGACCCCCATTCACTACACGCCGCCTCATCTGGCGGAGCGCATCCTTGCCGAGCAGGCGGCCATGGAGGCCAGGGGCGGAACCGGCGGGGAACGCAAGACCATCACCGCGCTGTTTGCCGACATGGCCGGCTCCACGGCGTTGATTCAAGACCTGGACCCCGAGGAGGCGCGCCGGCTGATCGACCCCGTGGTGTCGCTGATGATGGAAGCCGTGCACCACTACGAAGGCTACGTGGCCAAATTTCTTGGCGACGGCATCCTGGCATTGTTCGGTGCACCTATTGCGCATGAGGACCATGCGCTGCGTGCCTTGTACGCAGCACTGCGCATGCAGCAGGCAGTGCGCCAGCACAGCGATCGGGTGCGGCTTGAACAGGGTGTTCCGCTGCAGATTCGCGTAGGGATTCACACTGGCGAGGTGGTGGTGCGCTCGATCCGCAAGGACAGCCTGCATACCGACTACGACCCCGTGGGGCATACGATTCATATCGCGTCGCGGATGGAAGGCATCGCCACGCCGGCTTCGATTTTGATCAGCGCGTCCACGTACAAGCTCGCGGAAGGGTATTTCGAGTTCAAGGCGCTTGGCACCACGCAGGTCAAGGGCGTACGCACACCGCTTGGCGTCTACGAAGTGCAGGGTCTTGGCGCACTGCGCACGCGGCTGCAGGTTGCGGCGCACCGTGGCCTGGCGCGGTTTGTCGGCCGTGAGGACGAGATCCGGCAACTGCACGAAGCGCTTGAACTGGGCAAGTCCGGGCGCGGGCAGATCGTCGGCGTGCGCGGCGAGGCCGGGGTTGGAAAATCACGCCTGTTCTATGAGTTCAAGGCGCGGTCGCAGCAGGGCTGCCGTGTGCTGGAGACGTTCTCGGTCTCGCACGGCAAGGCGTTCGCCTATCTGCCGCTGATCGAACTCCTGAAGAACTACTTCCAGATCACCGCGCAGGACGGCGAGCGAAGCTGCCGCGAGAAAGTGACCGGCAGGCTGCTCACGCTGGATCGCTCGCTGGAACAGCATCTGCCCTACCTGCTCTATCTGCTCGGCGGGAGCGACCAGGAGTCCGCGCTGCCCACCATGGACCCGGCGATCCGGCGCCAGCGAACGTTTGAAGCCATTGCGCACCTGCTGGTCCGCGAAAGCGTCAACGAGCCGCTTCTGCTTCTTTTCGAAGACCTGCAGTGGCTGGACAGCGAAACCGAGACCTTCCTTAATCTGCTGATCGATCATGTGCCCGGTGCAAAGATCGTACTTCTGGTCAACTACCGCCCCGAGTACGCGCATGACTGGGGCACCAGACCGTTCTACACGCAGCTGCATCTGGAACCACTGGGCCCGGCTGAAGCCCAGGGGCTGCTCACCGCGCTGCTGGGGGACGACCGCAGCCTTGAGCCGCTGAAGCGACTTGTTCTCGACAAGACCGAAGGGAACCCGTTCTTCATGGAGGAGGTGGTCCAGACCCTGGTCGAGGAAGGTACCTTGCTTGGCCACCCTGGCTGCTATCACATCGAGCAGGCCCCCACGCTGTTGCATATTCCAACCACAGTCCAGGGCGTGCTTGCCGCCCGTATCGACAGGCTCCCCATCGCCCAGAAGGAACTGCTGCAGATGCTGGCGATCATCGGCAAGGAGTTTCCGCTGAGTCTCGTCAGGCTCGTCAGCGGGTTCGACGAAGACAAGCTGCGCCCGCTGCTGGCGGACTTGCAGGCTGCGGACTTCATCCACGAGCGCCCGGCCCTCCCGGAGGTGGAGTTCGTCTTCAAGCACGGCCTTACGCAGGAAGTTGCCGCCAACTCGCTGCTGATCGAGCGACGTAGCGAACTGCACGAGCGCACGGCCCGCGCGATCGAGACGCTGTTCCCTGAGCGGCTCAAAGACTACTGTGGCGAACTGGCCCACCACTACAGCCTCAGCGGCAATGTTCCAAAGGCTGTCGAATACCTGCACAGTGCCGGCCAGCAAGCGCTGCAACGTTGCGCCCAGCTTGAGGCGATCCGCCATCTCAAGGCCGCGCTCGACTTGCTCAAGCAACTGCCCGATACACCCGAGCGGACCCGTCAGGAACTCACGCTGCTGCTCACGTTGGGCCCCACCCTGATGGCGACCCGTGGCCAGGCATCCCAGGAGGTTGAAGCCACCTACCGTCGCGCGCTGGCGTTGTGCGAGCAGGGCGAGCAGACGTCGTACTTTTTCTCGGCGCAGCTTGGGCTGTGGGCGTTCTATCAGCTTGGCGCGCAGTACAGGGTGTCGTCGCCGCTGGGCAAGCGGCTGCTTGGCATGGCGCTGCGATCGCAGGACCCGGATCAGTTGGCGGAAGCGCATCGCGTCTCTGGCGCCACCACGTTCCGGCTGGGCCAGCTCGAAGTTGCGCATTCCCACATGGAACGGGTGCTGGCATTGAAGCGCCTGGACCCGCCCCGGTACGACTATCTGATGGGTTACGGACGAGATCCGGCCGTCCATGCAATGAGTACGCTGGGCTGGATCATGTGGTACGAGGGCCTGCCCGATTCTGCGCGCGCACGCTGCCACGAGGCACTGGCCATGGCACGGCAGCGCCCCGACACCGTGAATCTTGCGGTGTGCCTGGTCTTTGCGGCGGAAGTCCATCGGCGCCGCCGTGAGCCACAGGAAGCCAGCGAGTACGCCAAGGCCGCCATCGCCGTATCGGGCGAACAGGAATTACCAATCTATCTGGCATGGGGAACCGTGCTGCAGGGATGGGTATTGGCCGAACAGGGCAATGCCGAAGAGGGGATCGTCTGGATACGCCAGGGCTTGGCGGCCTACGCCGCAACCGGCGCATCGCTGGGCCGACCGAATCTTCTGGCCATCCTGGCCGAAACGTGTGGCAAGGCAAGGCAGATCGACGAGGGCCTGGCTACGCTGGCCGAGGCACTGGCCCTGGTGGCAGACACCGGAGAGCTGCTCGATGAATCCACGCTGCACCGCCTGAACGGTGAACTGCTGCTCCAGTTGCCGGACAGGGAGGCCGAAGCCGAAGCGTGTTTCAAGACGGCGATTGCGGTGGCACACGGTCAGGGCGCCAGGGCGCTGGAGTTGCAAGCCGCACTGTGCCTGGCTCAACTGTTGCGGCAGCAGGGCAAGCCGGACGCTGCACGTGAAATCCTGGCCCCGATCCACGGCACATTTACCGAAGGCTTCGGCCTTGCCGACTGGAAGCAGGGCAAGATCGAGCTTGATCTGCTGGACGCATAGCAACATGCCACAGCCCACCGGCCCGGCGCCGGAAAACCCCAAGGCAAACCCCGAGTCAGACGCGACAGCGAACGCTTTGCGCGCCCGGTTTCTGGCGCTGTGGTCGCGCTGCGGTGGCACCTGCGCCGAGCAGGTCTATTCGGCCCTGGCCAACCGCTATGCAGAGCCGGCGCGGCACTATCACACGTTGCAGCATGTCCGGCGCTGCCTGCGCGATCTGGACTGGGCGCGCAGGGCCATCCCCGACAGCGATGCCGACGTGGTGGAGCTGGCGCTGTGGTGCCACGACGTGGTCTACACGCCCGGTGCCAAGGACAACGAACAACGCAGCGCCGAGTGGTTTCGGAACTGGGCTGGGGCCGGGAACGACGGCATTGCGGCCGTGGAGCGCGTCACCGGCCTGATCCTGGACACGTCGCACACCGGCCCTCCTGCCGATGGCGCAGGCTGCTTCGCCGTCGACATCGACCTTGCGGTCCTGGGGTATCCGCGCACGTGGTTTTGCGGCGACGCCGTGCATCTGCGCGCCGAGCGGCCCGATCTTGACGATCCCACCTATGACAGCGCCGAACGGGCTTTCCTCGGCACGCTTCTGGCCCGCCCGCATATCTATCTCACCGAGCCATTCCAGACTCGCTACGAAGCCCGTGCGCGCCGCAACCTGGCATGGCGGCTCGCGCAACCGACACCACCGTGGCTATCGCCGCTCAGAGAAACTCCGCCTTGATATCGACGCTCGATCTCTCCCCGACGTTCTCGTAGTTCCGCGCGAGCCAGGCTTCGGCCTGCGCCCTGCCCTGATCGCGCAGATGGCAAAGGAACGACCAGTCCGCGTTGTACTTGCTCGATACATCCAGCGCGGCCATCGTATCGTCGGAGCGGACCGAGTGGATCAGCATCTCCTTCATGTCGCCGCGCTCCACCCTGCCCTGCTGAATCAACGCGGTCACGAAGGCAATCGCGCGCATCTCGCGCATCAGGGACGAATTAAAGCTGACTTCATTGAGGCGGTTGAGGATATCCGCAGCCGTGGTGGGCACCCCCCGCCGTACGATCGGATTGATATGCACGATCACGACATCACGCGTGGCGCATTCATAGATCAGCGGGAAGATGGCCGGATTGCCGACATAGCCGCCATCCCAGTAGTACTGCCCTTCGATTGCCACCGCCTGGAACAGCGTTGGCAGGCACGCTGACGCCAGCACCGCCTCCGCGCACAGGTCCGCGCCCGAGAAGAGACGAATCCTGCCGGTCTCGACATTCGTCGCACACAGGAACAGGCGGATCGGGCACTGCTTGCGCAATGCGTCGAAATCGACCTGCCGCTCCAGTACGTCCCGCAGCGGGTTCATGTTGTAGGGATTGAACTGGTACGGGGAAAGCACGCGCAGGGCCATGTCGGCCATCGCATACAACGGCGAATAGTTCAGGCCGAAGCTATGCGTCCCCTTCAGCCATGGCATCCAGCGGAAAGGGCTGTACCGCTCCGCCGACTGGGCGATGGCAAACCAGAAGTCGTGCAGCGCCTGCCGCGCGCCTGCCTCTCCGCCCCGCAACAGGCCATTGGCCAGCACGACAGCGTTCATGGCACCCGCGCTTGTGGCGCTGACGCCTTCGATGGCGAGCCTGCCGTCTTCCAGCAGGCGGTCTATGACACCCCACGTGAAGGCGCCGTGCATGCCGCCACCCTGCAACGCCAGGGCCACGGGCTTCGCATTCTTGTCGTCCATAGCTGCCTCCCGCCGGGGGGCGCGTCATGCCCACACCCGCCTTCGCCCGCCCTCACCCGCTATTGCGCCCCGGCGTTGCATCTTGTACTGCACTTGCCGAATCCTTGCCGACCATGCACCGGGCGCGCTACTTGGCAGTGTAGTGAAGAAGCGGCACGCAAGCGCAGGCCATTCGGTCCATTCGGCGCCTGCCATCTCCAAATCAACCGAACGTAAAGGCGTAGGCGTGGGTGCCGGCGTCCAGGAAGCGGATCTCGAACGTGTGTTCGCCAATCGTGCCGGCCTGCCTCACCAGCTGGTAGAGCCGCGTCTGGGTAACGGCACCATTGCCGGCGGCGTCGGTATCCGCACCGTGGCTGTCGCCAGGGGCCTTGCCGTCGACCTTCACCACGAAGCGCACGGCGCGGCCATCGGCGGCGGGCCCGAGCACAAGGTGCAGGTCGCGTGCGTGGAAGCGATACACGATGCTGCCATCGGCACGGTCAAGCGTGGCCTGCTCGGCGCCCACGGTCCACTGGCCTTGCAGGCCCCAGCCGTTCAGATGCAGCGCGCCAACGGCGTAGGCGCGCGACCCATCCTCCTGGATACCGCCCGGCGACGCGAAGTTGGTCGCCTGGTCGTAGCCAATGTAGGTCTCGCCGGAGCGCACGTTACGCAGGTCCGGAGCCGCTTGCGCGCCCTGTGCGTCCGGTACCACCACATCGTGCGATGCGGATGGACGGCCCGCTTCGGCCAGCAGCGTCTGAATCACGCGCTCCGAGTTCGCATAGTCGCCTTCGCCGAACTGGTGATGGCGGATATTGCCGCGCGCATCCACGAAATACGCGGCGGGCCAGTAATTGTTGTTGAATGCGCGCCAGATGTGGTAATCGCTATCGACAGCCACCGGGAAGCCGATCTTGAAGTCGCCGACTGCGCGGCGCACGTTCTCCGGATTCTTCTCGAATGCGAACTCGGGCGTGTGCACGCCAACCACGGTCAGCCCCTGGTCCTTGTACTTGTCTGCCCATGCGCGCAGGTACGGCAGCGTGCGGATGCAGTTGATGCACGAATATGTCCAGAAATAGACCAGCGTGACCTTGCCCTGCAGCTGGTCGCGCGAAACCGGGGCGGCGTTGGGGCCCGTGTTGAACCACTTCACGGCGCCGTCCAGCGGCGGCAACTGGCCTTCCACGGGCAAGCGGATCGGAAAGCCGACGCTGGTGTCATTGGCTGCCAGCAGCATCGGCGCCTCGGCCGGTTGAGCATTGTTGGCGGCCTGCATGGCGGGCGCGGGCTTGTGCAGCCGATCGATCAGCGCCTGTTCCAGCCGCGCCGGGCCGCCCGTGGACAGGCGTGCCAGCAAGCCGACGTCGGCGCCGACGGCGATTGCAGCCGCGCCGCCGAGCACGCCCACCCCCAGTCCGCGGCGCAGCCATTCGCCCGCGCCCATCGAACGCTTCATCGCCGCGAACACGCGGCCGCCGATACCCAGCGCCGCCGCCAGAGACGTGGCCGCGCCCGCGGCATAGGCCACCAGCAGCAGCGAGCCCTGCACACTGGCGCCTTGCAGTGCGGCCGTGGTCAGCACGATACCGAGGATCGGGCCCGCGCACGGGGCCCACAACATGCCAGTGGCCACCCCCAGCAACAGCGATGCCCACGGCGAAGCGTCCGCGCCGCCGCCGTTTCCGTTTCCAGCCAGCCGGTTGCCCAGCGCCACCACCGGGCGCGTCAGCGTATCGGCCAGCTTTGGCACCAGCAGCGACAACCCGAACACCGCCAGCAGCGCCAGTGCGGCGTAGCGGCCATATTCATTGGCGCGCACGGCCCAGGCGCCGCCGACGGACGCCAGCGTGGCCACGACGGCAAATGTCAGCGCCATGCCGGCCAGCATCGGCAGCCGGCCGCGCAGGAATGGCTGGCCGCTGCGGCTGAGCACGAACGGCAGCACGGGCAGGATGCAGGGGCTCAGGATGGTGAGTGCGCCACCCAGGTAGGCGAGGATCAGCAGTGTCATGATCGGGGTCCTTTTGGTCGTCTTTTGGTCGACAGGCTGGCCAACAGGCTGGCCAGCGTTCTTGGATGCCCCCGATTTGGCGCCCGGCATCTACCGTGAATATGTCGTAGAGGCGGTAGAGTTGTACCGCTCTGTCGGCCAGACGCGGCCAGATACATTGCGATACACGGAGACGCGCCAACCCCCATACAATCCCATCAACAGCCGGATCATCCACTTTCCGACAACTACTATTTTCCAGGGGTGACACTGATGGAAGCGCATGTAGACCATGTCCTGATCGTCGACGACGACCGGGAGATCCGAGAGCTTGTCTCGTCATACCTGACCAAGAACGGTCTGCGCGTGACCATGGCACCCGACGGCCGCCATATGCGCCAGTTCCTGGAAGCCAATACCGTTGACCTGATCGTGCTGGACATCATGATGCCCGGCGACGACGGCCTGGTACTGTGCCGCGAACTGCGCGCCGGCAAGCACAAGGCCACGCCTGTCCTGATGCTGACCGCGCGCGACGACGAGACCGACCGCATCATCGGCCTGGAAATGGGTGCCGACGACTACCTGACCAAGCCGTTCGCCGCCCGCGAGTTGCTGGCTCGCATCAAGGCCGTGCTGCGCCGCACGCGCATGCTCCCGCCCAATCTGCAGATCACCGAAGCGGGCCAGATCCTGGCGTTTGGCGACTGGCAACTGGACACCACCGCGCGCCACCTGATCGACCGGGAAGGCACCATCTCCGCGCTGAGCGGCGCGGAATACCGGCTGCTTCGCGTGTTTGTCGATCATCCGCAACGCGTGCTTAATCGCGACCAGTTGCTCAACCTGACACAAGGCCGCGAGGCGGAAATATTCGAGCGCTCGGTCGATCTGCTGGTCAGCCGCCTGCGCCAGCGCCTGAATGACGATGCGCGCGAGCCAGCGTATATCAAGACCGTGCGCAATGAGGGGTATGTGTTCGCAATGCCCGTGGAGATCAGGGAGGCGCGGTTGTGAGCACTCGGCACTGGCGCTGGCAATGGCCGCACACGCTCGGGTCAAGGCTGTTGCTGATCCTGCTGGGCGGCATGATCGTCGCCCATCTGATGTCGTTCGCGGTGCTGTTCTCGGAACGCTATATGTCGGCCCGGCAGGTGATGCTGGGTACGCTGGAAACGGACGTGTCCACCTCGGTGGCGATCCTGGACCGGGTGCCCGCCGCCGAACGGCCGCAGTGGCTGCCGCGCGTGAATCGCGGCAACTACCAGTACATCCTGGGGCCGGGCTTGCCGGGCGTGCCTGAAATGAGCGAGCGCGGCAGGGACATCGCGGACCGCATCATGGAAGCCAGTGGCGGCCGGTTTCCAGTCACGGTGGAGTCGATCCCCGGCGACGGCAAGCGCGTGCAGGCCCACCTGACGCTGAGCGACGGCAGCCCGCTGACCATCGACGTGCATCCACGCATGACGCCAATCGCACAGTGGCTGCCCTATGTGCTCGTACTGCAGTTGCTGATGCTGATCGTGTGCTGCTGGCTTGCCGTGCGGCTGGCCATCCGTCCGCTGGTGGCGCTTGCCGATGCTGCCGAAGCGCTCAACCCGAACGCCAAATCGCCGCCGCTCGACGAAAACGGGCCGACCGAACTGGCACGCGCGGCACGGGCCTTCAATGCAATGAGCGACCGGATCGCGCATTTCGTCGCGGAGCGCGTGCAGATCCTGGCGGCCATCTCCCACGACTTGCAGACGCCGATCACGCGGATGAAGCTGCGCGCCGAGCTGGCCGAGGATTCCGAGGAAAGGCGCAAGATGGTGAGCGACCTGACCGAAATCCAGACACTGGTGAAGGAAGGGTTGGCCTACGCGCGCACCGCGAGCGGAGAGGGCGAGAAGGCATCCCGGATCGACCTCGGGTCTTTGATCGAAAGCCTGGTCTACGACTACCAGGACACCGGCAAGAACGTATCGATCGTGGAGAACGCCGGCGGCGCGCTTGTCACGCAGCCCAATGCGTTACGGCGCGTACTGACCAACCTGATCGACAACGCCATCAAGTACGGCGGAGGCGCCGCCGAGCTGAGCGTGCGCCGCGATCGGAACGTCGTGGTCATCGATGTGATGGACCGTGGCGCCGGCATCCCAGAAGACAAGCTCGAAGCCGTACTGCAGCCGTTTGTCAGGCTGGAAGAGTCGCGCAACCGCGAAACCGGCGGCACGGGCCTGGGCCTGGCCATCGCACATCAGCTTGCCCTGACCGTGGGTGGCACGCTGAAGCTGCGAAATCGCGAAGGCGGCGGGCTGGTGGCCGAGATCCGCATCGGCTGACCACCCGATATCCTCCCGGCCACATTTGGCCGCTGCGGCTCCTGCTGATCGGTCTCTGCTGACCGGTCCTTGATGTTGTTCCCCTGATGGCCGCGCCGCTTCTGGTGCGGCCATTTCGTTTTTGGCGCCGCCGCGCGCTGCCCTTCCCGCACTCCCTGACCTCCGGCCCCAAAGCGGCTTCGCCGCCACCTCCTTCCCCTTTTTGTATGCCTGTGTATCAGGCCATCGCGCCGATACGTGGCCTGACATAAGCACCCCAAACGTGCTACGGGCGCGATACGTCGGACGCCTTAAATACGTTCCGTGGCAGCGCAACGCACAACAGACAACGCGAAAACGCTGCTTCAGCTTCCTGGCAACACAAACCGCAAACCACGCAACGTCATTCAACGCAAAGGAAATCGATCATGTCCAAGACCTTCACCACCCGCCTCGTCCTCGCCGTCGCCCTCGCTGCCGCCGCTGTTGGCGCGCAAGCTTCCGTGCTCGGTGCCCGTGACCCGTATGCGGATGGCGCCCGCACCGTCCAGGACTCCCGCGACGTATTCAGCGAAGGTGCCCGCTCGGTTCAGGATTCCCGCGATGTGTTCAGCGAAGCCGCCCGTTCCGTACAGGACCAGCGCAGCTCGTACCTCGATGGCGCCCACACCGTCGCAGGCATGGACCGCACCGGCGTGTCGGCCGAACCGTCCCGCTCGGTCGATCCGTACCTCGATGGCGCCTACGCCTGAGAACGGAGCCTCGCCCAGGCATCGCAATTCTGCAGTCGAACACCAATCGTCAAACACCAATCAAACTTGAAAAGAAAAGCATCATGACCCGCATCGAAAAAGTCCTCTACACCGGCAAGGTCCATATCACGTCTGGCGGCCGTAATGGCTCGGCGCGCAGCGACGACGGCAGGCTCGATATCGCGCTGTCGTCACCGGGCAGCAACGGGCAAGGTACCAACCCGGAACAGCTGCTGGCCGCTGGCTGGTCCGCCTGTTTCATCGGCGCCATCGGGCTGGCCGCGGGCAAGCAGAAAATCAAGCTGCCGGACGACCTGTCGGTGAATGCGGAAGTGGACCTTGGCACGGCCGGCATCGAGTACTTCCTGCAGGCACGGCTGCGCGTGCATATCCCTGGCATCGACCGTGAAGTGGCCCAGTCGCTGGTGGACAGCGCGCACCGTACGTGTCCGTATTCGAAGGCACTGCACGGCAACATCGATATCGAAACCGTGCTGGTCTGAACCCGACGTCCCTCGTCCGCCATGGCGAACGAGGGACACTTCCTCCAACTTCGCTTCCTCGCTGACTCTCCATCATGCGCTACCTCATTCGCGGCGTCCTGGCGGCCGCAGGCATCGCTGCCATCTATACCTTCGGCACGGGTGCCTTCGCCGATAGCTCCAAGGTGGGCGATCAGGGCAAGGCACCGGAATTCACGAACATCGAACGCTGGCTGAACTCCGAGCCGCTTACGATGCAGCAACTGCGCGGCAAGGTGGTGTTGGTGGATTTCTGGACGTACTCGTGCATCAATTGCGTGAACACGCTGCCGTACGTAAAGCAGTGGTACGAAAAATACAAGGACCAGGGCCTTGTAGTGGTAGGCGTGCATACACCCGAATTCCCGTTCGAGAAATCGACGGCCAATGTGCAGGCCGCGCTCAAGCGGTTCGATATCCGGTATCCGGTGGCGCAGGACAACATGTACGGCACATGGTCAGCGTTTCGAAACCAGTACTGGCCCGCCACATACCTGATCGACGCCGACGGCCGCATCGTCTACCAGCACTATGGCGAGGGTCGGTACGAGGAAACGGAAGCCGAAATCCAGAAGTTGCTGGCGGCACGCAAGGCCGCGCCTGCGCAGTAGCTTCCGACCCAAGTGTCACGTCCCCACGACAGACCTGCTCCAGCGCCACTACGTCCTGATTCCACGGCAGCCATATGAACACTGGGGGATAGCTGTACCGCTTCGGGCCCTCGCCAACCCCTGCCGAGGGCCCGCTCTTCGCTCGCCTTGCTCACGTTGCCCGCCGCAGAACACGGTGTGACCAGTTCGCAGGATCGTTCGCACGAAGGTAGGAGGCTGCCCGACATCGCAATTGAATGCCGTCGCCTAGACTATGGTTCTCTTCATTGGACCCCTGCCACGTACGTCCGGCAACCCCGATGCCGGTAAGGAGAAGCGGCCATGCGTGGATTCCATCACAAGGTATGTGCGGCAGTTTCCGCCGTGCTGATTGCGTTGCTTTCCGCATGCGGCGGTGGTGGCGGCGGCGGCGAGGGTAGCGGAGGCGGCACACCCGCACCCGCAGGCGGCATCCATCTGCAAGTGGTCTCGTTTGGCGACAGCCTGTCTGACGTCGGAACCTTCGCGCCGATTGCGAGTGCAGTGGGCGGCGGACGTTTCACGACCAATCCCGGGCAGGTGTGGACGCAGGACGTCGCCCAGTACTACGGCGATACGCTAAGTGCGGCGTTCACAATCGACATCACACACAAGTTGAGCGCGCAAGGCGGCCTTGGCTATGCCGAGGGCGGCGCCACGGTCGCGACACCGGCCAACCTGTACGACTTCCTTACCGATGTGATCGGCAATGTCGAAATGCCCGTCAATCAGCAGGTATCCAGCTACCTGGGCACTCACGGGAGCTTCAACGCCGGTCAACTGGTATTGGTCTGGGCGGGCGCCAACGACGTGCTTCGCGCCGGTGCCCTGCCTGCCGCCGCGCCGATCGTGCAGACCGCTGCAACCACCTTGGCGCAGATCGTCGCACAAATTGTGCAGAACGGCGCCACCCATGTCGTGCTGGTCAACGTTCCGAATATCGGCTTGTCGCCCAAGGGCATCAACTCGTCCGATGGCGGGGCAAACCTGACCCAGCTATCGCAGCTGTTCAACAATAGTCTTAACGCCGCCTTGCAGGCCAACGGCGTGCAAGGCAAGGTCATCCAGATCGATTCCTACACCTGGGAGAACCAGATCATCGCCAACTTTGGCGCCAATGGCTTCGTCGTGTCCAACACTGCCGCGGCGTGTGATCCCGCGAAAACGCCCGATGACACGGCATTGCTATGCTCGCCGCCTACCTATGTGACGAGCAATGCCGACCAGACGTACATCTTTGCTGACGATCTTCATCCAACCACGCGTCTGCACGCGCTATTCGCCCAGTTCGTGGAGCAGCAGATCGCCAAAAGTGGCCTCGGTCAATGACGTGACGTGAGAATTACTTGCGCCTTGCTCATCCAAATGGTGGATGTGCATTCGCCGGGCGGCATGGCAGAAAGCGAATAACTGGTGGCACATGCCAGAAAATTCCAATTGACGGGTCAAAACACGGAAATTCGGGCATTCAAACGGGGGCAGGAAAATGACAACAGCACGGGCTACGACCAAAGGCGAAGCAATTCATCTTCTCAAGGCCGCCGGCGTTGGACTGATAGAGCTCGACTACGAAACCGCCTGGCAGGACGCCCCCGAGCTAGGGCGCCTTGGCGAAGAGGCTGGCGTCCGGGTGGCGTATCGCGGACATGAAAGCATTGCCGTCAGATCGCCTGCCGCGCTCGCTGCCGGTTTGAAGCGGCAGAAGATGACGACCCGCCAGCGCAACCTGTTCTGCCAGTTTGAATTGGGCAACATGCCGGCACGCGAACTTGAGGCGCTCGAAGCGAAAGCCGCCAGGCTCGGTGACTACATCCTCAGTGGTCATCTGCTGCGGGAAGTCGACTCTACCTGGTCGGAATAAATCGGACGATAGAGCGCCCTGCCAACGGACATTTGCGGTGGGCGCGATCCGCACGCGCCCACCGCCTGAAGTACGTCTTCGGTCCACTCCGTTTCCCCGCAAGCAGTTCCTCTTGCGACTTCATTCGCGCCTCCACCCACGCGCGTCCATTCTGTGAATCTACTGCCCGCCGCCCCAAGAATAGGAAAACGTCCTACATCGCACTCGCCTGATCGCGCATAGAACAGAGGCATACATCCTCGCTCACTCGCTGCGTAAGTCACCAGTGAGACACCAGGACACAGGGGATAAGACGAAAATCAAGTGGACTCCTTTCGTATATCCCCCCATTCGCCGCGACCATCAGGCCGCGGCTCTTTTTCGCAGGTACCTATCGGTTAAGACTGCGCATGGCTTCGCAGAATAGGAGATCGTCCGACATCTGGATCAATGCCGTCGACCTACAACACAAGAAGAACGACTCCATAGAGGAGAGTGGGAGAGCGCCATGCGAACGACCCGCAAGACCTTGCATGCTGTCCGGAAGGCCTTCCTGGCTGCAACGCTGACAGTGGCAACCGGCGGAGTGCTTGCACTGGGTGGCGGAGGCGTTGTGCGCGTTGCCGCGAACGACAACCCGACCAACGCGCCGGCAAAATCGGCCACGAGCATGCGTGCTGAGAACGCTACAGAAGCCGTGAGCGATAGCGCCATCACCACCACGATCAAGACCAAGTTGCTGCTGTCCATGAAGGACTTGAAGTCCACGGAAGACGTCCACGTCAAGACCAGGGACGGCATTGTCAATGTCAGTGGCACAGTGCCCAGCAAGCAGCAACACGACGTTGCGCTCGAGACGATACGCAGTGTGGACGGCGTGCGCTCGATCCATGACAGTCTGAAGGTCTCCTCGCGCTGACGCGTGCCGCGGCCCGCCTGCACGCCCATGACGCATAGGGGGCGAATGCGCCCCCTTCCCTCGCATCATCCAGCTCCGCCATAGCAGAAATCTTCATTGCCAAACGCACAACAGTTCTGCCGTTGTGTGTTCTAGCGCACGATGCGAATTTGCACTTTTTGGCGACTCTCGCAAAATCTTGCCAAAGGCGTGGCTTTGATGAAGATGCGCGCCTGCAGCAATCCAGCAATCCAGCAATCCAGCAATCGCAGATCCGTCCGAATGTCTTTCAGGGAGACAACGCGATGTTCCTTCGCACACTCAAGAAGGCATTTGGTGCCATTGCTGCGGCAGGGCTGATGAGCCTTGCGCTGGCCGGCCCGGCACAGGCCGCGGACTTCAAGATGGCCATGAGTACGGCGCCGACCTCCATGGACCCGCACTTCTACCTCGCTTATGCGAACTACAACGTGGCCCAGCATATGTTCGATACGCTGACGATGCGGGACGCGGACAGCCGCGTCATCCCGGGTCTTGCCGAGTCCTGGAAGCAGGTCAACGACCTGACATGGGAATTCAGGCTCCGCAAGGGCGTGAAGTTCCATGATGGCTCGGAGCTGACTACCGAGGACGTTGTCTGGTCGCTGGACCGACCCGCCACCATCCAGAACAGCCCCGGCAAGTACGACGTCTATACCAAGTCGATTGTCAGCAAGAAGGTGATCGACAAATACACCATCCAGCTCACCACCGCCCAGCCGTACCCGCTGATGTTGAGCGACCTCGCAGCGATCTTTATTGTGGAGAAGAAGGCCACACAAGGACTTGCCTCTGACGATTTTGCACAGGGCAAGGGGATGATCGGCACGGGACCGTACAAGTTCGTCAGCTATGCACGCGACGACCGGGTCGAGATGGTGCGCAACAACGACTACTGGGGGCCCAAGCCGCCGTGGGAAAAAGTCACGATACGCTTCATTCCGAATCCGGCCACGCGGCTGGCCGCGCTGCTCTCTGGCGACGTGCAGGCCATCGAGAACGTGCCTCCGCCCGACCTGCCCAAGGTGCGCAGCGATCCCAGGCTGTCGTTCTTCTCCAAGATCTCGCACCGCGTGATCTATCTGTTCTTCGATGCCAAGCGTGACAAGTCGCCCTACGTGACCACCCGGGACGGCCAGCCGATGGACAAGAACCCGCTGAAGGACCCGCGCGTGCGCAATGCCATCAGCATGGCCATCAACCGGGAGGGCATCAAGGACCGCCTGATGGACGGTTTGTCGGAGCCGACCAACAACCTGGTGCCGTCCACGCTGTTCGGCTATGACCCGAACCTGAAAACGGTCAAGTATGACCCGGAGGGAGCCAGGAAACTGCTGGCCGAGGCGGGGTACCCCAACGGCTTCGGCCTGACGCTCCATACGCCGAACAACCGCTATATCAACGACGAGAAGATTGCCGAGACCATTGCGCAGAACCTCACGCGTGTCGGCCTGGCCACCAAGGTCGTGGCGCTGCCGATGGCCACCTATTCGTCCAAGGGCATCAAGCACGAATGGTCGTTCGGGCTATCCGGCTGGGGCGCGCAGACCGGAGAAGTCAGCTCGCCGCTGCGCGCGTTGCTGGCCTGCGAAGACAACAAGAAAGGCTTCGGGACCTACAACTGGGGCGAATACTGCAATCCCAAGATGGATGTGGTGCTGGAGAAAGCGCTCGGCACCGTGGATGACAACGAGCGCTCCAGGCTGCTTCAGGAGGCGACCGAGATTGCCGTCAACGATGGCGGCGTGGTCCCGATCCATATGCAGGTGACCACCTGGGCCACGCAGAAGGGCATTGTCTATGTGCCCCGCACTGACGAGCGCACCCTCGCCATGTTCTTCAAGCCGCAGTAGTGGCCGCTAGATCAGTTCGCGGTACAGCGCCGACAGCGAATCGCTGCCGGAAGTACCGTCGCGCCACATGCGCGCGGCAAACGCGTCCTCGAACTCCTCGCTGCCTTCCTCGAACATGTCATACACGTTGTCGTGCGACAGCCGCCCCTCCAGAACCATCAGCGCGGCGTCAATTGCCTGACGGGCGCGCAGCGGGAGTTTTGGTTGCAGTTCCTTCAACGCGTTGATCTCGGCCTGCACCTCTTCATCGGTCTTCATGGTCATGAACGCACTTCCATTCCGTTGGATTCGAGGAGGATTATGCAACGTCGCGAGGCTCTGGAGATGAAACGGCTCGCCGGGGACTGACGGCGAGCCGTTTCAGAGTGATTCTCCCGGCCCCCGGCCGGGATAGGTGACGGCAAGGTGACAGCGTGGAAGCCACACCGCAGCGGCGGTCAGTCGGTTTGGCGAAGCGAGCGCCGAAGGATCTTGCCGACGGCAGACTTTGGCAGCGCATCGACGAAGCTGATGATCCTGGGCACCTTGTAGGCTGCCATGCCGGCTCGACAGTGAGCCATCAGCGCTTCCTCGGTCACGTCGGCGCCGGGTACCTTGACCACATACAGCCTGACCGCTTCGCCGGTCCGTTCATCTGGCACCCCAACGCACGCGCACTCGGCCACACCGGGGCAGGTGCTGGCAAACGCCTCCACCTCATTCGGGTAGACGTTGAAGCCGGAGACGATGATCATGTCCTTCTTGCGGTCGACGATCCGCAACAAGCCTTGCGCGTCGAAGACGCCGACATCGCCAGTGCGGAAGTAGCCGTCCGCGGTGAACGCCTTCGCATTGGCCTCCGGCTTGTTCCAGTATCCGACCATCACCTGCGGCCCCTTGACGCAGATTTCACCGGACGCCCCGATGCCGACTTCGTTGTCCTGATCGTCAAGCAGTTTCACATCGGTCGACGGCACGGGCAGGCCGGTGGTCCCGGTAAAGACGCTGGTGAACTGCGGGTTGAACGACACGACGGGGGACGTTTCCGACAACCCGTAGCCCTCGCGAATAAAACTGCCCGTCACGGCCTTCCATCGCTCGGAGACCACGTCGATCACTGCCGCGCCGCCGCCGGCCGACAGCTTCAGCCGCGACCAGTCCACCTCCGTCAGGCGGGGGTGCGCGGCCAGGCCGGCGTACAGCGTGTTGACGCCAGCGAAGATCGTCGGCCGTGCCGCCTTCAGTGTGTCAATGAGTCCGTCCATGTCCCGCGGATTCGCTACCAGCCAGTTCTCGGCGCCGGCGGAAAATCCGGTGAGGAAGTTCACCATCAGCGCAAAGATGTGATACAGCGGGATCGCGGTAACGATGACATCCTCACCCGGCCGCAGTGCGTCCGGCATGAAGGCCTTGAACTGCTCGACATTGGCGACAAGATTGCGGTGTGTCAGCGCGGCGCCCTTGGAGAGGCCAGTTGTTCCACCCGTGTATTGCAGGCACAGCAGGTCCGTGCCGCTCACGGCCACGGGATCGAAGGTGAGCGTCGCGCCTTGCGCGATGGCCGCCGGCAGCGTCGTTGCATGACGCAGCGACTCACAGACTGCGGGCCCCGGGAGCGTTTCGCCACCGCCATCGCCAACGTTGACCGTGATCACCGTCCTGACGCTCGTCTTGCCCAGCACCTCCGCCAGCGTGGGCGTAGCGCCGTTGTAGACCACGATTGTCTCGACACCCGCGTCGTTAAGCTGGTGCTCAAGTTCCCGGGCGGTGTACTGTGGATTGACGTTCACCAGCACGCCGCCGGCTTTCGTGGCGGCGATGAAGGCAAGCGGAAACGCCAGCAGGTTGGGCAGCATTACCGCGACACGGTCGCCTTTCCTGACGCCTGCCACCTGCTGCAGATAGGCCGCCAGCGCGGACGACTGGCGATCGACATCGGCGTACGTCAGCGTCTGCCCGAAAGAATGGAAGGCTGGCTTGTCTGCGAACTGCCGCATGGCGGCTTCCAGTATCGCGTTCACGGACGGGTAGCGATCGGCATCGATCTCTACCGGGATCGAGCCATACGATAGTGTCCAGTGCCTGTTGCTCATTTGGGGTCTCCGATAACGAATGGCGTCAGGGCACAGGCAACCTCCCAGGACGGCTCGGCGACACGTGCTGACGCAGATTTTGTCGCGAGACTATGAATGACAGGCCCGGGCTTGCAAATGATCGGCGCGGTCGAAACCATGATCAAAACGGACAAGTGATTCCTGAGACAGCGGGTATATAAGACCCGTTGCCAAGGTTCGATCCGCGCGGCGCCGCGCGCGTGACCGAGTATCGCCAGCCTGGCGCCAGGCTTGATATGGGTGGCGGCAACCGGGCGTCCGGGGCAAAATCGGTATCTTTTCGGACAAAGGGCAGTGCCATGCGGCAGGGCGATATGACGGAAGAATCATCGGCCCGACACCTGGGCAATCGGCTCGCGCACGCCTCGGCAGCCATCGACTTGCAGGAAAGGCGCTTTTCACCGGCCAAGCTGGCCGCCCTGCTGGCGGTAAGTTCCGAAGCGGGGCTGGAGCCTGCCGCAGTACTGGCGGGGACCGGCCTTGACGTTGCTGCCATTGCCAACCCCTTTACCCTGACATCGCCGCATCAGTTCCTGACCGCAGCGCGCAACGTGATCCAGCTGCGCGGCAAGCCGGACCTCGGCGTAAAGGTCGGGAGCCGGCTGCATGTGTCGAGCTATGGCATGTACGGCTACGCGCTGCTGTGTTCGGAGGCCATGGCGCAAGCGTTCGACGCGGCGGTCAAGTACCACCAGCTTGCCAATGGCATGCTCGAAATCCGCTGGATCGAGCAGGACGGCATGGCTTCATGGGTATTTCCGGGCCATGCTGCGAGTTCGCGGCCAGGCGTGGACGAATCGCTGTACCACTTTCTGATCGAGATGCAGTTCGCCGTGCACGTCACCATGATCAAGGATGTGATGGGCGCCTGGTGTGTACCGGCCAGCGCCATGTTCACGCGGGCCGAGCCGCCTCACGCGGCTGCACTGGCGGAGGCGCTTGAATGCCCGCTCGCGTTCGGGCAGCCGCAGAACGCGTTGAGCTACCCCGCAGCCTGGCTGTCTCGGGCGCCGCAACTGGCCAATCCGATCACGGCAGCGCAAATGTCCGCGCATTGCTCTCGCCTGCTGGAGTCGTTCCGCTGGCAGGCGGGAATCACCCGCCGGGTCTTTCAGGAACTCACCCGCACGCCCGGGCGATTCCCCGAGATCGAGCAGATTGCCGAAAGCCTGGGCATGACCTCCCGCACGCTTCGTCGCAAGCTGGAGGGCGAAGGCACTTCGTATAGCGATTTGCTGACCAGCGTCAGAAAGGCGCTCGCCGTTGATTACCTGACCACCACTTCGCTCAGCACCGAGGACATTGGCCTGGCGTTGGGCTTCAGTGACGCGGTGGGATTCCGGCACGCGTTCAAACGCTGGACCGGGCGAACGCCCAATGAGGTTCGACGCGATGGAGGCTTCCCGCCGTTGGCCACGTGATGGCGATTCACTGGCAGGGGAATGCCGACTGCAATTCCTTCAGGAGGATGATGCCAATGTCATCAGACTCCTTGGCACTCCCATTTTTAAGTGCGGTTTTTACAGCATTTCGCGCATTGTCGCCGCCCAGTGTGATCGTGCCTGGCGGGCAAAAGAAAGCCGCCTGCCCCCGGAAACGCAGGGTCCCGTTTGCCACGGTAAGGGCCTGCATGTAGGCGTCGATGTACAGGGCAGCGTATGGCCTGGATTGCGGGTCTTTCTCCATTTCCAGGAAGTCGCCAACCTTCATCGAGGCGTTGGCAGATCCGGCCCATGACAAGGCCGCCGCAATGGCGATGTATCGGAGCTTGATGGACATGCGCCTACCCCCCGGTGGTTATTGTGGAGTGCACGAAGATTGTGGCACGCGCCGGCGTTGGTGTTGGCCAATTCATCCGGGGAACTGAGACCTATCGCACCAGCAGATGGGGCGATGGCTCGGCCGGCGCCAACCGACGCCGGCGTCCGTTAGCCGACACCTCACGGGCTCGTCGCCAGTGCGGCGGCTTCTGCGGCGCAGTCCCGATTCGGCGGCAGCCCTTGGGCGCGAACCTTGGCCAACTCGTCGCGTGCTGCCGCCAGATCGGCCTCGAAAACCGTGTCGGCATGCAGCCGGGCCACAGTGGCCGCCGCCACCATGCGGCCTTCATTGACGTCGCTCTGCCAGTGCACGTTGCAGGCCACGCGGCTTTGCCCGAAGGCACGGCCGCGTTTCAGGATGGCGTCTGTGCGATCGGGAGCGATCTCGGTCAACACCAGTGCCCATGCCCACCCGGCGGCGCTATGGCCGGACGGGTAGGACCCGTCCTTGGCCAGCTTGGCTTCTTCGGCCGGCGTGCACGACGACGTGTGCGTGACTACAAACGGGCGAGTGCGGTTGTAGCGGTCCTTTGCGCGGTAGGTCGCCAGGCCCGCATCTACCAGCGTCCGCCGCAGCAGCATGTACAAACGCGGCGTCTGCGCTTCGTTGATGGGTGCATTCAGCGCGCAGGAGAAGGTGCCTGCCGCTGCCGGGAAGCTAAGGTCCGCGTCCAATTGCGCCTGCTTCCAGCGCGCCGAGCCGGACTTCGCCCACTGCGTCTGGGCCAGCTTTGCCGTGTCCTTGTCCAACGCGAAGGCCGCCGAATCGGCCGCCGGCGGTTGCGGCAACAGCGCCAGGCTGTCGGGGCGGGCTTCCGGGGACAGGTAGCCAGCGGGAACGCCGGGGCGCAGTTCAGGCACCTTGGCCGACTGGCCGGGCGGGTTGGCTGCGCAAGCCACGAGCAAACCTGTCGTGACGGAGATCGCCAGAGCAAGCACGGCGGGGTGTGACAAGCGTGGTGATTTCAGAAGACGGTCAGGCATTGGGGATTTTCTCGCGTGTGGTGTATCAAAAGCTTAGCGCCCGTGCGGACATTGGAGAAGCAGGCACAACCCCAACTCATGATGAGTTCGCCTGGTTTTCACCTATTCTTAGGCGTCATCCCGCTCGTCGGTCCTTTGGGAGGCGGGGGCGCCGGCCGACGATGCGCAGCGCCCATTCGCAAGTCGAGCCGAGCGAACGACTTGACTGGAGAATCGTCATGCGAATCCCGCTTCGTACCTTGCCGCCAATCCTGACCATCGTCACAGCGAGTTCGGCGCTTTGCTTTTCGCCCGTCCTGGCTGCGGGTTCGCAAACCGCCGTTGCCGACGAAGGGCCATTCATGGCGGAGAACGACGCCGCCATGACAAAGATGATGAAGGGCATGTCCGTGAAGCCAACGGGCGATGTCGATCGCGATTTCGTTGCGATGATGGTGCCTCATCATCAAGGCGCGATCGACATGGCACTGGCTGAACTGCGCTATGGACACGACGAACGATTGCGCCGCATCGCACAAGAGATCGTGGTTGAACAGCAGCAGGAAATCGCTGCCATGCGTCTCGCGCTTGGGCAGCCTTTGCCGCCGCCAACGCCCGCTCCCACCCAGCAACAGCCGGGAATGCAGATGGATATGCGCCACCACACGCAGGAGAACCAGCGATGACACGCACAACGGCTTTGATCCTCGCGTTATCAACGGCTACGCTGGCCGCAGCGCAACTTGCCTGGGCCGGACAGGCACCGGGATCGCTATCCGACCCCGATGTCCCGGTTAGCCACCACGATCGAGTCTACGCTGCCGAGCAGTTCTCGAACACGGTGTCGGTGATCGATCCCGCCGACAACAAGCTGGTTGGCCTGATTCGTCTTGGCGACCCGACACCGGCCAATTTCAGTCCGCTATACAAGGGCCAGTTGCTCGTGCACGGCATGGGCTTCTCGCCGGATCATCGCACCATGGCGGTCGTTTCTATCGGATCGAACTCCGTCACGTTTATCGATACCCAGACGAACACCGTCAAGCATGTCAGCTACGTGGGCCGCTCGCCTCACGAGGCTTTCTTCACGCCTGATGGCAAGGAAGTCTGGGTAACCGTGCGCGGCGAAAACTACGTTGCCGTACTCGACGCGAAGACGTATGAGGAGAAAACTCGCATGACAGTCCCGGCCGGTCCGGGCATGCAGATCTTCTCGCCGGACGGGAAATACGGCTACGTATGCTCGTCCTTCAACCCGGAGACCGAGGTGATTTCCGTGGCCGACCACAAGATCGTCGGCACGGTCAAGCAGGCCAGCCCGTTCTGTCCGGACCTTGCCGCAACGCCGGACGGCAAGCAAGTCTGGTTCACGCTCAAGGACGTAGGCAAGGTCCAGGTGTTCGATGCAAGACCGCCATTCGCGTTGCTCAAGACGCTGGACACGGGCCCGATCACCAACCATGTCAACATCGCGCATAACGCCAAGGGCACGTTCGCGTACGTGACAATCGGAGGTCTTAACGTAGTCAAGGTCTTCCGCACCGATGACTTTTCGCAGGTCGCAACGATTCCTGTGGGCAACCTGCCGCACGGACTCTGGCCGTCGGGGGATGGAAGCCGCATCTATGTCGGCCTTGAGAATGCCGATGCAATGGCCGCGATCGATACGATGACCAACACCGTCATCGCCACCGTGCCCATTGGCCAGGCGCCACAGGCTGTCGCCTATGTACCGAATGCCGTGCCGCAGGGCGACGGCACGCAGAACCTGCAGCCGCTCGGCCTGGCAGGACAGAGTGCCCATGTAGCACTCTTGCCTGTGGGATCGGGCAGGTCGACGGACGCCGCAAATGCGCCTACCAATGTCGCGTTGTTCGACCAGGGACTGGTTCAGGTTCTTCAGGCCTCAGTGACCGGCCTGCAACCAAAACAGGCATACGTGCTTGGACTGGCCGATAACGCAGACGGCACTGGCAACGTGCAAGTCCTCGCAAACTTCATGTCAAACCCGGCCGGCGCTGCGATCGTCAATGCACTAGGCCAGATTCGTCAACTGGTCACTCCGGGTGCGAGCATGGCGGGAGACAAGCGTCGGTATCTCGTTGTCGCCCCGCAGGTGTCAGGCAAGCCGGGAGCCCCGGTGCAGGTGCAGTCGCCTTAAGCCAGTGAAGGCCGCGGCTACTTAGCTACCTTTTCCGCTACGAAAATCGGATGGGCTAACGCCGTTGGCCTGCCGAAATGCCCGGCAGAAGTTTGCAACGTCGGTGAAGCCAAGCCGGTAGGCGATCTGCGATATCGGAAGCGTTCCTTCGAGCAGCAGCTTGCTTGCGCGGCTGTTGCGTACTTGAATGGCAAGGTCGCGGAAACTGCTTTCCTCCTTCTTCAGGTAGCGGTCAAGCGTACGCGAGGAAATGCCAAGGATTCGGGCCAGTTCTTCCAGCGTCGGCTGGCAGTCCTCTGCCTCGTTCAGCATCATGACCACCCATTCGGTCCAGTTTCCTTGCTCGCTGTGCCGCAGCAGCAGCGCCCTGCAGCGCTCCTCCGCCACCCGCACCGCGTGCTTGTCGGCCATCGGCAGTGGTGCGTCCAGGCTCCAGGTCTCTGCCACCATGCGGACTTCCGGCAACGACGACGCTCCAAAATGCACGCGTGCGGGCGCGAGTTCCCGGTAGCGGGCCGCATGCGGCGGCGCCTCCATCGACATGTAGATGTCGTAGACCGATGACGAATGCTGCAGCAACGATTTGCATTGCAGATGCGTCGATACAGTAATCACCTCCTGAAGCAGATCCAGCGTTCCCGGGGACATCGGTAGTGCCGGCCGGTAGATGATTTCCGCGCGATTGCCGGTCCGTTGGTACTGCATCCTGAACATGGGGGTCAGGAGCCGGTAGTAGCGGGAACACAGTCGCAGCAGTTGATCGATGTTTGGGCACGAGAGCATTGCGTACCCGAGGATATCGTGCGAATTCAGTTTGAAGCGCCGCCCCCACTCGAACCCGATATCGCTACGCCCCGTCAGGCGTAGCGCCTCCGCCAGCAGGCGATCCACCTGCTGCGTGTTGAGGCCGAAATCCGTCTCGTTGATCCGGTCCGACGCAATCCCCGCGGCATCGAACAGCTCGTTCAGCGACGTGCCGGCCGACTTCAGGTAGTCGCCCAGCAGCAGGAAATAGCGTGCCGGCACGTGCGGACTGATGGCTGCTTTCAATGGTTGACCTTGGGAAATGGGGCTGTGCGGAAGCGAGAGATCGTTGTCGGAAAATGATAGCGCGCTGTCCGAAAATGACAAGCCTTGCGCAAGCACACCCAACAGAATGGCAACCAGCAAGAGCCCATCCATCCCGGGTGAGGCAACACAAAAGGAGACAGGCCATGCTGTTCGAATCCATCAACACCGGTTGCCTGGATGGCAACGACACCCCGTGGATGCCGTTTGCGCCATACAGCAACGATGTGATGATCAAGTACTTCAAGATCGACCCGGTAAAAGGGGAAACCATTACGCTGCTGAAGGCGCCCTGCAACATGGAGATGCCGCGTCACCATCACAGCGGCACGGTCATCGTCTACACCGTGCAGGGTAGCTGGCGGTACAAGGAACACGACTGGGTTGCCCATGCCGGTAGCGTCGTCTACGAGACCGCATCCACTCGACACACGCCCCAGGCCGCGTATGCGGAAGGCCCGGACATCATCACCTTCAACATCGTCGTGGGCGAACTGCTGTACCTCGACGACAAGGACAACATCATCGCGGTCGAGAACTGGAAGACTTCGATGGATCGTTACCTGAACTACTGCAAGGCCAACGGCATCACGCCGAAGGACCTGTCTTCGTTCGGGGGCTGATTCAACCTCGTGCATGTTCGCGGCGCACGACCGGGCGCAGCGAACACGGGCATGACCACATGTGAGGGAGACAGCCAGTGGCAGTTCCACATTTGAAAGGCAAGCAGGTGCTGGTGACCGGCGCAGCCTCCGGCATTGGCCGTGCAACGGCGCTGGCGTTCGCGCGCCAGGGCGCCAACCTGGTGATATCCGACATCAATCCTGCCTTGCTGGAAAGCACGGCGGACGCGGCACGCGCGCTTGGCGTGCAATGCCTGACCTATGCCGTCGATGTCGCCGATGAAGCCGCAATGCGTGACTTTGCCGCTTCGGTGCACGCGAAAACCGGCCCCGTCGATGTGCTGGTCAACAACGCTGGAATCGGCTACATCGGGCCATTCCTGCGGAGTCCGGTGAATTCGTGGCGACGCGTTCTAGACATCAACGTGATGGGTGTCGTGCATGGTTGCCACTTCTTTGGCGAACGGATGGTAGAAGCGGGTGGTGCTCGCCAGATCATCAATGTCGCATCGCTGGCCGGCATTGCGCCGGCACCGAACATGAGTGCCTACGCAGCATCGAAGCATGCCGTAATGGGGCTGTGCGATGTGCTGGCGATGGAACTGGCTGACACGGATGTTGGTGTCACAGCCATATGCCCAGGCATCATCAATACGCCCATCACGAATGCAAGAGGGTCCGTGTCCGAAGCCATCACGCCGACGCAAATCGAAAGACTGCGCGCCTACTACGAAGCGAATGGCGTTTCCCCGGACGTTGTGGCGGCAGCCATTGTCGATGCGACGCGGCACGGACGACCGTTGGTGCTGGTTGGCCCTTATGCCAGGCCCATGTATCACCTGAAGCGGATCTCCCGCAAGCTGGTGAAATCCATGACGCTTAGCGACGCCAGGAAGAACGGTTATCTCGAAACAATGAAGTAGTACCAAAATCGAGAATATAAAAAGGAGTAGACATGATTGGACTGATTCGCTCACCGTGGCTTCGGCGCGTCCTGGTAGGGATGCTCGGTGCGACCGCATTGCAGGCAGGGGCCGCGCCATCAGCGCTCAGCCCCGCGGATGCACAGGAGATTGCGGCGGAAGCCTACATCTATGCGTATCCGATGGTGTTGATGGAGGTGACACGGCGCGTGTCGACCAATGTCGCGTCAGGAGGTCCAGGCAGCGACTTTCGTGCGCCGATGAATCAGTTTGCGCATGCACCCGTGTTCCCTGACGACAAATTCGACCGGGTGGTCCGCCCGAACGCTGACACGCTGTATTCGTCCCTGTGGTTCGACGTGAGCCGGGAGCCGATCGTCATTTCCGTGCCGGATTCCGGCGGACGCTACTACTTGCTGCCCGCGCTCGATATGTGGACTGACGTCTTCATGTCGCCGGGCACGCGCACTTCCGGCAATGGCGCCCAGCAGTTCGCCATCGTCGGCCCGAACTGGCGGGGCAAGCTTCCTGCTGGAATGCGCGCCTACGTCTCGCCGACCTCGGTGGGCTGGATGATTGGCCGGACGCAGACCAACGGCGTCGCCGACTATGCATCGGTTCGAAAATTCCAGTCCGGGCTCAAGGCCGTCCCCCTCAGCGCCTTGGGAAATCCGTCATACGTGCCGCCGAAGGCTGCGTTCGACCCCAAGCTGGACATGAGCGCGCCGGTGGAGCAGGTTGCACGGATGGATGCGGCGACTTACTTTGCAACGTTTGCACGCTTCCTGAAGGACAATCCGCCGCATGCCAACGACTATCCGATCCTCGACCGTATCGCCCGAATCGGACTGGTGCCAGGAGAGCCGTTTGAAATGAGCCGCTTGCCCGCAGAGGTGCAGGCTGCAGTCCGCGCAGCCCCTGCTGCCGGTCAGAAGCAGATTGGCAAAGCGCTGTCACATTCCGGCTCAGTGGCCAACGGCTGGCGAATGATCAGCAATCCAATCGGCACCTATGGCACCGACTACCTGCGTCGGGCCGTGATCGCCTACGCGGGCCTGGGCGCCAATACCGTGGAGGATGCGTTCTATCCTCTGGCCCTGACCGACGCAGACGGCAAGCCGCTGGACAGCGCCGCAAAGTACGTGATTCATTTCGACAAGGAACAGTTGCCTCCGGCGCGTGCATTCTGGTCCCTGACGATGTACAACGACCGCCAGTTCTTTGCCGCCAACTCGATCCACCGCTTCGCCATCGGCGATCGGGATGCACTGAAGTTCAATCCCGATGGATCGCTGGATCTGACCATTCAACGCGATCCGCCCAACGACGCCGCCGTCAACTGGTTGCCGGCGCCTGCCGCGGGTATTTTCACGATGAACCTTCGCCTGTACCTGCCGGGGACCACCGTGCTGGATGGCACGTGGAAGCCGCCTGTGATCCGGCGCGTGGCGGCTTGATAGCTGAGCGCCCGCGCCAGCTATCGGACCTGCGGGACCTGCGCCCATTGGGCCTTGCGTTGCGTGGGGCACCCACGTTTGGAGCCCACGTTACGCAAGGCGATTGACCCTGACATCGGCGCTCCTGAGCGGAAGCCACTGGCATCGATTTGTGTCGCGGCGCACCATTCCCCGTGGCCGGCCGGCACTAAGATCCAGTTATGACGCCCGGACGAGAAGGAGAGTCGCCATGGACCAGGAAGCCTTCAATATGAGCATCCGCAAGTTCCTCAAGGTAGTGGGCGTCAGTTCACAGCGTGAGATCGAGCAGGCGGTCGCTGCCGCGCTGCAGACCGGCCTCCTCGCCGGCAATGAAACGCTGCCAGTTACCATGACACTGGAGTTGGGCGCGCTCAAGCTGAGCACAAAGTTCGAGGGCGAGATCCAGCTCGCGTAGGGAATGGTATTGCCGCCTTTATTGCCGCCTGTTCCAGCAGCGCTACGTACCGTTAGAACCACGTCTCAATAGCTGACGGGTGGTCTATGGTCCTGACACTTCGCTATTTGGAAGTCCTGGGAATCTGCGCTTTGGTCACTGCTTGCGGACAGATCCCGCCCAGGCATGCTGCGTGCGGAGCCGATTCCTGTCACCCCCGGCACGAACACGAGATGTTGCAGTCCGGTGAGGCGTCATGGTATTCGTCATCGTTCCAGGGGCGCCTGACCGCAAATGGAGAACGCTACGATAGCGGCGCCTTGACTGCCGCCCATCGAACATTACCGCTTGGCAGCTATGTGCGCGTCAGATCGCTGGCTACTGGAAAGTCGGTTGTCGTGCGCATCAACGATCGCGGACCATATGTCAAAGGCCGGATTATCGATCTCTCCTACGGTGCGGCGGAAGCCTTAGGCTTGACAGAAGCGCGGTCGATGCGCGTGCAGATTGAGCGCTGATGGGGTTGCTTGCGGGCTTCCTGCGCCGCAACGCCAAGCACATTCTCGGCAAGCAATGCCGCCCCAGCGAGATTGCTGTTGCAACCATGCGATTCGAGTAACCCGGATTTGCTAACCGCAAGGCACTTGTTGCACCAACTCCGGCGCCGTCAGGTGCTGCTGACAAGACGTTTGTCGACCGTCATCAGGAACGCCCGCAACTCTCGACGAAGACATCGCCATCGCGTATTGCACCGCACAACGTCATCCAGTATCATGTCCGGTTCCCCATTTTGCGCACAGCGGATTCCGCAAGAGGCGTTCCGGCCTCGACTATCCGTGCGTCACTCCACGATTCAGTTCGCACCCCGACAGGCTTGACGAGCCGTCATGCTTGCGACGATCGTCGGCCAACCTGTCGAGGAGAATGTATTGGCTAATCCGGTTCGCGACGATTCGACGTCCCGCATGATTGAAGTCACCGCAAAGTCAGGCCGCCGCAGGCCAGCGGGAAAGGCCCAGGCGGTCACAACACCGCTGGACACCGCGTCCATGGCGCGGCAGGACGAAGAGCGTCAACGCCAGATGCGTGCGCTGATTGCGCTTGGCCGTGAACGCGGCTATCTCACCCACGCAGACATCAACGATCACCTGCCCGACAACTTCACGCAAACGGCTGCGATGGAGACGATCGTCAGTACGTTCAGCGACATGGGGGTAGCCGTGTACGAGCAGGCGCCTGACGCGGAGACGCTCCTGTTAAGCGACGCCGCGCCTGCCGCAGCATCCGACGAACAGGCAGACGAGGAAGCGGAAGCTGCCCTGTCGACCGTCGATTCCGAATTCGGCCGCACGACGGATCCGGTCCGGATGTACATGCGCGAAATGGGCGCAAGTGAACTACTGACCCGCGCCGGCGAAATCGAGATCGCAAAGCGCATCGAGGGCGGCCTGCAGGACATGATTCAGGCCATCGCCGCGTGTCCGTCGGTTGTGTCCATGATTCTCGCCGATGTGGACCGCATCGTCGCTGGCGAACTGCGTATCGACGAACTGGTCGACGGCATCAGCGACGGCGTGGACGAAAGCGACGTGACGCTGGAGTCCGATGACGCTCCGATCGAAGCAGACGCCTCCGACGACGACCCTGATGATGGAGACGCCGAAACGGAGGTCGAGGATTCCGACAAGGCGAACGCCGTCCGTCTCGAACAACTCACGACCGACAGTCTTGCGATTTTCGCGCGCGTGCGTGTCCTGTTCGGGCAGTTGCCGGACGCACTCGTGACTGGGAAAGCCCGTACCGCAGCCGTGGCGCAAGTACGCGCGGAGATCCAGCGCGAACTGGCGCCGATACGCTTCACGGCCAAAATGATCGACCGCCTGTGTGCCAGTGTGCGCGAACAGGTTGCCGAGGTGCGTACGATCGAGCGCAGCATCCTGGAGATCGCCGTCGAACGTTGCGGCATGCCACGTGAAGCGTTTGTTGAGTCTTTCCCCGGCCACGAGGCCGACCTTGAATGGACTCGCCGCACGGCGGCGACCTCGCAGCAGTTTGGCGCGGCGCTCGAGCGACACCTGCCAGCCATTCAGGCCAGCCAGCAAAAACTCATCGACATCCAGGCGAGGGTCGCGCTGCCGCTCCAGCAGCTCAAGCAGATCAACCGCCAGATGAGTGCCGCGGAGTTGAAAATGCGGCAGGCCAAGCGAGAAATGATCGAAGCCAACCTTCGACTTGTCATTTCTATCGCCAAGAAATATGTGAACCGTGGCATGCAGTTCCTGGACCTGATCCAGGAAGGCAACATCGGCCTGATGAAGGCGGTGGACAAGTTCGAATACCGGCGCGGCTGGAAGTTTTCAACCTATGCGACCTGGTGGGTCCGACAGGCCGTCACACGGGCACTTGCCGATCAGGCGCGGACCATTCGTGTGCCTGTGCACATGATCGAGACGATCAACAAGCTGAACCGGATTTCGCGCGAAATCCTGCAACAGACGGGACAGGAAGCGCATCCCGCCGTCCTTGCCGAGCGCATGGGGATGACCGAGGAAAAAGTGCGCGGGATTCTCAAGATCGCGAGGCAGCCCGTATCGCTCGAAACCCCAGTGGGCGACGACGCCGACGCAACGCTCGGTGACATGATTGAGGACGTCTCAGCCAGTTCGCCGGCTGAGGCTGCGATTCAGGCGAATCTGCGCACCGTACTGGATGAGGCGCTCGATGGGCTGACGCCGCGCGAGGCCAAGGTCCTGCGGATGCGATTCGGGCTCGATACCATCTCTGACCACACGCTTGAAGAGGTCGGCAAGCAGTTTGACGTGACCCGCGAGCGAATCCGTCAGATTGAGGCAAAGGCGATGCGCAAGCTCAAGCATCCCAGTCGCGCTGACAAGCTGAAGCCATTTCTCGAGCGTTGACCAAAGGGGCTCAAAGGAGGGCGCGCGCCCTCCTTTGACGCCCTCGTCCAGCGTCCAGCGCATCCCCACCCCGTACCGCGAGAACCCACCCCATGACCGAAGCCACCGCCCTGACGCCCGACGAACTCCAGGAGCTTGACGATCTGCTGGACGACCTGCGCCAGCGCGCTGAGGAAATCCCGCAATGGGAGTTCTGCGACGGCTTTCTCACGGCCCTGGTCTGCACGCGCCGGCGCATCCCCGCTTCCGACTACCTGCCCATGCTGCTGGGCGATGGCGCGGCGCTCGACGTGGCTGAGGGCAGCCCGCTGCCGTTGCTGCCTGCGTTCCATGAAGCGGCCCAGCAGGCCCGCTTCATGGAACTGTGGCAGCGCCGATGGAACGAGGTGGAGCACCAGCTCGACCAGCCCGTGGAGACGCTGGACGACGAACGCACCTTCCAGCCCGAGGCCATGGACATGCGCGGGGCCATCTTGAGCCTGCCCCAGGAAGAGCGCGCCGAGATGGATGGGCGGGAAATCCCCTCGTTTGGCCAGGTGTGGGCGCTGGGGTTCATGTTCGTGGTGGAGAACTGGCCCGAGGAATGGGCCGCCCCGCGCGACAAGGAGGCTGCCCAGTGGCTGGACGACGCGCTCGACGGCATCGTCGCCCTGACCGAGGACGACACCGGCCAGCCCGAGGTCTGCATGTACAGCGAGGATGGCCCGCCCAGCACCAGCCGGGCGCGCGTGGAAACCTTCGGCGAGGCGATCTGGGCTGTCTACGACCTGCGCCAGATCTGGAAGAGCCTGGGCCCGCGCGTGGAGGCCGTGGTGAAGGGCGACCAGCCCGGCCGCAACGACCCGTGCCCTTGCGGCAGCGGCAAGAAGTTCAAGAAGTGCCACGGGAGATAAGGGCAAGGCGCTTTCTCGCAGTTTATAGCTGCATGCACCTTGCCTTTCGACTGGCGGGCCGCCCGAATTGCTCTGGCGAGTCGGGTGAGGCTGGCTGGTCGTCGCCGCCCTAAGTCGAGCGACCAGCGGCCAGCCGGCGACTTGCTCGCGGGGGCCGTGTCCGGCCACGAAGGGACGGTCAATCTGTGAAACTGAACGTCCGCAGGTCTGCGTTCAAGGACCAGTCCGCCGCCGTGGCAGGTTTGCAGTATTGCCTGCGCCAACTGGCCTCAGTTCGCCATCCCATGGCGACGCCGCCAGATCCAGCACATAGTCTCCCTGGCAGGCCTTGTCGTAGAGACAATCGCGCACGACCTGGCCGACCGCGATCCGGCACAGCACTTCGAAACTCTGGGCGATTGCCCCCTCCAAATCACAATCGGCAGTTTGCACGGCAAATGAACGTCTTCCGTCGCCGACGAAGCTAGTGAATCGGACGCCAGCCGGATGCCGGTTGGCGCCAAAACTAACGGTGACATGATAGGCCAGGCCCTTGCCATCGGCGGGTAACGTGCAGAGGAAACTGGAAGGCGTGGCGGGGCTTTGCATGGCGGAAATGGATGACTGGTAATTGGGGAATTTTGATCACTTTCCCGACTCTACTCCTGTCGCGTCGCTGGCAGTAAGCTTATTTCGTCCGTGATGAAATGAAAAAACCCGCAGAATTGCGGGTTTTTTCACGTGTGTCGCGAGACTCAGATCGGCTCGATCTTGGTCGCTGCCGGACCCTTCTTGCCTACCCCGGAGACATAGCGCACTTTCTGGCCTTCCTGGAGCGACTTGAAACCGCCGCCCTGAATTTCGGAGAAGTGAGCGAACAGGTCGTCACCACCTGCGTCAGGCGTGATGAAGCCAAAACCTTTGGAGTCGTTGAACCACTTTACAGTACCGGTTTCCATCTGTGGATTCCTTAAAAGATAGATTCTCGCCGAGCCGAAAACGTGGCGAGGCATGACGATCAAGGAAGGAACATAGAGAGAAAGTGGCGCCGCGGGGGCGAACACCTAGTGCTTCGAAGTTGCTGCTTGAAGATCCTGCGCGGCATATTCTACACGCTGCGTCGGTGTCAATGAGCGTGTCTTAGTGTATGTATGCAGTGGCTCTTCGGCTGCATATGCACAGCAATCCTTCCGCGCCAAGAGCACAACGGGCTGATCAGGGATGCGTGCTACAGTGAGTGCGGCCTGCCGCCGCGCTGTTCCGCTCAATGCGTGTTTTGGCGTCGCCGCACGGATGGTCTTGCAAATACACCCGCCGGTAGCGAATCACCGATCATGGTATGATCCGGCCTCCTTGCCACTCGTCGACATCGGTCGACCACAGTGCGCCGGCCGCAAGACATCATCATTAAAAGAGCATCAGCGGCCTGTCGGGCGTACACCCGATTCTTCAGGGCGACAGTCGCCCACAACACATTCGACCCGCGGCACGCCCGCTCCGCAACTATCGCGCATGTACTGGCGCGTCGGCTTGCGCAAGCACGGTCCATCCCACGTGTATTCCCGCTCGCGCCACTGCGCGTGGGAGATAACACCGATTTTTTGCAATGGCGACCGTTCCCCAGGCAAGCGCGTAGCTCACAACTTTGTATGTGCCAGACGCTGCCTCCCGAATCGGAGCGCCTTCTTATGGGCAACAATTTGAATCACAGCATCAATCCGTTCACCGTTTCGGTACATCCCATCCAACAGCAGCCGGGCGTATGGTTTGCGAACTATATGATCGCTGAGTACCAGAACGGTGCCGAACGCATCGTCGCCAACGTCTCGATGCGGCATGCCACACATGGCACCGAAGCCGAGGCCAAGCTGGCCGCCCGTTGCGCGGGCGAAAGTGCCGCCGCACGCATGCGCCTGCAACAGCGGCCGCCTCGTCACACACGGTGACTCAACTTACCGCGTAGCACTTGCTGCTACCACAGGGAGCAACTTTGGCTAAAGAAGAACTGGTGGAATTTGGCGGCAAGGTATCGGAAGTGCTTCCGGACAACCGCTTTCGCGTCATCCTGGAGAATGGCTTCGAAGTTTGGGCCTATTCGTCGGGGCGCTTGAAGAAGAATCGCATACGGGTTCTCGCGGGCGATCGCGTCACGCTCGAAATGTCGCCATACGACCTCACAAAGGGCCGCATCAATTATCGCCACAAGGCGTAAATGGCCGCGACGCCGCAGCGTTGCCTCATAAGGGCATCATCGCTGCACACTATCGGATCAGACCACACGGAGAAAGCAGGAAATGTCGAACAGTGAAGAATGGGAAGAATTGCATCTGACCCCGGCCGGCTGGATTGCCGGCAGCTACCGACACACACCGTGGCCCGAGGTCGACGTGGCACCACCCGAATCTGGCGTGCTGACAGTACGCCGCCACGTGACGGCCATCTACGGCGGTCCGTCGCGTGCTGTCGAAGACCGTACTCCGCAAACGCAGGACATGGGCCTGATCGAGTCGTTGTTGGCACGCTATGGCGGCCCCGAGTTCGGCATCTAGGGGACAGGGCTGCAGGGGGCTTCAGATAGTCTCCAGAAGAAGAGCAACGGAAGTCTACTCTCACCGGTGCCTTGATACCTGCTACTGGCTCGCTAGGGCGGCGCCCCAATTTGACTGGGAAGCGCGCTTTCGGCCAGTAATGAGGATCGAACCCGTTACAGCAAGGTGTTTAGCTCCACCCGGTTGTCCACGGTCGCACTGCCATCAGCGGCAGCAGCTTTGGCCTGAGTGCCGCGAGAATCGTTCCAGGTGACGATTACCTTCACGAGTTTCGTAATCGGATCACAGGTCCATGTCATCGCATAGGTCGTGGAAGCCTGGGCATTCGCGGTGCTGTCAAGCGTTGAGGCCCCGTTTGCACAAGGACCCCCGCCCCGAAGCATCTCAATTTGCGACGTTGCCAGAATCACAGCCTCGGTGCGTTGCCGCGACAGATCTGTCGCGAATCTGGCGTTGGACTGCATCTTTGTCACGGCAATCAGACCAAAGCCGAGAATGACCGTTGCAATCATCGCTTCGATGATGCTGAAACCTTCCTGCAGGTTCTTCATGGCAAGACCTCAGTTCATGTCCGACCAGCCATTGGACACTGTTGTCACTGCGGCAGGACTCCCCTGTAGTTGCGAGACGCTACCGGAGTCCTTGACCAGATTGATGCCCCCTGTGGTGGAAAAATTTCCTGAAGTGAGGGCAGCACCCTGAATGAGAGCATTGCCGCCGCCACTGTTGTTCCAGGTACCCAGGACGTCGATGGTGACGGGCGTATTGTTTGTGCCAGAGACTGCAGTTGCCGTATAGGAACAGGTGGAGGTATCGCCAACCGCCGTCGTAGCCGTCACGGCATTGGCAGGCGTGCATTTGGTGGCTGCGATCGTGCACGCGTTGACGGTACATGCCGGGGCCTGATTCGCGTTCAGGCCATAGACCGGTGGTGAACTCCAGGTGGCACCCGTGGTGGTGTAGCCGATGGTCACAGTCTTCTGCTGATAGCCGACGATTTTCTGCTGATAGGTGATCGTGTAGCGATCGCCTTTCTGGATAGTTGTACCTTTTGAATCCGTACAACCGCCATTGCTGGTGCACTTTGTACCCGTCGTAGCCTGCGTATAGATCGGCTTGGTAGTGTCATCGCCGAGGATTGGCTTGGAGGTATCGTCGACCTGTCCATAGACGGGACTTGTTGTGATACCTGTTGCGCTATCCTGGGCGTAACAACTGCAGTTCATCGTGGTCTGCGTATCGGGAACGTCCACATAGACCACGCCATATACGGTGGATGTGCCATTGATCTGGACCGAACCGCCGTTCATCACAAGGATCAGCACCGGATCGGATGAAGTGCCCAGGGTCACGTTCGCATTGATCTTCATGCCGCCTTGCTCGAGCCACATGACGCGCTTGCCAGCCTGGTACTGCGCCAGCAGGTCAGCATTGTTGCAAGCCGTACTGCAGAAATAGCCAGTGGCGCTGGCAGTGACCGTCGCCTTCGCCTCTGCCTTGCAGCCCGGGGCGTTGCCTGCGGACTTGGCAGTCGGACACAAGACCCCGAAGTAGTACATGAAGTACTCGTCGGTCGTCATCGCACGCGTCACGGGATTTCCATCGGCGCCGATCAGGGCCCGGCCGGAATTATCGAGCAAGGCCACCCTGAAATCCGACGCATTCTGCGCGACGTTCGGATTGTTCGTCACACTCTTGGATCCCCCAACCGCCCCGCTCCCGCTCGTTGAGACGGCGCCGCCTGACTTGACCGAATCGATATTGGCGCTGCCGCCAATCGATATGTTGCCCAACGCTGTCAGCGCCGCATTGATCGGCGCGCTGATTGACCCGTTCTTTGCCGGTGTGAAGACCACACGTTGCGTCACCGTCCGGGTGGCGCCGCCAGACCCCATACCCACGCTCGTGATGATCGGGTTGGCCCCATATGCGTAGGAGACTGTGTAAACCCCAGCCACAGCAGGCAGCGAGAAATTGGCCGCACCATTGGCAGGCGACGCGGCCAACGCCGCAATCATCGCGCGAAGTCCCTGTTCCGCGTTCGCAAAGGCTTCTTCGGTCCGATAGTGATTATTCGCCGATTTCTGCTCAATGGCCGAACCTCTTACCGCGAGGAAAACGGCAAGAGTGACGACGAACAGGAGCATGACGGATGAAAGCAGTGTCGCGATGCCTTTGGCCCGTTTCTTCATCATGATTTACGAGTTACGGATCTGGACGGTGGTCGTCATATTGCGTTTCACGGACGTGGTGCCGTCCGTCAGCGTCAGCCCGACGGCCGACGCGGCGAACGTAATCGTGACGACTTGCGCGGCTGCGAACGACAGACTGGTTACCTGGATATAGCTGGTGTCCGTGACGGCAGTCCAGCCGGTCAGGTTGGCGCAACTGGCATTACCTGCCGTAGAGTCATACGCATATACAAGCTTGGTAGCAGGATCGAACTTGTACCCGTAAAAGCGTTCACTATCGGTGGGCGTCGAGTGGGAAAAGGTGATGCAACTTCCACCTCCCTGCACGTAGTAATACGAACCATTGGCCTGCTTGGTCAGCGTAACCCCGACGTTCGCATATCCGGCCCGCCTGATTTCGGCTGTCATGCTGCTCATCAGGATCTGGATCGCCTGCTCGAACTGCTGTTGCTTTGTCCCTGCGGAATTGGCGCTCAGCACGCTCGAGAAGAAGACGCCCGCCCCGGCCAGCACCACCATGCCAATGGTCATGCCAACCATCAACTCCACCAGGGTGTAGCCTTTTTGCGTCTTCAAGTCAGCCCCCTATTGTCACGAGACCAAGCATGTTGAGATTCACGGTCTTTCTGTACGTGCCATTGACTACCGTGAACGTGGTCGCCGTAGCCGGCACGCCATAGATCCGGTCGAACTTTATTTCGGCGACAGGCAGGCTGACCGTGGTCCCCGCGCTGATCAGATCGCTGCGGATGTCACAGGTATGCCCACCGCTGGAAACCGAGGTGGTACTGAGGCAGAAGCTGGCTGCAGGCACGGTCTGAATCGACAGGTAGACATCGGTGTTTCTGTTCAGCGCTTCAGACCTGGCCGTATTGGTAAGTTGCGTGATGAAGTCAGTCGTTTTCTTTACCTTGCTGTTTTGGATGACACTGGCAAAGTTCGGGGCGGCTACCGTGGCGAGGATCGCTACCACCGCCACCACAACAAGCAGTTCCGGAAGCGTGAAGCCATTGCGGGATTTCATTGCAGCCCCCAGCAGGAAGCCGTTGCATCCACCACGAAGCCTGCCTGGGTAACAGAGAGGGATGGGCACGAAGCGGCATCGCGAGCCTGCGCACTCGCGGCGTTCACCGCCGCATTCGCCGTATAGCCTGTTCCAGTCGCTGCGGAAATGGTGACGCTGTAATAGCCCTGCGGAGAGGTTGTGCTCAGCCCCAATGCGGTCAGGCTGGTGGAGTAGGTCGGGTTGTTGCCCCGATATTTTTCCTGCGCCAGTTGCAGTGCGGACAGTGCATTCTTGGCATCTACCCGTCGCCCTTTCCTGACATAGCTCTCGTAGGAGGGAATTGCGATCGCAGCAAGAATCCCGATGATGACGAGAGAAATGACGAGCTCAACTAATGTGAATCCATTTGTCCGCACGGTACTCATCGCATCGAATAGAAGAAAACGCGCTTCTTGTGGGCGCTGGTATCCAGCGTGGACGACAAACCAGTGCAGATAATTCGTACAGGCGTGCCACCGGTTCTTTTATGTCCAAAAACTTACACAATCGTACTAATGCCACAAGTGGCTTTGTTGCATTCGAAGTACACCCAGACAAACCGGTGGTTGCGGTTCATTTCATTTCAACATCCACTTAAATCCTTGGTGGGCCGAGCCGAAGTCCAGAGATGCCCGGACGATGCAGAACGGGGAGCGGTGGGAGGCATAGACCAGGCTGCCCCTCTCACCGACTGCTCGCCTGAGTCTTCAGCGAGGCCACGAACGTGTCCAGGTGCCCCGGCTCCGCATCGGTAATGGCCCAGAAGCTCATGCCGTTCTGCTGCCAGCGGGCGATCGAATAGCCGTCAGCTGAATACTCGGCCGACGCTGCCTGTGAGCCTTCCGAAGTGGGAAACACGTAAAGATCGATTGGGTGCATTTGGTAGTGGTAGATCAGCACCGCAACGGTTCGATGGCCGACATAGTCGAGCCGGCCGCCCACAAGAGGAAAGCCCTGTGCCGCAAGGTCAACCACCGGCGGCGCGTAGTCGAGCTTGCCGTTGAACCAGGGCTTGACCGTATGCTGATCGGTGGATTGCACGTCGATGGTGTGCTGAGATAGCAACGAGCGTACGTGGCTCGAAAGCACTTCTTCACCCATAAGACTGGGTTGGCGCGGCTGCACCAGGGACATCATGCCAAACACCAGTACAGACGCTGCAATGCCCGTAATCCCACCGCCGGCCCAAGCCAGCGCGCCGTCGAAGGCAAGGCTCCTCCAGACGACCCATGGCGTGCGACGGATCTTGCGCGGCAGCCGTGCAATGACGCGTGCACGCAGATATGTCGGCGCACGATAGTAAAGCGATTCGTCGTGCAATAGAGTGCTCAGCGAAACGAGCGTCTTGTCATCGTTCATGATTCACTCCCATCCGGTACTCACATGCGGATGCGCGTGCAACGGCGATGCCCCCGGTCTGGCTGCCTGCTGCCTCTTGCGCGGCGCGCACGGCGACACTGAGCAAATGACGGCCACGTGCTAACCGTGACATCACGGTGCCGATCGGGATGCCCGCCACGGCGGCGATATCGCAATAGCTCAAGTCCTCGAGCTCGCGCAATACCAGCACTTCGCGATACTCGACCGCCAACTTTTCAAGCGCACGGTGGACAAGCTGCGCATCTTCACGGCGCACTGCCACCGCTTCGGGGCTACTGCCAATATCGTCGACCCAACCAGGCAGGCGTTCATCGCCGTGAAGTGTCTCGTCATAGGGGGTGCCGTCGGCTGCGTCGCGTCGTCGGCGCCATTCGGTGAACCACGTGTTCCTGACGATGGCAAGCAGCCAGGGGCGCGCGTTGTCGCCATGAAAACTATGGAAAAGGCGAAACGCGCGCAGGTAGGCATCTTGCACAATATCGTCTGCGTCGCTAGCGCTGCCGCTCAACCAGCGTGCGAGGTTGTATGCAGCATCCAGATGCGGCAGTGCCAGCTCAGCGAAGCGGCGTGATTCGTCGGTTGCGTCCACGGTGCTCTCCTGTCCCCTACGCCTGTACTACTGGCCGGGTTTTCCGCTTATTCCATGGGAATTCGTCGGGACAATCCCTGTGGAATAAGCGATGGCGACCCGAGGAGCACAATTCCCATGGATACGGAGGATTTTTCGAAACGCATGACGGTCTCCAATGTGGTTTCGATACGCGGCGCACCTGGAAACCAGCGGATTCCTTGTGCGGGATACCCGCGTGAACCAGGTCAGGCCCTGGGCTGCGCTTGTCGTTGGCAGCCCTGCCGTCATTCGTCATGCGGGTGCCGGTCCGGGGCAATGGTGCATCGGGCCGGCACCTGTACTACTACATATTGAGAGAAGTTATTCGTGTGAGCTTGTTGCGCTCGAATGCGCGACATTCGACGCGTCGCGCATCGGTTCCTACTGGACCGTAATCGTCGCCTTCATGTTCGGGTGTATGCCGCAGAAGATCTTGTAGACACCTGGTTTGTCGAATTTGAACTTGTAAGTGTCATTCTGATCGAGCGCGCTGGAGCGGAACAGGCCCGCATCATTGACTACCGAGTGCGGCTCGCCATCGAGATTCTTCCAGGTCACGGTCGAGCCAGCTTTGATCGTGACCGACATCGGCGAGAACATGAAGTTCTTGATGACGACGACATCAGGCTCCTGCGCTTGCGCAACGGAGAGCCCGGAAATCGATGCCGCCAAGGCCATTGCTGCCCCGAGGGGAATCACGATGGCCCGGCGAATGGTTATGGATAGCATGACATTGCTCCTGATCGGTCAGTTGTGTGCGAATGCTCAGGCGAGTGTCGAATCGCTGAGAGTCGGTGCAAGCGGGTGGCGCTCGATCTTGATAGTGGTCACGCCAAGCATCCTGGGAAGCCGTTCGCTCGGTACGGTCAGCGGCATGGGTCCAGGTCCTTCGCCAGCCGTCGGCTGAGGGTATGCCGTCGAGCGCGCCGTATGGAACGTGACGTTGCCCTCTACCTTCGACACGATCTGGTGAATGTGCCCGTTCAAGACCGTCACCGAACCGAATCGCTTCAGATAGCTCATCGCCTCGCCGGCATCGCCAGTGCCCCATCCCCATGGCTGGTAGATCGTCCACATAGGCATGTGAGCGAAAACGACGATTGGCGTGCTGGATGAGCGCCCCTTCAGATCGGCTTTCAGCCAGGCAAGTTGGTCATCACCCAAGCCCCCCAAGCCGTTCGGCTTGAAGTGCATCACATTGACCAGGCCGATAAAGTGGACGCCACTGTGATCAAAGCTGTAGTAGCCCTTGTTGTCAGATGCGGCACCGAAGCGTTTGAAGTACTCCGTCCCCGGCCCATCAGTCACGTCATGCTCACCTGGCACCGTATGCAGTTCGGTGATGCTTAGCCCTGACATCAATTGAGCGGCGTGGTCGAACTCATCCGCCTTCGATAGATGGGTGATGTCGCCTGTATGAATCGTCAGCGCTGGCTTGACCGGCATGGCGTTGACGAACTCAATGGTCTGTTTGAGCGTGCCCGCGACATCGGGATTGGCCTCCTTGTTGAAGCCAATATGCGTGTCGCTGATCTGCAGGAAAAGCGGCACGCCCGCAGCAGCGGATGGCCCCTTCCCCGCGGCGGCCAGGGCCAGTTGCACCGGCTCGAGTACACCTCCGGCCAGGACAAATACTGTGCCTGCCCCACCAAATGCAAGGCATTTCAAAGCGCCGCGGCGCGACGGATCGGATGGAAGATCTGATGACATATTGCCCTCACGCTTCAGAGTCGAGAGGTTGACCACCGGACCATCCGACGGGCCTCCCGATCGGGTTCAGGTGCAATACCGCCAGACCTTTCGTTTTATTCCTCCGCAAGTGCATCACTGCGGCGGCGAGGAACAAGATTCGTGTCAGTGCCGAAGCAGCACATGGCTGCGCACAGGTAGCGGGAATAAACCAGGGGTCTGTGCAGTATTGCAAGTGCACAGCGGACCCGTTCCAGGTATGGATCGATATCCCAACGCGGCAGGCAGCAGCCGGCTCATCGAGGGCAAGGAGAATAGAGCGTGTCAGTCTTTACCTACCTCCGAAGGTTGCGGCCGACTGGGGTACGATCGGTACGGCTGGGCAGCGGATTGGTGCTGTTCACGTACATCGGCACGCACCTTCTGAATCACTCTCTGGGCAATATCTCGCTCGCATGGCTGGAGCGCGATCTGCTTGTACAGAAGTTCATCTGGCAGGGATGGATTGGCACGTCCGTGCTTTACAGCGCGCTGGCCACGCATTCCTTCCTGGGCCTGTGGGCGCTATATGAACGGCGCTCGTTGCACTGGACTCCGGGCGAGGTGGCGCAGCTCGTCCTCGGCTTGTGCATACCACCGCTGCTAGCCAACCACGTCATAAATACGCGCATCGCCTTTGCCGAGTTCGGCTTGAACAAGGGATACGCGCAGTTGCTGTACTCGTTCTGGATCGATTCACCGTTCTTCGGCCGCGTGCAGCTTATGCTCCTGGTGGTTGCCTGGCTCCATGGGTGTTACGGCATCTGGTTCTGGTTGCGGTTGAAGCCGTGGTTCGGAGCGTGGCGCAGCGTACTGCTAAGCGCTGCCGTGCTGCTACCGGTGCTCGCGCTGCTGGGCTTCGTGCAGGGGGGACGGGAAGTGACCGCGCTCGCGCAGGACCCTGCATGGCGTGCCGAGGCGACCCGAACGGCGATCATCGGCACGAGGTCGCAGAATCTCTGGCTCGCCGAACTTCGCAACGACTTCCTGCTTCTGGACGGTGGAGCACTGCTACTGGTGCTCGCGGCTCGGCTGGTGCGCTCGATGCGCGAGCGCCGCGCCGGGCGATTCTGCGTGCTGTATCCGGACGGCCAAACGGTATTCGCGCCGCTTGGGTTTTCGGTACTGGAAGCTAGCCGCATGGCCGGCATTCCCCACGCCAGCAGTTGCGGTGGCCGCGCCCGATGCACCTTATGCCGGGTCCGCGTGGTCAGCGATGCGCCGCTTCCGTCCCCGGCCACGGCGGAGCGGCGGGTTCTGGAGCGGCTGGGAGCCGATTCGCAGACCGTTCGCCTTGCCTGCCAGTTGCGGCCTGCCCATGATCTCTCCGTGTGGCCATTGGTCCCGCCTGCGGCATCCGCAGCCTTCCTGCACCGGCGCCAGCGGGAAGCCATGCCGCAAGAGCGATTCGCAGCGTTCATGTTCGTGGATATGCGGGATTCCACAAAGCTTGCGGCGGCACAACTACCATTCGACAGCCTGTTCGTGGTCAGTCGCTTCCTGAACGCGGTCAGCTCCGCGGTGGTCCAGGCGGGCGGTCTGCCCAACCAGTTCCTGGGAGATGCAGTGCTCGCGATCTTTGGTTTGAACTGCGAACCCTCCACCGCTTGTCGTCAGGCGCTCAAGGCGGTGCCGCTTGTGGCGGCCAATATCGACGAACTCAACGCCGCGCTCAAACAGCAGGTGCAAACGCAAATCCGGTTTGGCATTGGACTGCATTGCGGCCGCGCGGTCATGGGTGAGATTGGCTTTCGCGAGCACGTCACGTTTACCGCGATCGGTGACCCGTTGAATGTCGCCTCGAGACTGGAGCAGCTAACAAAGGAAATCGCTTGCGAGGCCATCGTCTCGGAGCAGGTCTTCCAGCATGCCGGCGTTTCAGCCGCAGGCCTGCCGGAGCTCTCCGCACGCCTGCGAGGCCACGATAATCCGGTACCCGTCCGAGTGCTGTCCACGGCGGCGCAGATGCCTGGGGCCTGACTGCACCAGCGATGGCGACGTGGATGAAAGGCCCGGCCGGCTCGCGCTTTACGCGCTCAACATGAGCGCGATCCACAATGCGGATGACCCCGCACAAGTCCACCGCTACGGGGCAATTCTGCTGCAGCTCGTATCAGATGTGCGGAAGGTATGGAGCGGTGCGACGCTGAAGGTATTCGACAACGTCGCTCCAAAATTGAACACATCTGCTCATTTTGCAACACTCTGTGGGTCGCCTCTGATCGATAGCGTGTGAAAAGTCGCCTGACTGAATACAGGTACGGTTCGTGCGTCAAGGCTTGTGGGTGCAGGACACCTTATTTACCACAACATTGGAGACGCCATGAACACCCACCTGAATACCGCTGCTCGCATTGACAGCTTTTTCATTCCCTGCGTGAGTCTCTTCGGGCCAGGCTGCGCGCGTGAAACGGGCACTCGCGCAAAGTCACTTGGCGCGAAGAAGGCCATCATCGTCACAGATGCCGGCCTCCACAAGATGGGGCTCTCCGAGACCATCGCCGGGTACATCCGCGAGGCCGGACTCCAGGCCATCATCTTTCCCGGTGCCGAACCCAATCCGACCGACGTCAACGTTCACGACGGCGTAAAGCTGTTTGAGCAGGAAGGATGCGATTTCATTGTTTCACTCGGCGGCGGCTCCTCGCACGACTGTGCCAAAGGTATCGGACTCGTCACCGCCGGAGGAGGACATATCCGCGACTACGAGGGCATCGACAAATCAACGGTGCCCATGACGCCATTAATTTCGATCAACACCACTGCCGGCACTGCTGCGGAGATGACGCGCTTTTGCATCATCACCAATTCGAGCAATCACGTGAAGATGGCCATTGTCGACTGGCGTTGCACACCTTTGATCGCAATCGACGATCCTTGCCTGATGGTCGCAATGCCGCCCGCATTGACCGCAGCGACCGGTATGGATGCGCTGACTCACGCTGTGGAGGCCTATGTTTCCACCGCGGCCACGCCGATCACCGATGCATGTGCGGAAAAAGCGATTGCCCTGATCGGCGAATGGCTGCCAAAAGCTGTGGCAAATGGGGACTCAATGGAAGCACGCGCAGCGATGTGCTACGCCCAATACCTTGCCGGTATGGCCTTCAACAATGCGTCGCTCGGCTATGTGCACGCGATGGCTCATCAACTCGGCGGCTTTTACAACCTGCCGCATGGTGTGTGCAACGCAATCCTGCTGCCCCATGTGTCCGAATTCAACCTCATTGCCGCGCCAGAACGCTTCGCCAAAATCGCTGAACTGCTCGGTGAAAACACTGCAGGCTTGAGCAAGAGTGACGCCGCCAAAGCAGCCATCTCGGCGATCCGGGCCCTCTCCGCTTCAATTGGCATTCCGGCGGGCTTGGCGGGTCTGGGCGTCAAGGCCGAAGATCATGAGCTGATGGCAAGCAACGCGCAAAAGGATGCTTGTATGCTGACGAATCCGCGCAAAGCCACACTGGCTCAAGTCATCGCAATCTTCACTGCGGCGATGTAAATCGCGTGCCCCTTCCAAGAACTCGGGAGGCGGGCCGATTGCCTGTCGCCCAGGTCCGATCTCCTAACAAAGTTCCTTCCAACTCCAGGAGTTACGATGACTTCCCTCTACGTCGAACCGCTCTCCGGGATTAGCCGAGACGGTTCACCGGAAGCGCCGCAGATGCCGAAGATTCTTGCGCACTCAACCGCTACCACTTCGCACGGTGGGCCCAGGAAGCCAACCGAGGTGCTCATGGACGGCTCAAGCGGCCGGCCCGATGTATGGTCCGTTGCCGTGCTGGGTTACAACTAGCGTGGGTTCACCGCCGAATTTCGGGGAGGGATCGTGGTCCGTCGGCATGGCTCCCGAGGCACTTGTAGCGAGTAGCGCCGAGCAATCTCAAAGGTGACCCGTGGGCCAGGGGCGAGACTGCGGGCCCTGGCGCCCGGCAACCGCAGGCTCGCGTCCTTTCAGCCTGCCGCGTGAAACGATACCGCCCGCGAAGGGTGAGAAATCTTCACCCATGCCCTCTACAACTACGTCGCGTTGTTCGCCCGTCCCTCATCTAGACTTGACCGTATTCAAGGCACCAACGCAGGCCTGCCTAGTCTCTTCCCGTTTGGGATCTCGCGCCCGCGCAATGGAGGGTGACCATGCTGACACAGAAAACCAAGGACATCGTTAAGGCCACTGCACCAGTTTTGGCAGAACACGGCTACGCCATCATCAAGTGCTTCTACAAACGCATGTTCGAGGCGCATCCCGAACTGAAGAATGTATTCAACATGGCCCATCAGGAACAGGGCCAGCAGCAGCAGGCGCTGGCACGCGCTGTCTATGCCTATGCGGAGAACATCGAGGACCCCAGTAGCCTGATGGCCGTGCTGAGGAACATCGCCAACAAGCATGCAAGTCTGGGCGTCCGACCGGAACAATATCCCATTGTCGGGGAACACCTGCTGGGCGCAATAAAGGAAGTGTTGGGCAGCGCAGCAACCGACGAGATCATTTCCGCGTGGGCGCAAGCCTATGGGAATCTGGCCGATGTCCTGATGGGTATGGAAGGCGAGTTGTATGAAGGTACCGCTGCACAGTTGGGTGGCTGGACCGGCTGGCGTAACTTCATCGTCCGCGAGAAGCGGCCAGAGAGCAGCGTGATCACATCCTTTATTCTTGAACCTGTCGATGGTGGGCCGGTGGCGAATTTCGAACCCGGCCAGTTCATCAGCATCGGCGTTGATGTGCCTGCATTGGGGTTGCAGCAGATTCGCCAGTACAGCCTGTCGGATATGCCCAATGGACGCAGCTATCGTATTTCCGTAAAGCGCGAAGGCGGTGATGCGCATCCAGCGGGGTATGTCTCATGCCTGCTGCACGATCACGTCAATGTCGGCGACGAGGTGAAGCTGGCCGCGCCATATGGCACCTTCCACATTGACGTGAACGCCAAGACGCCCATCGTCCTGATCAGCGGCGGCGTCGGTCTGACCCCCATGGTCAGCATGCTCAAGAAGGCGATACAAGACCCACAGCGACAAGTGGTGTTTGTGCACGGCGCCCGCAATAGCGGGGTACACGCCATGCGCGACCGGCTGCGCGAGGCCGCCAAGACGAATACAAATCTCAATGTGATTGTGTTCTACGACGACCCGCTGCCGCAGGATGTCGCGGGCCGGGACTTCGATCATGCTGGACTGGTGACCGTTAAGGCAATCAAGGAGGCGGTCCTCCTGCCTGACGCCGACTACTACATTTGCGGCCCGATTCCGTTCATGCGCATTCAGCACGACGCGCTGAAGGAGTTGGGCATTCGTGAGGCACGCATCCATTACGAAGTGTTCGGCCCAGACCTGTTTGCCGAATAGGAGAGAAACCGGCGGGAAGCGTTGGCCGTTCAATCGGGGATTGCCACCATGCTTGCCGCTGGCAGGCCTCTTGTGCCGTGATCGCATCGGATTGGGCATCCGTTGAGTGCGGCCGTTCCCCGCCACCAAGCCGTTCACGACCACCCATCATCCGTTATCAGGGGGACGTATGCGCGTACTAGTCATTGGAGCCACAGGACTCCTTGGGAAAGAAGTTACGGCCTTGTTGTCGGAAGAGCACCACGTGGTAGAGGCAAGTCGTAGCTCTCCTGTTGTCTCAGTGGACATCTCCGACAAGCATTCGATTCTGGCAATGTACAAACAACTGGGCTCGGTGGACGCCGTGGTCTGCGTGGGAGGCACTGCAAAATTCGCCCCGCTGGACGCTCTGACGGACGATGATTTTGCGTTCAGCCTGGCCAATAAGTTGATGGGACAGGTCAATCTTGTCCGTTATGGGGTTCCGTACATCTCCCAGGGCGGGTCGGTCACGCTCACCAGCGGTACGCTAGCGCAGCACCCAACGCTGGGGGGCGCCGCAGTCAGCACTGTGAACGCCGGCGTTGAGGCCTTCGCGCGGGCTGCAGCACTCGAACTGCAAGGCAAGATTCGCGTGAACGTCGTCAGCCCTGGATGGGTATGGGAGACACTCGAAGCAATGGGACGCGACCCCTCCAAGGGGGTGCGGGCGGCGGTAGTCGCACAGGTCTACCAGAAGTGTGTTCTGGAAGATATTTCCGGGCAGGTAGTGTCAGTCACCCACTGAGTTGCCCGCTTGAACCGATGGCAGATGCAAGTGCATCTGAAGAGCGAGGACACGCGCGCCCAAAGTCCGAAGGATGAGACTGGCACTCGCCCGTTCAGTTTGGGGGCCTCCATGCAAGCAGAGCCAAACGAAAGCACACTCGAAACGTGCTTAGTAACGGTTCGTGGTCGTGTCCAGGGAATCGGCTATCGAGCGGCCTGCGTCTGCCGAGCCAGGGAGCTAGGCGTAACAGGCTGGGTCCGCAACCGTATGGATGAATCCGTCGAGGCGACGTTGCAGGGCTCACCTGAACAGCTTGCGGACATGCTCGCGTGGTTGAGCGACGGTATGGTCGACGCACTCGTCGAAGGACTCGAAACCGCCAAGTTGATGCCACCATTCCCGCGGTTCGATAGATTCGGCAACTGCCTACTCTTTGACGAGTTCAAATGACGCCTCATAAGGCGTCGCCTCTTCCGGCACAGCCTGGCGGCAGCGATGCCCGGCGAGCGCACAGACATATGCCCCCAGAAACTCTAGGTTCACCGCCGACTTCCGGGGCCTACTCCCGAGGGCCGACGGACTGCAACCGGCCAGGACCAGTCAGTCGTCGGAGCTCTTGTGTTCCTGAAATTTGCCAAACACCTGCGCGACTAACGGCACTGTTGTCATGATTCCTACGGCGAGCAGCGTCCATCCGATAGCGCGGCGCTGTTCCGGATCCATTCGGTTACTTAGCAACAGTGCGAGGCCCGCGGCGCCTGCCGCCCGTGTTCCGGCAATCAATCCAATTTCAGGAATGGTCAGTGATACCTGTTTCATCTGTGCCTCCTCCTCGCGAGCTGGATAGATCTGAACCCGGGTAGTTTGTTGCACGAGCGGCTGGCATCTGGGGGCCAAGCGGCCACAACTGCGCACTTTGGCGCTAGCGTTCAATCGGAAGCCTAGGGAACTCTCTCGTGAACTTCAAGGGCAGCTTTCGAGCGTCTCGGAGGACCGAAATGGGTCGGTAGCCGCCCCCTGTCGCCAGAATCGACCGCGACGGACAGCATCCACCTCCGCGCTACCGGCCAAACGCCGCGAATCTCTCCGCAAGGAAATCAACGAACAACCGGATGCGGGACGACAACTGGTATCGCTGCTGGTACACGGCGTAGATATTCGCCTCGGGGGTTACGTACTGCGGCAATACCTGCACCAGGCGGCCGCTACGCAGATAGCGGTCGACATCCCATTCGGCGCGCAGCACGATGCCGTGCCCCTCAAGCGCCCAGTTCACGGCAATCTCACCATCGTTGGTCGTCAGGTTTCCGCGCACGTGAACGGATTCCGTGCGTGCCTTGGCGCCCTTGACTGGCGTCAGTCGCCACACGCCATAGGCATCGCTGCCCTGGCGGATACCGATGCAGTTATGGCGCGGCAGTTCGCTGGGGGTCTGCGGTGTGCCGTGCTCGCGCAGATAGCGTGGCGACGCGCAAAGCAGGCGGCGGTTCGGCGCCAGCAGTCGCGCCACGATGCGGGCATCGGGCGGTTCGCCAAAGCGCACGCACACATCAAACGCATCCTCGGTCAGCGGCGGTGGGTCGGCCGAAAGCTGAAGCTGCACGTCGACGTCAGGGTACATCCGGCTGTACTCGGAAATCACCGGCGCCACATGCATGCGGCCGAAGCCTAGCGTGGCATTGACGCGCAGCAGCCCGCTGGGCCGCCCCTTGGCACTGGTCAGCAACTGCTCCAGGTCGTCCAGCTCGCCCAGGATACGGCGCGCGTGTTCGAGCAGGACTTCGCCCTCTGGCGTCAGGCTCATGCGCCGCGTGGTGCGGGTGACCAGCGGCGTGCCGATGCGGGTTTCCATCTGTCCCAGCCGCTTGCTGACGGCCGCCGTGGTAATGCCCAGATCCCGGGCCGCCGCGCTAAGGCTGCCGGCCGTGGCCAGCGCCGTGAAGAAACCCAGTTCCGCGGGCTGGATTGCGCTGTTGGCTGCCATCGCTCACCTTTAACCTGCAAGTTAAGAATGGTTTAACTTTAGTGCCGATCCAGAACTTCGTCCATCGTCCAGAATCCGTTCAACGCTCAACCGGCGGTGAAACGGATTTCCAGACCAGACAGGAGACGAAACATGAAGACATACAAGATCGCAACGATTCCGGGCGACGGCATTGGCAAGGAAGTCGTGCCTGCGGGCCGCGAAGTCATGGAGGCCCTGATGGCCGCCGGCGCCAGCTTCCGCTTCGAGTTCGAGAACTTCGGCTGGGGCGGCGACTACTACCGGCAGCACGGTGTGATGATGCCGGCCGACGGTCTGGACTCGCTGCGCGACAAGGACGCCATTCTGTTCGGCTCCGCCGGCGACAACCAGATTCCCGACCACATCACGCTCTGGGGCCTGCGTCTGAAGATCTGCCAGGGTTTTGACCAATACGCCAACGTGCGCCCGACGCGCATCCTGCCCGGCATCGACGGCCCGCTCAAGCGCTGCGCCCCCGAAGACCTGAACTGGGTCATCGTCCGCGAAAACTCGGAAGGCGAATATTCAGGCGTGGGCGGCCGCGTCCATCAGGGGCATCCGATCGAAGCCGCCACCGATGTGTCGATGATGACCCGCGTCGGCGTGGAGCGCATCCTGCGCTTCGCCTTCAGGCTGGCGCAATCGCGTCCGCGCAAGCTGCTGACCGTGATCACCAAGTCCAACGCCCAGCGCCATGCCATGGTGATGTGGGACGAAGTGGCCGTACAGGTGGCCAAGGACTTCCCCGACGTCACGTGGGACAAGGAACTCGTCGACGCCGCCACCGCCCGCATGGTCAACCGTCCGAAGACGCTCGACACCATCGTCGCCACCAATCTGCACGCCGACATCCTGAGCGACCTGGCCGCCGCGCTGGCCGGCAGCCTGGGCATCGCCCCGACCGGCAATATCGACCCCGAGCGCCGCTACCCGTCGATGTTCGAGCCAATTCACGGCTCCGCCTTCGACATCATGGGCAAGGGCCTGGCCAACCCGGTCGGCACTTTCTGGTCGGTGGTCATGCTGCTGGAACACCTTGGCGAGAACGAGGCCGCGCAGCGCGTGATGGCCGCCATCGAAGCGGTGACCGCCAACCCGGCGCTGCACACCGGCGACCTCGGCGGCAAGGCCAGGACGGTCGACGTGACGAAGGCCGTCTGCGACTTCCTGACCGGTAACCAGCAGGCCAAGGCCGCATAACGCACCACCTCGGCAGTACTACCTCGCGCCCGGTGCCACACCGGGTTGCCGGCAGGCGCTCGCCGCACGCGTGCGCCTGCCCCCTTGCGGTCCCAGACGATGGCCAGCAGAGCCCCGACCGCAGGCGACTTACCTCGAATCAGCAGGAGACAGCCATGATTCAAAGGCTATTAGGCAAGCTGTATGTGCAGGTCTTGCTCGGCGTGTCGGCCGGCATCGTGCTCGGCGTGTTCTATCCCGACTTCGCCAGCAGCCTCAAGCCATTCGGCGACGTATTCATCAAGCTCATCAAGATGGTCTTTGCGCCGATCATCTTCGCCACCGTGGTGCTCGGCATCGCCCGCATGGAGAACATGAAGGAACTGGGCCGCGTCGGCGTGCGCGCCCTGCTCTACTTCGAGATCCTGTCCACGTTCGCGCTGGCCCTCGGGTTGATCGTCGTGAACGTCGTGCAGCCCGGCGCCGGCATGAACGTCGATGCAGCACACCTCGATACCAAGGCCATCGCCACCTACACCCACGCGGCCGAGCAGCCGCACTCGTTCATTGAGTTCCTGATGAACATGGTGCCGACCAGCGTGATCGACTCGCTGGCCCGCAACGACATCCTCCAGATCCTGGTCTTCGCCACGCTGTTCGGCATCGCGCTCTCGCATATCGGCCAGCGCGCCAGGCCCGTGGTCGACTTCCTCGAGTCGTTCACGCACGGCATCTTTTCGGTGGTCGGCATGATCATGCGCCTGGCTCCGCTGGCCGCCTTCGGCGCTATGGCGTTCACCGTCGGCAAGTATGGCCTGGGCTCGGTGGTGTCGCTGGGCAAGCTCATGGGCACCATGTACCTCACGTGTTTCCTGTTCATCGTCGTCGTGTTGGGCGGTGTGGCACGGGTAGCGGGCTTCAACCTCTGGAAGTTCCTGCGCTATATCCGCGACGAGCTGTTCACGGTGCTCGGCACGAGCTCGTCGGAATCCGTGGTGCCGCAGTTGATGCGCAAGCTTGAGAACGCGGGCGTATCAAAGCCAGTGGTAGGTCTGGTGGTGCCGGCCGGCCTCACCTTCAACCCCGACGGCCAGTGCATCTACTACACGATGGCTGCCATCTTCATCGCGCAGGCCACCAATACCCCGCTGACGCTGACCGACCAGCTCGTAGTGCTGGGCGTACTGCTATTGACGTCGAAGGGATCGGCTGGCGTCACCGGCTCGGGCTTCATCACGCTGGCGGCGACGCTGGCATCGATGGGCAAGATTCCCGTCGCCGGCATGGTGCTGCTGCTCGGCGTCGATCGCTTCATGTCCGAGGCGCGCGCCATCACCAACACGATTGGCAACGCCGTGGGCACGCTGGCCATCGCGCGTTGGGTCGGCGCCATCGACCAGCAGCAGCTTGACGATGCGCTCGACGGGAAGCTCCAGGACGACCCCGAGGCATTGATCGAGCCCGCGCACACCCCGACGATGGGCACGCGGCTGACACGCGCCGCCGACGCCCACGCCGGCCTGATGCACTGATAGGCACTGAGAGGACGACATCGTGATGGAAACCCCACAGGCTCTCGCGCTGCTGCGTCGCATGTTCGACGCGGCCATCGCCGCCGCGCAACCGTCGCTCACGCTGGCCCGTCACCTGCCCGAACGCCCCAAGGGCCGCACCATCGTGATCGGTGCCGGCAAGGCGTCTGCGGCCATGGCCCAGGCTTTTGAAGCCGCTTGGCCCGGGCCGCTCGAAGGACTCGTGGTCACGCGCTATGGCTACGCAGTGCACTGCCAGCGCATCGAAATCGTCGAGGCAGCGCATCCGGTGCCCGATGCCGCCGGTCATGACGCCGCACGCCGCATGCTGGACCTGGTGTCCGGGCTGACCGACGACGACCTCGTGGTGAGCCTGGTGTCCGGCGGTGGCTCGTCGCTGCTGCCGCTGCCGCTAGCCGGCATCTCGCTGGAAGACAAACAGGCCGTCAATCGCGCGCTGCTGAAATCCGGCGCCACGATCACCGAGATGAACTGCGTGCGCCGCCACCTGTCAGCCATCAAGGGCGGGCGCCTGGCCGCGGCCTGCTACCCGGCACGTGTCTGCAACCTGCTGCTGTCCGATGTGCCCGGCGACGATCCGATCGATATTGCCTCCGGCCCCACGGTCGCCGATCCCACTACGCGGCACGATGCGCTCGACATCATCCGCCGCTACGGCCTGGACGTGCCTGACCACGTCCTGCGCGTGCTGGCGTCCGACGCCGCCGAGACCGTCAAGCCCGGCGACCCTCGACTACCACGCATCGATACCACGCTGATCGCCACGCCGCGCATGGCGCTGGAAGCCGCCGCAGCGGTGGCACGCGACGCCGGGTTCTCCGTCCATCTGCTGGGCGATGCCATCGAAGGCGAGGCGCGCGACGTGGGACTGGTTCTGGGCGGCATCGCGCTTGAAGCGGCTGGCCATCAACTGTTCCCCACGCCGTGCGTGCTGCTGTCTGGCGGTGAAACCACCGTGACCGTGCGTGGCAAGGGGCGCGGCGGCCGCAATGTCGAGTTCCTGCTGGCCTTGGCCATGACGCTGCGTGGACACGCCGGCATCCATGCGCTGGCCGGCGACACCGATGGCGTCGATGGCCAGGAAGAGATTGCCGGCGCCGTGATCACACCCGACACGCTGGCGCGCGCGTGGGCACTTGGTATCCGGCCACGGGACGCGCTGGCCAATAACGACGGGCACGGATTTTTCGGAGCGCTGGGCGACGCCGTCGTCACCGGCCCCACCCTCACTAACGTCAACGACTTCCGCGCGATCCTGATCGCACCTTGATGGAGCAACACCATGAGACGCCTTCGCAATGCGAAGATCGTGGCCACGCTAGGCCCCGCCAGCACGTCACCCGAGACTATCGATGCCCTGTTCGAGGCGGGCGCGGACGTTTTCCGCCTGAACTTCAGCCACGGCAGCCATGACGACCACCGGCAACGGTTCGACACGATCCGCGCCATCGAACAGCAACGCGGCCGCCCGATTGGCGTGCTGCTGGACCTGCAAGGCCCGAAGCTGCGCATCGGCACGTTCGCCGATGGTCCGATCCAGTTGGCAGCCCGGCAATCGTTCCGGCTCGACCTGGACCGCGACATCCCGGGGTCGGCCACACGAGTCAGTCTGCCGCATCCAGAGATTTTCGCGGCGCTGCGAGAAGGCGCGGAACTGTTGCTCGACGACGGCAAGATCCGCCTGCGCGTGGACCGCTGCGGCGTCGAGTTCGCGGAGACCACGGTCCTCAACGGTGGTGCGCTGTCCGATCGCAAGGGCGTCAACGTGCCCGGCGTTGTGCTGCCGCTATCGGCGATGACCGAGAAGGATCATCGCGATCTCGAATTCGGGCTGACGCTCGGGGTGGACTGGATCGCACTGTCGTTTGTGCAGCGCGCCGAGGACATCCAGGAGATCAAGGCCATCGTGCAGGGGCGCGCCGGCATCGTTGCCAAGCTGGAGAAGCCGGCCGCCATCCAGAGCCTGGAGGCCATCGTCGCCGAGGCGGATGCCGTGATGGTGGCGCGCGGCGATCTGGGTGTGGAGATGCCTGCTGAACAGGTGCCGTCGCTGCAGAAACAGATCGTCCGGGCATGCCGCAAGGCCGGCAAACCGGTGATCGTGGCCACGCAAATGCTGGAATCGATGATTGCGGCGCCGGTGCCGACGCGCGCCGAGGCCTCTGACGTGGCCACGGCGGTCTACGACGGCGCCGACGCGGTGATGCTATCGGCCGAGTCGGCATCGGGATGCTATCCGGTAGAGGCCGTGAAGATGATGGATAGCATCATCACACGCACCGAATCCGATCCGCTCTATCACGATGCCATCCAGGCCTCGCATACGCCGCCGCGCGCCGAAGCCGCCGACGCCATCGGCTACGCGGTGCGCCATGTGGCCGCGCTGCTCAAGGTGCCGGCCACCGTGGCGTACACAAGTTCCGGCTACTCCGCACTGCGCATGGCGCGCGAACGACCGGAAGTGCCGATCCTCGGCATGACTCCACGCGTGGCGACTGCACGACGGCTCACGCTGGCGTGGGGCGTTCATGCCGTGCTGTGCCACGAAGTGGTCGACGTTCTGGAGATGGCCGATCTGGCCAGCCGCACCGTGCGCAAGGAGAACTTCGGGCAGCCGGGGCAATCGATCGTGATCTCCGCCGGCCTGCCATTCACGGTGGCCGGTACCACCAACCTGCTGCGCATCGCGCAAGTGCAATAAGGCAAGGAGGCCAACCCCATGTCAGTGATCCAGGAAGTACGCGGCTACGAGGTCCTCGATTCGCGCGGCAATCCCACCGTGGCGGCGCGGGTGATGTTAGTTGACGGCAGCGAGGGCTTCGCGGCCGCGCCGTCAGGCGCCTCCACGGGCGCGCGCGAAGCCATCGAACTGCGCGACGGCGACCGTCATCGCTATGCAGGAAAGGGGGTGCGCCGCGCCGTCGGCCATATCAACGTCGATATCGCGCGTACGCTGGCCGGCATGACTGCGGCTGATCAGGCGGAGATCGACCAATGCCTGATCCGGCTCGACGGCACCGCCGACAAGTCGCGCCTGGGCGCCAATGCACTGCTGGCAGTTTCGCTGGCCACGGCGCGTGCAGCAGCCGCGTCGGCGGGCGTGCCGCTGTACCGAGCTATCGGCACGAGCACGGGCAACAGCGGCGACCTGCGGCTACCCATGCCAATGATGAACATCATCAACGGCGGCGCGCATGCGGACAACAGCGTCGACATGCAGGAATTCATGATCCTGCCGGTGGGCGCGCCCTCGTTTGCGGAGGCGGTGCGCTGGGGCGCGGAAGTGTTCCACACGCTCAAGGCGCTGCTGAAGCAGCGCGGGTTCTCCACTGCAGTGGGCGATGAAGGCGGATTCGCGCCGGACCTGAAGTCGAACGAGCAGGCGCTCGAAGTCATCATGCAGGCCATCGAAATCACCGGCTTTCACGCGGGCCGCGATATCGCACTGGGACTCGACGTGGCCAGCTCCGAGTTCCATCACGATGGCCGCTACGTGCTGCAGTCGGAGAACCGCCGCTACGATGCCGCCGGCTTTGTCGACCTGCTGGCCGGCTGGGTCTCGCAGTATCCAATCGTCACGATCGAGGACGGCATGGCCGAAGGCGACTGGACCGGCTGGAAGCTGCTGACCGAGCGCCTGGGCAAGCAGGTGCAACTCGTAGGCGACGACCTCTTCGTCACGAATGCGGCCATTCTCAAAGAGGGCATCGACTGTGGCGTCGCCAACGCGATCCTGATCAAGCCGAACCAGATCGGCACGCTGACCGAGACGTTGGCCGCCATCGACCTGGCCCAGCAGGCAGGCTATGCCTCGGTGATCTCGCATCGCTCGGGCGAGACCGAAGACACCACGATTGCCGACCTGAGCGTGTGCACGGCCGCCACGCAGATCAAGACCGGCTCGCTGTCTCGTTCGGACCGCGTGGCCAAGTACAACCGCTTGCTCTATATCGAGGCTGAACTCGGCTGCGCGGCCACGTTCGCGGGACGCGCCGCGCTATCCGTACCGGCCTGACACCGCATTTTTCCCAACCACTAGAAGAAGAGGAGACAACCATGCGCAACTTCAACCCATTGTTCAACCCATTGACGATCCGCCGGCTCTGCGGCCTGTCGCTTTTCGTCCTCGGGCTCAGTGGCCAGTCACTGACGATGGCGCAGGAATGGCCTGCCAAGCCGATCAGCCTGGTCGTGCCCTTTCCATCCGGCGGTACCACCGACATCCTGGCCCGCGCGCTGGGCGACCAGTTGTCGAAGAACCTTGGCCAGCCCGTCATCGTCGAGAACCGGCCGGGTGCCGGAGCCACTCTGGGCGCCGACTATGTCGCCAAGGCCAGGCCCGACGGCTACACGCTGCTGATGGGCGCCGTACATCATACGATCGCTACATCCGTCTACAAGAAGCTGCCCTACAGCTTCCAGAAGGACCTCATTCCGGTGTCGACGTTGGCGATGGTACCCAACGTACTGGTCGTCAATAGCGCGAAGACACCGGTGAAGAACGTGGCGGAACTGGTCGCGCTGGCGAAGAAGGCATCGCTCGAGCTGTCCTATGGTTCGAACGGCAATGGCACCGCACAGCATCTGATCGGCACGCAGTTTCAGGCGGCCACCGGCACCCAGTTACTGCATGTGCCATACAAGGGCAGCGGCCCACTGACTACCGACCTGCTAGGCGGCCAGGTAACGATGTCGTTCGACACACTGACTACTGTGCTGCCGCACATCAAGGCCGGCAAGCTCAAGGCGCTGGCAGTTACCACGTCAAAGCGCTCCAGTGTGTTGCCCGAGGTGCCCACGATGGAGGAATCCGGGCTCAAGGGCTTCGATATCGGCACGTGGTTCGGCGTGCTGGCGCCAGCCGCGACCCCCAAGCCAATCGTCGCGCGGCTCAACGCCGAAATCGTGAAGATCGTGAACTCGCCGGAATTCCAGCAACGCATGGCCGCCGCCGGTGCAGAGCCGATGCCAAGTACCCAGGAAGCTTTCGCCAAGCGCATTGGCGACGAAACAAGCAAGTTTGCGGTGCTGGTGAAAGAAGGAAACGTGTCGATCGAGTAGCCAGAGAGAGCCGGCTCACCGCGCACGAAGCAGGCACGCCAGTGCGACGCGCGGTGAGGCTCAGCGATACAGCCCCGTCGCCGGGTCAATGGGCCCATCTTCGCGCGGCGCCAGGCGCAGCCGGTCCAGCGCGTCATCCTGTCTGCTGGTGACATGCATACGTGGCTTCTGATTGGTGCCAGCCACTCCTTCAGTAACCATGTGGAAATGAAGGCAATCGAAGGTCCTAATGGATATCGCGATGCGCATGCAGGCTAGGCGCGCGCTCGGGATGGCGTAGCTTGCGCAGCGCTTGGCGCTCGATCTGGCGTACACGCTCACGTGAAAGACCATACTGCTGGCCGATTTCCTCGAGTGTGTAGTCCGTGTCGGCATCCATGCCATATCGCATCCGTACGATCTTCGCTTCCCTGGGCGGCAGCGTTGCCAGGGCTTCGTCCAAGTCAACCCTGAGCGCTACACGCATGGCGGACTCCTCAGGCGAGAATGAACCTTCGTCGGACAACGTGTCCCACAGTAGGGCATCCCCGCTTTCGCCCACTGGCAATTCCAGCGAAAGGGGTTCCTTGACCAGATCCAGGATTGCCTTGACCTTCTTCTCGGAAAGGGAAAGACGCTTCGCCAGAGCCTCTGGGGTCGGCGCCGTCCCCGTTTCATGGAAGAGTTCGCGTGAGGCACGATTGAGTTTGCTCACAACCTCGACCAGGTGAATCGGAATCCGGATAGTCGGCCCCTTGTCAGAAATCGCACGGGTAATACCCTGACGAATCCACCAGGTGGCATATGTTGAGAACTTGTAGCCGCGACGGTAATCGAATCGATCCACGGCTCGCATCAGACCGAGATTGCCCTCCTGAATCAGATCCAGCAACGGCATCCCACGGTGAAGGTACTTCTTGGCGTTGGAAACGACGAGCCGGAGATTGGCCTTGATCATTTCGTCTCTGGCTGCCCGGGCTCTCGCCCGTGCCTTCGAGACACGCCGGCCAAGATCTTTCAGATCGCCCAGTGACAGGACCGCGCGATGCTCCAGGGCAATCATTTCCCGCTGGATCGCCTGAATCTCCGGGATGGCTTGCGCCAGCGCATCCACGTTACCACTGATGTGTGGTGCTGCCAGCGCCTCCGACCAGCAGAGATCGGTTTCGTGTCCCGGGAAGGTCTGTAGAAACCGCTCTCTGGCGACGCCGCACCGATCGATGACGATGCCGGCGATCCGGCGTTCCGCCAGTCGAATGGCGTCGACGCGGGTGGACAGTACCTGGCCGAGACGAGCCACAGCGGCGGCGCTGAAGTGGAAGACCGCCAACTCCTGGCGGATCGCAATCAGCGCATTGGCGGTGTCCGGCGTGGCTGCTCGCGTGCCGAAACAGGCTGACCATTCGACGAACCGCGCCCGAATGGTCGCCAGTCGCGCCAGCGCCTCACGCTGCATCATGGTTGGCGATTGCGCGGCCGCCGTCCTGGTAGACGCTGGGCCTGGCTCGTCCATGTCTATGTTCGCATCGCTGGGCTCTTGAGCATCGCTATCAACCTCATCCAGCCCGATCGTTGGCCCATTGACTGTGTTTGCCTCAGTACCTCCCCAATGGTCGATGAGGTCCTCGACATTCATCTCGCCCCGCTCGATCTCCTCTGCCATCGCGAGCAATTCGGAGACCACAAGCGGACACGACACCAATTCAGCGACCTTCTCGGTCACCGCGATTTCGTGCCGCCTGGCAATCGCCACCTCCTCGTCGCGCGTGAGCAACGGGATCGTCCCGATTTCACGCAGGTACAGTTGTACGGGGTCGGTCGTGCGCGTCGCTCGCCCATCGCTCTGCATGACAGCCGCTGCAGCGTCCTCGATGGCCGCTTCGTCCATGACCAGCGCGTCCGCACTCGCTTCGAGCCCGACGGTTTCGTTGGCCGGCGCCCGCTCAACGAGCGGAATGCCCAGTTCTTCCAGCACGCGCTGAATCTGTCCGACATCGCCGTCAGGCAGTGCGTCGCTCATCTCGCCGTGTGTCAGAAACCCACGTTCGCGGCCGAGGGCCACCAGTGCGACCAGGGGCTCAAGTTGCGTGCTATTCATGGAAGGTAAAGCCACCCGCCAAGTGCGGGAGCACAAGCGCGACCCCAATGGCGGAAAGGGTCCAGATCACAATAATCACCACCGCAGCCGCCCTGCTGATGGGCCGACGCGCGGCGCTTCTTGCCGCCGCGCGATGCTCCTCCATGACTTCTGCGGGAATCAGGCGGATGACGAGCAACACACCCAGCGGAACCAGCACGACATCGTCCAGATAACCAAGTACCGGGATGAAATCCGGAATAAGATCGATGGGCGATAGCGCGTAGGCGGCCACGACCAAGGCAAGGGCCTTTGCGTACCAAGGCGTGCGGGAGTCCCGCGCGGCCAGCCAGATGGCGTGGACATCTGCCTTGACCGTGCGGGCCCACTGGCGTGCCCGTGCACCGATGCGTGAGAGGAAATCCCGGTGCCAGACATGCAGCCTCACGTCGTCGAGCACCGGTACCACAGCCAGCGCGATCAATAGGGTCGCCAACGGCAGCGTGGCGCTGAACCCCACATGCTTGAATCCCAGCGCACCAGCCAGGCCACCGAAGAAAAACAGGCCGACAAGGGTGGCCAGGACACGCAGCTTTTGCCGGTTGGCGAGAACCAGAGGCTTCTCAGAGTCGGCCCTGGAGAGATTCCAATAGAAGAGCTTGCCGAGCTCGATGCCGATATCAGTCACCATGCCGGTCACATGCGTCGTCCGGATCTCGGCGTTCGATACCTTTGTCACCATGGCGTTCTGCAAACCCATGATGAAGCACAACACCATCACCGTGGCTGGCACGAATAGCCATTCGTGATGCTCGAGATTGCCCCCGAGGAGCCCAAAGCAAACCAGAAGCCCGGCCTCCAGCATCAGTGGCAAGGCGTACGTACTTTGCAGTTCCTCCCTGCGGCCCCAGTTGATGAGCACGGCCGAGCAAGCGGCCCCCGACAGAAACGAAAGCAAGGCGCCTAGACCGTCGAGCACGAGTCCGAGGCTGCCCAGTGCCAGGTTGTCAGCCATGGCAGACAGGATCCCGGACATGTGCGAGGTGTACTGCTGCACCGCCAGAAAGCCACCTGCGTTGGTCGCCCCGGCGACGAAGGCTAGATAGCGAGCCAGTTGCAGGTTAGTTTCGGGACTGCGGTCTTTCCCCGTCAGCCGGCGCAGGTATGGGATTGGCATGCTCGCCTTACGGGCAAAGGGTCTCAGGCATTTGTGGAGGCATGGTCGGCGGGCACCATGGCTATCTCGTTAACCGCTGCCAATAGGTATCGTCCGAGGCTAGGCGTTTGCCTCGCTTCAGCCGGCCGGCCGCCGAGCGCAAGTTCAGGGGATGTGTGGTCTCGAGCAAGCGCGCGCGCGTGACCAGCGTATCCAGCGACGGGAGATTGCACGCCCCCTTCCACGCAATCAACGTGTAATTGCAACTGTCCTCGGTCAGCGACACCGAAAACGCATCCCCGAACACGGCGCGAATTTCTTCCAGGTAGAAGGGAATATCCTTGTCGTTCTCCAGAAAATTGGCGACCAGGACACCATCCTCGGCAAGCCGTGCGTGGCAGGCCGAGTAGAACGCCACGGTTCCAAGTTGCGCAGGCATGCCGCGTGCCAGGAACCCATCCACCAGAATGACATCCGGACGTGCGTCCTGGCCTCTGACATACTCGGCGCCATCCGCGCAGATGACCTCGAATCGGTCGTCATCCGGAGGAATCTGGAACCTGTCGCGCAAGGCAATCACCGCCGGATCAATCTCGATAGCCACCACCTTGGTAGTGGGAAGATGGTGGTAGCAGTATTTGGCAAGGGAGCCGCCACCCAGGCCGATCATGGAAATCCGCGACGGCGTCGGCTGCAGCAGCAGAAAGCTCATCATCGTTCGCGTGTAGCCAAGCACCAGCTTGTTGGGATCGCGCACGGACATGAAGCTCTGCGTCGCATGCATGTCGAAATGGAGCGAAATTGCCTGCTCTGTCTCCAGCACCACTGGCTTCCCATCCTTGGTGACCGTGGCAAGAAACCGTAGATATTCTCTGACAGAGGCGCGTTGGGAATTCATCTGATACTCGGTCTGGGCTTACATGTGGCTCAGGCTGCCAGCAGGGTTGCCAGCAACTTCACGGCGGCAGCCTCATCCGGACCGGTGGCCTGCACCCGCACCCGGGTACCCGCGCGCGCGGAGAACCGCATTACCTGCATCACGTCCTTGGCGTTCACAAAGCAGACATCGTTGACCAGCAGTACATCACTCTGGAATTGATTGGCCGCATGGGCCAGCCGTGCCGAGCCCCGGCCTTGCAAGCCAACTCGGCAGGTCACCTCAATCGTAGCTTCTACCACCGCACCCTCAAGCTTGGCCCTACCCCTGGACCGCTGGCGCCGAAGCCCCGAGGCGAGACACCGAGGTCAATTCCCCCAGCCCCCCTCACGAGATTCACACGCCACAGCCTAGTTGTATATTATGATAATGCTATTATCATACAATACTTCTCCAACACACATGGAATCCAAGACTGCCCGACTCACTGTGCTGATCGATCCGGTGAAGAAAAGTGCCTTCGAGTCACTCTGCGCGGCGCAAGATCAAACGCCGTCGCAAGTGGTGCGGCAGCTCATTCGCGAGTATCTGAATCGGCACGGCGTCGACTATGCAACCCGCCCCAAGGTCGGGGAGATCGCCTGACACAACAGGACAATATGTAATGGCTGTGCGACAGCGGCAGATCAACCGCGATAGCGCCGTACCGCGCCGAGAATGCCGCGCAGGATTTCGACCGGCGGTGGCGGGCAGCCTGGCACCATGACGTCCACCGGAATGACGTTGGCAACGCGGCCGCAACTCGCGTAGCTTTCGCCGAAGATGCCACCAGTACACCCGCAGTCGCCCACGGCAACCACCAGTTTTGGTCCGGGCGTAGCCTCGTAGGTGCGCCGCAAGGCTTCCTCCATGTGGCGGGAGACAGGTCCGGTTACAAGCAGCATATCGGCATGTCGCGGGCTGGCGACGAACCTGATGCCGAGTCCTTCGATGTTGTAGTAGGGATTCCCCAGCGCGTGGATTTCAAGCTCACAGCCATTGCAGGAGCCCGCATCGACCTGACGGATAGTCAGCGCACGACCGAGGATTTCAAGCAGATCCTCGTGAATGCGGGCCATCGCGGTGTCATCGACACCGCCGTGCGGCGCAGGCTCGGTAAGAATTCCAGTACGCGCGATCTGCTTCAGTATTCGCCACATCAGAGGTCGTGCCCCGCATAGCTGAGGTTGAAGGACTTGTTGATCAGCGGAAAATCCGGAACGATGTTGCCGATGATGGCGTGCTCAAGCGCCGGCCAGTTCTGCCACGATGGGTCGTGGCAATGACAGCGCAGGATGCGGCCGTCAGCCGAGAGTTCGAGCGCGACGAGGACTTCGCCACGCCACCCTTCCACCCACCCTGCGCCAATGGCGCCGTTGCCCGGTAACTGCAGCGCGCCGCAAGTTGCCCCGTCTGGCAGTCCGGCGCAGATTGCGCGAATCAGCCGTAGCGATTCAAGGGCCTCGTCAAAGCGTACCGCCACGCGTGCAGCCACATCGCCGACACTATGCGTGACGATCCTCACGGCCAGGCTTTCGTAGGGCAACCACGCGTGTTCGCAGCGCAGGTCCGCAGCCTGGCCGCTGGCACGGCCCGCCAATCCCGCGAGCCCGAGTTGGGCTGCCAGCGACGGAGGGATCCGGCCGGTGCCGAGAAAGCGGTCCTGCAGACCGGCATGCTCTTCGTAAATGGCACGCAGCGCGCGCAGCTCCCGTTCAATGTCGTCGCACTGCCGGCACAGGCGCTCTTGCATGTCTGACGACACGTCGATCGCCACCCCGCCCGGCACCACCACATCCATCATCAGGCGATGGCCGAATACTTCCCCCGACAAGCGCTGCCAGTCCTCGCGCAAGCGCGAAAACTGCGCGAGCCCAAATGCCAGTCCAGCATCATTACCCAGCGCGCCGAGGTCGCCCAGGTGGTTGGCCACCCGCTCGCGCTCGAGCATCAGCGCGCGTAACCACCCAGCGCGCGCCGGCAGCGTGACGCCGCATGCCGATTCGAGCGCCATGCAGTAGGCCCAGGCGTACGCTACCGTGGAATCACCCGACACCCGGCCTGCCAACCGATAGGCTTCGGTCGGTGCGAGTTCGGCAAATCGCCGCTCGATCCCTTTGTGCGTGTAACCCAGCCGCTCTTCCAGCCGCAGTACCTTTTCTCCGACCACGGAAAAGCGGAAATGTCCGGGCTCGATGATGCCCGCGTGCACTGGCCCCACCGCGATCTCATGCACGCCATCCCCTTCAACGCGGACAAACGCGTAGGCGGCGGGAAGCATGCCTGCAGTGTTTGCGTGCCCCGGCCCGCCTTGTTGCAATGGACGCGCCCCCTGCGGCCACAGGCCATGGTCAAGCCACGGCCGGGAGTCGTGGGCCCCTTCCACGGGGATGCCAGACAGATCGGTCATGGCGCGCTGCATCCGGGCGGCACAGGGAAAAATGCCCGCCAGATCGGGCACCTCACATGCACTGTCACGCTGGAGTTCGAGCCAGACGAGCCCATGCGGCAGCGCATAGGCGGCACATGCCGTCGCACTTGCTCCTTCGTCGCGCTCCACGCCCCATACCGCTACCAGGCGTCCGCCCGCATTCGCCACGGCACGTGCAATGTCCAGCCAGGCATCCTGACCAACGCGCCCATACCATATCGGCAACGGTGCCGGCAGGCGCTCAAGCTCGATACCAAGATCAGGTTGCGTCATGGGTTCATCCCCCCAGCATTGCGGCCGCCTGCCTGTACCAGCCATCGAGATAAGGCGGAATATAGAGCCCTGCCACCAGCCCAAGCCCAAGATGCAGGAACACCGGGACCAACGCCGGCGGATGCGCCAGTGGCTTGAGCTCGGTGTCGCCGAACACCATTGGCTGCACGCGACTGAAGATCGATGCGAAGGCTACGCCGAGCGCGATCAACAGGAACGGCGTCGCCCACGCATGCTCGCGCATGGCGGTGGTGACGATCAGGAATTCGCTGGCAAATACACCGAACGGCGGCATGCCGAGGATGGCCAGCGCGCCCAGCATCAGGCCCCAACCCACCGTGGGACTGACGCGAATCAGTCCGCGGATGTCGTCCATGATCTGCGTACCCGCCTTCTGTGCGGCATGACCGACGGCATAGAAGATCGCCGACTTGACCAGCGAATGCATCGTCATGTGCAGCAGACCGGCATAACTGGCGATCGGCCCGCCCATGCCGAAAGCAAAGGTAATCAGGCCCATATGCTCGATCGACGAATACGCGAACATGCGCTTGACGTCGCGCTGACGAATCACGAAGAACACGGCCGTCACTACCGAGAGCAGGCCAAATCCCATCATGAGGTAGCCGGTAAGATGACTGCCCACCGCCGCGTCCGTCAGCATCTTGCAACGCAGCACCGCGTAGAGTGCGACATTGAGCAGCAGGCCGGACAACACGGCAGACACCGGCGTCGGCCCCTCTGCATGCGCATCGGGCAGCCAGTTGTGCAGTGGAACCAACCCCACCTTGGTGCCGTAGCCGATGAAGAGAAAAGCGAAGGCCAGTGTGATGATATTGGGGTCCAATTGCCCCTTTACCGCATCGAGGCTGGTCCACAGCAACGCGCCGCCCTCGGCACCGACCACTCTCTCCGCTGCCATATAGAGCATCACCGTCCCAAACAGCGCCTGAGCGATACCGACCCCGCACAGGATGAAGTACTTCCACGCTGCTTCCAGGCTGGCCGCGGTGCGATAGACACTAACCAATAGCACCGTTGTCAGGGTGGCGGCTTCCATTGCCACCCACAGGATGCCGAGATTGTTAGTGGTCAGCGCCAGCAGCATCGTGAACGTAAACAACTGGTACATGCTGTGGTACAGGCGCAGGCGGGGCGGCGTCATCTTGCCGTGATCGCGTTCCACTCGCATGTATGGCCGCGAGAAAACCGAGGTGGTAAACCCGACAAAGGCGGTCAGCGCCACCAGGAAGACGTTCAGGGAGTCGATGTAGAACTCGCGCTGCCACACCAGCAAGGGCCCATCCGAGACGACCGTCACCGCCAGTACGCAAGCCGCAGCGAAGGTGCCCAGGCTGAACGCAACATTGATGTCGCGTGCCCGATCGCTATGCCCGAAAAGCGCCAGCACCATGCCGCCGGCGAGCGGAGTTGCGAGCAGGAGCGCGAGCGCCGTCACGTCAATCCTCCTTCAGTTGCTCCAGATTCCGGATGTCCAGGCTGTCGAACTGCGCCCGGATCTGGAACATGAACACGCCCAGAATCAGCACCCCGATCAGGACATCCAGTGCAATACCCAGCTCGACTACCATCGGCATTCCGTAGGTGGCCGCAGTGGCGGCAAAGAACAGCCCGTTTTCCATCGACAGGAAACCGATCACCTGCGGCACAGCCTTGGAGCGCGTGATCATCATCAGGAAAGACAGCAACACGCAAGCCAGCGCGATGCCGAGCGTGCCGCTGGCCAGCTTGAGCGACATTTGCGAGATCGGCATGGCCAAATTGAACGCGAAGATCACCACGAGGATGCCAATCAGCATGATGGTGGGAATATTGATCAGCGTTTCAATATCCCAGCGGATCTGCAACCGGTCGATGATCCGGTGCAGCAGGTACGGAATCAACAGCACCTTGAGCACCAGCGTGAGCGCCGCCGACAGGTACAGGTGCGGCTGGGTGGTGACATAGCCGACCACCGCCGTCGCCAGGGCCAATGTCATGCCCTGAAGCGTAAACAGGTGAATCAGCGACAGGATGCGGCGCTGCGAGATCATCGCAAAGGCAAGTATCAACAGCACCGCGCCAAGCAGGTTGACGAACTGAGTCAGCAGCGCGCTCATATCAGTGGACCAGAAGCAGATGCACCAGCAGGCCGATCACTGCCAGCAGGAAGGCGGTGGCGAGAAACTCTGGCACGCGAAAGATCCGCATCTTGGCGTTGGCCGTCTCCAGCACCGCCAGCAAGAACCCGCCCAACGTCAGCTTGAGCACCAGCGCCGGCAATGCCAGCAGTATTGACAGCGGTGCGTCTGCCTCGCCCACGCCCCAGGGGATGAACAGTGCCAGCCCGATGCAGGAGTAGGCAAACAGCTTCAGGCTGGCTGCCCACTCAAGCAGCGCCAGATGTCGACCCGAGTATTCCAGGATCAGGGACTCATGGATCATGGTCAGTTCCAGGTGGGTAGCGGGATTGTCCACGGGCACGCGCGCGTTCTCGGCCAGCGACACCATGGTGAACGCGACGCCGGCGAAGGCCATGCCCGGATAGATCGCCAACTCGCGATGCGCCAGCGTCTCGACCATGGTGGCGAGCGAGGTCGAGCGGGAGATCAGGGACGCCGAGAACAGCACCATCAACAAGGCCGGCTCCGCCAGGAAGCCGATCAGCATCTCGCGGCGAGCGCCCATCGTGCCGAAAGCGGTGCCAATATCCATTGCGGCCAGCGAGATGAACACCCGTGCCAGCGCGAACAGGCCCACCAGGGCGATGGCGTCGGCGGCCGGTGCCAGTGGCAGGTCGGTGGACAAGGTAGGGATGATGGAGCACGCCAGCGCCATGCAGCCAAATACCACGTAGGGGGTAGCACGGAAAAGCGGCGAGGCATTGTCGGCCATCACCGATTCCTTGTTGAACAGCTTGTGCAGCATGCGATAGGGCTGCCAGAGGCTTGGCGCAGATCTATTCTGCAGCCAGGCACGCCACGCATTGACCCAGCCCAGAAGCAGCGGTGCCAGGGCAATCGAGATCACGATCTCCAGCAGTTGCGACAGCAGGCCAGTTGCGCTCATCGGTATCGCCTCACTGCATTACCGCCAGCAGCACGGCAATCAACGTCAGGAAACTGTACAGCAGGTACGCGGAAATCCGCCCCTGCTGAATCACGCCAAGCACTCGCGCCAGGAACGAGGCCAGCCCGATAACCGGCATATACAGCCAGCGCCAGAACTGGTCCGCCACCGTCACGCGATATTGCGGGTGTTCGTCGAACGGAGTCGGCAGGTCTCGGCGAATCAGGAAGAAGGGCTCGAAGATCTGCCGAATCGGCTGGCCGAAGCCCTCCGCGGTGTCCTGCATGCGCGCGGTACCCCACGGGAAGCCGCAGGCCCATGCTGCACTCCTGCGCAGCCGGCCATGGTAGAAGCCGCGCACAAGTAGATAAGCAAGCGCGAAGCTGGCAAGGATACCGAGCAGGAAGATGATCGGACCATAGCTGGCCTGCTCCGGGCTGATCGGTGCGAGCAGCCAGCCACTCGTCGCGACGCGTGCGCCGAGACCACTGTCGACCAGTTGCTGCGTCACCGCATCGATCAAACGGATGAACTGTGATGGCAATAGCCCCAGCGCGACGCTTCCAAGCGCCAGCCATAGCATGCCGGCACGCTCCCAGCCGCCCGCGTCCCGCGCGCCACTGAGCCTGGGCTCGCGCGGCAGGCCGAGAAAGATCACGCCGAAGAACTTGACCATCGTGTAGCCGGCCAGGGCCGCCACCAACGCAATCAACGCTGCCACAACTGGGATCAGCATGGTCAACAACGGCACCGGCAGGCCAGTTGTGAACAGAAAGCTCTGCAAGAGCAACCACTCCGAGACAAAGCCGCCCAGCGGCGGCAGGCCGGCGCTAGTCAGCACGCCCACCAGCGTGAGCCAGCCCACCCATGGCATCGGCCGTATCAGCCCTCCCAGCTTGCCGAGGCTGCGCTCGGAGGTGGCATGCAATACGCTGCCAGTACCAAGGAAAAGCAGGCTTTTGAAGAAGGCGTGGCCGGCCACGTGGTAGAGCGCGGCGGTCAAGGCCAGCGCGGCCAATGGCTTCATGCCGTAGGCCGAAAAAATCAGCGTGAGGCCGATGGCGACGAACAACAAACCCATGTTCTCTATCGACGAGTAAGCCAGCAGCCGCTTCATGTCGGTCTGGACCGCAGCAAACACCACGCCGTACAGCGCGGTCGCCAGGCCGAACGCCAACAGCAGCCCACCCCACCACCACAGATGCACGTGCGTCAGGTCAAAAACCACGCGCAAGAGACCATAAATGGCTGTATTGAGCATAACGCCGCTCATCATTGCCGACACCGGAGACGGTGCGGCAGGGTGCGCTTCAGGTAGCCACACATGCAATGGCAGCAAACCAGCCTTGGTCCCAAAGCCAAACATTGCAAGCAGGAACGCCACCGACGCCCAGAACGGCGTCAGCGCCTGGGCTCGCATGTTCGCGAAGGTATAGTCGCCGGTGTTGGCCTGCAGGACGCCAAAGCACAACAGGACTGCGATGGCACCGATGTGTGCCATGGTGATGTACAGGTAGCCGGCACTGCGGACTTCAGCGATACGGTGGTTTGCGGTCACCAGGAAGAACGATGACAACGCCATGGTTTCCCACATCACCATGAACGCGTAAGCATCGTCGGCCAGCACGACGCCAGCCATACTGGCCAGGAACAGGTGGTACTCCAGGCATAGCAGTCCGGGCGGTGTGCCCTCGCCCTGGCGAAAGTAGCCAGCCGCAAACGCGGAAATTCCAGCCGCCGCGGCACCGATCACCATCAGGAAATAAGCGGACAGACTATCGAGCCGAAGATGGAAAGGCAGGCCCGGCAGCCCGATCGGCAGTACTGCCACTTCGGCGCTGCCGCCTAGCGCGGCAAGAGCCAGTGCGCCAAGCACCAGCCCGAGCAAACCGCCGAGCGGAAAGAGCAGGCGCGACACAAGCGCCAGATGGTGCAGTGCGAGCACGCCCGCAGCCCCGACCAGCAGCCAGGCGGCCGCGACGACGAGCATCCAGTCGAGCAACAACCACTGTCCGACTGCAGGCACGCCGTGCACGACTCAGGCTCCGCGGCGAACTGTGCGCCGCCGGGCAGGCGCAGTCGTTTCGCGCTGCGACGACTTCTTCCTGGCAGGCCTGCTGTCGCCGGCCGCCTTGCCCGCAACCGCCTCGTCCAGGTTCAAGCCGCTGGGCACATATTCAACGCCGTGCTGAGCCAGGTAGTCGCGAATGAGCTGACGTATCACCTGCGACGCCGTCCGGTCCTGCTGCGCGCACAGGGACTCGAAGGCTGCCTTCTTGTTCGGGTCGATCAGGATCGTGAGCCGGGCCGTCTTGAGTTCCATGGTGCCTCGCATTGCAATACCATGATCATATGCGTCACATAATAGTGCCACGTCGGGTGAAATACCAAGCCGCGTTGGCACTAGCCGAGAAGATTGCATTGTCATGCTCCGTACCGTACTTATGGGTCCGCTTTCTGATGCGTTGCCGCCATTCGGACAAGCCAAGTAAGTGACTGTGAAGGGTCGGTCAGAGACAGCAGAGGGGCGTTCGTCGGCATTCCGACCGTCTAGTTGCGGGGCGGCCCGCAGAGTACATGGACCCAGTGACGGGGAAGACGTGGACAGGCCAGGGACGTCGCCCCAGATGGCTCGAAGGTCGGGAAGATGCGTACAGAATCGGGGGCCTCTGTAGGCGTCCTCCTGGTACACGCCTACAGTTCGAAACTTGTCCTATATTTTGAGGTAGCAGATGGCGGATCGCCCCGAGCCGGAGCGCGGAAACACAATCCGGCAGCGCCGAGAATTTTCAGCGGGCAAGGCCCCCCGGGATGGTCATCGCCAGCGGCGCAAGAATTCTGCAAGCCTTAGAGCCGGCGCGCCTTTCCGGGCGATTTCACCGACATTTGCAGAACTCTTTCTAGGGCTTTGCACAACTCTGTCCCGGGACGGCAGAGCCGCCGATGTAGCGAAACAATAAAGGCTGAGAAATCCTTTCAACAAAGGCGAAGATTCAAAAAATCCATTCTCAATCAATACTTTGGCGTCATGTGGAAGATGCTCGCCGCGGCATGAGGTTCGGAGGGCACTTCCGACGCTGCGACAATAAAACCTGAGAAATGGCCGGCCTAGTCACCACAGTCATCTTCGGCAAAGTAGTCGCCGAGCGAAGGCACCACCGGGCGAGAATCGTTGCGCTCGTCAATGGGTGGCTTCGGCCACCGCTCTCGTTCCCGTCATGAGCACCTGAATCGGCTATACCGAGGATGCAAAAACACCCTCAATTCCAAGCCGAGCAAGCCACCGCTCTCCACTTCTGCCAATCTCCCAGCCTCGGCTGGGCCGATTTTGAAATGGCCAGGCGGCGAGACACCGCTTTTGCCGACAATCCGAAGGCTGCTGCCACCCGGCAATCGCCTCGTAGAACCGCTGAGCCCGTCGGCAGAGAACGGTAGTCGGGCCGAGGCTTGGATCGCCCGACACATCAACCTCGGCGAGGATATTGCAACGGCGCGAACCAATACCTTCGATGATCGCTGGCCTCTAAACCCGGGAGACCAAATTCGTATCCCCAAGTCGACGCCGCCGCTTCTTCGGGTTGTGTTGACTGCGACTGACAGCCAGATCGTCGTCACAGAGCTAGATGGCAAGCGGACCTATGTTCGTACAGCTAGACGCCCGGCGTAACAGGGGGACTGTAGAGGGGAGTCCAGGGCTCGAGCAACTGTCAAGCTCGTTCACGACGCCTTATGTCGACTCTCACTATGGGCCGCATCGCGGTCGGGCAACCAGGAAAGCAATCGACGGGAGCAAACACGGCGCCTCCCCGCGCCGGATACTCCCGGTTCAACCGCCTAACGCGTGCCCTCCCTGGTTGCCCATCACCCCCAGATTGCAGAACTCCGCATACACCGTGGCCGCGTAGTTGATGAGGATCGAGACTTTCTCCGCAGTCATCATGCTTTTCCGTTATCCGATGAGTACTTCAGCGGGGATATGCAGTTCGCGGTTCAGACGTCGAATCATTGAAAGGCTTAGCCCGCGTTTCCGGTTGAGGACTTCGTAGACCCGGTTCAGGTTGCCGATATACGGCTGCATGTCGGCGGCCGACAGTCCAGCCTGCTCCATGCGGAACTTGATCGCCTCGATGGGATCGGGAAGACCCAGCGGAAAATGTTCAGCCTCGTAACGCTCGACCAATGTCGCGATGACCTCCAGGCGGTCCCCTTCTGATGTGCCCGGTGCCGGATCGACATCAACCAGGCCGGATACGATCTTCAACGCTTCCTGGTAGTCGCGCTCGTTGTGAATTGGGCGGATTTCCATCTTTGCTACTCCAGTTCTACAGTCTCAGCATCGATCCTGTCGTACTCGCCATGAGTTCCGACGAACTTGATGTAGACGACACCGACGCGGTAGGCGACTGCTACGACGAGTTGGTAGTCGTTGCCCTTGATGTTGAATACCACCCGGTTTCGCCCGACAAAGCTCGCCGTCGAAACTCTCGCATTAATGTACTGCGGAGTCATCCGGATGGCCTTAATGGCTTCTTCGTGCCACGCCAGTATCGACTGGCGTGCAATCGGATGCTTATCGCAGAACGCCAGGAGGACTTTCTTCGCAATGACTCTCATGGACATGAGAGTAGTCCCATTTTGGGACCATGCGCAAGCACCTCGTCTAGCACACAAGTTCCCGCGCCAGTTACGAGATCTTTTCCTCCCAAAATGGGCAAAATGGCTTTGCGTGCACCGCAACTCCTGACTCCATAGGAAAACGGGCGGTATGGCGCGTTGTCAGACCCGCCGCTGGCTACACAGTCGCATTGATGCCTTACTGCGTAGGCGCGATCCGCAGGGTTTGCTTCACGCGTCGCACACCGTACTCTGTCTCGGGGAAGTCATTCCAGATCAATGGCCTATTTTCCCCATCGGTGACGCTCGCCACGACATGAGGCCGAGAGACCAGATCCGGCGCTGCGACAATATAACCAGAGAAATGGTAGGCCTAGCCTAGCAGGTGCGTGGGGCAAGAGGCTGTTGAGGAGATGACAACATCCAGATGGCGCTTACCGGCCAGTAGCGGCCATTTAGTGAACTCGTTCGCATGGTCAGGAGATAGCTCCTTTTCGGTCATCCATAGGCAACGAGACAATTGCAAGTAACCGTTTGCCGCCGAATCTAGATGCTGAGACTTACGACGCGCTCTACAGATTCTTCGAGAGGCTCTCTGGCCAGTAGCCGCCGTATTGACGGACCTAACAAATCAACTGGGGAATCCAATAGCCGGGTGCTCCGACCTGCGGCTTCAAAACGGTCAATATTCGCGCGAGTTGCTTCCAGGATCTCCTTGTCCTGGCGGAAAATCAAACCGAACAGGCGACCTAGAACAATCCGCTTCAGCCAAGCGGGAGTCCAGCCATCCCGCGTGGCTATGCGGACATAGACGCGTAGCCGGCCTGCATCTTCGGGGGCGAGCCATGCAGTTGCCAGAAGATTGAGCCCGTGTCGGCCGCGGTACTCGATCTCGGCTACGCCGGGCAGACGGAACCGGCCAAAACTCTCGGTGCGACTACCCTCGAGCAAGCGGGAAATGAGACCCGATTGCACCCCCTCCTCGCTATAGCGGACTTCGATTCCATCGGGCAAGCGCTGGACCTCGGCCTTAATTTGCTGGCGCTGACTGTCACGACGAATCCAGCCGGCATGAACGAACGGCGTATGGCTGGCATCGAGCAGATTTTCCGCCGCCTCGGCAACGGAGCAGCTCGCGGTGTCGACCATGAAAAAGGCGTCAACGCCATTGCCAACAGACGGCGGTACCGGAGCCGGCGTATCGGCGGTATGCGCGAAGCATCCCCAGACCAGGCCATGCGCAACACTGGTTTTCAATGTCGGAACCAGCGTTGCACGAATGCCGGCACCATCGATGCCGGGCACGCGTGTACAGCGCCCGGCACCATCGAAACGCCACCCGTGATACGGACAGGCCAGTTCGCCATCACACACTTTCCCTCGAGACAAGGGTGCATGGCGATGAGGACAACGATCATGTAGAGCCGCTGGCAGCCCGGCCGCATCGCGAAAGAGCACCAATGGCACTCCATGCAGTTGACGGGAAAGAGGCTCGCCAGCCAATAGCTCTTCAATGGTGGCTAGGGGCCACCAGTAGCATTCAGGTTTCATCATAGTTTGAGCCTCTGCATCAGTGGCACCCCGATACCTTGCAACAGTCGGCTCAGCACGCGCCAGACCCGCTGCCGCGCCGCTGGCAAATGGCTGACATGGACCATGCTGTATTCGATTGCCGGCTCGCCGCCGCGTATCCGCTTAAAGTGCGCAGCACCCGAACTGAAATTGAGCAGACAACGGCGCTGCACCGCCTCCCGAAGGCATATCTGCGTAATCAGGCGATACAGGCCGAGCTTCTGCGGCAATGCAGTGTCGTAGCCAACCACCGGCGCCGTAAGCACCTGCGGATTGCCAAACCAGCCCAGAACGCCGTCGATCTGCCCTTCTCTGCTGCGCAACGCGCGCAGTTCCAACCAACCATCGCGCTGACCGGCCCGTAGCCAGTCGGCACTGAGCTGTGGATTCAGTGGGCAGTATTTCTCCAGGTACAGGAGGTTGTACAGATGCGCGAGGCGCGAATAGTCCTCGTTGCGGAGGTCGCTGCCGCGCACAAGCTCGTACGGAGACTTGCGCAGTAGACTCGCGTCGATGCGGCTGTTGTGGCGTTGCAGGAAGCCTGCTGCCTCGCCTTCGCGCGCATCGAACAAGTAGACTTGCCGGCTGGGAATCGCAAGGTAGCCAAGTCCCCTCAGGCGTTCGATCAGGCCCGCATTGCTGAACAGATTCAATGAGCGAAAACAGATAGCGTGCTCGGGAAACGCCCGGACCAGCAGATCAGTCATTTCGGGCAGATCCGCGCCATCCCAATCGTCTGGGTAGACATTGGTCGATAACAACCAGTTGTTCACCTGGACAAGCCGGTCGATGTGCGCCGATGCCAGCCAGCCTCCCATGGCGCGTATCAGTCCGCGCAGAGGCCAGGTCAGCCAGGCGTAGCCAAGCTGGGCCAGCTCGTACCGCGCATACCCGGTATACGCCGTTAGTGGCGACACCACGTAACTATTGTCGGCACGCTCACTGCCCTCATTGACGCTCACCGGAAAGGAATACGCGCCGGTGTCCAGCACATGCATGTGCGTAGCAATATTCCGAATCGCACAGGGCCCATGGAGCGCGAACGCTGCCAGCGCAGCATGGTGTGTAGCCTCGTGGCTGGCGGCAAATTGCTCCGCGGATAGCAGCCTCAAGGCATCTCCTCCAACGCCTGCCCATCCCATTCGATATCGGCGGTGGCGGCGGCGAGCAGTCCACAACGCCGTCTAACTGCCCGGCTAACTATTTCGATGAGACCGGAAATTTGCGCTGGAAGTGGTCCGAAGTCCCCTGGTCGCGTCACCACGTCGGGAGCTGAAAAGTAGTCGCGCCAGAATCCGGTGTCAAACAGGTGTTTTCCAGAGGCGAAAAGAATCATGGCAAGAGCGACCTGGCGTGGCCTGGGCGCCGGTGTCAAGACTCCTTCAGCACCTAGCAAGGCCGCTACGAGCGCCTTGGGATCGTCGGCAAAAAGATGTACGCCGCTAGTGGCACGAGGATTGCACTCAAGCACGCGGCACGAGCCGTCGGCCTGTTCGATGAAATCGAACGCCACTTGCCCCGTATAGCCGGTTTCGGCCCCAAATCTCTCGACGAACGCCTGGATCGGCGCCGGGCTGGTGGGCTCGAACCAGATGCCCGAGCCGCGACCGACACGATATCGCGGGTGATAGCAAGCATGCGCGGTCAAACGGCCTTCGACCAGCAAGCTGTAGCTGCAATGTTCGCGGCCTGCGGCGTAGCGTTGTGCCAACCATGGCCGCACCGGCGTCGGGCTCAGCCGTGCGACTTGCGCCGGATCCGGACGCAGCAGGGTGCGATTGGCGAAGCGCGAATAGGCGGGCTTGAACACCCAGTCACGCGTATCCTCACCCTCCGCGAACACCTGCGCGGCTGCAGACGATTCCAAAAGATGCGTTTCGGGTGCCTGTACTTCCCAACCCTCCACCATTTGCGCAAATCGTCCCTTGTGGTGCAGTTCGTGCATCAACGCGAACGGCGGCACGACCACCCGTGCTGGGATGTGGGCACAACCGTGCGAGAGGTAGAACGCCTCCTCGCAGGTTGGCACCACAAGGTCTATGCCCCGTGCCACGACCTGTTTTGCGAGCGTGGCAATCCAGGCGGCCGACTGGCTGCGCGGCTCTGGCAGGCGGATATAGTCGTGAACCATGTTGGAGAAGCGCCCGACCGGCCAGTGCAACGAATCGCCGACGGACACTCGCCAACCAGCCGCATGAAAGCAGCGGGCCCATTCCAAGCATGCCGGCGCACGGGCACCAAGGATCAGAACGTGCATGCCAGTCCCTCCGGTACTGCCACCAGCCTTACCCGGCGGCGCTTCACGCCTCGCGCCGGGGGGCGCCAGTCGGAAAAATCAAGCGCGGGAGACTCCAAGCCAAGCCGCCGCCAGAGTTGCTCGAATTCCGCGCGGACGCGTTCAACGGCCACCTGGCGATCGCCGTCGGCAAGCAGGCCCACACCCCATTGCATACCCGATTGCACCACTTCGAATTCACGCACGCTCGGCCCGGCAAACAGCATGGCGCGCCGAATCAGGTCGGGATATAGCGCAACCCCACGGCCGTCAATGCGGCTGGGCAGCCAGAGCACTTCGTCGGCGCGTCCTTCGATGGCGGCGATCGCGCGCTCCACTCGCCCGCAGCGGCACGGCTCGTCGGATACACGCAGTACGTCGTTGAGTCGATAGCGCACAATGAGTTGGGTGTCGCGGGTAAAGTCGGTAACGATGGGCTGAAATCTGGTCCGTGCTTCATCGATCCAGTCCGGTTCGATATGCACATAACTCTCGTTGAGATGCAGGGTCCCGCGCTCGCACGTGTAACCGAGAAAGCCCTCGGTGGCCTGGTAAATCTGATGGGGTTCGACGCCGAACGCGTGTCGTACCGCCGCGCGATCTCCGTCTTCCAGAACCTCCGCCACGGAGATGACGTGACTCGGGCGGATGTCTAGCCGGCCAGCCGCAGCTTCGCCGGCAAGCGTACGAAGTAGGGACGGCGGCGCCACCAGCACGTCTGGCTGGCTGGCGTTCAATCGCGGAAGTGCTGGTTCGACACCGCTCAAGACATCGAAGAAGCCAAAGTCGATGCGCCGGCTGCTCAACGTCGTGTAGAGGTTGCTGTTGGCGCGCAGAAAGAAGGCCACACGCACCGATGGCGTCCACGGCAAAAGCAGGCGCTTGAGCAGATGAGCCGGCAGTACGCGGCCTAGCAAGATGCCAGCCCAGCGCAGGCGTTCTGCCTTGCTAACCAGGAATACTCCGCGGTTGCCAGATGTGCCGCTCGACAGGCCCACGGTCAGCGCGTCGGCGCCACCACCAAGCGTGGGCGCGAAGTCACGCGTGGTCTCGCCGCGCAAGGCAATCTCGAAGGCATCACCAAGGCAGATTCCACGCGTGTTGCGCGCATCGAAATCGGCCATCATTGACGACTTGTCCATGATGGGCAGATCCGTGATCGCCACATTTCGAAAGTCCCGGTAATACGGAGCACGAGGCAGTACGTCCCGCAGGAAGCGGGCAAGGCGTGCCTGTTGCCAAGCCTCCAGTTTCGCGCGGTCGCGAAAGGCAAGTCGCCAGCGAGACTGCGCAAAGTACGCCACCGTACTCAGGGCATTAGGATGCATCGCGATACTCCTGCCACGCCACCGGGCAGTGCGAAGGCAGCAGGGCCACCGCTTGCTCGCGCCGCGCGATGTCCGCCAGGCTCTCGAACGTTGCGACATAGCGCCGCCTCTCCGCGCTAATGAACATGGCGGGAATGGCTGGCAGACGGCCCTCCCTCAGTGCAGGCAGCGACCAACATGCGTCGGCGACCAGGATGGCCGGGCGGCCTCCAGCATCCTCAAGGAAGAGGCCGAGTTGGCCGTGGCTGTGGCCGACCAAAGGCACGCCGATCAGACTACCGTCGCCAAGCAGATCGAAACCCTGTGTGAGTGGTGCCAGCCATCGGGGCAAATCGCGTTTCGGGCAATTGTCTGCGGCCCTGACACGGGCAAAGTAGTCGGGTGGTAGCAGGCCAGGCAGATGTCCGCCCAGCGTGGCCCGCCAGCGCTTGCCGAGACGGCTTCCAAAATGCTCGGTATCGGCTGCCAGCGCGATGAAACGGGCATTTGGAAAATCGCGCAGTCCGGCGATATGATCGCCATGGTAGTGCGACACGATGACCAAGCGGATGTCAGCGGGGGTAAGACCGAAGCTCGCCAACTGCGTCAGAAGCGCTTCATTGGCCGGGAGGTCGACGGGCAGCGCAGTCCGGTAAAGGCGTTCCGGCCATTTTTCTGTCGCGGAAAAGAAATGGTCAGCGTAACCAGTGTCATAAAGTATCCAGCCGTGCTGAGGATGGCGGATCAGGCCACAGAGAGCAGGAAAATCCACCCGCCTCCAACGCCCGCCGCGCGCCGCCATGCATTCAAGATGGCGGCATGCACCAACGCGCAGCACGTGCAATGCAAGTGTCGTCATGCCTGTTGCTCCAGCCACCACCGCGCGTGGCGCCCAATGCCTTCGTCGATCGATATCCTCGGTCGCCAGCCGAGTTCATTGCGCAGCGCCGAGACGTCCAGTGTTTGACTGAATGCCAATACTGCTGCGCTGTAACGCGTTAGCACGGGCTCCCCTCTCCCGAAAATACGCGCGGCGCTTTCCATGCCTCGGGCAAGCGCGTCGACAACGGGCCATGGCAGCTTGCGGGTGCGCAGCGGCAGTGCAAACTCTCGCGCCATCACCGAGAGGAGGTCTGACAGCTCTCGAGGTTCGCCATTGCTCACGTTGTAGATGTTCACCTGTCGCGGCAACGGCTTTGTGAGCGCCAGCCAGGCGGCATCAACGGCATTGTCGATGTAGGTCAGATCGAGCTGGATGTGTCCGCCGCGCATGATTGGCAGCGCGCCCTTGTGCAGGACTCGCAGGATGCGCGGCATCAGCGTCTGATCCCACGGGCCGAACAGGGCGCGTGGGCGCAGTATCGCTACCGCGCGTAGTCCTGCCTCTTGTACGAGCGCCTCGGCGGCCAGCTTTGTCCGCACATAGTCATTTGCCGGACTCGGTAGCTCTGCGTCCTCGCGTATTCCAATGCGATCAGCAAAGCCGAAATAGATACTGGGCGTTGACACATGTACCAGGCGAGGCACGCCATGCGCCTCGCAGGCCGCGACTACCTCGGCTGTGCTGACGACGTTGGCACGATGGAAGTCATCGTAACGGCCCCATGGCGACGACAGTGCGGCGCAATGTACGATGGCATCCGCACCGCGAGCAGCGTTGGCGAGCGCGGATTCTGCTGCGGCATCGCCATGCGACAGCGCCTGCCATCGCACCGGTGCTGGCGCACGGCCAATAACGTTGGCCGCAGCCTCTGGATTCCTGCCCGTGAAGACCACTTCGGCACCTTCGGCTGCGGCACGCCAGACCAGATGGCGGCCGAGAAATCCCGTGCCGCCGGTAATGACCAGTTTCATCAGTACTCCAGGACCATACCACCCAGCGACAGTCCGGCGCCAGTGCCCAACAACAGCAGGCGTTGACCGCGCTGAATACGACCGTCGCGAATGGCGACATCGAGCGCCGTGGGCAGCGACGCCGCGACCTGATTGCCGTGCTCGGCAAAGATATCCACGATCTTGTCGCGCCGGAAGCCGATCTTCTTCGCTATGTGCTTCATGGCGAGCTGGCTGGCCTGATGTGGCACAACCCAGTCGATCTGATCGCGCCCGACACCCGCGCGCGCAAGTAGTCGCTCGACGAACGTTGGCAGGTGGGCCGCTGCCAGTCTGAATACACCCTTCCCGTCCATGCGGAACTGGGCCAGCCCATCGAACGGCTGGTCTATACGGGCCGGATGATAGCGACTTCCACCGGCAGGAATTCGACAGAGGTTCGCGCCCTCGGAATACGTGTTCAGCTCTGCCGCGAGCAGACGTGATCTCCCCTCGATACTGGGCCCGAGCACCGCGGCAGCGGCACCGTCTCCAAATATGGCACTGCTCTCGAGCGTGCTCCAATCGAGACCGCAAGAAGCGATATCAGCGGACACCACGAGCACTCGCCTATAGCGACCGGCCACGATTGGCCACGCCATCGTGTCCAGCGCGGTGACAAAACTCAGACACGAAGCGTTGATGTCGAAGGCCGGGATCGCACTTGCGGACAGACCCAACTCACGGTGGACCAGTGCGGCATTGCAGGGCATTCCCTGATCCTGCGTGCCGCTTGCTGCCACCAGGCAGTCGATGTCAGCCAGCGAGAGCCTGGCTGCATCCAGCGCTCGCCTGGCCGCTTCGGCAGCCAGCGTTGCGGCGGTCTCTTCTCTCGTGGCGAAATGCCGCCTGCGTACACCACTCACACGTTCGACGGTGCCAATACATCGGTCCAACTGGCGGTCAAGGTCAGTGCTTGCCACCACTTGGGACGGTAACGCGTGACCCGTGCCGAGCAACGCGACAAAGCGGACATCGATTGGAGAGGTTGTCATCGGCGTGGCTCACTGTGTACGGCGACGCAAGCGGGCGAAGTCGGGTGGTTCCCATTCACGTATGGCCAGCAGCATGGCGGTTCCCTGCCGTTCTCCGATCGTCGCCCGTACACAATCTTCATGAAACTCGGAGAACTGGTGTCGCAGCTTTTGCAACTGCGCCATGAACTGTCGGCGAGCATCGGGGGTCAACATGCCGTGCACGAAAAATAGGGATTCGGCCTCCCCATTGAAAGGGGCTGTAAGAAAATCGTCGCGCCCCCGACCTGCAAAGAAACGCGCAATATTACCGCCCGGCAGCCAATCGAAGTCACGCGCAACATTGATTCGGATCCGGTTACCCGGAAGCAAATCGATTAAACGCATGCGGTCAAGCAACAACAAATAGCGCAGACATTCGGCTTCATCGAGCTGATAGTGCTCAATAATGTCTACAAGGCGCCAATGGTTGAGGGCGCAAGTAGCCACCAATAGCAATTTTGGGTCGGAAACCAGTTCGGCCTCCAGCCTCTCATCGAGGCAGACCAGGCGTTGAGAACTGGCGGCGGCAGATTGTGTCAGCTCGGCCAGTGTCATGTCGAGAAGACCGCAAATGTCGAACAGGCGATCGATCGAAAGATTGCCCGTCGAGAACAATCGCTTCACGCTTGCCTCGGATAGACGCAACGCTGCCGCAATATCCCGATAGGTGACACCGCGCTCTCTCAACTTTATTTTTAGCGTGGTAAGCAGTTGCTTACGTTCCGTCATTGTTCTCGGTCTACTCGATGAGTTGCGGGTAATTCTGTGCCATCGGCTAGGTAAGAGCCAGCGCACCGATACAAGTATCATATTTTGATACCGTATGGCGTCTATCTTGCAACGACATGCATCGGGGAATCACCAATTGATCCCTTTTTAAGGTGGGGCTGCCTGACGGCCGGGGCAGAACTGCGGGTTTTCGAGGTTGCCTGGTACGCCGCGAACGGGATCGACTTATCGTGAGCAGTCGTTGGCAAGCGACTGAGCCTGCGGGCCGGCTTGGGCCGGCTGTTGCCTCTGGCGCCAACGCACTCGTGCGCGGGTGGGCTGAGGTCAGAGTCCGGCCAGGAGCGGTCACCTAATTCGCCCTGTCGTGCACTGCTGACACCCCACTTCGCACCTCTGGCTACGGCTAGCCGGTCGGTGTTACGTTGCTCGCAGCACGCCTTAAGCCTTGAGCACGCGGACAAGGCACGCACCAACAGCTCCCCGGGCAAAGCCGGGGGGCATACTTCACTGAGTTAGGTTACACATGACTATTCGCCGAGCATTCCTCGTGCCCTGGTTGTTCGTCGCTGCCGCCCACGCAGAGACCAGTTCATTTAACCGCTTTACGGACGACCTTTCTCAACCGTTGGAGACTGACGCCACAACGGTAATGGTTAGAGGCATGACGCATGACTTTGCGGGGAAACTTTGCGGGAGGTTGAACAACGCAACCGGGGAAGACGCACAACAGGAAGTAGCAAAATGGAGAACGCGGAACGACGCGTTCATACGCGGCGCCGCGAGCGTACTGAATGCGCTCGGTGACCGGTATCTTCCGATTGGCGGCGAGACTGCCAAGCAAGGCTACTTTCAGATGATTCTGCAGACCACAACGAAGGCAGCCAACCAACGAGTGATGAAGCAGCTAAGCGGCGCAAGCCTCGACAACAACGTCGTTCCACCGGAACGCGCATGCTACGGGCTGGCGCGCTTGCTTCATGATGGAATAGCTGACTTTAAACGTTCGCCGGAGATTACGCACGCTCTGGTCCCCTACATGCAGCAGAAGGGGATTCGTTAGTGCACCTAACCTGCAATGTACGCGGACCCGGCCTCGCGGAACCTCGCGCCGCAGATTGAAGCCTCGGCCGATGCTAAGAAGAATATCTCTTCGCTATTTGGTGCCCGACAATGAACATCCGTATCGTGCAGTTGTCTGCTGGATTCGGCTTTCTCTTGGCTGCAAATTCGATTGCTTGCTACGCGCTATCGATCCGCACCGACTATCAGGACTTCGATCTAGTCATGACGGCAGAAGAACCTGTTTCTCGGGTCGAGTCCGATAGCATCGCCCGCTTCGTCCGAGAACACCCCAAAGGTACCCAAGACAAGTATCAAACCTATAGTTTCCTGTTCGGGTCGATTTGCCCGGCGAGCCAAGATGCTGAAAGAGATTCGCAGCTACTATTGCAACGTCTCAATGAAGTCATTCATATCGTTGAAGCTGCCGGAGCGCATATCGAGCTCCCGACGACTTACTCCGCACCGTGCAATGCCGCTATGACAACGGAGTTGTCGTCCACATTTAGCAACTCGAAGAGAAGACTGATTTGGATTCATGGCCGAATCAACTGGTTTCCGAAATGGGAGAACGGGGCGTATGCAGCGCCGGGAAACTACGCAAGATCTTTGAACTGTCAGGCGAGTAAATGTACCCAACAGAATGCTAACGATTAGTGGGGAGTTAAGACCTATCCCGTACGGCCACTTCTGATCGCGAGCGGTCATTGACGCACGGATCGCCAATTGGCCGCTTAGGGTCGAACTGGGACCACTATGATTGCCCGTCATGGCAAGCGCTGAAGATCGCGGCAGACACATACAGCTCCAACACTGATTGCGCAGAGTAGTTTGTGCCCCCTTCGGGCGATGCGCGTTTAGGGCAAGAGGTTCATGATCCATGGACGCGAGTGCACCGGAGGCAGTTCACTGAGCACTCCATTCTCAGGAGAGCCCATGAACCACATTGAGCCAATCACATGTAAGTGCAGCGTCAGGGTCCAGATTCACGAGTACCCGATGGACCTTGGAGACGACGAGCCGCGAGACAGAGGCTACTGTCCAATCTGCAATCGCCTCCTGTTTGAGATGGAGCGCCCCGGTATTTTGGTGACTGAAGTCATCCTCCCTGGAGACAGGACGAAGTGCGCCGACGGCGAGCGCCACCTCGGACTTCCGCCCGGATACGACGACGAAGACTGGCCATTTCCCACACTAGCGGAACTACTTCGACGACAGGAAGGCCGGTGATCCTCTTGGAGGAGAAGGCGCAGACTCGGTATGCCTTCATCTGAAAGGAGACCATCATGCTTCTCCACGCGGCGCGTCAAATCCCATGGAACAAGGGAAGGCTGACGGGCCAGAAGCCTCCGCTGAAGCTGAACGAGATATGGGCAATACGAACCCGGCTTCAGTTCACGTCAAACGTTCGCGAACTGGCCATGTTCAACCTTGCCATTGACAGCAAGCTGCGTGCGTGTGACCTAACCCGCCTGCGCGTGCAAGACATCTGCTTTGGTAACCAGGTCGGTAGCCGCGCAACGGTAATGCAGCAGAAAACTCAGCGCCCCGTGCAGTTCGAGATCACCGATCAAACTCGCGAAAGTGTCCAGTGCTGGATTCGCGCTCGCGGGCTCAAGCTATGCGATTACCTCTTCCCTGTCGCTTGCACTCGTCACCACACCTTTCAACTCGCCAGTACGCGCGGATCGTCCATCGCTGGGTTGCCTCTATCGGCCTGGACGATTCTGCCTACGGAACGCATTCAATCCGGCGGACCAAAGCATCGCTGATCTACCGACGTACGAAGAATCTGCGGGCCGTCCAACTGCTTCTCGGGCATACCAAGCTCGAAAGCACAGTACGCTACCTCGGAATCGAAGTGGACGACGCGCTTGAAATGGCAGAGCAAACCGAAGTGTAACCAGGTGCCTGGCCGGCGAAGGGGCCCTTGCCGGCCAGTTTCTGCCCTTCCACATTGAGGATATGAATGGGCATGTCGACAATCCCAAGGCGTCGACACGTCTTTCCGGTTCTTCGCTGATCAGATCGCAGTCAGCCGCAGCACGGTCGGCGGACCATCCATGAGCGCGCCCATCGCTTTGCCAATCGTTCGGAAGTGCTCCGATTTTCGATGCGCGTCGACCGCATCGGAATCGCGATACTTCTCCACAAACGCATAAACTTCGCCAGAGGTCGTACTCGACGCACCCCTCCTCCTGCCGGGACGCCGCCGCGAGTTCCGCTGCAATCTTCTCGAACTGTACCTCGGCACCCGGTTTTACTTTTATTTGTGCGACTACGGCCAACATCTCCGTCTCCTCAGTGGATTGATTGTTCAAAAATCCTAGCCTGACTGGACGACGCAGTCTATCTGGCGGAGCAGGCATGGGTATAACAATCGTTCGGTATTCGCCCTCGTGCACGTTCTTTTGGACGACATCGTTCTGCATAGCTGCGGATTTCGGTGAAGGTGATCAGCAGTTTCGGCGAACGTGATCAGGGAAGGAAGGTGGTACTGCGCGGTCAGGAGATTGTAGCGTAGGTGATCACGATGCCCGTTTCTTGGCGTCGGTTGCCGTGCGCTTACGCATGGATTCGCCTTTGAGCGGCACCTTGTGCGCCTGGTGGACCAGCCGGTCCAAGATGGCGTCAGCCAGCGTCGGATCATTCAACCACTGGTGCCAATGCTCGATCGGGAGCTGGCTGGTCACGATGGTCGAGCGGGTACCGACGCGATCGTCCAGAACTTCCAGCAGATCGCCGCGTGCGCTTTCAGAAGGCTCCTGTAGGCCCCAGTCGTCCAGCACCAGGACATCGATGCGCGCGAGCTGCGCCAGGCGGCGGGTGAAGCTCCCGTCGCCGTGGGCGATCTGCAGTTCCTCGAACAGTCGCGGCACCCGCAGATAGAGCGCAGAGAATCCCTGCCGACAGGCCTGCTGAGCAAACGCACAGGCCAGCCAGGACTTGCCGGCACCGGTCGCCCCGGTCAGGATGAGGCTCTGAGCATTGCGGATCCAGTCGCAACTGGCCAAGGTTGCGACCAGCCGCTGGTCAAGGCCGCGGCTGCCGTCATAGACCACATCCTCGAGGCATGCCTGGGTGTGCTTGAACTTGGCCGAGCGCAGCAGCCGCTCCAGGCGCCGGGTGTCGCGCCAGGCAATCTCCCGGTCGACCAGCATGGAGAAGCGTTCCTCGAACGGCAGGCTGGAGCTGGCGGTCAGGACAGACTGTTCCTCGAAGGCCCGCGCCATCCCGTCGAGCTTGAGGGCCTTGAGCTGGCCGACGGTGTGTTGCATCAGCATAGTTTTCCTAATGGTAGTAGTCGGGTCCGCGCACGTTGTCGTGCATGGGGGAATGCCACTCGGTTTGCGATACCGGCAGAGTGGCTTGCCGGTCCAGATGGTTTTCAAGGATGGAGACCACAGACTTACGCGTGAGCGAGCCAATGGCGACGGCGCGGGCGCAAGCGGCTTCGAGCCGCTCCTTGCTGTACTTCTTGGCCAGACTCAGCAGACCCAGGCAGGCGCGATAGCCCATCTCGGGATGGCTTTTGTGGGTGAGCTGGTATTCGACGATGACGGCGACGTTGGGCCCAATCGAGGCTGCCCAGTTGAGCAGCCGGCCGGGCGTCCATTCGAGGTGCGCGCGATGGGCCACCGGCATGTGTTCCTTGACCGTGCTGTGGCTGCCCTTGCGGGTATTGCGCGCGTGCAGCGCTACCCGTTTGCCACCGTACAGGATCTCGATGGTGTGGCGGGTTACGCGAGCCTCCACCGCCTTGCGCACCAGGGCATGTGGCACGCTGTAGTAGTGGCCGTCGATCTCGACGTGGTAGTCGACGTTGACGCGGCACTGTTTGAACGTTGCAACTTCGTAGCGCCGCGGCGGCAGCGGTCGCAGCACTGGCCGGTCCAACCGCTCGAACCACTCCCGGCGCGTGCCAGGCAGCTTCTTGAACGGTCGGTCGTTCAGGTCGGCGACGAGCTTCTTGATAGCCTTGTTGAGCTCGCCCAAGCTGTAGAAGCGGTGGTTGCGCAGCCGCGCCAGAATCCACCGCTCGACGATCAGCACGCCGGTTTCGACCTTGGCCTTGTCTTGCGGTTTGCGCGGCCGCGCCGGCAGCATGGCCGTGCCGTAGTGATGAACGAAGTCCTCCGCAGTACGGGACAGCACTGGCTCATACCGGTCAGGGCGAGCCACCAGCGCGCGCGGGTTGTCCGGCACAAGCAGTTCGGGCACGCCGCCGGCGTATTCCATCGCGCAGACCATTCCCCCGATCCAGTCGGCGGTGGTCTGCCCCCGGGTGGCGCACGCGTACGTGTAATTGGACGCGCCGAGCACAGCGACGAAGATGCTGGCTTCGAAGGCAATGCCGCCCTCCGCATCCAGGATCGGCACCATCTGACCGGCGAAGTCTGCAAACAGCTTCTCGCCGGCGCGGTGCTGCTGGCGCATGGACCGCTTGAGTGTCGCTGCCCAGTCCCGGTAACGGCAGCAGAACTGCGTGTATTGGTAAATGGGGACGCCTGGATTCGCCTCCAGGTATTCCTCCCACAGCAACTGCAGTGTCACGCCCTTGCGGCGCAGCTCGCGATGCAGATAGGGGAAGTCCGGCGTCACCCGCCCGCCCGGGCTGTTGGCCGGCTTCTGCGCGCCGAACAGCCGCCGCTCCAGCGTATCTTCGTTCAGGCTGTCCGCCTGCGGCCAATCCAGCCCCGCTGCCTTCGCCATTGCCGCGTACTGCGAAACGGCGCCAACACTCACACCCGTCGCTCTAGCGATCTGCCGGTGCGAAAGGCCACACGCCCACTTCAGGCGAAGCACTTCCTTGATTTTGCGCATGGTCATCCGGTTAGCCGGCATCAGCTTGCTTCCTTGAAAAAAGGAAGCAGCGTATCGCCGGCGTTCTAGTCCATGCGCAGTCCCACCCCTAACCCTTGCTCGGCCCCATTACGGTGCGTGATCACCCATTTCGGCAACGTGATCACGAGTTTCGGGAACGTGATCACCGATTTCGGCGGCGTCGCCGAAGTGATCACGTTCCGCCGAAACCAGCGATCAGCTTCCGCCCGAAGCAGATGATCACGTTCCCCCGAAATCGCTGATCACGCGCCCCGAAATACGCAGCATAGCAGTTGTCGCCATGAAGCGACGCTCGACGTGTGGAGCTGAACGCGTCCGCACGTTTTCTCTGAAGGGTCATTCACTGGCAACCACTCGCTGCATGCGTGCGCATCCCTCAGCTTGATGGCAAGCACGTTAACCATGCCGTCCATCTCAGCCAGCAGCAGGGCCGCACGCTGCCGAAGGGCTACGCGGAACCTGCGCACGGGGAATTCGGATTGCGAAGTGATTTCCATCGCACCCGCCACTACGTCTGCTTGCTAAGCGCGAGCGCGGCGCAGGGCGGCCGCGTGGCCTAGCTGTCTCGGATTCCGTTCGGGCGCCTGCCCGGCGACATCAATATCGTGCGCGGCGGGCTCAGTTTCCCTTCACCACCCGCATCCTGGTATCGCTGTTGCTCTTGGGGCTGCCTGCTGCGCCGCTTACAGCATTTGCCTCGTCAGGCCGATTCGTCTTGCAGATGACTACCCGCCAATCTATAAATTGACGTTGTTGCAATTTATCCGCAGCACAGCATGTCGTACGATTTCGTGCGTGCGCCGAAGGAAGACTGGAAATGAGTACCCTGCCTCGTTTGATACTCACCGGCAGCGCGCCTGAAAGTCGCATCGCTCCGTCTAACACGGCGCACAGTAACCAGCATTCAATGATCAAAGCCGTCCGCGATCTTTAAACACCAACTGCATAGAGAGATTGTGATGAGCTGTCGAGAAATTCTCGGCCGCGCCTTGGCGATCCTGGCCTTGAGCGCCGCCAGTCACCTGTCCCTGGCGCAGGTGCCACCCGATATCGCCGAAAGGCTCAAGACTCTGGGAAGAGTCGTTGACCCATCGGGCACCGCCGCCCTGTACGTGCCATTGTTGAAAACGCAGTCGTTTTCGGGCGTGCGCGTCTCCCGAGATCTGAACTACGGGCCGACGGACGACCAGAGGCTGGATCTGTTCGTGCCCGAGACTGCGCTCCAGTCGCCGAAGGCCGTGCTAGTTTTCGTACATGGCGGCGGCTTTGTACGCGGCGACAAACATGCGTCCGACAGCCCATTCTACGACAACGTGATGCTATGGGCAGCGGGCCGCGGACTGATAGGCGTCAATCTCAATCACCGGATGGCGCCTCAGAACTCGTGGCCAGCAGGCACCGAAGACCTGGGTCTGGCAGTGCGTTGGGTTCAAGAGAACATCGCCGCGCTGGGCGGCGACCCGAAGCGGGTCTTTCTAGTGGGTCATTCGTCGGGCGCGGTACTCGCGGCTTCCTATGTCGCCCACCCGGAGTTCTACGGACCGGCCGGCGTAGGACTGGCCGGCGCAGCATTTCTCTCGGCGACCATCTTTGACCCCGCCACCGCAGAGATCAGCCCGGCGCTCAAGGCATATTTCGGCGACGACGCCAGCCGGTACGCAGAGCGCTCGTCAGTGCCTGGACTTCAGCAGACACCGTTGCCGCTGATGGTGGCGACCGCTGAACTGGATCCAGTCTCCGTGGAGCGCCAGGCGCTGCAACTCCAGGAAGCGCTCTGCAAGACTGACCGCTGTCCGACATTCGTACGCTTCCCGGGACAGAACCATTTCTCCGAGGTTTTCTCGATCAACAGCCCCGACAATACGGTCGGCATGGGAATACTTGCGTTCATTCGGGGCGTTCGGTAGCGCAGGCTCCGGATGACACTGCGACCGATTCAGACTGACCAGGGAAGACCCTGTGAGAAGGGTCGGCAACCGCCTACAGCCACCCTCCGCTCAGTCGACCGAGGTCGGCCAGTTTCCGACACTCGCCGGCGTACGCGCGCTGACGCTCGAACGGCTGCTCTGGTTTTGCCAACGGACCTTCGAGTGTTGAGCAGAATAAACCGACCGCGCAGGAGGCGGATTTTTCCGTGTTCGAGCCGCGGCGAGTGTTTATTGAGTCTAACGCGTTCCCTACTCGTGGCGTTTCTCGTGGCCGCCATGTCCGTTGTAGGAAACCGGAATTAGCTGGACTACGTGCGCTTTTGTTGGACTGGAAGTCCGGAATTCGCTGGACTGGCGTGCAATTCCTGCCGGCGCTGAGCCAGGACGGGTCGGTCGGTACACATGCTGTCCGGGTCATCGGCGATGTCTGGCTTCTTCTGCAGCCTCCAGACCAAGCGACCGAGCCGCGGGGTCTATCGCACCCACCATAACGTGCGTGCCGATGGGGGTGCCTAGAAGCGCTCCCTGCAGCTTGAATGCTGCATCTAACGCTTCGCGCGATTTCTTGTCTGTCATGCTCGTCTATTCCTCTGGGGCGATGGGGCCCTATCGAGGTGTCCGAGGAAATTAGACCACGACAAGGCGCTATTCGCCCGTCCATCCGAGCACTCGTGCAGCCTTCAGAAACTTGCCAAGCGTCGGCTCCATCTCCGCCCAGAGTCTTAGCGTTCTCCACTCGACGAAGACGCCTTTGACGAGCACAGCCTCCTTCAACATCGCCACCTTGCCGCCGGTTTCGCCAGTCCAGTTCGTGTATTGATTGAGGAAAGCATCTTCAACCGCAAAACGCTCCACCCCTCCAACCGCTCTTACGAGCCAGTTTGACTCCAGATGGCCCGCTTGTACGGAAGGAGCATCAGCAAGATGGCTACGACCTCTCCAGTCTTGCGTCTGTAGGTCCACGAGAAACCTCAGCGGATGCCTCTTGTCGGAAAGGATGACTTCAAGCATCTCTCGCATGAACCGTGTCCGTAGGGCACTAGAACTGCCGACGGAACGCCCCGCAGCCGGAGCCGCCCCGCTACTCATCGACGTCCGCCTTGCCCCGGATCTAGCAATGCGGCGGAGTGGGGCGCCGCCGCAAATGCCTCCCACCGACATGCTACTGAAGGCCATGGACATGAGTGCACCTTGCAAACGTTCATCGTTAGCAAGCCACATACTCAGGTAGCGCAAACCAGCTGCCCCTTCCCCAGCGAGCCCCATGGCAGGTATGAAGGGATCCATCGTCTGGAAAGCATCCCATTCCTGGCTGAATGATGAACGACGCATCGCATCGTCGAACGCAGTAAGAATCTCAAACGGGAGATTGATGAACGCCCCCATCAGGTTGCCAACGCTAAGCCAACCATTGGCTAAGTAATTCGTAAGCGTTGATCCAGTATCGATAGGTGGGTTCAGTGTGAACAAGTCCCCCTTTTCCGGTGGAAGCCAAAAACCTCCTTTGGAATCCTGGTAAAACCAATCACCAAGACTCCTCGGACCCTCGGGAGCCTGCGGTGGCGGAGGACTCCATAGCTCTTCGCGCGGAGTTGCTGCATTCTCCGGGCGAGGGCCAGGCCGTTCATATTTATCAAAGATGCGCTCTGGCCGTACGAAGGTTCCATGGCTGCCCGAATGGCGCCAAAAGTCGGGAGGGATACCTACGGCCTGCTGACCGGAAGAGTTATTCGACCGATCCGGGTGGATCCCCCGGATGTAGACAGTCTCAATGCCATCCGGCTCTATGGTGGCCCCTAGTGGCCCCGGCTGTCGCGGAAATAACGTATCTAAATTCAGCGTATTCTCTTTATAAGACGCGCCTACCACGAAGGTCCCGGAATTGTCCGCAATTTGATTGCGATCATGAAGCCATGGGCTTCTTGAATTATCTTCGCTCCGCCCTTCTTCTGGACTTCCCCAGTCGCCAAGCCGTTCACTCCTGGGGGCATCGTCGTCAATGGTAACGAAGCCAAACGGATCCCGAACGTCTGATTCGGGAAGTTCACCCGTAAGATCGGACAAATCTTCGGTTCCCGTCAGGTAATATCCAACGTATTGGCCAATAACAGGAACCTGCGAGGAATACTGTGCTAGCCCGAACTGCCAAGCACTGGTAAGGCCCTTGCCGCCTCCCCCTGAAGACGAGCCACCTCCGAAAACGGCCTCAAGTAAATCGGCCCAGTCCATATTAGGAATCGAAAGAGATTAATGTGTTTTCGAATTCAAAGTTGTAGTTCAACGGAAGAATTCGACCCGCAGGACCTTCGTTGTTGCAACGGATCATCACGTTCCATTGCTCATCAACAGACTCATGTCCCCGGACGGCACAAACGACTCCGTCAACCTCGACAGGAGCTGCTCCAGCCTCGCCGAACAGCGTCGTCGTTATTTTTGCTGTATATCCGACGCGAATGAGCCCCCTGTATTTCACCTCGCCAACGATTAAGACGTTTTTATCGTTCTCTAGTCGAAGAACGGGTTGACCTACGGCAACCGACTCGCCGACATTGCGGAAGACCGCGGTCACGACGCCGTCAAAGGGCGCGACTAAAAATGTGTTGATGTACCCAAGCTGAATTCTTCTAATGTCCGCCGCGGTCACCGCCTTTGCGTAGAGAACATTCTCGCTGGAGTTCAGCTTTACCAAGCGATAGGCGGCAAGTCTTTCTTGTCGCAGCGATATTTCTGAACGTAAATATCGAGCCGTATTGTCGGCCGGCGGAACTTGATATTCGTGCCCACGATACGTTGTATCAGTATGTGATGTTGTGTCGAATGATTGGCCACCGGTAGTGCTCGTTCGGGAGTCGCTCGTCGATGTTGGGTCCTTCACAACCTGCAGACCATCGGACTTATACAGATCATCTAATACATCGCTTCGACTCTTAAGAACGACCGAAAGTCTATTGAGAAGGGTCGTAATAGAATTCTGGTCAGTAGGGGTTTTTCCAAGTAAACCAATTTTTACTTTCACTGCTTCGTCGGATTGATCCGCGCTCTTTTTGAGGCCGTACCATGCGAGGGCCTGTGTCAAATTGTTGGCGATGTCCTTGGCGCGCAGACGGCAAAGTATGGAATTTCCGAATGCGCTTTCGATCATGTAGGGATCGTCGCCCACTGGCTTGGGCAAGGCGAAGATATTGACGGTGCCTTGACTGCCTGAGTTGGTCACCAGTTGGGACGTCATAGCGGGGAGTTCCACCTTTGGCTCCAATTTATCTTGGAGGGAAACCATGTCAAAGGCATTTACTGTCCTCCCGATCAAATCCTCTGATAGGAACTCAATGATACCGTCCATTGGAAAACAGAGATCCGCCGACTGTGTTGGACGAACACTGAGCCTGATTGCTTTACCGAGTGCCATCTGCTTTTCTCCTTACATTCACGCATGATCCACTACATAAGGGAGCAAGATCTTGCAAGTAAGTGTGCTGTCGGTCTCGCACATTGCACGAACGCCGCGCAGATTAAGCAGTGGTATCGTCCAGCACTCGCCTGGCTGAAGAGCGCCCAATTTTGTCTCTCCAACCGCGTTTTTTGAACTGAGGGTCACTGGGTCACCCAGTAAATCGTTGTGCACGACGAGAAGTAACGGCTCTGTAAGGTCTGCCGTGACACCCGCGGATCCCCACAAATAAGCGTCATTTCGGACCTTTACAGAATAGCTGTACATCGATCCGACCTCCGATTTGATTCGTTGGATTTGGCTCGTGAAACTATCTCTACGGACTCTGACCGACGTCTCAACGCAGACATTCGAACGACCGACCTTCCCGGCCATGTCCTGACCTGCCGATTTCCCTCATAGCCGTCGCACTGTGGCCGAACCGCTTTTCACCCCTTTGGCTTTACTGCGCAGGGATTTCTTTGGCAAAAAGTGCAACCCTCTGATTCAATGTAAGGGCATTATGATTGATCAATCTAACTCTTGCATGAGCTGAATTAAAATATGCGTTGATCACTCTTTGAAAATCCTCTCCGTCTTTTTGTTTGAATATTTCCTCAGGAACATCAAGCATCTTATACATCTTGTCCTCAGGATTGTGAGGGTAGATGCCCACCCTTATTCCAGAATTCTCTGAATTTTCGATGGCGGCAGCTACAATCGATCCGGAGCCGTCTGTAATGACAATTAGATGCTTGCTTGACATGAATAATTCTCCTTAGATCGCCATTGTTTTTATTAGATGTTTCCGCCGCCTTGCAGGCTAAAATATGTGTCGATTCCGTCATTTCTAATGGTAACCCAATAATTATAATAAAATTGCCCGGTATCTGGCGACCAATCGCAAGTTTTCGTAAAATCATTTACGACAAACGAAGCATGTCCAGCTTGTGGATAAGACAATTTATTTATTTCAGGGTGCGCCATAATCCACTGCGCCCCATGGTCTTCCCCGAATCCATAGGTAATCTCCGCTCGCACGCTCTTACCATTTTTTAGCCAATAAAGTCCCACCTCATTGAATGCCATGATGTCCTCCAGCAACAATTAGTGTAGTAACTAGAAAGAGAAATCAAAGGAAGCCAAGCTCGAATCACTCCGACCAACCAGCATCCACTTCCTCTCCCAAAAGCCGGTCCAGGACAAGAGGGCAGGAACACGAAGTCCTGGTGTGGACGCCCCTTGCGAACACGATAGTCCGCGCATTCGTATAAGCAATTGGCCAAAAGTATGAGAATGCCCACAACTTCGGATTGCAGGTTTCTAGATGTTCCAGCTACGATTTTAGGAATATTTATATCTCATTTTAAGAATTTTTACCGGAGGTTTGCGGAGTGTTTTTTTGATCGACAAGTCGCTCAGCAACGAGCAGCACACGATTCCAGGTGGATGGCCGATGAAGTCCTGAGAACGGTCCTCGCCGTCCTTGTGGACCGGCTGGCGGCAACGGGTCGGTAGCAGTAGTTCGATTACGCCACGATTCGCAACTAGCTGGCAATGCCCCCAAGTTCGCCCGCACGACGCGCCGGTAGGGCACTCAATTGAAGGCGTCGATGCGCGTGAGCCAGCCGCCCTGAGTGAATGATTCGGTCAGATAATTGATAAATGCACGCACCTTGGGCGGCGTGAGCCGGTAATGGGCGTAGTAGACGTAAATGTTTCCACCGCTCGCTGGATACCCCGCAAGAACCCGGATAAGCCGACCATCGTCGAGATATGGCAAGACGTGATGTGCGCCGAGCCTCGCAAGCCCCATGCCCGCGATGGCTGCGTCGCAAATCGCGTCCAGATCGGTCAGTACTAGGCGCCCGTCGACCGGGACCGTCACCGTTTCACCCTCGACATCGAAGGCCCATTCGCGCAGCCGGCCTGTGGTCGCAGAACGCAGGCGGATGCAATCGTGGCTCGAAAGATCGGCGAGCGTCTCGGGCGTGCCGTGCCGACGAAGATAAGCGGGCGCACCCACCGTCAGCAGCCGGATCGGCATGAGTTCGCGCGCCACCACGTTGGCGTCATCCTCGACGCCAGAGCCAATCGCGGCATCGAAGCCTTCCTTGACCAGATCCACATGGCGGTTTTCCAAGCTCCAGTCGAGCCGGATGCCGGGGTAACGCTCGAGAAACGCGGGCATGAGCGGCAGAACATATTGCCGCCCGAACCCAGGTGCGACACTAACGCGTAATGTGCCCGCCGGCTGGCTGTCGCGTTCGGTTAGCGTCGCCATGGCCTGGGTCAGCGTGCGAGCCGCCGCGGCGGTTTCCGCGTACAGACGCTCGCCGGCCTCGGTCAGCGCCAGGCTGCGTGTGGTGCGCTGAAACAACCGCGCGCCGAGGCTCCGTTCCAGCTTTGCCACGTGCTTGCTGACGGCCGCGGGCGTCAAACCCAGCCGGCCCGCCGCAGCGGAGAAGCTGCCTGACTCCACTGTCCTGAGAAAGCTTTCGAGGGTACGCAGGTCTTCCACGTCTATTCGATCCGAATCGTTGAAATTGATTCGACAATTATGGACTATCTGGCGCGAATCAAATGCGCCAGAATGGCGCCCATCGTTTGGAAAACCAAGAGCTTCCCTCCATGTCCGAAAGCCGAATCCTGCTTGTCTACGCGCATCGCAATCCGGGCGCATCGCGCGTGAACCGCGCCCTGCTTGATGCCGCCGCCACGCTCGCCAACGTGACCGTGCATGATCTGACCGCGCGTTACCCCGACCTGCGCATCGACGCTGAGCACGAGCAGCGCCTGTTGCTGGAGCACGATGCCATCGTGCTCCAGTTTCCGTTCTACTGGTACAGCACGCCTGCCATACTGAAAGAGTGGCAGGACGCCGTGCTGGCGTACGGCTTCGCCTACGGCTCGGAGGGCGACAAGCTGCGCGGCAAGAAGCTGATGATCGCAACCACCACGGGCGGGCCGTCCGATGCCTACCAGGCCGGAGGCTACAACCAGTTCACCCTGAGCGAGTTACTGCGGCCGCTACAGGCCACCGCAAACCTCGCCGGCATGCGCTATGAACCGATCTTTGCGGTCACAGGCGTGCGCATGCTCGATGACGCAGCCCTCGACCGTACCGCCACGGCCTATTACGCCCGTCTGGCGGCACTCTGAACCCACCTCTCTGACAAGAGGAATACCCCATGTCAAACAGCATTCTCGTTACTGGCGCCACCGGCACGGTGGGTCGCCAACTCATCAAGCAACTTAAGGCGGCCGGCGCGGATGTGATTGCCATGTCATCCACAGGCAAGGCGGTCGAGGGTGTCGAAACCCGCCACGGCGATCTGGCGGACCCAAAGAGCCTGGCGTCCGCGATGCTCGGCGTCGATGTGCTGTTCCTGCTGCTCCCGCTGCAACGCAACATGGCGGAACTGGCCCGCAACGCGATTGCCGCCGCCAAAGCGGCTGGCGTCAGCCATATCGTCCGATCCTCGGGCGCCGGCGCCGATCCGGCCAGCCCTGCCGCGATAGGCCGCGTGCAAGGCGAGATTGATGAACTGGTGGCACAGTCCGGCATTGCGTACACATTGACGCGGCCCAACTGCTTCATGCAGAACTTCCTGACCTTCTACGGGGACATGATCCGCGCCGGCACGCTCTATCTCGCGCAGGGCGACGGCAAGGTGTCGTTCATCGACGCTCGCGATATTGCGGCCGTCAACGCTTCGATCCTGCAGCATCCCGCCGCGCATGCCGGCAAGACTTACACGCTGACTGGCGGCAAGGCGCTCTCCAACGCCGACGTGACGCAGTGCATCGGCGCGGCCCTGGGGCGCAGCATCAGTTACGTGGCCGTGCCGGATGATGCGGCGATCTCATCGATGCGTGACGCGGGCGTGGACGAGTGGTCGATCGTTACGCTGATGAGCCTGAACCGCGTGATCGCAGCCGGCTATACGGCGGAGGTCAGCCCCGATGTCGAGAATCTGCTGGGGCGAGCGCCCATCCCCTTCGAGGCGTTTGTAGCGGATCACCTCGCAAGCTGGCGCCAGTAGCCATAGACGGCTGTCGCCTGATGAACTACCCATTCAACTCAAGGATTCTGCGTGAAAGTGCTTCGCCGGGTCGCCGCGGCTGCACTCTTTAGCCGGGCGCGCTAATGCACGATGGGCTCAACTTCGGTCACTTGATGAACAAAGCGCGAACGGCGGAGAAGGCGAGCGACGTCAGACGTTTGCAGTCATTTTCGGTCGCTCGTCGGCGCCAGCCCCTGTAACCGCTGTAGACGCAAGGCATATCTAGGCTGGCGCCACATCTCGCCGGGCCACGCCTAGAAATTCTCGCCCCAGTCCTGGAATTTCACGAGATCATCTACTGGCTCCTTTCGTCGAGACGACGTTGCCTTTCTATCCTTTTCAATCTGGCTAATAGTCTCGCCTGTGAGGAAATTGGTGCTGCTAATTTCCGAGTACCTCGGCCCTAGTTCATCATCATGAATCGGCGATTGATGTGTTTCCTTGAGCCCAATACACACCAATTCGCCCTTGCGAAACGAAATTGTGCCTCGTAATTGTTCACCGCAGTTGACGACGCGTAGTATTTGTCAATGAAGGGGTCCCCTTGATTTCGCTGCAATTTACCGGGGTAGCCACCCCTAGCATCCAGGCGGGTTTCCGGGTGATGCTCCGCTGAAATTCCCGTCAAATCAGTCACTTGCTGACTGGTCCTTTTTCCTCTGTTTCCAGCGTTTCTGAGTGCCGGCGAGGTCCCGGCCGCCGGTCTGCGAGGCCTTGCGCCCCGTTTTGGTCTGATAATGCGATTTATCGTGTTTAACCTTGCGTTTTCCTCATTTTATAGATGATTCTAACGTTAGCTATGTATGGTAGAGTGAAGGTGTTTTTACCCCGGAGCCCGCCATGTCCCGCCTGGCCGCCACCCCCGAACAGATCCGCGCCACCGTGCTGGCCATGCTGGCCGAGGCCGGCGACGCCGCGCCCCCCACCGCCGCGCGCTTTCGCCGCGCGGTGTCGGTGCGCAAGCTGCGCGCGCGCCTGGGCGGGGGCGATCCGGCGACGCTCTCGCGGGCCCTGAATGCGATCGAGGCCGAGGTGGTACGCGCGGGTCTCGCGGAGCTGGCGCTGCCGGACCTCCCCGAGGAGATCGCCGAGGCGATGCGCGCGCTCTGGCAGGCCGCGGTGGCGGTGCAGCTCGACGACGTGGTGCGTCTGAAGCGCGAGGCCCGGGCGAGCGTCGAGACGGCCAACGCCGCGCACACCGACGCCGAACTGCGGGTCGAACTGCTGCGGCAGGAATTGACCGAGACCCGTGCACAGCTGGCCGCGCGCGACACCGCGCTGGCAGAGGCGCGCGCGGGCGCCGCCGCCGAGGCGGCCCGCGCGGAAGCGCTCGCCGTGCGCACCGGCGAACTCGAGACGGCGCTGGCCACCGCGCACGAGCAGGTCCGGACGAGCGAGCGGGCCCAGGCCGAGGCCATCGCCAGTGCGCAGGCGCGCTACGAGGGCCTGTCCAGACAGCTGTTGCAGGAAACCGCGCACCAGCGCGAGGCACTGGCGGCCGAGCGTAACCAGCTCGCGTCGCAGCTGAAGTTCGCCGAGCGGCGCATCGCGGGGCTGGAGCAGGAGCGCAGCCGGCTCGAGACAGAACTCGCCGGCGAGCGCGCCGCGCGCCAGACCGCCGCCGGCGAGGCGAGCGCCCTGAAGGCCGTGAATGCCAGCCAGCGCGCCCAGCTTGACGAGCTGCTGCGCGCGACGCTCGCCGCCGCGGCGCCCCCCATGCAGCCCGGACCGGCAAAATCGTCGACGAACGCGCCGGCCAAAGAGGCAGCCAAAGCGGCCAGCAAGCCCGCCACCAGGACTGCGCCCAAGCGCGGGAGCCGCGCATGAATCCGGCCGCGTGGGTCGACACGGCCACCGTGCCGCCGCGCCAGCTGCCGCCCACCGTCGAGGGGGCGCTGGCCTACCTGGCCACAGCGCTCGGCCATCCGGTCTACGCGCACTGGACGCTCGCAGGCCTCAAACGTCGCCATGGGTCGCTGGCCGACGCCAAGGCCGCGCAACCCGCGGTGATGAAGCTCCTGCTGGCGCACGACGCGGCGGTCGAGGTCTGGGAGCGCGGGCGGGTGCGTACCGTTGCCGCCGCGCAGGCGCCAAGCCCGGAAACGGTCCTGGCCCGGCTGCTGCATACGCACCGGCGCCGCTTTCAACAGTCCCCCACTCTACCTCCTGCGAGCCCGGTGTCGACGCCTGCAGTCCTGGGCCCGTGGCTCGCGACCCAGGATGCGCGCACGTTGGCGTGGCTGGCGCGCGCCGGACGCTTCGCGCAGCCCGATGCGGTCACCAACACGCTCGGCGCCCGCGGCGACGCGCAGGCGCTGGCGCTCTTCCTGCGCGACCGCGGCGGGCGCTCCACGCATACGCTGCGCGCCTACGGCACCGAACTGCGCCGCCTGATCGCCTGGTGCGACGCGCACGGGCTCGGGCCATTGTCCGACCTGACGCGCCAGCACCTGCTCGCCTACCGCCAGGCCTTGCAGCAGGGCGTGGGCAGCCCCGACGGCCGCAGTGAGGGCCCGACACCCCAGAGTCGGCCGCTGGCCGAGGCGACGCGCACCCGCGCGCTCGCGGTGGTAGCCAGCCTGTACCGCTATTGGTACGACACCGGCTATCTGCAGGCGAACCCGGCCGCGGGCCTGTCCGCCGGCAGCCGGGCCCGCGCCGGCTTCACGCCCACCCGGCTGCTGCCGCCGGCGTTGCTGGCCGCGTGCGACGCGTGGTGCGCCACGCCGATAGCCGATGAGGACGACGCGCTGGCGATCCTGCGCCGACGCGCGATCTGGGCGCTGTTCCGCTACGCCGGCGTGCGCCTCGCGGAGCTGGCGTGGTCAGCCGAGACGGGCCTGCCGCGCCTGGAGGCCGAGGCGCCGCAGCGCTGGACCCTGTACGTGCACGGCAAGGGCGACAAGCGCCGCGCCATTCCGTTGCCGTCGGCCTGTGTGATCGTGGTGCGCGCCTACCGGCTCGCGCGTGGGCTGCCCGCCGAGCCGCCCACGCACGAAGCGCTGCCGCTGATCCACGGCAACAAGGGCGAGGCGCTGCAGGCCGCCGGGTTGTATCGCGAGGTCAAAGCCATCCTGGATGCTGTGGCGAACGGCTTGCCGGACAACCACGCCACGCAGGCCTTGCTGCGCAAGGCCTCGCCGCACTGGTTGCGTCATGCCTATGCGCGCACGCTGGTGGTCGACCACCAGGTGCCGCTGCCGGCCGCACAGGCCCTGCTCGGGCACGCCTCGGTGCAGACCACGGCGGCGTATGCCCGAACCGACCTGAGTCAGTTGCGGGAGTTTGTCGAGCAGACCTTTGCCGATCCCATCCAAGCCTGAACCGTAGGCCGAACGGCAAAAAGAGCCAGGCTCGTCGGATAGCCAGCCTGTACATAATTGGAGTAAAGGCTGCGGCAAAGCGGTGTCCGTCATCATTTTCTTCAAATGACGTTTGGACGAAACGCAGCGAGCTTGAAAGCGCCGGTCTCGCGACGTGCCCCATAGTCACCGTGCCCTTGCTTCGCATGTCACCTAAGGTCGTAGCGGTCAAGGTTCATCACCTTGTTCCACGCTGCCACGAAGTCCTGGACGAATTTCTCCTGGCCATCTGTAGCGCCGTAGACCTCGGCGACTGCCCGAAGCTCGGAGTTCGAGCCAAAGACGAGGTCAACACGCGTGCCGGTCCATCTTGGCGCGCCGGTCTCGCGGTCGCGTCCTTCGAATACATCCTTTTCGTCCGACACGGGTTTCCACTCCGTGCGCATGTCGAGCAGATTCACGAAGAAATCGTTAGTCAGTGCTCCAGGACGATTCGTGAAGACACCATGCTGCGACTTGCCAAAGTTGGCGTCCAGCACGCGCATGCCGCCTACCAGCACTGTCATCTCGGGAACAGTCAGCGTCAGCAATTGGGCCTTGTCCACCAGCAATGCCTCGGCCCGGATCGGGAGCTTCCCCTTCATGTAGTTGCGGAAACCGTCGGCGATCGGTTCGAGCACCACCATGGCGTCCAGGTCCGTTTTCTCCTGCGAAGCATCCATGCGGCCGGGCGAAAACGGCACCGTCACGTTGTGGCCGCCATTCTTGGCCGCCTGCTCGACGCCAGCGCATCCGGCCAGCACGATCATGTCGGCCATCGAGACCTTCTTGCCGCCGCTCTGCGCCTTGTTGAATTCGCCCTGGATGCCTTCCAGCGTGGCCAGCACCTTCGCCAGTTCGGGCGGCTGGTTGGCGTCCCAGTCCTTCATTGGCGCCAGGCGGATGCGCGCTCCGTTGGCGCCGCCGCGCTTGTCCGATCCGCGGAAGGTCGAGGCCGATGCCCACGCGGTCGACACCAGTTGCGGGATGGTCAGCCCCGACGCCAGCACCTTGGCCTTGAGCGCGGCCACGTCCTGCGCGTCGATCAGCGGGTGGTCAACCGCCGGGATCGGGTCTTGCCAGAGCAGTTCTTCCTTCGGGACTTCAGGGCCGAGGTAGCGTACGCGCGGCCCCATGTCGCGGTGGGTCAGCTTGAACCAGGCGCGGGCAAATGCGTCGGCCAACTGCTCCGGATTCTCGTAGAAGCGGCGCGAGATCGGCTCGTAGATGGGGTCGAAGCGCAGCGAGAGGTCGGTCGTCAGCATGGAGGGTGAACGACGCTTCGACGGATCGGCCGGGTCGGGCACGGTACCGGCTCCCGCATCGCCCTTCGGCTTCCATTGATTCGCACCGGCGGGGCTCTTCGTCAGCTCCCACTCATACTCGAACAGGTGCTTGAAGTAGTCGTTGCTCCACTTGGTCGGCGTGGTGGTCCAGATCACTTCCAGCCCGCTGCCGATGGCGTCGCCACCCTTGCCGGTGCCAAAGCTGCTGCGCCAGCCGAGCCCCTGTTCCTCAAGGCCGGCAGCCTCGGGTTCCGGCCCCACATGGGACACAGGACCCGCGCCATGCGTCTTGCCGAATGCGTGGCCGCCCGCGATCAGCGCAACCGTTTCTTCGTCGTTCATCGCCATGCGGCGGAACGTCTCGCGGATGTCGATCGCCGCGGCAAGCGGGTCCGGATTGCCATTCGGGCCTTCCGGATTCACATAGATCAGGCCCATCTGGACTGCCGCCAGCGGATTCTCCAGGTCACGCTTGCCGCTGTAGCGCTTGTCCTCCAGCCACACGGATTCGTTGCCCCAATAGACGGACTCGTCCGACTCGTAGACGTCTTCTCGCCCGCCGCCAAAGCCGAATGTCTTGAATCCCATCGACTCCAGCGCCACGTTGCCGGTCAGCACGATCAGGTCGGCCCATGAAATCTTGCGGCCGTATTTCTGCTTGATCGGCCAGATCAGCCTGCGCGCCTTGTCCAGGCCAACGTTGTCCGGCCAACTGCTGGTCGGTGCGAAACGCTGCTGGCCAGCACCGGCGCCGCCACGCCCATCGCCGATGCGATAGGTGCCTGCGGCATGCCATGCCATGCGGATGAACAACGGACCGTAGTGTCCAAAGTCTGCCGGCCACCACGGCTGAGAATCAGTCATCAACGCCTGCAGATCTTTCTTCACGGCGGCCAGGTCAAGGCTGTTGAACTCCTTCGCGTAGTCGAAGGCCTCGCCCATCGGATCGGACAATGAGGAGTTCTGGCGCAGAATATGTAGGTTAAGCCGCTCTGGCCACCACTCCTGGAGCGCCCGGCCGGCGCCTGCAGGATGAAGAAACGGGCATTTTGCTTCAGTTGTCATACGTGTCTCCTTGGATCGCCAGCACCCCGCTGCCAGCCTTGGAAGGGCCGTATCCGGACGCCGGAACTGAATCTGACCCCACGTTATCCCTATCGTCCAGGCTTTTCGATCCGACCAAGGGTGGAACGCAGCTCTTGGGTATAGCCATGTCATGTCGGTCGGCTGACTGCAGACGGTCTCACTTCGGTGCCGACACGGTCACGAGTGCGGGGCGCAGCACACGATCGGCAATCAGGTAGCCGCGCTGCAACACGGCTAACACCGTATTGGCCTCCTGCTCGGAGGGCACCATGGAGATCGCCTGGTGGCGATGAGGGTCAAACCTCTCGCCCACCGGATTCAGCTCGAGGATCTCGCCCTTCTCGAAGGCGCTGCTGAGCTGGCGGGCCGTCAGTTCGACGCCTTCGCGCAGCTTGGCGATGTCGCCGGAATCATCTGCCAGCGCCGCCTGCAGGCTGTCCATCACGGGCAGCAGGTGGTCCGCAAAGGTCTCGATCGCGAACATGTGGGCCTTGACCACCTCCTCCTGGGCGCGACGGCGAATGTTCTCGCACTCGGCTGCGGCGCGCAGGAACATGTCATAGTGATCGCGTGCCTTGGCTTCGAGTGCGGCGATCTGGGCCGCCACATCGTCCACGGCGGCCGGTTCGGCTTGGGCCGGTTCCGCCTTGCTCGTATCCTCGCTGGCTGACGTCAACGGGGATGGCGTTTGCTCCTGTTCTTCCATGTCGATTCGTTTAAACAAAATCACAGCCCGCGCAAGTCGCGGCCGTTGGGAGTCAGCCGGCGAGCCAGTGCTACACGATATCAATGCCAAACGGGGCTGCCGCCTACCCGCCAACCTGGATCTCATCTTCCACGGTATTAACTCCCGTCACCGATATGGCCGCCTTGAGTGCCGCCAGGTGATCGTTATCATCCTTCACTTTGCCTCCGAGATGCACCACCCCATTGTTGGTGCTGACCTTGATGCCAGTGGAATTGAGGCCCTTCGCCGCAAACATTTCAACTCTTACCTTCATGGTAATTGCGCTGTCACTTAGCAGTCTTTTGACTGGTTCCATCACGGTCTCCAGTTCTATTGACTAACGAATTGTTGGTTGATATCGGGCCACGTGTTCGCGGCATCCCGCCCGGCAAATCGAGCGGTATACGCCCTTGGGATGTGCCCCCGAGGTAATGTACGTGGCGTACTGTCGCGTCCGGATGGCTGCACATGAACATACTAGGCGATAACAGACACTCTCTTCGCTTCGCGCGTCCAGCTTCTACTCGCCGCAGGCCCCGATGCGATTGGTGCAATGGCTGGACAGGAAGCCGCCAAACAAACTCGCCATCTGCCGTCGCATGCGTTCGAGTTCGCTGAAGAGGTCGGTTCCAAAGAAGAGATCACTCATGGTCGTTATCCTCCGTCGATGCAGCAAGGAGGCGAAGGGGCATACGCGCTCCCATCCACCTGCCGAGCCGCTGGCAAACAAACAGAAACACGCAGAGCGCAACATCGCGACTGCCTGAGCGAAAAATAAAATACTAAACGGATAGCCAAATTTCAAGGCGACAGGCAGTCTTGTCGTTGCCGTGTATCAGGACGGTCAGGAGGGAAGTGCTACGCTACCCAACTGCGCTAGGCCTGATCTTTCAACCCGGTTCGTGTTGACAACTCGCTGTGAACGGCCTTGATGCCGGGACAGGCGCGAGCTTCTGTTTCCAGAACCTCGCGAGTTGCGGCGTCATGTACTGTGCCTCGCAATGTCACGACGCCTTCATGTGCCTCGACACTCACGGTACCAGGATCAACGGTCTGTGCGAAGCGCTCTTCGATCACAGCAACAAGCTGTGTGTCGGACCGCGGTGACACCGCGCTGCTGAATGCGTCCCCAGCATGCTGCCCCAGGGCCGCCGGTCCAGGCGCGGGCAGTCCCTCATATTCCGGCGCCCGATCTCTGCGGCTTGGGCCCATGCCGTACATGCTGTAACGTTCCACCCCGTCGGGCTGTTTGCCGCCGAACCGCACGTGATAGGGGTGCGATAAAGTGTTCGCGCTCGACAGCCCGGTCTGAAGATAATCCGCCACGTCCGCGCCTCGTTCCACACCGCAATGGCTACCATACCGAAAATCCGTCAGCGGCGCACGCTCATGGATGAGGCTGGCCTCACACTGCTTTCCCGAATTTCCCTGCTCACGGCGCTGGACCTCGGTGGACGACGACAGCAATGGATTTCGGAACATGGTGTCCTCTCCTTAGAGCGATGAGCAGCTGCAAACCACCCACTGTGTACGAAGCAGGAAGCTCGCCAGTACTCGATTCCTAGCGCGCTCCGTTGCAGAGGAGGATCATTTTCAACTGAGTGACGAGACGTATTCTTCCTTCGCCATGTGAGTAGACCAAGCATGGACGCGGGAACGGCATCCAAGCGCAAACGCGCGGTCGCCGCTCGTTGCGACCTGCCCGACGGAGCCACCCTGCGGCGTGCTCACCCGACGCGACCCCTCAGGCTGAACTGGAATCGATAGCGGGGTCGAACGGCCGTCCATCGCCGAAGTGCGAAACTTCGACCTCCGGCACCGAGATTCCAGGCCTGCGCTCGGTTTGATGGGACGGCTGACCAGCAATCCGCAGCTTTGGCAGCAGTTGCCGCGATATCAGTCGCCCATATCGCAGCGCCCCACGTCATCCCTTGATCTCCTTCCGGCTAACGCCAGCGTCCTTTCTCTCGATCTGCCGGTAGGCATCGGCGGCCACCAGGCCAAATACGATATGCGCTAGAAAGCTCAGACTTCCGCGAGCCTCGGCAAACCATGGGAAGAACCGTGTCATGCCATAGAAGTCGATCAAGTACACGACGGCGCCGAACACGGCACCGGCCAGCGATGCCATGCCGAAGCTCGAATCGAAGCTGAATGGCGCAATGATCACTGCCATGATCAGCCCAAACACAATGGCCAGCACGAAGTGAACTACCAGTGCCGTCAAAATGACACCAACGCCAGGCACGGACTGCGACAGGACGTCGCGACCCATGACAATAGCGGCGACCATCCGGGTGGGTTCCCATGGGTTTTCACCCATCAGCCACAGCGCGACCAGTTCGACGACCAGAAAGACCACTCCGGCTGCGAATCCCGCGATTGCCGCGGCACGCCAGTCCGGCATTCGCCGGGCGAAGTGGTGAGAATGCATATGGAGTTCCATAGCGCCCTCCTTTCCTTCAGATGCAGCCTAACTGGCTGCTTCCATTCAACATTTTAGGAAATGGGCCAACCGACGCAAATTGGTTCGACCATGTTCACGGTGCGAAAGAAGTTTGCGAAAGGATCTACCTTGCTCCGCAGAGGCGCGGCGACTGCGCAGGCACTTACGCGAAAACGGTCGGGGTCGCTGCAACTACATGCCCATGCCGGACAAGTCGAACGGTCTCATTCTGAACGCGCATTTCTCGTGCCGGTCGCGTGCGATCCCAGAGTGATCTAGTTGATGCAACAGCCAAATGATTGCTGTCGATCCCTTTTTCTCGGGGGCAATCAAGGGGGGCTTTTTCGCATGCGCCAGATATGATCTTTGTTTGTGAAGGTAATCAGTTCTAGACTGCAGGTGAATCGATTCCGACTCCCCGGGATTGATTCCACGTGAACGCCGCCGGGGCACACTGATCCTCGGCGGCTTTTTTTGGGTACTCGGGGCGAGCATGTCGAGAGTAAAAAGATGCCGCGGCGTCATGGTCGCGGCGAATGGGGGAACGCGAAAGCCTTCGGTACTTTCGTTTATCCCCTCTGCCTTATGGGTGCCCTCTGCTCACTTATCTGACCGTCGGGCTCATGAACCAGAAGTTGCACCATCGTTTGCTGTGCTAACTGGGTGGCGATGGCAATAGCTGCCTCGCGTGATTCATATAAGGTACGGGCCCCTGTACCTTCGATCGCAATGGCCCACTCACCGCCGTGAGGGACAACGTGGATATCACCGGACATCGCGGTTCTCCATTGGTGCAATCGGCTATTCCTCATGTGGCAGCCCCACGTCGGGAAGATCTATCGGAGCGCTTGCATCCGCTTCGCGCTCGCAGATCCTCAGGGAGGCGCTCTCTTCAATTACCTTGTGGACGCCTGCAGAGATCGCGGCTCCACGAGATTCATAAACAACTCGTTCGCCATCTGATTCGACGGCCCAATGATTGTCGTTGGTGAATAGCACAAGCTGTCGACATGCACATTCCTTCTTGGTGGCATGTCTCAGTTGTATGTGGGATTTGCCGGGGGCGATGTAGGACGCCCTCCCATTCTGTGGGGCTTATGCGAATCTCGGACTGCTTCGTGTGAGCCAGCCCGGGGTATGGGCGCGTTGGCACTACGCTCCCTCTATGCTGTTCCGCGGCCGCAGATCAGCCGTGTATTTACTTTGCCACCCTGATGCGAGCTCTACAAGTCCAACGCAGGCGGCCTTGAGAAGACGCATGGCCTTCTTTGGTCGTGACTCGTGTTGTCGTCATTTGCTGCCTTCTCTCAAATCGGCTACGTGGGCCACTAGCTGAAGTACGCTGGCTTGTCCTACGATTGAACTCGACCACACTGCTGACGAGTGCCCATCACCGTATGGATGAGTCTACAGACCTATCGTGGGACACCCTCGTCAATGGGGCATTGATCCTCAGGTGGAGCGTACTTCGCGCAAAACGTGGTGGCGCGTTCCTCCATGTAGCCCACTATGGCGAGACGTAGGTGCCGGAGGAGACAGACAATGAGCTGTACGCCGATCTACTGTGCGTGCAACTCCAAAGATGTGACCAATCCGCAGGTACTGAGGCTGCGTCGCGAAGCTGCCGACGTAATGGCGAATACCTCAAAGGCGATTCAGGAAAGCCGCCAGGTCCTCGACCGCGTTTATGGCCGGCGTGGGAAGAGTACTAGGTCGGATCCCTCCGTCCGTTGCTGACACCTCGCCCAAGGACCGAGTCAATCGGCGGCGCCAAGATTGAAGCGAAAGGGGACGCACTTCGGATTACTTTACTTCTGCGATTGCCGAGGGCGGGCGCGCTGGCTGTTCTCGCAACACGCGAATACGCGGACGCAAAGCACATTCACCAACGCGATGCATCTGCAGTGACCGTATGGTGCTGAATAGGCGCGTCTGCGACGCGCCAACGCGCATCGGCCTCCTCGATACGCCATGCATGCTGAACCAGGGCGAAGAGGATCATAGAGCCATGAACACGCTAACCTACACGCTGATCACCTACCGCCCCGATAGCGCGCATCAGAGCGCACACGACATCCTCGTCAGCCGGGACTGGCAAGAGGTCGTGCGCTACACCGCCACTCTGCTCGATCAGAACGCCAAGCGCGAGACTGAACCGCCTTCGAGTTTTTATCTGCTGGTGGACGGTCAGTTTGCCGGCGTATCTACGCAGGAAAGGCTGATAAAGGCCGCGACCAACTGCCCACAACCAACGGGGTATGACAATCCCGCTATCGAGGAGGATGGCCTGACGAATCGAAATCAGGAAGCTCGTCGTTAAGTACTTCGAATACCTCTTCCGCCTTTCCTTCCAAGATGGATTCAAAGCTGCGAGAGGGATCGTCCGGCCGCAACCCACGGTAGGCACGTTGCACGTCCTCGATGGTCGGTTCGATCTCGAGAATACGTGCGATCACCTCGTCGTCAGTTGGGCCGAGAATCTCGCGAATCTGGCTGGCGCTCGCACACCGCGAAACGGTCTTGAAAGTGCGCATGACATTGCCTCCAATTATGTGCGCCTGGGGCAAGGCAGGGTCAATCCTGGCCTATGGCACCCAGAGGTTCTGTACGAGTGAGGCGTCGGCTGGTTGATCACTTGGAGTTTGCATCTTTGAACTCGACATCCGTCACATCGTCTTGTTTCTTCTCGCTACCAGTATCCTGTGCACTCGTCGAGTGCTCCGAACCGGTGCCACCTTCGGCTTGCACGTTCGCGTAGATTCTTTCGCCGAGTGCTAGCGAGGCCGCGTTCAGGGCCTGCGCCTTGGCATCCATTTCTGCCTTGTCCGAGGTCTTCAGCGCGGCCTCGAGATCCTTGATAGCCGACTCGATCTTCGCCTTCTCGCCGGCATCCAGCTTCTCGCCGTATTCGGCCAGCGCCTTACGCGTGCTATGCACCAAGGCGTCACCGCTATTGCGCGCATCGACCAACTCTCTTTGCCGCCGGTCTTCGTCAGCGTGGGCCTCGGCGTCCTGCACCATGCGCTGGATCTCGCCTTCAGAGAGTCCGGAGTTGGCCTTGATGGTGATCCGGTTCTCTTTGCCGGTGGCCTTGTCCTTTGCCGAGACGTGCAGAATGCCGTTGGCGTCGATATCAAACGTCACCTCGATCTGCGGCACGCCTCGCGGCGCCGGTGCAATGCCCTCCAGGCTGAACTCACCCAGCATCTTGTTGCCCGAAACAATCTCGCGCTCGCCCTGGTAGACCTTGATGGTCACCGCCGGCTGATTGTCGTCGGCCGTGGAGAAGATCTGGGAGAACTTGGTGGGGATGGTGGTGTTCTTGGTGATCATCTTGCTCATTACGCCGCCCAGGGTTTCGATGCCCAGCGACAGCGGGGTAACGTCAAGCAGCAAGACGTCCTTGCGCTCACCGGCGAGCACCGCACCCTGGATCGCCGCACCCACCGCCACCGCCTCGTCGGGGTTGACGTCCTTGCGCGGCTCATGGCCGAAGAATGCTTTGACCCTGTCCTGCACCCTGGGCATGCGGGTCATGCCACCCACCAGTATCACGTCGTCGATCTTTTCTACTGACACACCGGCGTCCTTGATGGCGACGCGGCACGGCTCCATCGTGCGCTCGATCAGGTCTTCGACCAGGGCTTCGAGCTTGGCACGGGTGAGTTTCAGGTTCAAGTGTCGCGGTCCGCTGGCGTCGGCGGTGATATACGGCAGGCTGATTTCGGTCTGCAGGCTCGACGAGAGCTCGATCTTGGCCTTCTCCGCGGCTTCCTTGAGACGTTGCAACGCCAGCACGTCGCGCGACAAGTCGACCCCCTGGTCCTTCTTGAACTCGGTGATGATGTAGTCGATGACGCGCTGGTCGAAGTCTTCCCCGCCAAGGAAGGTATCGCCGTTCGTCGACAGCACTTCGAACTGCTTCTCGCCTTGCAGGTCGGCGATCTCGATGATGGAGATGTCAAAGGTGCCACCGCCGAGGTCGAACACGGCAATCTTTCGGTCGCGGCTTTCCTTCTTGTCCAGGCCGAACGCGAGCGCCGCCGCAGTCGGCTCGTTGATGATCCGCTTGACATCCAGCCCGGCGATACGCCCGGCGTCCTTCGTCGCCTGGCGCTGGCTGTCGTTGAAGTAGGCGGGCACCGTGATGACAGCTTCGGTGACAGCTTCGCCAAGATAGTCTTCGGCGGTCTTCTTCATCTTGCGTAGCACCTCAGCCGAGACTTGTGGCGGAGCGAGCTTTTGGCCTTGTGCTTCGACCCATGCATCGCCGTTACCGGCCTTCAAGATCGTGAAGGGCATCAGGCCAATGTCCTTCTGCACTTCCTTTTCCTCGTAGCGGCGGCCAATCAGCCGCTTGACGGCAAACAGTGTGTTCTTGGGATTCGTGACGGCCTGCCGCTTGGCGGGCGCACCGACGAGGATTTCGCCGTCGTTCACATAGGCGACGATCGACGGGGTCGTGCGCGAGCCTTCGGAGTTCTCGATCACTTTGACCTGGTTGCCTTCCATCAGCGCCACACACGAGTTCGTGGTGCCGAGGTCAATCCCGATGATCTTGCTCATGATGTCAAAGCGCCTGGCGCTGTCCTGGTTGGAAACTCCCTGAAACGCGAAAACCGTCTGCGACTGGCTGCTCGCCTTGTGTGCCCCGTCAATACTCCAGCTCCGGTGACACCGCAGCGGCTTTGCCGTGGTCTTTCGGCATCTCTGCCACGGTCGCGTCCGTGGTCAGAATCAGCCCGGCGACCGATGCCGCATTCTGCAGTGCGGTGCGGGTCACCTTGGTCGGGTCAATCACACCCATCTCAAACAAGTCGCCGTATTCGCCGCTGGCCGCATTCCAGCCGAAGTTGCCATCATGTTCGAGCACCCGACTCAGCACTACCGACGCTTCCTCGCCGGCGTTGGCGGCGATCTGCCGCAGCGGCTCCTCCAGGGCACGCAGCACGATTCGGATGCCGGCTTCCTGGTCGGCGTTGGCGCCGTAAAGCGGCGCAAGCTGGGCGCGGGCGCGCAGCAACGCGACGCCGCCGCCCGCCACGATGCCTTCCTCCACGGCAGCCCGCGTGGCGTGGAGGGCGTCCTCGACGCGCGCCTTCCTCTCCTTCATCTCGACCTCGGTGGCGGCGCCAACCCGGATCACCGCCACGCCACCGGCCAGCTTGGCGACCCGCTCCTGCAACTTCTCCTTGTCGTAGTCGCTGGTGGTCTCGTTGATCTGCCGCCGGATGGCCTTGATGCGGGCGTCGACTGCCGCGTGATCGCCCGCGCCGCCGACGAGGGTCGTGTTCTCCTTCTCAATTTCGACGCGCCTGGCTTGCCCCAGATCCTCCAGCACAACGTTCTTGAGCTGCTTGCCCGTCTGTTCCTCAATCAGCGTGCCGCCTGTCAGGATGGCAATGTCCTCCAGCATGGCCTTGCGCCGGTCGCCGAAGCCCGGTGCCTTCACCGCGGCGGCCTTGAAAGTGCCGCGCAGAGAGTTGACGACCAGGGTCGCAAGGGCCTCGCCTTCCACGTCTTCGGCCACGACGAGCAACGGCTTGCCGGTCTTGGCCACGGCCTCGAGCACCGGCAGCAGATCGTGAATCGCCGATATCTTCTTGTCATGCACCAGGATATACGGCTCCTCAAGCATGACGGATTGTTTCTCGGGCTGGTTGATGAAGTACGAGGCCAGATAACCGCGATCGAACTGCATGCCTTCGACCACCTCCAGCTCGCTCTCCAGAGACTTTCCGTCTTCGATCGTGATGGCCCCGTCCTTGCCGACTTTGGCCATCGCGTCAGCGATGATCTTGCCAATCGCCTCATCGGCATTGGCGGAGATCGCTCCGATCTGGCTGATCTCCTTGCTTGTGGTGCAGGGCCGGCTCAGCTTGCGCAACGCCTCGACGACCGCGCCCACGGCCAGGTCCATGCCGCGCTTCAGATCGATCGGGTTCAGACCTGCCACCACATCCTTCATGCCCTCTTGAACCATCGCCTGGGCCAGCACGGTGGCAGTCGTGGTGCCGTCTCCAGCCACGTCGGAAGTCTTGGCCGCGACCTCTTTGACCAACTGGGCCCCCATGTTCTCGAACTTATCGCGCAGCTCGATTTCCTTGGCGACCGACACGCCGTCCTTGGTGATTAGCGGGGCCCCGAACGATCGCTCGAGGACCACGTTGCGCCCCTTGGGACCGAGCGTGACCTTGACCGCGTTGGCCAGCAGGTTGACACCCGCCACGATCCGGCGGCGCGCGGACTCCTGAAACTGGATCTCCTTGGCTGCCATGATGAAACTCCTCGCAAGTCGCTAGCCTTCTGTTCCTTTCTCTATTCGACAACGCACAGAATGTCTTCGTCACGCATGACCAGCACCTCCTCGCCTTCGAGCTTGACGGTGGTGCCCGCATACTTGCCAAACAGAACGCGCTCGCCGATCTTGACGCTCGGGGCGCTGACACGACCATCGCCCAGTCGCTTGCCGGGCCCAATGGCGAGGATTTCGCCCTGGTCGGGCTTTTCGGCGGCGGCATCGGGGATGACGATACCGCTGGCCGTTTTGTGTTCTGCGTCCAGGCGTTTGACGATGATGCGATCATGTAGTGGACGGATGTTCATAACCTTGCTCCTTATCCCATCACTGCGTTCATGAGCGGGTTGGACTAACGAGCCCAGGCGCCCTGCATGAAAGTCTCTACGCAGCGCCCGGCAGCACAAGCGTCATTGGCCCCGAACATGATCCCGGTGCTTCACTGAATGGGCGGCACGGTGCCGAGTTTCTCTGCCAGCATCCGCTCGTACACGCCAAAGTGTGTATCCACCTCCGTTTGACTGACGACGACAACATCAATCTCGATCTGCTTGGGAGGCAGGCCAAACATCGTAGCCAGCGCCAGTTCTAGGTGGGTAGCGGCCTCCTTGTCCTTTTCGAACGTCGTACCGATGCTGATGACGTAAGCATTGCCTTGCTCTGTGACGTCCACCAACCGAGCCCGCGCGCTGAGGTTGTTCTCAATCGCGAGGGTGGCCAACTCCGCCACTCGCCGTGTCCGCTCGGTCGGAAAGCCCCGCGTGCAAAGGAGCCGCACCCGATGCCTGCCTAGTGTCACCCACTCTGAATTGAACTCCATCGAAGCCTCCATCTCGGAAGTGTTTGCGGCCAACATAGCGGTCAGCCCGGCGATTTCAAGAACTCAGTGTTGCACCTGAAATCGCATCTGGTTTGCGTGCCAGCAACGCGCGCTCCCCAAGCGTCGCAAATGCCAGAAAGGGCCTCGGGGGCGCGACGTTGCATTACAAGCGTGAGCATCCCGGCTCAGCGTAGCAGGCTTGTACGAGTCCACGCTCCTCACACAGCTCGCAATCCTGCGCTCACTTCACCTCGATTTTCCGCACCGCTGAGTGCGAAGAACCACTCTTGGGTAGGCGCAGCGTCAACACGCCTCGCTCGAATCTCGCATCGACGTGATCGAGGTCAACGCCGTCCGGCAGCGGGATACTGCGCATAAATGCACCGTACGCCCGCTCCAGGCGGTAGCAGCCGTTTTCCTCGCTCCGCGTGTCCTGCTTTTTCTCACCCCGCAACACCAGGGCGCCATCTTCGATGGTGGTCTGCAGATCCTCGCGATCCATGCCGGGCAACTCCGCCGTAATCCTCAGCGCCGAGCCATCATCGACCACATCGATGCGCGGTTGGAAGCGCGACGAGCTGAAGTCGCCGAACCATCGATCCAGCCCCCCGAAGCCCGAGAGGGGCTCATGCAGGAGCTCGCCCATCGCGCGCCAGGGATCGCTTGAAAACAGCCGCGAAACATCGGGCCAGTCCGGTGTCCAGTGCCTTGGCGCGGGAACGTTCGACGACTCCCCCGTCGGTTGCCTGTCCTCGGTCGATTTGCGTAGGAACTTGAAGGGGTTCCATTTACCCAGATCTGTTTTCATCTTGTCCTCCTAACGACGACTTGATGCCAACGACCTTCGGTTAGCCGGAAAGCCCGACCCAGCGTCCGAGACACCGCAAAGCTCGCCGTCACGAGCGCGTCCGTCAGTCGCCGGCCCATTCCGGAGGGCATGGTGGCGCCCGACTGACCGCCACCATGCATTTCCAGGGCGCGCCCCATACGGGGCGACTCGTTAGCCAGTCGTCACGGCAATGCGACGTGGCCTGGCTTCATCGCGACGCGGGATCGTGAGCTTCAGCACGCCATCCGTCAATTGCGCGTCAATCTTCGACGTATCGAACTCCGGGCTCAATGCGAACGCTCTGGCAAAGTGCGGCTCGCGGACTTCCGCGTGCTGCACACGCAGGTTCGCCGGCATCGGCACCACGGCTTGCGCCTCGATTTGGAGGTTGCCATCATGGACGTTCACGTTGAGATTGTCTTTGGTGACGCCAGGAAGGTCGGCCCAGAGGGTGACACCGTTGCTGTCCTCGAAGATATCGACCGCTGGCAGCAGCGTGATTCTCGCCGCGGGCCTGTCTTCCTCGCGCTGTGCCACTGCGCCCTGGTCGCGCTCAACCATTTGGGTAGTTTCGCTCATGGCTCTCTCCTCAGGTTACTGGACGGTGATCGCGCGAGGCTTCGACGATTCTCGCTTGCCGACACTGATCGACAGGCAGCCATTGACGTAGCGCGCCTGGACCTTGTCGGGGTCGGCATTCTGCGGCAATTCGACGACCCGCCGGAAGGCGCCGACGAAGCGCTCCTGCGCATATGGCCGTACCTCTGGGTCATCCACCGACTGAGCCGCGTCGCGCTCGCCGCTGATCGTCAGCAAGCCCTTATCGATCGACACCTCGAGCTTGTCTTGCTTGATCCCAGGTGCGAACGCGACGATTTCGATCGAATCGTCCGTGGTGCCGATGTTGAGGGCCGGGAACGCTCCGAAGCGGCTGGAGCGGATACTGGACGGAAAGCCGCCGAACACGCTCGCCATCTGCCGCTGCAGCCGGTCGAACTCACTGAACAGGTCGGTTCCGAAAAAGAGATCACTCATGGTCGTATCCTCCTTCGCAGCAAGGAGGCGAACGGGCATACGCGCTCCCACCCGCCTGCCAAGCCGCCGGCAAACAAACAGAAACACGCAGCGCGCAACATCGCGACTGCCTGAGCGAAATTAAAATAGGCAATCTGTTGTTGGTTTTCAAGGGGCATTCGTGCGCGATCGCGGAGTTGCTGGTCGTCCCTATCGCTAATATGCAAGGCGTTGACGCTATTCGGCGAGCAGGACTCGACTCGGCGGGCAAGGGTGCTTCAAAATGCACTCGTTGTGCATTTTGAAGCACCCTGCGTTTACTCAGAATGGACCACCTTGATGCGCGATGACAGAATTCAGGCCTCGACTTGGACGAGCGCTCTGGCTAACCGGCGTGGCCGCGCTGGATTGTTTCGTGCTTGTCTGAAACAAAACCTTGGCTGGATCGTTTCGGTGGGCGTTGCGTGCTGGGCGAGCGAAATCAAGTCTCCGTTAGACCGATGCTTTCAGTTGTTGGAGATGCAATGTCGAGTTGGTCGCCACACTCCGAATCACCACAGAAACGAGCCATTGCTCACGTCGCCGCGCGTAGCTCGGGGTTGCCTCTGGCTCCGGATATGTCGGTGACACTCAATTTCCATCCTGATCGGAGTTATGGAGGGGTGCCCATTCTTCATGCGCTGACCGTGGAGCGCGTATATCGATCTCAATTTGAAACGGGCACCAGCAACGGAGGACTGACAGCCTACGTAGGTGGCGATCGTTGGGCTTGGGAGAGCCGGATTTTTGGTGGCGCCTACGATCAGATGCCGCCGGAAGAGCGGCCGAAGTATGGGGCATTAAACTACAAGAGGCGGGCGATAGGAGGAGCGTCTCGCTTTGGTTCAGCACACTTTCGGCTTCGGTCCGAGGCGTTGGAACGATGTACGTTCTGCTATCCAGATAGCGTCTTCGAACCCACGCACTTTGGCGTCTCGGCAAAAATGGGGCTTGTTGCACGGGCGCTAAACGATGCCAATGACCCACTGGACGATTACATCGAGGCGCATATACATGGCCCTATTCGGTTGTCCGAGGATGTGGAAGCGCTGGTCCTTGACCCTTGCTATCAGGGCACAGAGATTGAAGTGCAGGCGCACCGGCTCCCGTGCGCCATCGAATGGCACCCGGGGTTCCGGCTGCCCGTCGAAACATTGAGGCAGTATCCCGAGTATCGAGGCAAGAAGTATGTTGACTTGGGCCTAAAGATTGCACGCGACGGTTGCCTCGACCCCGCTTGCATTGGTAAGGCTGCCTGTACCGGAGCGTATGACCCGCAGGATCTTAAAAAGGTTTGGCACTACCTTGCTCGGTATGGCGAACCATCCTTGTCGCCTGACGCAGCCTGAGTAAGCCTGAGTAACGCAGAACCAGCGGCAGAGCATTTCCACAAAGAGCGGGCGACTCGCCCTATCCGCATGAATCCCAGCACAGCACTGCCACCGTGCGCGGTTTGTTTGAGCCTCCCGGAATTTCGCCCCCGTCCACCACCATACCGATGGGGTCTTCCACGCACCCGGGTATCCCCCGATTGAGGGGTGCGCCGCACGGCGCGACGCTATTGCCCACCAACGCGAGCAACTCGCGCCTTGGTGCATCGCCAGATTCGCTGCGTTCGAAAAACCCGTCAGAACAAGGGGCGACGTTATGGCCAGGCGAGACAACGACATTCTCCAGGAGGGCGGTAACCCCACTGGCTGGAGCACGGAGGAATACGGGCTGCAGGCAGTTCGACTCTGCCGGGACGATGCGACATGCCAACTTGAGCATTTGGTCCACGCATGCGTCACGTGGCGCAGCAAGTCCTACTTCTTTGTGAGCGGCATCGACGGCCATGGCCAGGCTCGCCTAGCCGGAGTCTTCCGGATCTATCAGCGTGGCGAGCTCAAGCCGGCCTTGCCGATCGATTACCCGCCGCCGATTCTGGAGAGCTTCCCGGAGGACTGCCACGGGCCCCTGGAATCACAGCGGTCCACGAGAGAGGTTTCTGACATTCTGCTTACTGCGCTCGAGCCCGGGCTCGCGTTGGGGCGGCGCGAAATCGTGGGCCAGGGCTTGCTGAGCACCAGTGAGTACACCCGGGCCGTCAAGACTCTATCGAGGACCGGCCGAATCCGACGCAGCGCCGACACCGTCGGGAAGTCAACCGCAGACGCGCAGTACGTCCGAAAGCGAAGCGGCCCACCAGCGGCCGACGCAACTTCGTGTCCACCAAGCTCAACACATGCACCAATCAGCTTCGAGGGATTGCTCGACGCCTGGCAGATTCGGCTGCCGTCAGCGCCAATAGGCGAGCGCAGTGTCCTGCGACAGCGGATTACACAGGAGGGACCATCTGTGCGCGCTTTGCCTTCGACCCGACGTTAAGCCGACCGGCGGAATGGTGTCAGGCAGAGACTATCGGGTAGTTGCTGATTGAGGCTTCATACCGGGTGACGAAGCGGCAGCTCTGACACTTGCGGGGTGCTGATGGCCTGCATTTCAACATTCAGTCCTGTTCGAATCCGAGCCACTGCAATGGGCGCGTGAGCGGCACAATGAAGCTCCGGCATACTGACGGTGGGTGTTCGGTGGCTAGCCGGCTTGGTTGCGCTGGGGCGCCTGCTCCCGCAAATACGACGCACTTGGCAGGAGCCGGTGGGCGTAGCGGGCAATGGGAAATTCGAAAGTGCCCCGAAGGTTGATGCCGTCGAGATAGGTGGGGCCGATCTGACGCAGGTCTTCGGCACGCATCGGTTCGCCACCGACCGCCTCAATGGCATCCAGCGCCTTTTGCATGTGCATCGTGTTCCACGCCATCAGGGCATTGGCCAGCAACGACAGGGACGAGGAAACTGCTGCGAGCGAGGCATCGTGTCGCGTCAGTTCGGCCGGGATCTTGCCGTGATGGATGGCCCGCTGGACCACGTGGACGGCTTCGCCGCGGTTCAGCGCATGCTGCATTTCATGGCGGAAGACGGGGATGGTGAAGTAGTCGACCAGGAAGATCGTGCGAAACAGCCGTCCAAGATGGACACCGGCTTCATAGACAGGTTGCCCGCGTGCGGCTGCGCTGAATCGTGTCAGCGCCTGGACGGCCGTGCACTGGCCGCTTTGGACCGAAGCGGCAATGCGGACCAGTTCATCCCAGGACCGCTCAATGAGGTTCAGCCGGACATCGTCGTCGATGACAGCAACGAGTTCTGCCGGCACGTCATGAAGCCTGGGGACGTGGAGATGCCGGTCACGCAGGTGCGCAAGCCGCGGACACAGGTCAAATCCCAGCAGACGGGACTGGCTCATCGCGAAATCGGTGTACCCGTGCGTATCGACAGCCAGTTGCGCCACGTCTTCGCCGCCGTTCTGCCGGATCACCCCCTCGATGGCCGCACCGGCCTGCCGTTCATTGAGCAGGATCGGCTGATCATGGAAGATCCCCCACCTATCGCGGACGTGGGTGTACATGCCAACCGATGGCGTGCGGCGACGCGGATCGGCCCGTGCCCGCCACACTGTGCGCGACGTCTCCAGCGACATCATGTCCGACGAAGCCAGATCGGCGCGCCCCCAGTGCTGGGCGATCGGATGCTGATGCATGAAAGTCAGCACGGTATCGGCGGCTTCCCGCAGTTTTCGCTCATCCGCGATGCGGTGCATCATCTGCCGGATCGCACTGGGCGACAACTCCGGCACCATGCGTGCCAGATCCGCCGCCGACATCGAGGTGCCGTGCGCCAGCACCGCTGCGTAGACCAGCAGCAACTCCGTGCGCGAATAGGGTTCCCGGCCCAACAGGAGCCAACTGAAGTGCGTGCTGCTATCGATTTCCAGCAGGATCTCGGGCAGCTGCCCGCCAGGGTGCCGTTCGAACAAGGCACGCCGCAGGGCCTCCGCCGAGGCAACAGGGGCCTTTGCCACCAGAGGGTCGATATGAATCGCGTCGTCGATCTTGACTTCACCGCGCACGACGGCATCCCGCAACCGAGCCAGGCCTGCGTCCAATTGCGCGATCACGGGCTCCAGAAAGACCTTGGCGTCCTGTGGCAGCTTCAGGTGGCCATAGAAGTGATTGCGCTTGGCCTGCCATTCCTCTTTCGCGATCAGCAACGTCGCCCGGCTGCGGAAAGCAAAGCTGTGCTCGAGGAAGACCGAGCCGTTGCGCAACGCCACCCGCAAGCCGAACAGGGTGCCCCATTCGAGGGCTGCCAGAGCCTTTTGGCGATCCTGACCTTCCAGCGCAGCCTGCCAGGCTCGCCCGAGACCGATGCTGGTGCGATCGGGGAGCCAGTCGGCGTTGCGGGAATAGAGATTCTGCAAGACTGCGAGCGCCTCGATCACCGGGTGTGCCGACTGCGATGTGAAGGGCAACCGCACCAGTTTGGCGAGCAACGCACGGGCCTGCCGATGCCTGGACAGGAGCTGGGCACGGATCAGCCCGGCACGGCTAGGACGCTGCTGTGTCAGCGCGGCGTCAGCCAAGGCAGCCAACTGCTGGCAAAGCGCCTCCCGGGTCAGGGACGCATCTTCGGCCAACGCTTTGACGGCGGTCGCGAACTCGCGCATCCGCGTGCCGGGGTCGGGGCGGCCCGCGTCGATCAGGCGCCCCGTATCATTGACGGACTTGCGAATCCAATGTCGCAGCATCGACGCCAGTTGATCAGTTGCCGTGCACAGGGCGTAGCGGAGAAAGCAAGCAGCCTCCAACTGACGCGATGGCTGCGAGATGCGCTTGCTGACCGAGGCCGGCCGATTGGCACAACGTCTGGCATAGTGGCGCACCACCGCCTCGTTGCACACCGATGGCCACCGGTGGTGAATCCCCAGCTTGTACAGGCGTTCGATCTTGTCGAACAACTCCCCCATCTGATGGGTCGAGGTCCGTAGCGGCACGGCCCAGAGCCATTGCTGCAGGCTGGGGCGGTCGCCTTCCGGCCGCGCCAGCAACGTGCCCCACCTGTCCAGCGTCGCTTCGCCATAGGCGCGCACCAGTTCATCGTTCAGAGCTGTCTCGAAGTCGATGACAGCCTGACTGATCAATCGCTTCAGAGCGCGGTCATGAGGAATCAGGACGCGATGTTCGTACAGCCAGCGCTTCAGCTCGTGCAGCAACTCGGTGCGGCTGGGCTGTCCCGCCAACCGCTCCTTGAGCCAGCGTGTCAGGTAGCGGCGCTGATGCTCGGCGACCGGACTGAACCCGAGCGCCTCGTACGCCAACATCTGATGGTCCACCAGCGTATCAATGCGCCCGTCATAGAGCGCAGTCAGCGTGCCCATGTCCGGCGGTGTCACCCCGATCTGCGCACCGACATGGGCCCAGAGGAATCGGGGCACCTGCTTGCAGGCATCCAGGGTACGTCCCGTCATGCGGATGAAGCCGATATGGACAGCGACGGCAAGGCGGTACAGATGACTGCGGCGGGACTCGATCAGCGCCCGTTCCTTCGGAGAGTAAGAGAAGAACGTGGCGAGTTCGAACTCGCTGAGCTCGCGCGGCATCTGCCGCATCCCGAGATAGGCCAACCGCCAATGATCCATCGCGCTCCCCAAGCGTGAGACGGACTGCGGAGGTTAACGGCAATGCGATGGCGGCGCAACGTGCGGAGCACAAAAGTGCAGCATCAAGCAACTCGGTCTGCGCAAAAAATGGTAGACAGCAAGTTGTTGATTGTTTGGGAATTTTGCCCGGGCACCTCCCGGAAACCCGCATTGGTGCTAGGGGTGGCTACCCCGGTAAATTGCACGGAAATCAAGGGGACCCCATGAAGAGCGACCGCCGCCTGATGTCGACCTCCACTGTCGTGAAGGCGGTTATATTCTTCGACTTTCCCCAAGGAACTGGCGTCCCATCCCCTTGGCCTCGAAGCACGCCGACAAGCGCAAAACCCATGCCATCTTGAACTACGTAAGCAATATCTGGAATTCCATCCCCGTTCAGGTCGCCGGCGGCAATACTCGCCACCTTCTTGTCCGGGTAGAGTTTTGCAATCACCAATTTTGCATCAGTTTTAAGAGGGACCTTTGTCACCGGCTCCGCGCAAAGCTGTTTCGACAAAAGAATGAAGAGAGCGGCTATGCCTTTGCCCATATCGATTCTGAACCGTTTTGATTTGCTCGTTATAGTAGTCATTGAATGATTGAAGACGGGCGCATGCCGCATCGATCAGACGCTCTTGTGCCGAAAACTAGCGTCTACCCGAAATGCCCTGACTCCCTGTCACTGCCCAGAGCTCTCAGTGGGTACCGCAAATATGATCCGCGTCAGTTTCGATAAAAGACTTGGAAATCGCAACCCTGGCCATGCTTGATTGTCTCAAAGCAGTCACACCACCTCGTCGCCGCGATTGTCTCTAACGGGTTGGAAGTCGCCTCTGGCAGAAAGAAGCCCGTACGCGGATAGGCCGAAGGCAGAGATCGGTAGAATAGAGATGTGGCGCGGTGACGGTAGGTCGCCGCATCGTCCTTATAGGTTGCTTCCGGCTGGAGCGGTTGCCGGGTGGGGCTTTCACCCACTGGAAAAGCGCCGCCTTAGCACGGCGCACGCCATAACCGGTCGTTCGACATACCGGCGTGAATCGTCCACAATCGGTTGAAACATCAAGGAAAAGGAAAGGCCGCGTGAGCGGTTCAAGCACACAGCGCCCGTATGTATGCCACTTGAAACTGTTCACTTCGACAGCGTGTCCGGCCTGGTTCGTACGTCGCAGAATCGCCGCTTGGCCACACTCTTCAACTTCACCGTGGCCGGGCACACAGAATATTCCGTCGTCGTGCCTGGCAGACCGCGCATTGAAGCAGGCATGACAATCACGGCATACCTTAAAGAGGCCGGCAATTGGCAGACGCTAGTCGGCTGGCGCGATCACGCGAATGGCGAAATTGTCTGCGACAGCGCCACCGAGGAGATCATCATCAGTGCTGTCTTGCCACTAATGATGGCGACCTTTGCAGTCTCTGGATGGCCGCAGCCGCAGGCTATGGTGGGCGTAGTTATCATGGCGGCGTATCTGGCCTGGGCGATCGGGCGGATCCGCACGCTGCGACGCGCACGTGCCGCGCTGGCGGTGTTGCCGCTCCCTGGGTCCGAGCGTGCACCGTGAACGGCAACGAACCGATATGTCACAAGAAACCGATCTTGCCCGCTGGCGTTTATATAAGCGTGCCGTTGTGGCCTATTCGGGTGGCGTCGCGATGGTGCTTCTCGCTCTCGCTATATCAATTCGCCACGGAGCTGGTTGGAGACCGGTTTTGGCCGGAGTGCCGCTCTACGTAACGGTGTTCGGTGGTATCACGTACCAGTTCATAAAGGAGCCGCGCGCTAAACGGGAAGCGCTAGCGGTAGCTCACTCAGACCGTCGTGTGTCCGCTTTTCACGATCGTGAATAGCTTCTCAAGGTCGGTAGTTGCCTCTGGCGCCAGGGCTCCCGTGCGCGAATAGACCGAAGGCGAAGACCGGCCATCAACGGTCTCTCCCGATCTGTCGGCGAACGTCTGGTCGTGTGACGGGAGAGCTGTCCTTCGGCACCGATAGCGCTGGGCAACTGGTTGATTGCTCCAGTCGCTCTCTTCATCTTGGATGTAGCTGCGGTATTCAGAAGTGGCGGTCGAGAGGCTCGCGTTAGCTCCGGTATACGGCGACCGCTTCGCTCAACTTGTGCGTTCGGACTTCAAGGCTGTCGGCGGCTTCCGCAGATTCATGAGCCAGCCCGGCATTCTGCTGCGTCATCCGGTCGAGCTGCGTCACGGCAACGTTGACCTGCCCGATCCCCTCCGACTGCTCCCTGGTCGCCAAACTGATCTCGTTGATGAGGTCGTTTACCCTTGTGACCTGGCTCAAGATGTTGCACATTGAGTCTCGGGCCTTGCTCACAAGCCCACTGCCGACGGCGGTTTTGTCAACGCTGTCGTTGATCAGGACCGTGATTTCTTTGGCTGCCGCGGAGCTGCGCTGCGCAAGCGTTCGCACTTCTCCGGCCACGACCGCGAAGCCACGCCCCTGTTCCCCGGCCCGTGCTGCCTCGACCGCTGCATTCAGGGCGAGGATGTTCGTCTGGAACGCGATGCCTTCGATGACGCTGATGATCGCGCCGATTTTTCTGCTGGCATCAGTTATCTCGTCCATGGTTTCAACGACCTTGCCGACTGCCGTATCACCTTCCGATACCGCCTCTCTTGTCAAACCCGCGAGCTTGCTCGCCTGCAGCGCGGTATCGGCGTTATTCCTGACAGTGGCAGTCATCTGTTCCATCGAAGCCGCCGTCTGCTCGAGACTCGCCGCAGATTGCACACTGCGATCATTCAGATCACTGTTGCCCGCCGCGATGTCGTGGCTGGACTGCTTGAGTCCGCCAAGCTGTTCGCTCACATCGTCGACGAGTGACCGCAGGTTGAGGCCAGACTGATTAATTGCGCGCAGGATCATCCCGATTTCGTCGACGCGGTTCAGGTGTATGTTTTCGCTGGGTTGGCCCGCTGCCACGGAGAGGGCCTGTTTGAGCACGGCCTGAAGCGGGCGGGAAATCTGCGCTTCGAGCCAGAACGACGTGAGCAGAGAGAGTGCCGCGCCCGTTGCGGCGAAGCCGCAGAGCATCGCGTCATGCAGCCCGAACAGGAAGCCCAACAGCACTGCCAGCGCGAATGACACAAGTAGCGCCGAGCGGATGCGCCACCGAACCGGCATGGTCTGCACCAACGAGGTCCACGCGAGCAATCCAGTACGTACAATCAGGCCCTGGTGAAATTTCTTCTGGCCTACCTGACCCTCGCGGAAGTCACGATAGAGGCGCTCAGTGGCTTCGATCTCGTAGCGCTCTGGCTTTGTCCGAACTGACAGGTAGCCTGTCAATTGACCATTGCGAATGATCGGGGCGGCGTTCGCCCGCACCCAATAGTGGTCACCGTTCTTGCGCCGGTTTTTTACCAGAGCGGTCCACGAAAGGCCCGCTTTGAGGGTCGACCACATGTCCGCAAATGCTTGCGGGGGCATGTCCGGATGCCGCACGAGATTGTGTGGGTGCCCGAGGATCTCGTCGATTTCAAATCCGCTGACTTGGATAAACGCCGCATTGGCGTAGGTGATGTGGCTTTGCGTGTCGGTGGTCGACATGAGCGTGGCGTCACGCGGAAAGTCATACTCTCGCTGTGTTACGGGTAGATTGGTTCGCATTGAGAAATTTAGGTCGAAAGCGTTTGCGCTCCCGACGGAACGCAATCCGCGAGCCTACGGGGTACGATGCTTTAACGACGAAATACGCGAAATAATTATGGTTATTCGTGCCACCATAATTAGCTCGCACTGATCCAAAAATTAGAGCGCACTGATCTAATAATTGCCTTATACAATTCGCATTTAAACCCCACCCGTGCATTCGAACGAATGCGGCGTCTTCCCGAATTCGGCCGGTACTTTCTCGTGAACCATGCCGCTCCCAGCAGTCGCCCAGTGCAGGCCACCGGGCCGAATCAAGTTGCGGGTGCCAATAGGATCGCGGTTGTGCCTCGCCGCGGAGGCAGTGGTCCAACAAGTCAGGAATGTCGAGTTTCCAGGATGACGACTCGGGCCTCGGTCGCGAGCCGACCCGTATGAGGATGGCCGCTCAACACCTCAAAGCAGCCGTAGAGATGAGCTCGGGTCAAGGTCCGGAGAGGGTCGGAAGTGGCCTCTGGCCCAAGGAAGCCCGTACACGGATAGGCCGAGGGCAGAGATCGGCCATAAGCTGCCCACTGCGATCGCGATCATGCAGCCGTTCGAGTGACTGGTCCGCTCAAGCACCGGACGTCCTCTCCATATAATGCTTCCCGCGGCTTGCCCCGCCTTCCCTGAACGCTTGGTTCCGGCCAAGAGGCTTAGCTGCTTCTACGGGGTAGGTGACGCCATGAATTCCATGCTGACATCCTTAGTCTCGCCAATTCCATGCTGTTCGGCCAGCTCCCGCCATGTACGCTTGGCTTCACCATCGAAGCATGGCGAGCCCAATAGCAAATAGCGTCGCCCGCTGGCAGTTACACCGACTCCAGTACAACTGTCGAAAGATTGAATCGCGCTACTCACCCTGTTCTCATTGTTTTCCACGCAGTACCCCACGAAGTACCGTTGGCCGGAGCTTGTTTCACGTACCCGCCAGCGCTTGAGTGTGATTAGCGGTTGTACATCGACAGCCGCGACCGTGTTCTTCGACATGTGTCCGATATGTGAAACTGCAATTTGCTAGCGCCAACTGAGACTGAGAACGGTCAGGTGCCACGGTGGCCGAAGCTTCGCCATCTCGCGCATGCCTAGCACTGCCCCTCCTTGGCCTTGCCGGGCCGGCAGAACGACTCATTGCCGTACTGGTCGACACGACAGTTGCCTATCTTCGCCAGCTCAGTATGACAGCCCGGGGCACCTTCCGACTCGTCATCTGGGTACGGCGCAACAACGCAACCGCAGGCCCATCGATGCACCTGGAGAATGTCCACTGAAAAAAACCACGCTATCGTGCGTGTGGCCGAGCGAGTCCAGCATCCCGAATGGGATTAACGCCCGCTTAAGGACCCCGGCGCAGCCAGCCCGCGAAGAAATTCTTAATTGAGTTATTTATGCGCCCGCTGAAAAGCGTCCAAATACACGGGAAAAAGAGGCCAGGCGAGAACGACGTCTTGCCCGGCCAGAGTAGTCGCCGGAGCGGGATCACAGCGAACGAAGATCATCGGACGCCGGCACCGAAACTTTAGCCGCGTTATATAAAAAAGCCACCGGGCAAGCCGGCGGCATCCTAATGTCTGAAAGGAGTCGGCCCAGAGAACCGCCTCGGTCAAATTGTAGGAACATCATGTCCACATAGCCAAGAACCAAGGCCGGCACGGTGCAACCTGCGCCATGACCCACTAGTCGCGAAGACGAATTGCACAACCATCCAGCAATCCGAGATCTCAAGGAGATGGTGATGAAATCAGTCCGGAGACTTTGTGTTACCCGTGCCACTGCCCTGGTCGCAGTGACAGGTACCATCACGTCAATGGAATGACGTGCAACGCAAGCAATAGTCGAGTGCGGAATCAAAGTCCTTCTTCTTTTGCTCCAATCGCAGGCCAGTCGGTGTACGTCGGTAGACGTGAAACCATTGAGCATCGGACTGCGATGCGATCATCTCCCGGGAGGCGATGGAACGCATGGCATAAATGTGCAACCTCCCCACAATGGCAGTAAAACCTTTCAATGGCATAGCAAACTCCCCTTGGAAGCCGACGCCGCCCGGCGCCGGCTTGCGCCGACTGCATCAGTCGGCATGTTTAGCGTGCAGGCGTGGACTGGTGCCCATCTGTGCCATGCTTTCGCGCAACCGCAGAAATCCGGGAGGGTCGCGTGGCACAGCGCCCGGTTGAAACGGGTGGCTCCATCCTCTCCAGCACACCGATGCAAACACCGTTGCGCACGCCGCAGACCGTGCGCGAACGATCACGAAGCCAGCCACGCGCCCAACGCACGTAGGCTGTCCTCATTCAGTTCGCCCGCTGCGGCGGCAAGCTCCTGTTCGGCCTGGCGCTGTTTGGCGGCTGTCTCGCGCTCTCGCGAGTCAATACCGCCGCCGGCGCAGATCGGGATGACCGGCAATGACGGTGCGCACCGGACGCACTTCCTCGTGCTGAGACCGTTCGGCCGGGGAACAGGCGGTAGGGCCGCGATCAGTGTGAGGGCTGGGGTTTTAGGGTTTAGGGTCAATTCGGCCTTCCTTTCAGATCCGCTGCGGGGCGGCCGTTGTAAAACTCCGGCCGCCATTGCCAATCTGCCAAATGTGCGTTGGTCCCCGTACCGCCCGCCTTTCCTGAGGGGCGGTCCAGTGACTCAGAACTACGTCATTGGTATCGACCGAGAAACTATATCTAATAATAATCTTCGTGTCATCATGACGTGTGATTTATTCTGTAGAAGAGCGCGATTCGCACTGATCCCCCGATGGCGTTAGCAAGGCAGCGAGGAACGGAGGCTCAGGTCGGAATGTGCGCGGATCGAAGGACAGGATGGTGGCAAGCACGACAACAAGGGCGCCGAACGTCCACAGGGCGGCGCCGGGCAGCACCTGCGCGATGGTGGACAGCTTCACCACCGTGACCAGCACGCCGATCATGAACACTTCGATCATGCCCCACGGCCGCGTCTGGCGAATGCCGCGCACGATGCAATCGAAACCGGGTGGTCTGCGGTGTTGCGCCATCGGCACGAGCAGGTAGCACATCATGAGTAGCTCCGCCAGCGGAAGCAGGATCGTCGTGGCGAAGACGAGCACCGCCACCAGCGCCATGTCATCCGCATACAGTGCCTGTACAGCGCCCCATAGCGTGGTCTCCATGCGCGATCCCTTGAGTTCCATGACGACGATCGGGTACGTGTTCGAGATCAGAAACAGGATCAGGGCGGTCACCACGAGCGGCAGCAGGCGACGATAGGCACGCGAACTGTCGCGATAGAGCGCGCCACCGCAGCGTAGGCAGCGGCACGTTCGCCCGGTTTCAGTGCCACACGTGTATGGAGTGCGTCGCAATGCTCGTATGCGACCAGCCGTTGTAGATCTTTCGGCGGAACTGGCGGCAAGAAATGGTTTCGTGCACGCCGTGTCTAGGGATGGTTGTCGGCCTCGTTACACGAGAAAAGCAGTCTTGCGCATCAACCTCTTCCACGATCTCAAGAATCCCTACAAACTGACTTGTGTGTCATCATGACGCCTAGTATAGTAATACCCGAATCGTAATCCTTCCGCGAACTCAGCCACAAGACGCGAGGCACCGGCGCGGACTCTTTGAGGAGGCTAATGCGGTATGCATCAGTTGAGCCTGACATCCGATCCGCAGAGTGATCCCACTACGGCTTTGCCCTACGCATTTCCGCCGGGAAAAAACGCGGGCGCCGAATACGCAATCGATGCGTGGCAGCGCAGTGTGCTGTTCGCCGACGTGATGCGAGAGCGCGGCAACCAATACGAGGCGCACTTGCATGAGCGCACACCCAATGTGCTCGATTTCGCCGCCGAGTTGATCCTGGATGGGCGCACCTTGCCGCGTCCGGTCAGCTACGGCCTCGTGCGCATCATTTCGCCTGACGATCTGCAACCCGACCGCAATGCGACTGAAACGCACGACGTGGGTCATCTTCGGCCGTTCGTCGTGTTCGACCCCCGCGCGGGACACGGGCCGGGCATTGGCGGCTTCAAACGCGACAGTGAAATCGGCGCCGCGTTGCGAGCGGGACATCCGTGCTATTTCGTCGGCTTCCTTCCCGACCCCGTACCCGGTCAGACAGTCGAAGATGTCATGCATGCCGAAGCGGCGTTCCTTGAGAAAGTCATCGAGCTGCATCCAGATAGCCCTGGAAAGCCCGCCGTAGTCGGCAATTGCCAGGCGGGCTGGCAGGTACTGATGACAGCCGCGATGCGACCTGACCTGTTCGGGCCGATCATCGTCGCGGGCGCGCCCGTTTCATATTGGGCAGGCTGGCGCGGCAAGAATCCGATGCGCTATTCCGGAGGTTTGCTCGGCGGTTCATGGCTGACCGCGCTAACGGGCGATCTCGGCAACGGCCGTTTCGACGGCGCGTGGCTCGTGCAGAACTTCGAGAACCTCAACCCGGCCAACACACTCTGGCAAAAGTACAACAACCTGTATGCGAATATCGATACGGAAGCGCCACGGTATTTAGGCTTCGAAAAATACTGGGGCGGCCACGTGTTCCTCAACGCCGCAGAGATGCAATACATCGTCGACAACCTGTTCGTCGGCAATCGGCTCGCGAGCGGCGATATCGTTATGTCGGATGGCGTGCGTCTCAACCTGCGCAACATCCGCTCGCCGATTGTCGTGTTCTGCTCGTACGGTGACAACATCACTCCGCCACCCCAGGCGCTTGGCTGGATTACTGACCTGTATCGCGACGACGAAGACCTCCTCGGGAACGACCAGACCATCGTCTACGCAACACATGACAACATCGGCCATCTCGGCATCTTCGTGTCGAGCAGTACGGGCCGAAAGGAGCATCGTGAATTCGTGTGCAACATCGATCTCATCGACATGTTGCCGCCCGGCCTGTATGAAGCGCACATGGGGGCGAAGACCGAAGCGACGCCGCATGCTGACCTCGTCGAAGGCGATCACGTGTTGTCGATCTCGCCGCGCAGCATCGATGATGTGCGGGCTATCGTGCAGCCAAACGCGGAAAGCGATCGTCGTTTCGCAACAGCAGCCTATGTGTCCAATTTCAATCTCAGCCTCTATCGCAGCTGTGTACAACCGTGGCTACGCATGTGCGTAACGCCGTGGAGCGCAGATCTCGCGAGCAAATTTCATCCACTGCGGATTCCCTACGAGTCTTGGTCGGACCGCCACCCGTTCGCATCGAGCGTCGCCCAGGCTGCGCAACACGTGAGAGAGTCGCGCAAAGCCGCCCCTGCCGATAATCCGTTTTGGCAGATGCAAAGCGCAGCATCGGACTCGATCGAGGCGTCGCTGAATTGCTATCGCGACATACGTGATGCGGCGGTTGAACAGCTGTTCGAAGCCATCTATGGCGCCCCCTGGCTGCAGGCTCTCGCCGGGCTTCCCCCACAACGCGACGACGGCCGATCCGACGTATCCGAGGAATCCGGCGATGCCGACGATCGTCACGCAGCGATCGCCGCAGAAAACGAACGGCTTCGCCATAGCATGACAAGGGGTGGCCTCATCGAAGCGAGTGCGCGCGCGCTGCTCTTTGTGCGTCGTACGCACCGCGAAGCTGATGAACGCGGCTTCAATCTCGCGCGCGCTATGCTCGGCACGCTGTCCGATCGCGGCATCCTTTCATTCAAAGAGGTTGTTCGCGAGCAAGCCAAGCTGCTGCGCCTTGACGCCGATTCCGCAATCGATGCAATACCCGACATGCTGTCCGGCGCGCCGCCCGCGGAGGTCCGTAACGCCGCACGCGACATCGAAAAGCTCAGCACCACGCTGCCGCTCGACGAACACGAACGCGCCGATCTGGAGCGCGTTCTGACCATCTTTGAGTCGGCAGCGAAGACGAAATCGGCGCCGCGTGGCAACGCCCGCCAGCAGGTCAAGTAACGGCGCGTGTCATCACGCGTGGCCCGGGGTTGATCGCTGTCTGGCCCCGGGAAGATTTGCCAATAGAGGGCACACGACATGGAACACAAACGCGAAAAATATGAGCGGCTGATCGCTTTCGCGACAACGCTACCGCCATTGCCAACCGCCGTTGCGCACCCATGCGATCACGACTCCCTGTCTTCAGTGATCGAAGCCGCGCGCCTCCATCTGATTGCGCCGATACTGGTGGCGCCGCGCGCCAAACTCGAGGCGGCTGCGCGGGAAGGCAACCTTGGCCTCGGCGATCTGCCCATCGTCGACGTGCCACACAGTCACGCAGCGGCAGAAGTCGCCGTACAACTCGTGCATGAAGGCAAGGCGCAAGCACTGATGAAAGGTTCTCTGCACACGGACGAACTGATGGCAGCGGTCGTCGCGCGAGGCACCGGGCTGCGCACCGAACGGCGCGTCAGCCATTGCTTCGTGATGGACGTGCCCGGCCAGGCCGACGCGTTGATCATCACCGACGCAGCTGTGAACATCTCGCCGACACTCGATGAAAAACGTGACATCGTGCAGAACGCCATCGACCTCGCCCAGGCATTGCAATTTCCGTCCGCGCGGGTGGCGATCCTGTCGGCGATGGAAACTGTTAACTCCAAGGTGCCGTCGACACTCGACGCCGCCGCATTGTGCAAAATGGCCGACCGCCAGCAGATCACTGGTGGGATACTCGACGGCCCGCTCGCCCTCGATAATGCGATCAGCGAAGAGGCCGCGAAGACAAAAGGTATTTCATCGCCAGTGGCCGGGCATGCCAACGTGCTCGTCGTACCGAACCTCGAAGCCGGCAATCTGCTCGCCAAGAGCCTGTCATTTCTCGCCGGTGCAGATGCCGCCGGCATCGTGCTTGGCGCGAGGGTTCCCATCATTCTCACCAGCCGTGCCGACTCGGTGATCACACGGCTTGCGTCGTGCGCGGTCGCTTCGCTCGTCGCACTTTCGCGGCGCGCGAAGCCCTCGGCCGCCATCGCCTAGAGGGTTCACGCATGGACGTCATTCTGGTCATCAATGCGGGGTCATCCAGCATCAAGTTTCATGCGTTCGCGGCGAGCGACGGCGCGCTTGACCCAATCGCCAGCGGCAAGCTCGAGGAGATCTACACCAACGCACGCTTTCAGGTCAAACGGCAAAGCGGCGAGATCATCGACAACAAGCGCTGGCCGGAGGGCGAACGTCTCGGCCATGACAAGGCGATCGCATTCCTGCTGGAATGGCTACGTGGACACGCAGGCGACGCCAGGCTGCTAGCCGTCGGCCATCGCGTCGTGCACGGTGGCGAACGCTATTCGGCGCCCGTACGTGTCGACGCGAAGGTGATGGCCGAGCTGGAGGCGCTCATTCCCCTCGCGCCGCTGCATCAGCCGCATAACCTCGCGGCGATTCGGTCGATCCAGGCGAGCAACCCGTTGGTACCGCAAATCGCGTGCTTCGACACAGCGTTCCACCATACCCAGCCCGACGTGGCGACCCGCTTCGCACTGCCACCCGAGATCACCCGGCGCGGAGTTCGGCGCTACGGGTTTCATGGTCTCTCCTATGAGTACGTCGCAAGTGTCTTGCCGCAATACGACGAGCGCGCCGCGTATGGCAGGACAGTGGTGCTGCATCTCGGCAATGGCGCGAGTATGACGGCGCTGGATCACGGCAAGAGTGTCGCCAGTACGATGGGCTTCACCGCCGTCGAAGGGCTCGTCATGGGCACGCGCTCGGGAAGCCTCGATCCGGGCGTGGTGCTGTGGATGATGGAAGAGGCCAAAATGGATGCCCGCGAGATCGAAACACTGCTTTACAAGCGCTCTGGGTTGCTTGGCGTCTCCGGCATTTCGAGCGACATGCGCACGCTGCTCACGAGCGATGCGCCCGCTGCGGCCGTTGCCGTCGACCTCTTCTGCTATCGGATCTCACGCGAAATCGGTTCGCTCACGGCCGCGCTCGGCGGCCTCGATGCGATCGTCTTCACGGCGGGTATCGGCGAATATGCGGCCCCCGTGCGCGAGCGCGTGTGTCGTGCGGCTGCATGGCTTGGCGTCTCGCTCGACCCGCAGGCGAATGCGAAGCACGGACCGCGCATTAGCGATCCGCAAAGCGCTGTCGATGTCTGGGTCATCCCGACCAACGAAGAACTGATGATTGCCCGGCACGTACTGCATCGGCTGGAGGAGTAAGCATGGACAAGCTTTCCGCGCAGCCGTTCGCGGGCCGCAAGGTTTTAATCGTCGGCATCGCAAACGAGCATTCGATCGCTTATGGATGTGCACGGGCATTCCGCGAACTTGGTGCAGAAATCGCCGTCACGTATCTGAACGAAAAGGCAAAGACTTACGTTGAACCGCTCGCACGAGAATTGGGGGCTTCGATTGTCTTGACGCTCGATGTATCGAAACCTGGGGAGTTCGAGGCCGTCTTCGATTCGATTCGCGACACTTGGGGACGGCTCGACGTCGCCATTCATTCAATCGCGTTCGCGCCGAAGAACGATCTGCAAGGCGGTCTCTTGAACAGTTCGGCGGAAGGCTTCGCGCAAGCCATGGACATTTCGTGTCACTCGTTCATCCGTATGGCGCGTCTCGCCGCACCTTTGATGGATGAAGGCGGCTCCCTGTTTGCTATGAGCTACCTCGGTGCGACTCGCGTCGTACCAAATTACGACCTGATGGGCCCAGTGAAGGCGGCGCTCGAAGCCACCTGCCGATATCTTGCGCACGAACTCGGCCCGAAGCGCATCCGCGTCCATCCGATCTCACCTGGGCCGTTGAAGACGCGGGCTGCGTCTGGCCTGAGGGACTTCGATCTCCTGCTGAGCGAAGCGGCTGCGAAAGCACCCATCGGCGAACTGGTCGACATCATGGACGTCGGCTACACCTGCGCGTTTCTGGCGACACCCTACGCGCGGCGGATGACGGCCAACACTATCTTCGTCGATGGTGGCGTCAGCATCATGAACGACTAACCTATTCATTGAGCGGGCGCCATCATGAAGCTACTGATTATCGGACTGCCTCCGAGAGCTACGATCAAGGATCTGCGCACCCTCGTATTTCGCTATTCGCAAGCGACCTGCCGCGACATCCAGTTGATCGGCGAGAGCGACGACCACCCGGCCGCGCTGGTGGACATCGAGGGCGCGACCTGGATGACGATGAACAACATACGCCAACGCCTGCATGGAATGTACTGGCACCGCTGCCGCCTCGGCGCGCACATCCTTTCGTTCTGGGATGTGCGCAACGCGGCTGAGGCGAAATGTCAGACGCGGACTACTCTGCCCGGTAAGGGCTAACGATGTTTGCGAAATCGCAACGGCACCCGACGGCGGCGACTGCTGGAGAACCACTGCCCATAGTCGGCTTGTGGCGGAGCTTCGGACATTCCGATCGAAAATAGGTGATCGGCTCCCATTGTTAAGAGACTGTTTCAAAAAGACGGCTCAGCGCGCCTGAAGATGTTCCAGCAGGCAGAGAGCGGCCGCGTTTGAGGAAGGCGTCATAAATGTGAGCCCGACGTTCGAAGCGAATGCGAAGACGACGGAAGTAGTGAAGCCACGCATGAGCACGTTCGACAACGCAGCGGAATTTACCCAGATCACTGCCATGTTCTGTCCGGCGCTTGGTGACCACCGGTTTGATGCCGCGGTGAGGACCTACCCCATGTCAGTGGTTCTGGTCACTCACCCTGCGCGTAATCAGGCTGCTGGGAAGGAACCCTGCTCGCAGCTTGGATGTCTCTGCACTTTCCGCATCAAAGGCTATGGAGTGCAACACACAAAATGCTGGGTGGGGCCTCAGCATTCTCTCGATCAACAGGACCGCTCATGTTTTCAGTGTCATCGACCCAACTACGGATATTCGCAGTGGCGTTCCTATTGCTGGAGGCTCCAGCAATAGGCGCTACCGCTCCGCAGACAAGCAGTCAATCGCAGAATTTGAGTACCAAGCATGGCTTCAGTGACGGCAACAGCGCCGGGACGGAGCTGAAAACTGGGCCTCTTTCGCAGTTGTGCGCCGCCGACACGCAGCCAAATATGACTCACCAGGGGCTGCCATCAAATGGCTCGGATTCCTACCCCTACATCCTCGCGCCATACATTCAGGTGCCGGCCGTTGCGCCGCCCCCCCGGCCCACGACGCTTCCTCGACCCGCGCCACATCCATAGCAAGTCGGGTGACAGCGTCCAAACCAGTTCCCATGCCCGTATCCATTCTGAAGCAGATCTCCTCTTTTCGCTTCTGGGATGTATGCCCTTAAGAATCGACTAGTCGAGAGGTGGCATGCTTCGCGTCACCGCCAAAATCAACCCTTGCCGAGCTCTTCCTCGTGGTGGCTGCACATCGAGCGGTGTGCCGTCCTTTTGTAAATGCCAGAATAGCAGTCATGACATCAGCACAAAATCGGCCGCCTGATCGCGCTGACGATTTTCAAATTCGCCGAGCTCAAGCCCTTTGCTCGGGATCTCCTGCCTTGCAGGCAGGCCTGGAAGAATTTCTGAGTACTGCGCCAAGCCACGCTCAGATGGCCGATTACCTGAAGCAACTGAAGGCGGGTATCGCCGCCAGCTTGGCTGCCACGATAGTCGGCAGATTCTGAGCCTGGCGGTTATCAGTTTGCACGGTTCTCGACCAGGACCCTTCGTCGGATGGCACTCCTTCCGTTACCACTCGCCCGTTCCTGTCACCCCACTTAAGCGCGGCAGTCGAACGCGGTGGATCGCACAGGCTGTTCTATGTCATTAGCGTATCCAGCGTCACCTGGGCCGGAGCTATTGCTCCGACATCGCCCGACGACTTTGTCTGGTAGCGGAACTCGGCGACCGCGCGAGTCGCTGTCAATCGGCGATCCAGTCGCTTCCGTGACCCGTCAATTCCTTGCTGGACAAGGCTTTGCGGGTTGCGAAGAAATGTGTCACCGAACAATTGAGGTCAAGCAGCGCCCCGCGAACTCGGGCCGTGAGGCCGCAGCGATTTGCCGTGCCCGTTTCGCCTCATCGCCATGCAGATAAATTGAGATAGTCGAGACCAAGGCGAGCCGCAGGTTATTGCACTGGCATATATCCGTACATGGACTCCCGCCTATGAGCAAGATGGGGTTGCATTTTGAGGTGGTCGACTGCGTCCGTACATTCGGCTTCCGATGTGTCCACTATCGACACGAGCCATCATGGAAATTTGCGCGCTTGCTTCCTTATCGGCCTCTTGGCTTCGGAATGCAGCCGTCGGATATATCAGGATCTGCAAGCGCCGGTCCGACCGGTTCGCCATGCTTGCCACTTCTTGCGCAATCGCTAAGGAAGTGAAACGTTGTTAACAAGCCATTGTGGAGCCTATGCCACCTGGAATACTTCGTTGCGCGTCAAGATTGCCCACGCGATGCGCGCCGTCTTGTTCGCGAGGGCGATCGCTGCGATGCTCGCTTGACGACGTTGCATCAAGGTCTTGATCCATCGGCTGTGTCGATCGTCACGACGATTGACGACATGCATCACGGCACGGGCGCCCTGAACGAGCAGGGTTCGTAGATAGGTATCACCTCGTTTCGTGATGCCGCTTAGCTTTGTCTTGCCGCCGCTGGATCGTTGCCGCGGCGTCAGCCCTAGCCATGCCGCGAACTGCCGACCGTTCCTGAATTGCAATGGGTCTCCCACGCTGCTAACGAGCGCGGTCGCGATGACAGGGCCGATGCCTGGGACAGTCGCCAGCCTTTGACAGACCTCACTACGCTTGAACAATTCGGCAATCTCGTTGCCGAGCTCATCGATCCACTTCTGCAGAGCATCCACTTGTTCAAGGTACATCGCACCGAGTCTCCTGAGCACCGGCGTGACCCTGACATTCGAGTTGCCAAGAAGCTCAACGATGCCCTTTCGCAGTTGGTAGAGACCAACCGGAAAGACAAAGCCTTCCTCGGCAAACATGCTTCGAATCTGATTCGATTTCGCAGTACGGTCGTGGACAAGGCGCTCGCGCATTCGGTGCACTGACTGCAGCGACTGCTGCTCTGCGCTCTTGATTGAAACGAAGTGAATGTCCTTCCTCGCCACTGCGGCGCAGATTGCCGCGACATCATTTGCATCATTCTTGCCGCCGACCAGAAATGGCTTCACATACTGCGTTGGTAGCAGACGAACGGTATGCCCCAACGAAGTCAACTCACGTGCCCAGTAATGCGAGCCGTGACAGGCCTCAATCCCGATTAGGCAGGGTTCTAGCCTGGCGAAGTAGGTCAAGACCTCATTCCGGCGAAGTTTCCGCTGCACAACTACATTCCCATGGCGATCAATGCCGTGGATCTGGAAGACGTTCTTCGCGATATCCAAGCCAATGGTCAGAGCGGGCATTGTTGTTCTCCCAAGAGTTGACGCTGTCAGTGTGGGCCCCGGAGGGGGCGGGAGTCCATACCATCAGCCCTGCGCCCGCCCTTTCGCACCACTAGCGTAGCGTCAGCGCCCTCAATAGTGGTCACCGTTCTTCCGACGGTTCAACTCTCATAGAGCGCACTCGCCAGATATCGGCGACGCAATTCGCGCAGCGCCGTCGCAAGGATCGCACTGACTGGCAACGCAAGCAGCACGCCGCAAAACCCGAACAGCTGGCCGAATGCAAGCAAGGCGAAGATTACCGCGAGCGGGTGCAGGCCGATGCGTTCGCCGACGAAACGCGGCGTCAGGAAGAAGCTCTCGAGGATCTGGCCGGTGCCGTAGATGATCGCCACTGCCGCGAAGCCGTACGAGGTACCGAACTGCAGCAGCGCGGCGAGCAGCGCGAGGACCAGCCCGGTCGCGAAGCCGACGTAGGGAATCAACACCGCCAAGCCGGTCAGGATGCCGAGCGGCAGCGCAATCTGGAAGCCCGCGATCGACAGCGCAATGGGATAGAACGCGGCAAGCACCGCCATGACGAGCAACTGGCCGCGCAGGTATTGCGACAGCATACGGTCCATCTCCGTAACGAACTCGCGCGTCTTGCCAAGCCAGCGCCGGGGTACTAGGCTCTCCATGCGGCGGAACATCTGGTGCCGGTCATAGAGCAGATAGAACAGCACCAGCGGCACCAGCACGACGTTGCCGATCACGGTTGTCATCATGTCGCCGCTGGTGCGCACGTACTGCCATGCGGTGAGGGTCAGCGTCCTCTCGCTGCCTTCGAGGTTCGCCACTAAGTCGCGCACATTGCCAAAATGGAGCGATTGGTTGAGGCCGAGCAACGCCAGCTTCGGTTGCAGCCAGGCGTCCAGCCCGGCGATAAAGACGGGAATCCGGCTGGTAAGCTGCGGGCCTTCCGCTTGCACCACCGCAACCGCCAATAGCACCAGCAGCGCGGCCAACATCGCAAAGACGAGAATCATCAAGAGCGCCGCGAGGCCGCGCGGCGTGCGATGGCGCACCAGCCACTCGACGCCCGGCTGCAACATGTACGCGATGAGCGCTCCGAGCAGGAAAGGCGTGAGGACGGGCCGCAAGCGCCAAAGCAAGATGCCGAAGCCCAGTGTGACGGCGCCCCAAAACAGGGCCTGACGGCGCAATGGCGTTGGGAGTCGTACGTTCGTAGACATATCGGGGTTCCGGTCGAGCCCTGGCGGTGGGCGCCAAAGCACGTTCATTTTGGTCACACTGTCAACTGCGCACAGGTACGATGCTGAACCGCGAGACGCCCTCGGTTGCAGCCATCTCCGCCGCCAGTGCTGCCGGTGATAGCGCGCGCGCCTTGTCCGGCGCAACCAAGCTGACTCGCCAAACGGCCTGGTGGTCGGCGTACGTGATGGTCAGGCTGTCGTGCAGCACGCGATAGCCGCGAGACCTTGCCCTGTCGATCAGCAAGTCGAAGTCAGGCGCTTCACCGGGTTGGAACGTCAGCGATACATCAAGCGTCATGCGCCCCGGAAGCTTGGACTCCAGTCGGTGCAACAGCGACATCGAGCACACACACAACACGGCAAGTAGCATGGCAGCAGCATAGAAACCAACGCCGAGCAACACGCCTATGGCCGAAGCGGCCCAGATGGACGCTGCAGTCGTGAGACCGCGGATGCTCATGCCGTCCTTCATGATGACCCCGGCGCCAAGGAACCCGACGCCGGTGACCACGCCCTGGATGGTATGGGTCGGGTCTACCTGGACGCTCGCTGTGGCGCCGCCGTACCAGAGCGACGCGTGACCAACGAACACCGTCAGCGCCGTTGACGCCATGCACACGAGGCCATAGGTGCGCATGCCAGCGGCACGACCGTTGTATGAGCGTTCATAACCGACCAGCATGCCGAGCAGCAACGCGCCGATCAGGTTCAACCCGATGAACGCGTTGGCGGCAAGAAAGGGGCCGCTCCAATAGTGCTGCAGCTCTCCGAGCATAGGATTTTGTGATCAGGCTGCGAGCCAGGCATTCAGGGAACGCAGCGTTTCCTCACTCAGTTCTCCCGCGGCGGCGGCGAGCCGCAGACGGCCAAGAAGGTAATCCAGGCGTGCCTGAACCAGGTCGAGCTCAGCGGCGAATACGCGCTGCTGCGCGTCGAGTACGTCGGGTTCTGTACGGGT
>NZ_ALOU01000011.1 GCF_000292345.1 Cupriavidus sp. BIS7
CCCCTCTCCCGCACGGCGGGAGAGGGGCGCAAACATTTGGTGCCTCAGCCCGCCATCACCTCGCCGCCGGCCACGGGCACCGCCTGCCCCGTGATCGCGGACGCTGACGGCTGGCACAGCCATGCCACTGCATCAGCCACTTCGTCCGGCTGCACCAGACGGCGCTGCGGGTTGCGCGCGGCCAGTTCGGCGCGCGCCTGGTCCTCGGTACGGCCAGTCTTGTCGACGATATTGGCCACCGCATCGCGCACGATATCGGTTTCGGTATAGCCCGGGCACACCGCATTCACCGTAATGCCCTTGGTTGCCAGTTCCAGCGCCAGTGCGCGTGTCAGGCCGATCACGCCGTGCTTGGCCGCGCAATAGGCGCTGACATAGCCATAGCCAATCAACCCTGCCGTGCTGGCCACGTTGACGATGCGCCCCCAGCCCGCCGCCTGCATCGTCGGCAATGCGGCCTGCGTGCAGATGAACGTGCCGGTCAGGTTGACGTCAAGCATGCGCTGCCAGAGCGCCAGATCGGTCTTGCCGAACGGCGCGCTGTGCGCCTGTCCGGCGTTGTTGACGAGCAGCGTGATTGGCCCGCGCGCCTCGGCAGCGGAAGTAAACGCGCCGGACACCCAGTCGGCATCGGTAATGTCCGCGCTGACCGCGCCCAACTGCGCACCCGGCGTCACGTGCGGCTGCAGCGCATGCACGGTGGCATCGAGCGCGGCCTGCTCGCGGCCCAGCAGCGTCACGCTGGCGCCATCGGCCAGCAGCCGACGGGCGATGGCGGCGCCGATGCCGCGTCCGCCGCCGGTCACCAGCGCGTGGCGCCCTTCCAGTGAGTTGGCCATGATCATTTCCCCGGCTGCTGCGCGTACGATGCGGCGCGCGCGAGGTTGGTTTCAAGCTGACGCTTGCCGGCAACGTACTGCTTCGGCCACGTCACATCCCGATACCCAAGCCTGGCCGCCTCATGCAGCGTCCATGCAGGATCGGCCAGATGCGGACGCGCAATCGCGCACAGGTCGGCACGGCCCGCCGCTACGATGCTATCGACATGATCGGCTTCGAAGATCGCGCCCACGGCAATGGTGGGAATACCGGCTTCGTTGCGGATGCGGTCGGCAAACGGCGTCTGGTACATCCGGCCGTAGACCGGCGCCTGATCGGGGCTGACCTGGCCCGACGAGCAATCGATCATGTCGGCGCCCGCCGCCTTGAATGCGCGTGCGATCTCCACGGCGTCATCGGCCGTGATACCGCCATCGACCCAATCGTGCGCCGAAATTCGCACCGACATCGGCTTGTCCTGCGGCCACACGGCGCGCACGGCGGCAAACACCTCGAGCGGGAAGCGCAGGCGGTTGGCCAGCGTCCCGCCGTACTCGTCCGTGCGGACGTTGGTCAACGGCGAGATAAAACTCGACAGCAGGTAACCGTGCGCGCAGTGCAGTTCCAGCCAGTCAAAGCCAGCTTCGGCTGCGCGCCGCGCATTGGCCACGAAGTCATCGCGCACGCGCTCCATGTCGGCCCGCGTCATCTCGCGCGGCGTCTGCGAGACGCCGGGCATGTACGGCAGCGCCGATGCGGACACCAGCGGCCAGTTGCCGTCCGCCAGCGGATAGTCCATCTTTTCCCAGCCAAGCTGCGTCGAGCCCTTGCGCCCGGAGTGTCCAAGCTGCATGGCGATCTTCGTGTCACTGTTGGCGTGCACGAAATCGACGATCCGCTTCCACGCGTCGCGCTGTGCGTCGTTCCACAGGCCGGGGCATCCCGGCGTGATGCGCGCATCGGGCGATACGCAGGTCATCTCGGCCACGACCATGCCTGCGCCGCCCAGCGCACGGGAGCCCAGGTGCACGAGGTGGAAATCGCCCGGCACACCATCGACCGATGAATACATCGCCATCGGGCTCACCACCACGCGGTTCTTGAGCGTCACGCCGCGCACCGTGAATGGCGTAAACATCGGCGGCAGCCCGGCGTCGCCAGCGGCGGCACGCAGCTTCAGCGTGTCTTGTGGCACGCCGGCCTGCGCGGCCAACCATTGCTCGAAGCCGTCGACATACTGCTCATCGCGCACGCGCAGGTTCTCGTGCGAGATCCGCTGCGAGCGCGTCAGCAGCGAGTAGGCGAACTGCTCGGGCGCCATGCCGGCGTAGCGTTCGACATTCTCGAACCACTCCGTGGAATTGCGCGCGGCGTTCTGGATCTTGAGCACTTCCACGCTGCGCGTGGCTTCGTAGCGCGACAGCGCCTCGGGCAGGCCATCGACACCGGCGGCACGATGCTCGCCGATTGCCTCGGCCAGGTCGATCGCATCTTCCAGCGCCAGCTTGGTGCCCGATCCGATCGAGAAATGCGCGGTATGCGCGGCGTCGCCCATCAGGACTACCGGCACGCGGCGGCCGTCGTCCAGCGTGTTCCAGTGCACCCAGCGGTGGCAGATTACGCGCGGGAAGCGAATCCAGATTGCCGATCCGCGCAGGTGCGCGGCGTTGCTGATGAGCTTGTTGCCATCGAGGTACTTGGCGAACAGCTTCTCGCAGTACGCCACGCCCTCCTCCTGGCTCATCTGCTCGATGCCAGCGGCCTTCCAGACGGACTCGGGCGTCTCGACGATGAACGTCGACGTGTTGTCGTCGAAACGATAAGCGTGCGCCTGGAACCAGCCGTGCTCGGTCTTCTCGAATGCAAACGTGAACGCGTCGAACAGCTTGTGCGTGCCCAGCCAGACAAAGCGGCACTGGCGCGTATCGATGTCGGGCTCGTACGTGGACGCATAGCGCGTGCGGATGCGGCTGTTGAGGCCGTCGGAGGCAATCACGATATCGGCGTTGTACTGGCGGGCCAGCGCCTGGTCGTCGCTGACATCGGTCTCGAACACGAGCTTCACGCCAAGAGCCTCGCAGCGTGCCTGCAGGATGTTGAGCAGACGCTTGCGCCCGATGCCGATGAAACCGTGCCCGCCCGAGCGGATCGTGCGGCCGCCGATATGGATGTCGATATCGTCCCAGTGATTGAACGCCGCGTTGATCTCGGCCGCGCTGACCGGATCAGCCTGCTTCAGGTTCTCCAGCGTCGCATCGGAAAACACCACACCCCAGCCGAACGTGTCATAAGGCCGGTTGCGCTCCACCACGATCACCTCGTTGGACGGGTTCTGCAGCTTCATCAGCAGGCCAAAATACAGACCCGAAGGGCCGCCACCAATACAAAGCACTCGCATCTGTTCGTCTCCTGCCGGCCACTTTCGCGGCCTCTACATCAGGGTTAAATATTTTATGCTTAAAATATTAGGCGGCATCGCAGTGTCTGGCAAGGAGAATTTCTCCTCTCTCCCGCCTGCGCGGGAGAGAGGAGCCAAAAAACCGTCAACCCAGCGACGTCTTCACCTGCTCCAGCGCCGTCGGGTCCTCAATCGTCGTCAGATCACCGGGGTCACGCCCCTCGGCCACGGCCTGGATGGCGCGGCGCAGCAGCTTGCCCGAACGCGTCTTTGGCAGCGCATTGACAAAAAATACGCGCGCGGGGCGAGCCACAGCACCAAGCTGCTGCTCCACCGTCTTCATCAACTCACCTTCGAAGGCCAGGCGGTCCGCGTCGGTTGATGTGCGTGATGCGTCACGAGCGATGCAGAATCCCATGGCAACCTGTCCTTTCAGCGCATCCTGCACGCCGACCACGGCCACCTCGGCCACGCCGGGGTGCGAAGACAGGCTTTCCTCGATCTCCCGCGTGCCAAGCCGGTGGCCCGCCACGTTGATCACGTCATCGGTGCGGCCAAGGATAAAGACATAGCCGTCTTCGTCACGGATACCCCAGTCGAACGTCGAATAGCTCTGGCGATTCGGCACAGCCGACCAGTACGTGCGGACAAAGCGCTCATCGTCGCCCCAGACCGTGGACATGCAACCCGGAGGCAGCGGGTAGTCGATGGCCACCACGCCCTTGGTGTTCGGCGGACATTCCTCGCCGGTGACTTCATCGACGATGCGCAGGTCATAGCCGTAGGCCGGCACCCCCGGCGAGCCGAGCTTGGGCGGCAGCGCCTCCACGCCGCGCTGGATCGCGATGATCGGCCAGCCCGATTCGGTCTGCCAGTAGTTGTCCACCACGGGCTTGCCAATGCCGTCCTGTATCCAGCGCGCGGTCGGTTCGTCCAGCGGTTCGCCGGCCAGGAACAGCAGCCTCAGGCTGGACAGATCGTGGCGCGTGAGCATCGCCGGGTCCTGCTTCTTCAGCACGCGGATCGCGGTCGGTGCGCTGAACATGATGTTGACGCCGTACTGCTCGACGATCTTCCACAGGATCGCGCCATCGGGACGCACCGGCGTGCCTTCGTACATCACCGTCGTCATGCCAGCCAGCAACGGCGCGTAGACGATATAGCTATGACCAACCACCCACCCGATATCGGACGCGGTGAACATCGTGTCGCCCGGCTTGCCGCAGAAGATGTACTCCATCGACGTGGCCAGCGCCACCGCGTAACCGCCTGTGTCGCGCTGCACGCCCTTCGGCTTGCCCGTGGTACCCGAGGTGTAGAGCACGTACGACGGCTCGCTCGATTCCATCCAGACGCACGGCACGGCCTGCCCGGCCACCTTGTCGCGCCACGCGGCGTAGTCTTCGTCGCGGCCATCCACCAGCGGCATCTCGGCCAGCTTGCGGTTCACCAGCAGCACCTTTTCGGGATGGTGGCCGGCCAGCCGGATCGCCTCGTCGAGCAACGGCTTGTATGGCACCACCTTGCCCGCGCGCGATCCCGCGTCGGCGCTGATGATCACGCGCGGCCTGGCGTCGTCGATGCGCGCGGCCAGGCTGACCGAGGCAAACCCGCCAAACACCACCGAATGCACGGCACCGATCCGCGTGCACGCCAGCATCGCGAACATTGCCTCGGGGATCATCGGCATGTAAATCAGTACGCGGTCGCCGCGCTGCACGCCTAGCCCCTGCAGGATTGCCGCCATGCGCGTGACTTCGTCGTGAAGTTCGCGATAGGTGTAGGTGCGTTCGGTATCGGTCTCGGTGGAAACATAGACCAGCGCGCGCTGGTCGCCGCGTGCCGCCAGGTGGCGGTCAACAGCGTTGTGACAGATGTTGGTGCGCCCGCCGATGAACCACCGCGCGAATGGCGGGCGGCTGTCGTCCAGCACACGTTCAAAAGGCGTTTCCCAGTCGATGCGCGCTGCCTGTTCGGCCCAGAATCCGGCCGGATCGGATAGGGAACGCGCGTGCAGGGCACTGCTTGCCGTCATGGTAAGTCTCCTCCGCTATGCAGATGGTCAATGTTGTATTGGGCCATTGGCAAACCGGTCGGCGAAAGACCGGCGCGGCGACTACCTGCCGCACAACGCGGGACTGCCTTTCACCTGGCCACGGATGCCGGCCATCTTTTCTGGAGAATCTACCATGACGGCGTCGATTCCCAATCGTGCGCATCGAGCAACGCGGCCAAGACAATGCGCCACCCCGGCCAGCGTCAATGACGCAAGCCGGGGTGGGATTGAGAAACGATTAGGAAGGATCCCCCCGCGCGGGGATCAGTGCGTGTGGCTCTGCTTGGCTTTGGTCGAAGGCGCGGTCGAGGATTTGCTCTCGTGTGCGGCAGACTTGGCGGGGACCGCAGCCGGCTTGCCCGACGACTTGCTCGCGGCACTGCGCGGCGTGGCTTCCGCCACAGCACGCTTGCGCGGCTCGGCCTTCGCACCCTTCCCGTCCCTGCCATCCTTTGACGACTTTTCGACCTTCTCGGATTTTTCCGATTTCGCGACCAACTGCCCCTTGCCGCCCGACTTGCCATACGCAGCACCCTTCACGGGCGCTTCGTCCTCGTCGCGCTCGGCGCGCTCCGCACGTGCGGCCGCCGGCGAGTTGGGACGCAGCATCAGCACCAGGCTCTGGCCCGATACCAGCTTGCTGCCCGAGAGCTTGTTCCAGGACTGGACCTGCTTGACCGATACGCCGTAGCGGCGGGCCACGCTGGCTACCGTGTCCTTGCGGCCGGCCCGCACCACGACGCGCTTGGCATCGGGCACATCGGGCTCGACGGCCAGCATCGCCGTGTCAACCAGCGAAGCGCTGATATCCTGGTCGTGGCGCTCGGTACGCGGGATCATGACTGTCGACCCGGCCTTCAGACGCATGCCCTTCGGGATCCGGTTGATCTCGCGCAGCGTATCGACATCCACATTGAGCCGCGCGGCCAGTGCCTCCACACGCTCGCGGCTATCCACGGTCAGCGCAGTCCAGCTTGACAGGCCCCCACGGTAGGTATTGAGGTTGTACTGGAAGCGCTCCGCGTTTTCGAATGGCAACAAGATCTGCGGATTGGCCGCGCCCAGGATCACGGGTCGGTTGAACGACGGATTGAGCGCCTTGAACTCGTCCAGCGGCATGTTGGCCAGCTTGGCCGCCAGCGCCACGTCAATATCGCGCGACGTGGTGACCGTAACGAAGTACGGGTGGTCGGGGATCTCGGGCAGCTTGACGCCGTACGCCGCCGGATTGGCGATGATGTTCTTGACCGCCTGGAGCTTCGGCACGTAGTAGCGCGTCTCCGTCGGCATCGTCAGGCTCGCATAGTCCGTTGGCAGGCCGCGCGCCTGATTGCGCGCAATCGCGCGCGAGACCGCACCCTCGCCCCAGTTGTAGGCGGCCAGCGCAAGCTGCCAGTCGCCGAACATGTCATAGAGCCGCTGCAGGTAGTCAAGCGCGGCGTCGGTCGATGCCAGCACGTCGCGCCGCTCGTCGCGGAACATGTTCTGCTTGAGGTTGTACGTCTTGCCCGTGCTGGGGATGAACTGCCACATACCCGCGGCCTTGGCCGTGGACTCCGCCTGGGGATTGAACGCGCTCTCGACGAACGGCAGCAGCGCAAGCTCCGTAGGCATCTTGCGCCGCTCAAGCTCCTCCACGATGTGGTAGAGGTAGCGGCTCGACCGGCTCACCATCCGCTCCATATAGTCCGGGCGCGCCGCATACCATTGCGTGCGGTCGTCCACCAGCGTGCCTTCCAGGTCCGGCATCGCGAAGCCCTTGCGGATGCGGTCCCAGATATCGGTGGACGGCCCGCGCAGCCAGTCCACGCTGGACTGGTCGACATTGATGACGGACGAGTTGGACAACGAGCCGGCACGGCCGGTGCTGTTGAGCGTGTTAAGCGGGTCCTTCTTCGGACCGGACTCCAGGGCGGTCGGCGTGCCGGACAGCTCTCCGGCAGGCGGGGTGGATGTGCCGGCGCAGGCTGCAAGCAGCGTGGCACACGCAACTACCGCCAGAAATCGACCAAATCGCATTAAGTTCTCTGAAAGTGACGCCAAAAAGTTGGCCTGATGCTATGGAAAAGCCCTCTTGGCGTCAATGAGATTTTCCCCATGATGCAATTTGAGACTACTTCGCGGTCGAGCGGTATCAGATCTTTCCGATACTGCGTGGTGCAACCTCGCAAAAACTAGCGGAAGCCGTCCTTCCAGCCCCGCAGCGCGCCAAATGCCGCCGCATCGTTGCTGACGTCCCCGCCCTGTGTCCGCACGGCCTGGCGGACCGCCGGTTCGCGCGAGCGCAAGAACGGATTGACGGCGCGCTCAAGCGCCACCGTCGTCGGCACGGTAGGCACATCTGCCTCGCGCAGCGCATCCACGCGCGCCGCCCATTCGGCCAGATCCGGGTTTTCCGGCTCCACGGCCCGGGCAAAGCGGACATTGCTGCGCGTGTACTCGTGGGCACAGTAGACCCGCGTGTCGCCGGGCAATGCCGCAAGTTTGTCCAGCGAGGCCAGCATCTGTGCGGGCGTGCCCTCGAACAGCCGCCCGCAGCCGCTGGCAAACAGCGTATCGCCGCAGAACACCACCGCCCCCGCGCCCGGCAGATCTCCCACGAAAGCCACATGGCCCGCCGTATGGCCCGGCACGTCCAGCACCCCGAAAGTGGCTTCCGGATGGCGCAGCGTGACGGTATCGCCCTCGCGCACGGCCTGCGTGCGGTGCTCAATCCGCTCGCCGGCAGGGCCGATTACGGGCAGCGGCGCGCCGTCCGGGCCATTTGCATGACGATTGAGGAGGTCTGACACGCCACCTTGATGATCTCCATGATGATGGGTGATTACAATAGCGCCCAATGCCAACCCGCGTTGCGCCAGGAATCGCTCAACCGGCTCGGCTTCACCTGGGTCCACCACGGCGGCGCTATGCCCGTCATGGATTGCCCAGATATAGTTGTCCTGAAAGGCGGGGATCGGCTCCACTTTCAACATGCTTGCTCCTATGTCCGACCGACCGATTATAGATTGGGAAGAATGGCTGGCCTCCCCTCCCGGGCAATACGTGCTCCGGTGGGAAGGGCAGCAATACGACCGGACGGTTGCGGACATTTTCGGCTATCACGCCGTGCAGCTCGGCCTGCCCGCGATCGACACGCTGCGCGAGAACCGTATGCCGTTCTCGGCGCTGGCGCTGGACGACCGCGCCGGACCGCACGGTCCGCGCGAAACCCACCCCGATGCGCGCCAGTTGCTGTGCCGCTTCGACGAACTGCCGTTCGACACCCAGAGCATCGACCTCGTCACGCTGCCCCACATCCTTGAGTTTTCCGAGGACCCGCACGAAGTGCTGCGCGAAGTATCGCGCGTGCTGATGCCCGAGGGCCGCGTGGTGGTGACCTGCTTCAACCCGATGAGCCTCTGGGGCGCGCGGCAGGGCCTGAACCGGCTCGGCGCCACGCCATTCCTGCCCAGCGACGCGCAGACCACCGGCTTCGTGCGGATCAAGGACTGGCTCAAGCTGCTCGGCTTCGAGATCATTCGCGGCCGCTTCGGCTGCTACTGCCCGCCCTACCGCACCGACCGCTGGCTGCAGCGCGCCGCCTTCATGGAAAAGGCCGGCGATCGCTGGTGGCCAATCTTCGGCGCGGTCTACATGATCTCCGCGGTCAAGCGCGTCAAGAACATCCGTCTGGTAGGCCCGGCCTGGAAAACGGCCAAGCCAGCGCTGAAACCCGTGGCGGCACCAGTTGCCACGCCCACGGGCACGCACGGCAAGACCCCTGGCCAGGACTAACCGGGACTGCCAGTACCTCCACACATATATCCATGCAAGAAGTCACGATTTATTCCGACGGAGCCTGCAAGGGCAATCCCGGCCCCGGCGGCTGGGGCGCCGTGCTCGTCGCCGGCGGCCACGAGAAAGAACTGTTCGGCGGCGAGAGCCCGACCACCAACAACCGCATGGAACTGACCGCCGTCATCGAGGCGCTGCGCGCGCTCAAACGGCCGTGCATCATCAATATCTATACGGATTCGCAGTACGTGCAGAAAGGCATCAGCGAGTGGATTCATGGCTGGAAGGCGCGCGGCTGGAAAACCGCGGAGAAGAAGCCGGTCAAGAATGCCGACCTCTGGCAGGCGCTGGACGAAGCCACGCAACCACACAAGATCACGTGGCACTGGGTACGCGGCCATAACGGGCACCCCGGCAACGAACGCGCCGACGCGCTGGCCAATCGCGGCGTCGCTTCGATCAACCCCTGACGCCCGTCGCGTACAATCCCCGCCATGCGACAGATCGTTCTCGATACCGAAACCACCGGCCTGAACCACGCATCGGGCGATCGCCTGATCGAAATCGGCTGCGTGGAACTGGTGAACCGCCGCCTGACCGGCCGCCACCTGCACTACTACATCAACCCCGAGCGCGACATCCACGAAGATGCGATCGCCGTGCACGGCATCACCCTGGATTTCCTGGCCGACAAGCCAAAGTTTGGTGAGGTCGTCAACGAGATCCGTGATTTCGTGCAGGATGCCGAGCTGATCATCCACAACGCAGCGTTCGACCTGGGCTTCCTGGACATGGAGTTCCAGCTCCTGGGCCTGCCCCCGTTCCGGCAACACGCCGGCAGCGTGATCGACACGCTGCGCGAAGCGCGCCAGATGTTCCCGGGCAAGCGAAACTCGCTGGATGCACTGTGCGACCGGCTGGGCGTCAGCAACGCCCATCGCACGCTGCACGGCGCTTTGCTCGATGCGGAACTGCTGGCCGAGGTCTACCTGGCCATGACGCGCGGCCAAAACTCGCTCGTCATCGACATGCTCGATGGCGCCGCCACAGGCGGCGAGACCCAAGCCACCGCTGACTTGTCGGTCCTGACGCTTCCCGTGCTGCTGGCCACCGAGGACGAGGTCTCTGCTCACATGGGCGTGCTCAAAGAACTGGACAAGGCTAGCGGCGGCAAGACCGTCTGGCAGGAATCCGCACCAGCAGAGGCCACCGCCCAGTAAAGACCTGCAACGACGACCTGCAACGCCCTTTGCGACATTTTCGAAGAAAGTTGAAAAAAGGGCTTTACAAGGTACTGACGCATCGGCATAATCTCGTTTCTCCGCTGCACGACATCAGCAACAACGATGACGAAGCAGTCAGGGGTGGTTAGCTCAGCGGTAGAGCACTGCCTTCACACGGCAGGGGTCACAGGTTCAATCCCTGTACCACCCACCAAAATTTGTGGCTTGCAACGCCTAACGTTGCCGTGAACCCGGATCGCTGACGAGCTTTCCGGGTTTTTTGTTGCCCGCTTTTTGTTGTCTGTTTGCTCGCGGTACTTTGCGAGCATCGCCAGCCCTCTCATCGGGCAACAAGGATCCGGATCAGCCTGGCTCATCCCCCGCCGCTGGAAGGGCCGGAGACGCCCACAGCATCTCGTGGAGCGGCCGACGTTGACGCCAGCCGACCTCTTCAAGCATCGGCTGCTCGTAGAAGGCGGGCACTGGTCCCAGGCAGAGCAATCCGAACGGCGTGGCGCCCGCGGGAAGCTGCAACTCGCGCGCGATGACTTCCGGGTCGAACATCGATACCCAGCCCAGGCCCAGGTTCTCCGCGCGCGCTGCCAGCCAGAGATTCTCCACCGCGCAGGCCGCCGAGGCCCATGCCATTTCACGCGGCATGCTGCGGCGCCCGAAGACCGTGCCGTCATCCGGCGCAAGCACTACCGCCAGCAGTTCCGCGCAGTCGCGAATGCCCTCGACCTTGATGCGCAGGAATTCTGCAGCCCGCTCGCCAAGGGCCTTGGCCGTGGCCAGCCGCTCTGCCTCGACGAATGGAATCAACCGCTCTCGCCAGGCCGGTTCACTCAGGCGCATAAAGCGCCATGGCTGCATCAGGCCCACCGAGGGCGCCTGGTGAGCGGCCTGCAGCAATCGCTCCAGTTGCGCGTCGGCAAGCCGCGGCCCCGGCGTGAAGTGACGGCAGTCGCGTCGCAACGCCATGATGCGGTACAGCGCCTCGCGTTCGGAGGCATCAACATGTGCGTCAGACATACGCCCATTCCTTATATCGGTATCCCCATCCTCCGCACCTCGAACCGCTGCCCGAGGCCTGGACATCCGACAAATACCAAATGGCGACAGCAGGCGCAAGACGTCCTGCTGTCGCCTGGCGCTACAGATGATCAGCGGCCGATCTGCCGGCTGACCGCATTCTCCTGCTGGTTAAGTGCCTGCTGCTCCGGGCGCGTGATATGGCCGCCATTCTGGCCTGCCATCAGACGTTCTTCCTGGCGGATCTGGTGATCCTCGTTGTGAAGCCTGGCCGCCTGTTGGTGCGAGATCTCCCCCTCACGAACCTCCTGGTGGATGCGGCGGTTCTGGTTGGCAAGCCGGTCGTTGACCTCCTCGCGGCGCGGATGATTCCGCTCCCAGCGGGTGTCCTTGTCGGCCGCTACCGCGCCGCCGGCCAGGCCTGCCGCAAGCACTGCGATTGCCACGCCACCAATAATCTTCTTCGTCATCATCGTTAGCTCCCCATCTGGTCGTTGATGTCCGGCAGGTGATTGCCGAACATGCCCCAGTAACGCCGGGAAATCTGACTGCGACGACATTGCTCCGGTCAAGTTTGTAACGCCATATTTGGGCCCTCTGCACCTGTGTGGGCGGAGCCCATGTGGATATCTCCGCTTCAAACCACCTCGAAAAAGTGTGTGCCGTCCCGATCGAGTTGCGCGATCAGGCCGTACTCCCAGTCGAGGTACGCCTGCATGGCCGCTGCGGCATTGTCCGTGCCCTCGTATGGCCGGCGATAGCGATCGGTGCGCGGAACGGCAAGACGCGACTCGCCCTGCTCCACCGGCAACCCGGCCTCCACCCATGCCGCCGTCCCGCCTTCAAGCACGAAGATTTCCGCTGTTGTCAGGCGCTGCAGATCACGCGCGGCAAAACGTGCCAGCAGGCTGGAGCCGCAGGTCAGCACATAGCGCCTTGCAGGCGGTATCTCCTGCAAGGCCTGCGTCAATTGCGCGCGGATCGCAAACCATGCCCTGGGGATATGGCGCTTGACGTAGTTGGCGCTGGCGGTCACGTCGATGACCGTCGCATCACCATCACGCAGCCATGCTGACAGCGCCATGGGCGACACCGTCCTGACCTCGGGCGCCGCGGGGATATCTGCAGCCTGCTCGCCACGCGCGCTGCGTTGAGCTTCGTCGACAGGATCAATCACATAGACTTCCCAGCCCATCTGGGCCAGCCACGACGCGCTCATGTCGGCGCGCACGCCGTCGTCATCGGCGAGCACGATCCGCGCACCTCGCACCGGCACATGATGATCGGTCTCCTGCACCAGTTGCCCGCCCGGTGCACTGCGGAAGCTGGCCAGATGCCCTGCGGCGTATTCCTCGGGTGTGCGGACGTCGAATCGATAGACGGTGCGGCCCGGCGCCTCCAGAGTCGCCAGCGCATCAAGGGCAATACGGCGAACGCCCGCGCGAGCGGCCACGCTTCGCGCCCCCTCGCGCGCCCTATCCCGATTGGCGGCGCTCACGTCCGATGGCGGCCGCCGGCTGGCGCCGTGGTCCAGCGTCTGCCCCGCCAGCGTCCAGCCGATCGTCCCATTGCGTAGCGCCGCCACCGGGTTCGGAATCCCCGCGTTGATCAGGGACTGCGTGCCGATGATGCTGCGCGTGCGGCCCGCGCAATTGACAATGACCTGCGTCGCAGGGTCCGGCACCAGATCGCGAATACGCAGCACCAACTCGGCGCCCGGCATGCTCGTTGCCGTGGGGATACTCATCGTCTGATACTCGTCGAAGCGCCGCGCGTCGACGATCACCACGTCGGCCTTGCTGTCGATCAGCGCCTGCACCTCTGGCGCGGCCAGCGACGGTGTGTGCCGCCTTGCCTCCACCACTTCGCCAAAAGACTTGCTCGGCACGTTCACATCACGGAACACTTCGCCGCCAGCGGCGATCCACGCGGCCAGCCCGCCATCGAGCAGCGAGACATCCGTGTAGCCAAGGCCGCGCAGCGTGGACGCGGCGCGCAAGGCAAGATCCTCGCCATCATGCTCGCCATACACGACAACGCGCGTATCGCGGCGCGGGATGCGCGTCCAGGCCTCAAGCTCGAGCTTCGACAACGGAAAATTGGCGGCCCAGAGCGGATGCTGCTGCGCGTACGGGTCTTCCTCGCGCACGTCGATCAATGCGATTTCGGTCCGTTCGAGCAATGCCTGGCGCACGGCCAGGACGGCCGTCTTCGGAAACGGTTGAGCTTCGGTCATGATGCTGCGGGGTCCTTCGAGCGGTCCCACGGATTGGGCAGGGTGGAATTGGAATAGCCGGAGATGAACGACTTGCTGCCGCCAGTTTCCGGAAAGACATGACGGCGTACCGCGCCGATGTTCGCGCCGTACACATGAATGCTGATGGAAACGCGATCGTCGAACGCGTTGTGCACGCGATGGATATCGCCAATGGCCGGTGAAACCGCTTCGACACGGCCGGGCTCAAGCCGGACCGCCTCGCCATGCGGCCGCGGCGTGCCGTCGGCATCGATCACGAACGGCTGCGAGTACTCGGCGCCGCGCAGCATGCCGATCAATCCCCATACGGTGTGGTTGTGGATCGGGGTGCGCTGTCCGGGGCCCCAGACGAAGCTGACGATAGAAAATCGCTCGGCGGAATCGCAATGCAACAGCATCTGCTGGTAGTACTCGGGGTGCGGCTGCGCGTAGGCATCCGGCAACCAGTCGTCACGCGAGACGAGCTTCGCCAGCAGGCTTCCGCCCTCTTCGCGAATGCGCGCTTCATCGGGATGCTGGTCCAGCAACGCCGAGAAGGCCGTAATGAAATCTCGCAGCGGCGTCAGCGCCTGCGCCGGGGTGGATGATTCGGACATGGCACGTCTCCTGGATAGCTCGGCCGTCTTCTATCGTGTCGCGGCCGATGGCATTCGGCCACAACCTTAGCACGAAGGCAGCAGGCCGATGAGAAGGCCTGAGCATGGACGCCGACCGGTGCGCTTCATGCTGGGTGGATGCATCCATTGAAGCACCGACTTGCGCAGAATCAAATTGCGGCCAACTGCAGAAAAGGCTGCGGCCAGTTTGAGAATCGTCCTCAAGACTTGATGTCGCCCACCCAGTAGCGTTGTGTTTTCACCATTGCTACGGACTGCTGTCGATGTTGCTGGACCTGCCACCTGCAAATGATGCCCCTGATCCGACGGCGGGGGCCGCACGGCCCTGGACGGGCCGCTACGCCGTCTCTGCCGGCCTGTTCGAGATCCGCCCAAGGCGAATGCCGTGCGACGTAAAGCCCGTGTTCGATGACGACCTGGATTGCATCATCGGTTACCAGCGCTCGTTTGCGCGGCGCTGCCACCTGTTCGACCTGAACGGCGAGATGCTGAGCATCTGGGAAGACACAACAGAACTGGCGCCGCCGGAGAAACGCGACTCGGTGATGGTGGTGGGCGGGTTATGGAAGGCAAATGTGCGCGGCATGACTGCACTGGGGCTGTACGGGTCGGGCATGGAACTGGCACCAACCGCGCTGGCGAAGCTGCGTAACAGGTTTGCCCGGCTGGCCCGGACGCCGCTGCTGTACTCCGAGGCCGCTCATGCAAGCATGAACGATGCGCAGCGGTTCGTGCCGGTCCATATCCTGCGCCTGGCCATGCGCCATGGGGAGCGGCATGATCCACCGCCCGGGCCGAAAGGCGTATCGCGCTATATGGCCAGGATGCTTATCCGCCGTCTGCCGTTCATGCTCGATCTGATCACGGCGGACAAAGACACCATGATCGTCCGGTTCGAGCACTGGCGTTATGCCGATACGCTGCCTGTCACTCGTGCCGGCTGATCAGCGGCGGTGCCGCGCTGCGTGACGCTTGCAACCGCCGCCAGCACCTCGTCGACCGACGGCGGCGCGCCGTTGTCACCAATCGACACCGATTGGCCGGGGCGGTTCACGCCAAAGTGCGGACGCGAAGTCGCCGTGAACAGCATCACGGTCGGTTTGCCCAGTGCATCGGCCAGGTGGACGAAGCCGGTATCCATGCCCACCACCAGCGACGCCGCATCAACGCGTTGTGCGCACTCGGTGATCGACATGCGCGGCAGCACCTCGGCGCCCGGAATGGCGGCCGCCAACGCCTGCGCTTCGTCATGTTCCTTCTGCGACCCCCACGGCAACTGGACACGATAGCCTCGCAGGGACAGCGCGTGCCCAACCTCGATCCAGTTCGCCTGGGGCCACTTCTTGATTTCGGCGGAAGTGGCGTGGAACAGCATCGCGCGGGGCACGCCGTCGGCATTGAGCGGGGTGACCGGGGCGGGAACGCGCAGCGCGCAGGTTTCCTGCGGCTCAATCTCATAGCCAAGCGCGTTGGCAACCACCAGGCGCATCTTGTGGCGGCAGTCCGCGTCGCCGTGCGGCCCGAACAATTCGGTGTAGGCAAAGACCGCTCGCGCCTCGCCCAGAAACTCGGCGGAGTATCCCAAGCGCCGGCGGGTACGGGCCAGTCGGGCGACAATGGCGCTCTTGTAGACGCCGTGCACGTCGATCGCCACGTCATAGCGTTCACGGCGCAGTTCACCCACAGCGCGCAGAATGCCGCGCAGATCGCGCAATTTGCGGCCATTCTTCTTGAACTGGCGCAGCGGCGGCGAAATCACGCGGTCAACGCCAATCGCCCAACGCGGAATGTCTGCACAGGAAGCGTCCGCCACCCAGTCGATCTTCGCGTCCGGGTAGGCACGCCGCAGGTCGGAGACGAGCGGCAGGGTATGCACCATGTCACCTAGCGACGTGATCTTGATCAGTAGAATGCGCTTCATGAATTGTGGGGCGACTTGTCGGGACGCGGCCGGGTCCGACCGCGTTTAGGAAGGCGCTAGTATGCCTCAGCCATTGGCTGACGTGGCCTTTTGGGAGGCGTTGTCAGGGGAGGCGTTGTCAGGCCCTCCCCGCCGCTCCGCCGTCACGCGTCCCGCCACCAATCACGGCGCGGTTGCCTGCCCGCTCAATGCCAGACCGACGCATTGGCCACAACCGTGGCAAAACGGTCATTCAGCGCTGCCAGCGTAACGCGGTGCAGTTCGGCTGCCGAGAGCGGCTCGCCGCCGAGGGGGTCGGGCAAATCACGCGTGGCGCAGGCTGCAGCCACCAGCGTCACGCGATAGCCATGGTCAAGCGCCGAGCGGACGGTTGCGCTGATGCACATATGCGTCTGAAAACCTGCAACGATCAACTCCTTGCGACCCGTGGCGGCCAGCAGATCGGCCAGATCCGTTCCGGCGAAGCTGTTCGGCAGATGCTTGATGACAGCGTGCTCGCCATCAACCGGTGCCAGGCCTTCGATGATGGCCGCGTACGGGCCGGTGGGATCGAATGCCCCGCCCGCCTTCCCGTGATGGACGACGTGGATGACCGGCGAACCGTGCCTGCGCGCCAGCGCCAGCAGGTCTACACAGGCCGCCACCGCCTCCGGCATGCCGGTCAGCGGCAGCCGGCCATCGACATATTCGCGCTGATGGTCCACCAGGACCAGCACGGCGTCTGACCATGCTGACGGTTTGCGGCTTGCGCCAGCGGCGTCGAGCAGCGTGAAGGGGGCGCGGGTGCCTGACATTGCACTTCTCCTTGGGCGGATGGGGTGGCTATGCAGGCATCGTATGGCAGGCTAAGCTGTGCGCCAATTCGCCACCAAATCACAATCGCTGTGCAAAAAAGCACAATCTCCTGGGATGATCTGCTGACCTTGTCCACGCTGATGCGAACGGGCAGCTACTCGGCTTGCGCGCGCGAACTCGATATCACGCACGCCACGGCCATCCGGCGAATCCGCCGCCTGGAAACCGCATTGGGCAAGCCGGTGGCCACGCGCGCGGATGGCACGTTCTCGCTGACTGCCACGGGCCGCAACGCCCTCATTGCCGCGCGCCAGATGGAGCAGTCGGCGGACAGACTGTTGCGCGAGATCGAAGGCGCAGCATCTGGCGTCTCCGGCGTGGTGCGGGTGGCCGCAACCTCCGCAATGGGTACCCACTTCCTCACGCCGCGCCTGCCCGCTCTCTACGCGGCAAATCCGGACGTGGAGGTCCGACTTGAACTCGACAACCGCGTTGCCAGCCTGGCCAGGCGGCGCGCGCACATTGCCGTGCGCCTGGCGCGGCCGCAGGAAGACACGATGGTCGCGCAGCGGGCGGGAACGGTTCATTTCGGCCTCTACGCGCCAGCCGGGATGCCCCCGGCAACCGCCATCGCCACCGAAACGCCGCTTTGTGGCTTGCTCGATGAAGGCTTCACGCTGCCAGAAGTGGAATGGCCGCGAGCACTGGAGCGTCACTTCGCATTCCAGTCGAATAGCCTGCTGGCCGTGAGCGAAGCCGTGCGCAGCGGCATCGGCGTGGCGCTGCTGCCCCACTACCTTGCCGCCGATGACCCAGGGCTGACATTGGTGCGGGAGGTGCCCGAGGTCATTCGCGAAATCTGGCTTGCCTACCCCGCGGAGTTTCGCGGCGCATCGCGCTTCCGGCCGGTTATCGATTGGCTTGCCGAGGCATTGTCGAACTGCCCCTGAGCAGGCATTAGCGGGCCATGACGCTAACGCGCAACTAGGATGAGCCCCATGCAGCACCTCACGTGCGATGTCGCACGCATTTGGCTCGCTACTCCGAAGGCAATCGATAACAGTTCTGCTACGCTCTGAACCGGTTGCCTATGAGATGGGTGGGGTCATCGCAAAGAAAGCCCAAGCAGCCGAATACGGGTCAGTGCGCCAAAAGACAAGATACATGCGGCACTCTTTGAAGTACCGGATGGCGATCGCCGCCGCAGCCGTGGTCACGCTAGTGTTCGCGGCGCGCGCCGGGTTTTCCCAGATATATGCCTACGGACGCCTGAATGAACTCGTCAGGAGTCAGCAGGACACACTGGTAAAGCTGGTCGCCGACCAACTGGACGAGAAACTTGAGTCACGCGCGATCGTGCTGCGGCGGCTCGCCCGTACGCTCGCGCCCGTCCTGGATACCCCCCCGGCACAGTTGCGGCAGCTCGCCGCAGACACGGTCGACATGCCGGAGCATTTCAACGCAGTCTTCATGGCGTGGCCAGACGGTTCACTTGCGTTCAGCACGGCCGTCCCGACCGGGGTCAAGATGACCATCGGCGATCGCGACTACTTCAAGGAGATCCTGCACGGATCACCGTTTGCCGTCTCGGACCTGCTGCAGGGCAAACACACGAACGCGCCTGGCGTCATCCTGGCCGTGCCCCTGAAAGGACCGCACGGCGAACTGCGAGCGGTAGTCGGCGGTGTGCTGAACCTGTCCGCCGATAACTTCCTGCGTGAACTTGCCCACAGCCACATCGGCCTGACGGGCTTCTATTGCCTGGTTTCCGCGGGGCCCAATCCGCGCTACGCCATGCACCCCGACAGCAGCAAGGTCCTGACCCCTGCACGCGCCTATGGAGAATCGTGCGGCGCAGACCAACCAGCTTCGCGCTGGGAATCACTGGCGCCGCAGCAACCCGTGGTCGCAAGGCACCTGCTGGCATCCAACGGGTGGGAAGTAGTTTCCGTGCTACCGGCCAAGGAGGCCTACGCGCCGATGGTCGAGGTACGGCAGCGAGCGATCCTGGTCGGCATGCTATCCCTGATTTTTGCGGCCGCGCTGATGTGGAGCACGATCCGGTTCCTGCTCGCGCCGCTCGAACATTTGCACCGCACAGTGCGACAACTGGGCACCCGACCGGCGGCCGTGGCCGACCTGCCCGCCAACCGCGATGACGAGATCGGCGAACTAGCCAGTGCCTTCTCGGAGGTCATGCAGCAGCTGTCGGAGCGCGAGGCCGCGCTAAAGGCCGCCAATGACAGTGCCGCGGCAAGCGAAAAGCGCTTCGTGGCCATCGCCAATCACGTACCGGAATTCGTGGCGTTCATTGACGCAAGCGAGCGATTCGCCTTCGTGAACCAGGCCTACGCGCGGCACTATGGGCTGCCTGCCGACCAGATCACCGGCCTGTCGGTCCGCGAGCTATGGGGAACGCCGGAGTACGTGGCCAACAAGCCGTACCTTGACCAGGCCTGCGCCGGCGATGTGGTGACATTCACGCGCGAAACCGCCGACGGCGCCGCCTGGGAAGTCACCTATCAGCCCGCCTGGAACGACACGCAGGACGTTGTCACCGGACTTCACATGTTTGCCCGCAACGTGACTGACGAACGCAAGAAGTTGCGCACGCTGGAAGCCCAGACGCTGACAGATCACCTGACGGGCCTGCTCAATCGCAAGGGCTTCGACAGGCGCCTGCAGGAAATCATGGCGCGTGCGGACGCAGCCGGCCAGCGTGCCGCCCTGCTGCTGGTGGATCTCGACGACTTCAAGTCGGTCAACGACAGCTATGGCCACCCGGTTGGTGACCGCCTGCTGACGGCGTTTGCAGAGCGCCTGCGCACCTGCGTACGCAGCGCCGATGCGGTGGCCCGCATCGGCGGCGACGAGTTCGCCATCATCCTTGACCAGGTCACGACGCCGAACATGGTCGAGCGGATCGGGCACGCGGTAGTCCATGCGGCGTTGCGCCCGTTTACGATCGACGGCAACACGCTTGTGGCAACGGCCAGCGTTGGCAGCGCCATCCACCGCCCGGACCAGGGCACATCAGTGAGCGAACTGTTCATGCGTGCGGACATGGCACTGTATGACGCCAAGCGCCATGGCAAAGCGTGCTATTCAGCCACCGGGCCCAACAAGACGACAGAGATTGCTCCACTTGGCTGACCGGCGGCAGTCCAGTGCAGACCAATACCAGGTTCAGTACCAATACCGGCGAGACCGCCATGCCGTGCTGGACGCCAGAATCGTTACGTGAACGGCGTTTCATGCCACGGATAAGCCGTCCTTGTTCGACGTAACAAGGGTCAACTTCGCGCCCGGCGTACCCTTGACCACGTCCAGCATGCCCGCCTTGCGCATTGCCACGGCAAAGGTGGGATCTTCAACAACATGCAGGCCAAGCACGGAGCGCCATACAAGCCGCAGCGACACCAGCCGCTCCAGCGCACGCTCCACCTCGGGATAGTCAAGACGCGCGGAAGGCTCGGGTGCCAGACGGTTCATGACACGCCGGTAGGCTTCCATCGTCTCCGCGCTAAAGCCAGCGAACATCTCGTAGCTGGTGGCCATCACCCGGATGATTGCGCCATCGATTGGCGGCAGTTCATCTACCGTGCGCATGGCAGGCGCGTGGACATTGGCCATCAGTTCATCAATCGTACGTTCGAGTGAAACCCAGGCATTTGGTCCACCGAATCCTTGCCGGCCAACTGCGATGGCTGCGCTCTCGAACACCTCGGGGCGATACCCCGCACGTGCAAACAGGCGTTCCAGGACATCCGGGCCAAGCGTATCGGGGATGTCATGCCGCGCGCGGAACCAGTCGACATAGTCGCGCCCCAGCACCGGAAGCGCCCGCTCGGTCGCGCAGAAGAATGCCTCGCGCGAACCGAGCAGCATGCGCAGCTTGACGTGGTCGGAGCCCGTCGCAATGATGCGCAGCCCGTGATGGGCGAAGTTGAGCTCGTCGCGCGCCGCCTTGAGCGCAAACATTGCATTGTTGCCACGGCGGGTAGCCATGCACTGTTGAGCCTCGTCGATGATCAACGCGATGGGCCGCCTGATCCGGTCCGACAGTTCGGCGAGCGCATCTGACAGGGCAACGCCCTTGCCGAGCCCGACCCTGTCAATGGAAAAGGAGAAGCCGCCGATTCCAAACCGCTCCAGCCCCACCGCGCGCGCCATACGTGCCACGACACCCTGGTGAGCGGCAAGCGCCTGACGTACGGTATCGACAATGACATCGCCAGGATCGACGTCACTGTTCTTCCAGAGATCGGCAACCAGGACCAGCGCGCCGCGGCGCTCGAGCGCAGGCTGGAGGTCTTCCCGAAGGAACGTCGATTTCCCCGTGCGACGCGGCGCAGACAGGAACAAGCCTGACCACGCCATGCCCGTACGTGAATTGCTCATCAGTTCATCGGCCAGTTCCGCAGCAAGCTGCACGCGCCTGAAGATGGTTTCGGATACGTTCACCAGTGCCTCGCTTCATGAGATTACCTGCGAACGATTCTAGAGAGGCTGGGCAGAGAAACCTGCAAAGAGAATGGGATTGCAACGCTAAACTTCCAAAGCGGCACAGATTCGGCACAAAGTGATACGGCGGCGCAACAGCGCCGCCGTATCACGGTACAAGCCGAACACCCCGTTTAGCAAGAATCAGCGCACACGCCCTTCCTTCCAGGCCTGCAGCAGCTTGTCATAGGCGATGGTCTCGCCCTTCGGCTTTTCGTTTTCAAGCTTCTTCCACGGCGCATGTTCCGACGACAGCCACTTCGACGGATCGCTCTTCGGGTTGAGCTTCGGCGCGCAATTGGCCATGCCGGCGCGTTGCAGGCGGCCCATCACGTTGTCCATCTCTTCGGCCAGACTGTCCATCGCGGCCTGCGGCGTCTTTTCGCCCGTCACCGCCGTCGCCACGTTCTTCCACCAAAGCTGTGCCAGCTTCGGATAGTCGGGCACGTTGTTGCCGGTCGGCGTCCAGGCCACGCGGGCCGGGCTGCGGTAGAACTCGATCAGGCCGCCGTACTTGTCCGCGTTCCTGGTCAGGTACTCGTGGTGAATATCGCTGTCGCGGATGAATGTCAGGCCGGTCAGCGACTTCTTCAGCGACACCGTCTTGGAAGTCACGAACTGCGCATAGAGCCAGGCTGCGGCCAGGCGGTTCGGATCGGTGTTCTTGAAGAACGTCCACGACCCCACGTCCTGGTAGCCGTTCTGCATGCCCTGCTTCCAGTACGGACCGTACGGCGACGGCGCCATACGCCACTTTGGCGAGCCATCGGCGTTGACCACCGGCAGGCCCTTCTTGGTCATGTCGGCGGTGAAGGCCGTGTACCAGAAAATCTGCTGCGCCACCTGGCCCTGCGCCGGCACCGGACCGGCTTCCGAGAACGTCATGCCCATGGCTTGCGGCGGCGCGAATTTCTTCATCCAGTCGACGTACTTCGTCAGCGCGAATACCGCAGCCGGGCTGTTGGTGGCGCCGCCACGCGTGATCGACGCGCCCACCGGCGTGCACTTGTCCTCCGCCACGCGGATGCCCCACTCGTCCACCGGCATGCCATTGGGCAGGCCCTTGTCGGCAGAGCCAGCCATCGACAGCCATGCATCGGTGAAGCGCCAGCCCAGGGACGGGTCCTTCTTGCCATAGTCCATATGGCCAAAGACCTTCTTGCCGTCCAGCTCCTTGACGTCATTCGTGAAGAAGTTGGCGATGTCCTCGTAGGCAGACCAGTTGGTCGGCACGCCCAGGTCATAGCCGTACTTGGCCTTGAACTTCTCCTGCAGGTCCTTGCGTGCGAACCAGTCGGCGCGGAACCAGTACAGGTTGGCAAACTGTTGGTCCGGCAACTGGTAGAGCTTGCCGTCAGGCGCCGTGGTGAACTTGGTACCGATGAAATCCTTGATGTCGATGCCGGGGTTCGTGAACTCCTTGCCCGCGCCGCTCATATAGTCCGATAGCGGAAGGATCGCGCCATAGCGATAGTGCGTGCCAATGAGGTCGGAGTCGGAGATCCAGCCGTCGTAGATCGACTTGCCCGACTGCATCGAGGTCTGAAGCTTCTCGACGACGTCGCCTTCCTGGATGATGTCGTGGTTGACCTTGATGCCGGTGATCTCCTCGAACGCCTTGGTCAGCGTCTTCGATTCGTACTCGTGCGTGGTAATGGTCTCGGACACCACATTGATCTGGGTGACGCCCTTGGCCTTCAGCTTGGCGGCGGCGTCCATGAACCACTTCATTTCGGCCATCTGCTTGTCCTTGGACAGCGACGACGGCTGGAACTCACTGTCGACCCACTTCTTTGCCGCGGCCTCATCGGCCCAGGCGGCATGTCCGCATGCCAGCGCGGCCGCAAAGGCCAGCGCCGACATCCCCAATTTCACGCGCTCTTTCATCAGTGTCTCCTCATGAACCCCTTCCCCGGCTCTATGATTGGGTTGCGGCCCCGGGGAAGGGACGAGATCTCGCAGCCCATGACAGCAAATTCTCCGGCGCCAGACGCGCTAGCCCCGGCGCATGATCAACAGCAGCACCACGGCCGAGACGCCCGCGCTGATCCAGATCGACGGCTCTTCCGGAAGCTGCAGCCACGTCTGGACCTTCTCGCCCAGCCCCACCCACGCAAGGTTGATCCACGCGGCGCACATCAGGCCGATGAACAGCCGGTCGCCACGCGTGGTGGCAATTGGCAGGAAGCCCTTGCGCGTCACCGTGGGCGTGCGCGTCTCCCAGATCGTCATGGCGATCAGCATGACCACCACCGTAGCAAAGAACACGGCCACTGGCGTGGTCCACACCATCCAGTTAAGCATCTGCGTCTCCCTCAAACGCGTCCCATCGCGAAGCCCTTCGCGATGTAGTGCCGCACGAACCAGATCACGATCGCACCCGGCACGATCGTCAGCACGCCTGCTGCCGCCAGCACGCCCCAGTCCATACCGGAGGCCGATACCGTACGCGTCATCGTCGCCACGATCGGCTTGGCGTTGACGGATGTCAGCGTGCGCGCCAGCAGCAGTTCCACCCAGCTGAACATGAAACAGAAGAACGCCGCCACGCCCACGCCGGCCTTGATCAGCGGCAGGAAGATCGTCAGGAAGAAGCGCGGGAACGAGTAGCCGTCCACGTATGCGGTCTCGTCGATCTCGCGCGGCACGCCCGACATGAAGCCCTCCAGGATCCAGACCGCCAGCGGCACGTTGAACACCAGGTGGGCCAGTGCCACGCCCAGATGCGTATCCATCAGGCCGATCGTCGTGTACAGCTGGAAGAACGGCAGCAGGAACACCGCTGGCGGCGTCATGCGGTTGGTCAGCAGCCAGAAGAACACGTGCTTGTCGCCGATGAACTGGTAGCGCGAGAACGCGTAGGCCGCCGGCAGGGCCACGCCGATCGAGATCACCGTGTTCATCGCCACGTAGATCATCGAGTTGATATAGCCCGAGTACCAGGACGAATCGGTAAAGATGGTCAGGTAGTGCTCGAACGTGAACGATGCCGGCCAGAGCGAGAGCGTGGAGACGATCTCCTCGTTGGTCTTGAACGACATGTTCACCATCCAGTAGATCGGCACGATGGCAAACAGCAGGTAGACAGTCAGGAACGCGGGCCGCCACCAGCTTGCCCGCTGGCCCGGAAGCGCTTGCTCAGCCATTGGGAATCTCCTCGGCGCCGGCCGTACCGGCGCGTTGCATCCAGTTGTAGAGGATGAAGCAGGTCAGCAGGATGATCAGGAAGTAGACAATCGAGAACGCCGCTGCCGGCCCCAGGTCGAATTGGCCCACGGCCTTCTGCGTCAGGTACTGGGACAGGAACGTGGTGGCGTTGCCGGGGCCGCCGCCGGTCAGCACGAACGGCTCCGTGTAGATCATGAAGCTGTCCATGAAGCGCAGCAGCACGGCGATCATCAGCACGCCACGCAGCTTGGGGAGTTGAATGAACCGGAACACCGCGAAGCGCGAGGCACCATCGATCTGCGCGGCCTGGTAATAGGCATCTGGAATCGCACGCAGCCCCGCGTAGCAGAGCAGCGCGACCAGCGGCGTCCAGTGCCACACATCCATCACGAGCACGGTCACCCAGGCATCCACGGCACTGCCCGTGTAGTTGTAGTTGAAGCCGAGCCCGTCGAGCGCCGCGCCAAGCAGGCCGATATCAGTACGCCCGAAGATCTGCCAGATCGTGCCAACGACGTTCCATGGAATCAGCAACGACAGCGCGATGATCACCAGCGTGGCCGACGCCTTCCAGCCCTTGGCCGGCATAGACAGCGCCAGCAGGATGCCCAGCGGAATCTCCACGCACAGCACGGCCAGCGAAAAGCCAAGCTGCCGGAACAACGCGCCGTGCAGTTCGTCGTCGCGCAGCACCGTGCGGAACCACTCGGTGCCGACGAACACGCGCCGGTCGGGCGCGATGATGTCCTGCACCGAATAGTTGACGATCGTCATCAATGGCAGGATGGCCGAGAACGCCACGCACAGCACCACGGGCAAGACCAGCAGCCAGGCCTTCTGGTTGACGGGCTTCATTGGACCAGTTCCTCGTTGATATAGAAGCAGGTATGGCGGTTGAACAGCGACAGCCGTGCGGTGTCGCCGGGACTCAGATGGGCCGCCTCCACGCCCAGCCGCGCACGCAGCGTCGCTGACTCGCCATGATTCACGGTCGACGTCACCAGCCAGTACGTGCCGATGTCCTGCGCGCGCTCCACGCGCACGGGCATGGCCTGGGAATCGTCGCCGGAAGCCAGCTTCAGGTATTCGGGACGCACGCCGATCTTGAAGCGGCCCGCCGCCTGCAAGGCAGCCGCAGTGTCCGCCGGCAGTTCAGGCGTGTAGCGGCGCCCCGCCACCTCGATGGCGCCGTCACGCCATTCTCCGTGCAGGAAATTCATGCCCGGCGATCCGATAAAGTGGCCAACGAACGTATGCGCGGGCCGCTCGAACAGCGCGTCCGCAGAGCCCACCTGCACGGCCTTGCCGCGCGACATCACCACCACCTGGTCCGCAAACGTCAGTGCCTCGGTCTGGTCGTGGGTGACGTAGATCAGCGTCAGGCGGAACTCGTGATGGATCTCCTTGAGCTTGCGGCGCAACTGCCATTTCAGATGCGGGTCGATCACGGTCAGCGGTTCGTCGAACAGGATCGCCGAGACGTCCTGACGCACAAGGCCGCGGCCAAGCGAGATCTTCTGCTTGGCGTCGGCAGCCAGACCGCTTGCGCGGCGGTCCAGCGCCGCGGACAGGTCGAGCATTTCGGCCACGCGGCCAACGCGCTCCCTGACTTGCGCGGCCGGCACGCCGCGGTTGCGCAGCGGAAACGCCAGGTTCTCACCGACCGTCATCGTGTCGTAGATCACCGGGAACTGGAACACCTGCGCGATATTGCGCGCCTGCGGCGTGGCCCCAGTCACATCGTTGCCGTCAAAGCTGATCGTGCCCTGCGATGGGCGCAGCAGCCCCGAGATGCAGTTCAGCAGCGTGGTCTTGCCGCAGCCGGACGGACCCAGCAGCGCATAGGCGCCGCCATCCTCGAATGAAAAGCGCAACGGCAGCAGCGCGTAGTCTTCATCTTTCTGCGGATTGGCGACATAGGCATGCGCGAGGTCGAGATCGATACGCGCCATGTCAGACTCCGGATTCGATCATCGGCGCCGCAGACTGATTCGCCAGCGTGCCGGGACGGCGCGGCGCATGAATCCGATCGCCCGCCGCGTTGAACAGATAGATCTGCGCTGGCTCGATATGTAGCGACAACGGCGCGCCCAGTTCGAGATCGACCACGCCTGCGAACTGTGCCACCAGGCTGCCGGCTGACGTGTCCACGTGCACGAACGTATCCGAGCCGGACAGCTCGGCCAGCGCTACCCGGCCCGGCACCGCCACAGCCTGCGGCACGGCATGCAGCCGCAGCGCGCCGGCGCGCACACCGACCGTGACGAGGCCATCCGCCGCAGTCACGTCGGGCAGCGGGATCACGATATTGCCGGCCAGCGTGACACGGCCGTTGGCAAGCGTGCCATCGACAAGGTTCATCGGCGGGTCACTGAATGCGCGGGCCACGCGCAGGGACGCCGGATAGTGGAATACCTCGGGGGTCGGGCCGTACTGCAGCAGTTCGCCGGCATCCAGCACCGCCGTGTAACCGCCAAGCAACAGCGCTTCAGCCGGTTCGGTGGTGGCGTAGATCACGGTGGCATCGCCCTGCGCGAATAGCTGGGTCAATTCCTCACGCAGTTCCTCGCGCAGCTTGTAGTCAAGGTTGACCAGCGGTTCATCCAGCAGCATCAGCGGCGCACTCTTGGCCAGCGCGCGCGCCAGCGCCACACGTTGCTGCTGGCCGCCCGATAGCTCGGCGGGATAGCGATCCAGCAGGTGATCGATATGCAGCCGCGCGGCCAGCGAGCGTACGCGCGTGGCAATGTCCGCGTGATGATCGCGGCGCAGCCGCAGTGGCGAGGCGATGTTGTCGAACACCCGCAGCGACGGGTAGTTGATGAACTGCTGGTAGACCATCGACACGTTGCGATCGCGAACCGGCACACCGGTCACGTCCGCGCCGTCCACCAGCACGCGGCCGGCGGCGGGCTTGTCCAGCCCGGCCATGACCCGCATCAGCGAGGTCTTGCCGGCCTGTGTGGTCCCCAACAGGATGGTGACGGCGCCGGCCATCGGGGCCAGCGACATCGGGTAGAGATAGGCTTGCGATCCCACATGTTGCGCAATGCCTTCCAGGCTGAGCTGCATCCAGTCTCCAATATTCTTGTGACGGCCCAGCCACTTCGAAAACTACGGCTGAAGCGCACTTTTCATAGCAACCCGCTCGTTTTAGCTCAAAAACGAACACAAAACAATACTGCGATGCGTCATTTGTTTTCGTTTCTGTTTGAACTAGAATGCCGGACATGACGCTCAATCCACGCCAGACCGCTCTTCTCGAGGAAGTCCGCACGCGGGGCTTCGCCTCCATCGACGAACTCGCGCACAAGTTCGGCGTGACCCTGCAAACCGTCCGCCGCGACGTCAATCTGCTGGCGGAGAACGGCATGCTTGCCCGGTTTCACGGCGGGGTAAGAATGGAGGGATCGACGACGGAGAACATTGCCTACCGGCAACGGCAGGTACTCAATGCGGAAGGCAAGGCGCGCATTGCGCGTGCCGTGGCGGCGGCGGTGCCGGAGGGCTGCTCGCTGATCCTGAACATCGGCACCACGGTGGAGGAAGTGGCGCGCGCGCTGATCCACCATCGGGGGCTGCGCGTGATCACCAACAACCTGAACGTGGCAAATATCCTCGCGGATAACCCCGACTGCGAAGTCATCGTCGCCGGCGGCGTGCTGCGTTCGCGCGACCGCGGCATCGTCGGCGAGGCCACGGTGGAGTTCATCCGCCAGTTCAAGGTGGATATCGGGCTGATCGGCATCTCCGGGATCGAGGCCGATGGCACGCTGCGCGATTACGACTTCCGCGAGGTCAAGGTGGCGCGCACGATCATGGAACACTCGCGCGAAATCTGGCTGGCCGCGGACGCCAGCAAGTTCAACCGGCAGGCCATGGTGGAACTGGCGCCGCTGGCAAGCATCGACCGACTGTTCACGGACGAGCCGCTACTGGCGCCGTTCGACACGATGCTGGCGGAAAGCGGAGTGAAATGTGTGGTCGCCGATCAGGAGTGAGGCTGTGTCACGAGATCCGCTCCCCTCTCCCGCTGGCGG
>NZ_ALOU01000012.1 GCF_000292345.1 Cupriavidus sp. BIS7
TGTAGTGGTCAAGTAATTTCGGACAGGCAGATAGGTTGTTTCACTGTCGATTTCGCCTCGTAGGCAGCGGGCGACAGATACCCCAGGGTTGAGTGCAAGCGCACCGGGTTATAAAAGCCAACGATGTACTGGGTGATGTCGCGCCGTGCCTCGGCGTGGTTGGCGTATTGACGCTGCCAGACGCGCTCCATCTTCAGGTTCAGGAAGAATCGTTCCGTCACCGCGTTATCCCAGCAATTGCCTTTTCGACTCATGCTGCAAACAATCTGATGGCGTGCCAACAAGGCCTGATACTCCGCGCTCGCGTACTGACTGCCCCTATCCGAATGCAGCAGCAGTCCCGGCGCTGGCCTTCGTTGCTGCAGTGCCATGCTCAGTGCCGACATCACCAGGTCGGCCGGCATGGTCGGCGCCATCGACCAGCCCACGACCTTGCGCGAGTACAAGTCCAGCACGACAGCCAGATACAGCCAGCCCTGGGCCGTGCGAACATAGGTGATGTCCGACGTCCAGGCCCGATTCGGCTCGGCCACGTCAAATTGCCGGTTCAGCACGTTCTCTGCCACTGGCAGGGTGTGCTTGCTGTCAGTCGTCGACACGAACTTACGCTTCCAGGTCGCACGCAAGTCCGCCTCGCGCATCAGCCTACGAATGCGGTACCGGCCAAGGCGCACCCCTTGTTCCCGCACCGCATGCATGACACGCCTGCTGCCGTAGCTCGCGCCGCTCGCAGCAAACGCCGCTTTGACGTGGGTCTGCTCCTGCAGAGTCTTCATGCTTGGCTTGGCGCGGCGGTGCGCATAGTAGCCCGAGCGGCTCACCTGCAATACCCGGCAGGCGTTACTGACCGATACGGCCTCCTGTTGCAAGTGGGCTACCACCCGGTAGCTCACTTCAGTTCCCGCGCAAAGAAGGCCGAGGCTTTTTTTAGTAACGTGTTGTCCTCACGCAGTTGCCGATTCTCCGCCTCCAGTTGCCGGATGCGCTGCTGCTCCGCCGTCAGCGGCTTGCCCACGCCAGGCCCGCCAGCGCACTCTGCATCGTACTGCGCCATCCAGCGCCGAACGGCCGTCTCACCAAGCTCCATCGACCGGCAAACCTCGCTGACCGATAATCCTTGGTCTCGCACCATCCGTACTACTTCCAGCTTGAAGCTGGCGTCAAATTGTCGGCGCCTTCTTGTCATCTATCTTTCTTCCTCGTCGATTCCGGATTGTCCTCCTATCGACCTGTCCGAGGAAATTAGACCACCACA
>NZ_ALOU01000013.1 GCF_000292345.1 Cupriavidus sp. BIS7
GGGCAGACGCCAACGGCGTTCCGCGACTCGGGCCGCGCCCGCCTGCCGGCGTTTGCCATGAAGGACGTCTGAGGGGCAAGCGGGGCGAGGGTGAGAAACGATAGGCCGAGGCTCAGCCGCGTGCGCGGTCAACGTCCGCGAACACTTCCTCGGCCATATGGAATGCCGAGTTGGCGGCCGGCACGCCGCAGTAGATCGCGGTCTGCAGCAGCACCTCCTTGATCTCGTCGCGCGTGACGCCGTTGTTCGCCGCCGCACGCAGATGCAGCTTCAGCTCTTCCGATCGGTTCAGCGCCACCATCATGGCGATGGTAATCAGGCTGCGCGTGTGGCGCGGCAGGCCCTCGCGCGTCCAGATCTCACCCCATGCATAGCGCGTGATCAGGTTCTGGAACTCCTCGTTCAACGGCGTCAGCCGTTGCAGCGAGCGATCTACGTGCGCGCTGCCGAGCACTTCCCGGCGCACGGAGAGCCCAGCGTCGTAGCGCGCCTGGTCGTCGGTCACCGGCCGGCGGCCATTGATGAAGTCAAGCAGCGCAGCCGTGAAGCGGCCCGGCTGTTCGCGGTTCGAAAGGTGGGCGGCGTGCAGCTCCATATAGATAGCGCCGGGAATGGCGGCGGCCAGCGCCCTGCCCTCATCCGCCGTGGTGGACGGATCGTCGCTGCCTGCGATCACCAGCACCGGAACGGGGATGGTCTTGACCGCGTCGCGCAGGTCCGCATCACGCACGGCTGCGCAACTGGCCGCATATCCGCGCGGATCCAGGCTTGCCATCACATCGCGCAGGTCATCGAGCGCGCGTCCCGCCGTGGCGACGAAGCCCGGCGTGAACCAGCGGCCCAACGATGCTTCGACAAGGTCGCCCATGCCGTCGCGCATCACGGCATCGATGCGGGTGTTCCAGCCATCGGCCGTGCCGATCTTCGGCGCGGTGTTGGACAGTACGATTTTTGAAAAACGTTCCGGCGCATGAATGCCGAGCCACATGCCGGTCAGGCCGCCCATCGAAAGCCCGCAGAACACAGCCTTATCGATCGGCAGCGCATCGAGGATGGCGAGCACGTCGCGGCCCAGCGTTTCCACGGTGAGCGCGGTTTCGGCGGTGGTCGAGCGGCCATGTCCGCGCACGTCGTAGCGCACCACGCGGAAGCGGCCCGCCAATGCGTCGGCCTGCGGCTTCCACATCGTATGGTCCGTGCCGAGCGAGTTGGAGAAAACGATGGCGGGTGCGTCGTCGGGTCCGTCGACGGTGTAGAACAGTCGGGCGCCGGCTTGATCGAGGTAAGGCAAGGTAGTCTCCAGTCAGGCCTTTTTGTGATTCGCGTGATTTGCATGATTCGCGCGTGCAGCGTGCCATGCTGCTGCTGCTGCATCGGCAAAGCGTTCGGATTGTCCTGCGTACTGGGCCGGATCGCTCAGGCGATCAAGCGTCTCGTCGTCGAGCAATCCAGCATGTTTGGGATCTTCGGCAAGCGTGCGCGCCAGCGCAGTGCGCAGCGTGCAGCCATCGGCCACGGCACGGCGCGATGCCTGCTCGACAAGATGATGGGCGGGCAGCCGGCCAATGCGCCGGCCAAGTTCGAGCATGGCGGCCTCGCCCAGGATCAGGCCGTGCGTGATATCGAGGTTCGCGCGCATTCGGGCCGCATCGACCTGAAGGCCGCCAGCAACATCGCTCATCTGGCGCAGCGCGCCCGCGGCCAACGCAGCGATCTGCGGCAGCGTATCCCACTCCGCCTGCCAGCCACCGAGCGCGCGCTCATGCTCCTGCGTCATGCCGGCCAGCATCGTCGCCACCAGCGGCGGCACACGTATGGCAGCGGTCAGCACTGCCGCGCAGCCCACTGGGTTGCGCTTGTGCGGCATCGTGCTGGAGCCGCCGCGCCCCGGGCCCGACGGCTCGGCCACCTCGGCAATCTCGGTCTGCATCATCAGAGAGATATCGCGCGCCATCTTGCCCAGCGTGCCGGTCAGCATGCCAAGCGCGGTGGCCACTTCCACCAGGCGGTCGCGGTGCGCATGCCATGGCAGGTCAGGCAGATCGAGTCCAAGTTCGGCGGCGAAGCGGGCGGCAACGGCGGGGGCTGCATCGCCCAGGCTGGCCAGCGTGCCGGCGGCACCGCCGAACTGTAGCGCACGAGCCTGCTTGCGTACGCGATCGAGCCGTTCCAGGTCGCGACGCAGCGCATCGAGCCATCCGCCGGCCTTGCAGCCGAATGTCGTCGGCAAGGCGTGCTGCAACCACGTGCGCGCGACCATCGGCGTGGCGCGATGCGTGGCAGCCAACACTGCGCAGGCATCGCCGAGGCGCAGCAGGTCGGATTCGATGGCGCCGAGCGCATCGCCCAGTTGCAGCACCAGAGCGGTATCGATGATGTCCTGGCTCGTGGCGCCCCAGTGGACGTAGCGTCCGGCGTCGGCATCGCGCTGCGTCACGGCGGCGGTCAACTGCTTCACAAACGGGATGGCGAGATTGCCGCCGGAAACGGCAGCCTGCGCCAGCGCGTCGAAGTCGATCACATCGGGGCTGGCGCAAGTCTCGGTAATGAAGGCGGCAGCCTCGGTCGGAATCACGCCGCACTGCGCTTCGGCCCACGCAAGGGCGGCTTCGGCAGCAAGCATGCGGCGCACTGTGCCGGCATCGGAAAAGATGTCGAGCACGGCGGGACTACCGAACATCGGATCAGTCAGGCGGGAGAACGTGGGCATCGTCGGTGGGGGCGTACCGGTGGTAATGCGCCGATTGTCATGCAAAGCGCGGCGCGGGTGGAACCCCGCGCCGCGCTTTACGGACATCAGATATCGAAAAAGACGGTCTCGTCCGCCCCCTGCAGCACAACGTCCCAGCGATAGCTGCTCTGGCCGTTCGGTTGGGCGATCAGCGTGGCGCGGCGATCGGCCGGCACCAGCGACAGCACACCATCGGCGGCGTTGGTGGCGGTCTCTTCGGGGAAATACATGCGCGTGGCAACGTGCTTGACCAGGCCGCGCATGAACACCGACACCATGATGTGCGGCGCCTGCGGGCGTCCTTCGCCGTCGGGCACGGCGCCGGGCTTGACGGTGACGAAGCGGAACGAGCCGTCTGCTTCGGTCGGCACGCGGCCGAACCCGGTAAAGCCGGGGACCAGAGCGAGATCGCGCGTGTCTTCCGGGTGGCGATAGCGGCCGGCGGGATTCGCCTGCCAGATCTCGACCATGCCGTCTGGCACAGGCTCGCCTTTGCCATCGAAGACGCGGCCTTCGATCACGATGCGCTGTGGGGCCAGGTCAGGGGCGTCGGCGGTCAGGTCGGCGCAGTTCAGGCCGGTCAGGCCGATATGCAGGTAGGGACCAACGGTCTGGGATGCGGTGGCGTACAGCATGGCCTTTACTCCATCGGCGTGGCGTCGCGGCCGCGCAGCACGATATCGAAACGGTATCCGAGCGCGTACTCGGGGGCGGTGGTTTCCCAGTCCAGGGCGGCGATCAGTCGGTCGCGCGCCTTTTCGTCGGGCACACAGTTGAAGATCGGGTCGAACGGCAGCAGCGGGTCGCCGGGGAAGTACATCTGCGTGACCAACCGCGTGGCATATGCATTGCCGAACAGCGAGAAGTGGATGTGTTGCGGCCGCCAGGCGTTGTGGTGGTTACGCCAGGGATAGGCGCCCGGCTTGATCGTCTTGAACTGGTAGTGGCCATTGGCGTCGGTGATCATGCGGCCTTCGCCCGAGAAATGCGGGTCCAGCGGCGCGTCGTGCTGGTCGCGCTTGTGCACATAGCGGCCGGCGGCATTCGCTTGCCAGACTTCGATCAGCGCATTTGGCACCGGGCGGCCGTTCTCGTCGAGCACGCGGCCGGTGACCAGGATGCGCTCGCCGATCGGTTCTCCGCCATTGCCAACGGTCAGGTCGTTATCGCCCTGCCGGACAAATTCGGGGCCGAACGTCGGGCCCGTCACCTCGGAAAGCGACTGCGGCAGCGCAATCAGCGGCTGGCCCGGCGAGCGAAGCTGCGTCGAGGCATACGGATCGAAGCGGTATTCGGGCTGGGTGTTCCAGTACGGGCGACGGTACTGGTCGGGGCGGGCGGAGCGTGGGGGCATCGCGCTGTCTCCGTGGTTGTAGGAATCGATGGGCTCGACTTTATGCAACGCTGTAAGTCATGTAAATTGAGTTTTTCCGCAATTTGAATGACTTTTTGTTATGGATGCCAATCAGCCGTCACGGGGAGGCCGCACCGACGCATTCCGAAGCCGAATCCGGCTGCGGCACCTGCATTGCTTTGTCGCCGTGGCGCAGACCCAGCATCTGGGCCGGGCCGGCGAGCGGCTTGGCCTGACGCAGCCCGCGGTGTCCAAGACGCTGACCGAGCTCGAGGAACTGGTGGGCACGCGGCTGCTCGTGCGCCAGCGCGCCGGTACGGACCTGACGGCCGCCGGGATGCGCTTCCTGCGCCATGCACTACGCGTGCTCGAGGACGTCGACGCTGCAGCGGACAGCCTGGGCGGCGCGGACGCCCCCCGGCAGGAGCGCATTCGCGTGGGCGCGTTGCCGAGCATCGTCCCGGCGCTGCTGCTTGAGGCGGTGACGCAGTTTCGCGCGAGCCATGCGGAAGTCGGGCTTGCCGTGCAGAGCGGGATGAACCGGACGCTGATCGACCTGCTCAAGGCCGATGTGCTCGACGTGGTGATCGGCCGCATGGACGACCCGGCGGCGATGGAAGGCCTCTGGTTCGAATCGCTGGCGGCCGAGCCGCTGGTGCTGGCGGTGCGCACCGGCCATCCGCTCGCGGACAACGCGCGGCCAACGATGCGCGATGTGGTGGCGTGGCCGATGGTGGTGCCGGCGCTTGGCTCGATTCCGCGCCACAGCACCGAAAGCCTGCTGGCACGGCATGGCTTCGCCTTGCCCGACGGCTGCCTTGAGACGGCGGACGCGTACCTGGGCCGGCTCGTGGCGCAGCAAAGCGACAGCGTCTGGGCCGCACCGCTATCGGCAACGCAACGCGCGGTCGCGGGCGGCGAACTGGTGCTGCTGCCGTTCGACACGCAGGGCACCGAGGAACCGATCGGCCTGCTGCGCAGAAGCGATCGCACGCTGGAGCCAGTGGCCGAGGCGTTCGCCGAAGCGATCCGCCGTATTGCGGCAAGCCGCTAGCGTTTCCGGGGCCACTCGGCGCCTGCCCTCGCAAAATTCTTTGCGCTATCCGCGAACACGCCGCCAGCCCTTTGCCGCCGCGCCTTCGTGACGGAATCGCGGGTCATGATCTGACCTGCCTTGCGGGTTTACGCCGATACTTCGCACGCAAAAACGCTGCGTATGATCCGTTCCTATCGAGAACAGTAGTTCGCCCTTAGAACAATATCGATGCACGGTTGCTCCAATCGCCCACTAAAGAGGTGCAGGATCAGCCACCGACAGATCCGAGAACGGAGACAATCATGTCCCAGACCTTGCGCCCCGCAACTGGCACGCTCGACGTCCAGTCGCTTATCGACAGCCAACGCTTCTCCGCGTATCAGTGGCTTATCTTGATCCTATGTTTCATGATCGTCGCCGTGGATGGCTTTGACACGGCGGCAATGGGATATGTTGCCCCGGCCCTGGTGCAGGACTGGGGGATCGAGAAATCGTCACTTGGTCCGGTGATGAGTGCGGCGCTCTTCGGGCTTGCGTTTGGCGCGATCTTCGCGGGCCCGATGGCCGACCGCGTCGGCCGCAAGAAGGTGCTGGTGCTTTCGGTGTTTTTCTTTGGCGCCTGCAGCCTGGCCACGGCCTTCGCCCCGACCGTCTGGTGGCTGACGGTCATGCGCTTCCTGACCGGCCTGGGACTTGGCGCAGCGATGCCCAACGCGGTCACGCTGATGTCCGAGTACGCGCCGGCTCGCCGTCGCGCTGTGCTCGTCAACACCATGTTCTGCGGCTTCCCGCTCGGATCGGCTGCGGGCGGCTTCTTTGCCGCAGCGATCATTCCTCATTACGGCTGGCATAGCGTGCTGGTCGCCGGAGGCATCGTGCCGCTGGTCCTGGCGGTACTGCTGGTAGCCACGCTGCCCGAATCGATCCGCTACATGGTCGTGCGCCAGTACCCCGCCGACCAGATTCGCAAAGTGCTGGCCCGCGTCACCGGCGCCAACGTGAATGACGCCCGCGCATTCACGATCAGCGAGACCGCGCCGGCAGCGGCATCGGCCATCGGCACGGTGCTGGCACCGCGTTACCGCCTGGGCTCGGCCATGCTGTGGCTCACCTACTTCATGGGCCTGGTGATTTTCTACCTGCTGACGAGCTGGATGCCGACGCTGATGAAGGACGCTGGCTTCACGCTGCAACGCGCTTCGTTCCTGACTGCCCTGTTCCCGCTCGGCGGCGGCATCGGCACCATCGCGGCCGGCTGGTTCATGGACCGATTCAACCCGAACAAGGTCATCGCCATTACCTACGCGCTAACCGGCGTGCTGATCTATGCCGTGGGCCAGGGCGCTGGCGGCGAGCAGTTCGTACTCGGCGCGCTGATTTTCCTGGCAGGCACCGCAATGAACGGCGCCCAATCGTCGATGCCCTCGCTGGCTGCCGGGTTCTACCCGACGCAAGGCCGTGCCACCGGCGTGGCATGGATGCTTGGCATCGGTCGTTTCGGGGGCATCACCGGCGCGCTCCTCGGCGCAGAACTGCTGCGCATGCATCTGGGCTTCGACAGGATCTTCACGCTGCTGGCGGTACCGGCGTTCATCGCCGCCGCCGCACTGATCGTCAAGCAGGTGGGCGCCCGCAATGCGGCGCCGCACGACCCAAAACAGGCAATGGTTTCGGGTCATTGAACCGGCCGCCGGCACCCCGGGGAGATGGATGAAGACGCGCCGCATACGTGCTACCGTTCGGTAGTACCAGCGGGCTGCGGCGCACGAACTTGGACCAGCACACCTCCGGGGACAACATCTTCTTCATCGGTTTCATGGGCGCCGGCAAGACGACTGTCGGGCGCGCCGTCGCGCAGTCGCTCGGCCGCCCGTTCTTCGATACCGACCAGGAAATCGAAGCGCGCTGCGGCGTACGGGTGGCCACGATCTTCGAACTCGAAGGCGAGGAAGGCTTCCGTCAGCGCGAGGCACGCGTACTCGATGAATTGACGCAGCGCAGCGGCATTGTGCTGGCCACCGGCGGAGGTGCCGTGCTGCGGCAGGAAAACCGCGAGATGCTGCGCACGCGCGGCCGCGTGATCTACCTCGACGCAACGTTGCCAGAACTCTGGAAACGCACCCGGCGCAACCGCGCGCGCCCCCTGTTGCAGGCCGAAAACCCGCGCGCCCGGCTCGAGGCGCTCTTTTGCGAGCGCGACCCGATCTATCGGGAAGTCGCCCATATCATCATGCCCGCCCATGGGGGCAGCGTCGCCCAGGCAGCCGCAGGCGTACTGGCGCAACTGGGCTTCATCCTTCCTGATGCGCAATAACTCATGTGAGTTATTGGAGCAAAGGGGCCTCAAACGGCACACTGGCTGCGGGGTCACTCGACACGACCCTGAAACGACTTGGCAACTCTTACTGCCCCGGCGATCCCGCGCGCCGGGGCATTTCTTTTTGGGCCCCGCTTCCGGCCAAACGGGCAAAGTCCATTTCTTTTGCCTTGCATCAACCCACCCGGCACAGACCGACACAACTTTTCGCGTTGCCATGGTGCACGATGACGCCCTGTTCATTCACTCGACAAGGAGCCACATCATGCAGAACACTCCCTCTCGCAAGGCGCGCCACGCCAGTACGAAACCCGAGGCCGACAACGCCGCCAACGCACGGTCCAAGCCAACGGCTTCGGCATCCAGCGCACGTCAGACACGTCGCAAGTCGCTTGCGGCATTCATCATGGCCATACCTCCCGGCGATCCCTGCGATGAGCGGGACTTCGCACGAATCCAATAGCCGGGGCGACCGAACATGTATCTGGTCGATACCAACATCATCAGTGAGCAGCGCAAGCGCTCCCGGGCAGACCCGGGCGTGCTTGCCTTCTTCGAAGACGCCGATACGGAAGAGCATGAGTTGTTCATCTCTGTCGTCACGCTTGGGGAACTGCGTCGCGGCGTGGAACTGAAGCGATATCGCGGAGACCGGCAACAATGCAAGGTGCTCGACGAATGGCTGCTGGGTGTCCAGAGGCGCTATGCACACAGCATCCTTGCCGTCGATGCACGCATCATTGAACTCTGGGGACACTTGCGTGTGCCGTACGCCGAAAACGCGCTCGACAAATTGATAGCCGCCACCGCGCTTGTGCACGGACTGACCGTGGTGACGCGGAACGTTCGCGACTACGCAAACACCGGCGTCCGGATACTCAACCCGTTCAGCGACGACCCGCCCGTTCGCCGGATTCTAGTCTTATGCACATCACGTCATGCACATCAGGTTCACGCAGGGGCGCCCGTAACGCAGCCGCACATGCATGCAAGCAGATGTCGCGGATTCAGGCGGCCATGAGACTACACTTACGATTTCAACGTCCTTGCGCCCTCCCGCTGTGAATACCGCCACAAAGCCCTTACAGGTCACCCTGACAGATTTCCGTACCGAGCCAGCGCCGAGCCACGACAACCCCCGGCCTGACCGGCTCGTCAAGGGCAACCCGGACCGCACCACCTGGACGCACTACAGCGCGAACCAAGGCGATTTCGACTGCGGCATCTGGGCCTGTGAACCCGGTGCGTGGCGCATCGCGTTCCCCGCAGGCAAGGAAGAATTTTTTCACGTCGTCAGCGGGCGTCTGCGCATCACCAGCCACACCGGTGACGCGCGCGAGTTCGGTCCCGGCGATGCTTGCGTGATCCCCGCAGGATTTGAGGGCGTGTTCGAGGTCATCGAACCGGTGCGCAAGTATTTCGTCGTTATCGATCGCGGCCCGAACTGACGTTCCTCACTGGAGCCCCTGCGATGCTCGTCCGCCTTGCCCTGCTGACAGCGTCGCCGGTCATGCTGTGCGTGAGCGGCATCGCCTCTGCCGCCAGCCCGAGCTTCGATTGCAAGGCGGCAGAAGGGCAAACCGAACAACTGATCTGCAAGGACGACACGCTCGCACGGCTAGACCGCGAAACCACCCGGCTCTATGGGCTGGCGCTTGACGCGCACTCATTGCCGACAGCGCAGAAAAAGCGGCTGCTGGCAGAGCAGCGCGGCTGGGTCAAGGGTCGAAACGACTGCTGGAAATCGGATGACGCAAGGGCGTGTGCGACAACCAGCTACCTGCAGCGCATTTACGAACTGCGACACAGCTACGCTGGCGCACGCACGCAGGACGACAAGGGCATCAGCCGCGGGCCGTTCGGAATTCGCTGCCCAGGCATCGAGGCTGTCATCGCCGGGACGTTCGTGCAGACAGCCCCCGGATACGCGTACCTGCGCTGGCTGGACCAGCAACTGGTGCTGAAGCAGACACCGGCCGCCTCGGGCGCACGCTACGCGGCGACCATCGCCGATGGCGAAGCGCTGTTCTGGGACAAGGGGCCCGATGCCCAACTGGTCCTGCCCGGCAAGCCGGGAATGAATTGCCACGTGGAAACCTTCGACTGATTTCGGCGGACTGCCGTGGCGGCGACGCCACGACATCGATTGCACGCCACATGGGCACTCCATATAATAACGATTCTCATTTACAAGTCGTTACTCACCTTCAGCAGGCCCGTCGGGCAACAAGGAATGGACGATGGCAGCCGACGCTGGTCCGCACCACGATATCCACACACTCTACAGCGGCCACCACCGATGGCTGCTTGGCTGGCTGCATCGCAAGGTCGGCTGTTGGCATCGTTCCGCCGACCTTGCGCATGACACGTTCATGCGGCTCCTGGCACGCGAAGAAGCGTTGGCAATTGTCGAACCGCGCGCGTTCCTGACTACCGTCGCGCAGCGTGTGCTGGCCAACCAATGGCGGCGCGAGAAGCTGGAACAGGCCTATATGGAAGCGCTCGCCAGTCAGCCGGCGGCACTGGTACCTTCCGTAGAAGAGCGGGCGATCCTGCTGGAAACCCTTCATGAGATCGCAGAACTACTCGAAGGATTGCCCGTGGCCGTCAAGCGCGCATTCCTGATGGCACAACTCGAAGGACTGAGCCAGGCCGAGATCGCCGCGGCCTTGCGGATCTCGGTGACCACAGTCAAACGGTATCTGGTGCGCGCCTGCACACAGTGCTACTTCGCATTGCCTGCCTCATGAGCGCACCGGGCCATGCCATTCCGCCTCACGTGGCACGTGCCGCCGTGGAATGGCTGCTTGCACTGCAAGGACATGGCGCCGACGATGCCACGCGCGCCGCGTGGCGCAACTGGCTGACCCAACATCCCGATCATGCTCGCGCGTGGTCACACATTGAGGCAGTCAATGCTCGACTACGCAGTGTTGCATCGCCATTGGCCGCCACCGTCGCACGCGCGGCACTGACCCCGCCACGCTCGGCCAGCAGGCGCCAGGCCGTCACGGCGCTGGCAACCGTATTCGCGGGCGGGGCAGCGGTGTGGGCTGCGAAGGGTCACGCTCCGTTGCAGGACTGGCTGGCCGACGCGCACACCGCTGTGGGAGAGCAGCGTCAGCTCACACTCGACGACGGCACACAGGTCAGGCTGAACACGGACACTGCGATCGACGTGGCCTTCACGGCCGACGAAAGGCGCATCAACCTGCTGCGCGGCGAAATCTTCATCGAGACCGGTCAAGATCCCCGGGCTGCACGCAGGCCCTTCGTGGTCGCCACGCGCGATGCCACGCTGCAACCGCTCGGAACACGATTCGCGGTGCGCCAACTGGCCGATGCGGGCTGGATCGGCGTCACCGAGGGTGCCGTCGCGATCCGGCCGCAGGCCAATACCAGCGCCAGTCGCGTGATAGTCGCTGGCTGGCAGGCGCGCTATACGTCGGGCGCCGTCGATGCACACCGGACACTGCCAAATAGCGATATCGCCTGGAAAGACGGCATGCTCGTGGCCACGGACATGCCCTTGGCCGAGTTCCTGAGTGAGATCGACCGTTACCGGCCAGGCCGGCTACGTTGCGACCCCGCCGTCGCCAATCTGCGCGTATCGGGCACGTTCCCGCTGGCGAACACCAATCGCATTCTCGATGCACTTCGAACCGCTCTGCCGATCCGCATCCATTATCTGACGCGTTACTGGACCACCGTACTTCCGGCGTAATTTTCGCGCGGCTCTCAGCTTTTTTGCCGACTGGTGGTCTGTTCCGGATTCTCGCGTGACATAGGAGATGAAACCCTTTACGCATCTTCGTCCGCAGAATCCATGTCGCACCAGATCCTGGCGCTGCCGCGCCGCCGCTCCGCCTATGTCCTGCAATATTCGATCGTGCTCGCCGCCTTGTGCGGCGCCACCTTGCCGTGGTCCAGCTACGCGCTGGCGCAGGGCGCGCCCGCGCAGGCCACATCGTCGCAGCACTCCTACGACATTCCCGCTGGCCCGCTGCAGGCCACGCTGAATCGCTTCGGCCGCGAGGCCGGCATCCTGCTGGCGTTCACGCCCGAGCAAGCTGCCAATCGGCAAAGCCACGGCCTGCGCGGTCAATATGGTGTGCGCGAAGGGCTCGACGCAATCCTGCAAGGCACCGGCTTGGCCGCGTCGGCCAATGCCGACGGCAGCTACGTCCTGGTGCGCAACGTCACGCAGGACGAACCGGCCCGCGACGACCACATTGCCGCGCTCCCCCCGGTCACGGTCAGCGCGGACGCCGAAAGCTATCGCGCGCCACAAACCACCTCGGTACTGCGCTCGGATGCACCGCTGATGGATACCCCGCAGGCCGTGAATATCGTGCCCGCGCAGGTCATGATCGACCAGCGGCCGCGCAACCTTGACGATGCCGTCAACAACATCAGCGGGATCACCCAGGGCAACACGCTGGCCGGAACGATGGATGCCATCATGAAGCGCGGCTTCGGCAACAACCGGGACGGCTCAGTCATGCGCAACGGCATGCCGCTGGTACAGGGCCGCAGTCTGAACGCCAACGCGGACAGCGTCGAAGTACTGAAGGGTCCGGCATCACTGCTCTACGGGATCATGGACCCCGGCGGTGTCATCAACATCGTGAGCAAGCGCCCATCGCTGCAACGGTCCACCTCGCTGTCGCTTCTTGGCACGACATACGGCCATGGCAAGAACGGCGCGGGCGGAACGATCGACACCACCGGCGCGATCGGCACATCGGGCCTGGCCTACCGTCTTGTGGCCGACTACATCGACGAGTCCTACTGGCGCAATTTCGGCGAGAACCGCGAAACGCTGGTCGCGCCGTCGCTGGCCTGGTATGGCCAGGACACCCAGGTGAACCTTTCCTACGAGTACCGCAAGTTCCTCTATCCGTTCGATCGTGGCACGGCGCTCGATCCACGCACGATGGAGCCCCTGCCGATCCCAAGCCGGCGCCGCATCGACGACCCGCTCAACGAGATGCGCGGTGAATCGCACCTCGCACAACTGACCGTCGATCATCATTTCAATGCCGATTGGCGCGCGCACTTCGGCTATAGCTACAACCGTGAAGCCTATGATGCAGGGCAGCTGCGCAACATAGGACTGAATCCCGTTACCGGCGCCATCACCCGCCGCAATGATGCGACCGATGGCGCGTTGAGCACCGACAGCTACGGGGTGGCGTATGTCAGCGGCAACTTCCGCATCGCCGGTATGCGTAACGAACTGCAGGTGGGCGCGGACAGCGAGTACCGCCGCATCTATCGCCAGAACATGCTGCGCCAGCGGGCGACCGCGCCGTTCAACTATCTGGACCCGGTCTATGGCCTGGAGCCTCCGGCGACCAGAATCTCGGCCACCGAAAGCGACCAGACCGATACGCTGCACGCCACGTCACTGTTCTTCCAGGACAGCCTGTACCTGACGGACAAGTGGATTCTGGTAGGCGGCGCGCGATACCTGAGCTACAGCCAGTTGGCCGGACGCGGGCGTCCGTTTTTGGCCAATACCGATATCACGGACCAGAAGTGGCTGCCGCGCGCCGGCATCGTCTACAAATGGACGCCCGCGTTCTCGCTATACGGCAGCTACACGCAATCGCTGAAACCGAACTCGACGATCGCTCCGCTTGGCGGCGGCGCGGTCATCGATGCGTCGATCGCCCCGGAACAGGCCGCGTCGTGGGAACTGGGCGGCAAGGTCGAACTGGCCAGCGGCATCAGCGGCACGCTGGCGCTGTTCAACATCGACAAGCGCAACGTGCTGGTATCGCAGTTCAATCCGGCCACCGGGTTGATCGAATGGCGCACGTCCGGACGCGCGCGGTCAAGCGGCGTGGAACTGGACGTGACCGGCCAGATCGGCCGGCACTGGAACGTCATCGCCAGCTACGCGTACCTTGACGCCAGGATCACCGAAGACCCCAAGTACGACGGCAATCGGCTCTGGAACGTCGCGCAACATACGGCCGCATTGTCCGCCGTCTATGACTTCGGCCAGATCCTCGGCGCCGACCGCTTCCGGCTTGGCGGCGGCATTCACTACGTAGGCAACCGCCCGGGAGATTCGGCCAACAGCTTCTGGCTGCCAGCCTACACGCTGTTCGATGCCTTTGCCACCTACGAGACCCGTGTCGGCGGTCAGAAGGTGCGCTTCCAGCTCAACGTCAAGAACCTGTTCAACCGCGTGTATTACCCATCGGCAGTCCAACCGCTTGCGGTCGCCGTGGGTAATCCCCGGCAGGTCACGCTCCTGACCACCTTCGATTTCTGAGGATTTACGATGCCTGTCTCCCCGCTCCGCCGCACCCTGACTATCGGCGCCTTGCTTGCCACCTGTGGCGTAACTTCTGCCGCGGCGGATACGCCGTCCCGTGGCACGGTCGCGCTCGTCATGCAAGCCGATGGGCCCAACGCGGCCATCGATCAAAAGATCCGCACCCACCTCGAGTCACGCGGGTTCGCGGTCAACCTGCTAAATCAGGATGCCCCGGCATCACGCGCGGCACATGCGCGTCTTGTGATCATGTCGTCGACAATCTCCGCGAAGCTGGTTGGTCCCGGCTGGCGCCAGTTGCCCGTGCCGCTACTGACGTGGGAGGACGACATGCTCGACGATCTGGCCATGACAGGCAAGCTCGATGGCACGGACTACGGTACGGCAAAGCACGAACGCTTTCTGTGGCTCGTCAACGCTCCGCATCCGGTTGCAGCAGGACTCCCCGCGGGTACCACGACCGTCTATCAGAAGGCGGGATACATGAACTGGGGCAAACCGGGGCTCGGCGCAAGCATTATCGCCACGTTGTATGGCCAGCCCGAAAAGGCCGCGATCTTCGTCTATGAAAAAGGAGCGACGATGGACTACGAGTCCCAAGCCCCCGCGCGCCGCGTGATGTTCTTTATCGGCAACGATACGTTCACTAACCTGTCCGGGGCGGGTGTCCAGCTGTTCGACGCCGCGGTGGACTGGGCGGCGGGAGACCTGTAACGCCACCGTGCGCGGCCGGGGCGCCCGTCGACGCCGATGGGCCCTGATGGGGCGCTGATGGGGCGCTGATGGGGCGCTGATGGACCGCTACGGACCGTTATGGACACTGACGCACGCTACAATTCGCGCTTCTCATCGTCCACGGACCCGCCCATCATGCTGCCGGACAGCGATTCCCTGACGTTACTCGTCACACGCGAAATGCCCTTCGGCAAGCACAAGGGCACGCTGATCGCCGACCTGCCGGGCAACTACCTGAACTGGTTCGCGCGGGAGGGCTTTCCTCCCGGCGAAATCGGCCGCCTGCTGGCGCTGATGCACGAACTCGACCACAACGGGCTGTCGCACCTGCTGAAGCCGCTACGCAAACCGCTGCGCTAGGCACCGGCGCCTAGCGCACCGTCTGGCCCGACACGACCTGGTTCACGGTATCGGGCGGAATCTGGTAGCTCCAGGTTTCGCTGAGCAGCTTGCCGTTGGACACCAATGCCTCGCGCATCTCCACCACTTTCTTCGGGTCCTTGACCTTGATGCGCAGCGTCACGCGATACCCCCTGGTCACGGGATTCGGCTGGATCACGTTTTCGATCACCTCGGCGTTGTCGCTGACGCTGAACGTCGGCTGCACCGGCGTATTTGGCGGAAGGTTGGCCAGCACCGGGCCCTCGAAGTCGATCACGAAGCCGAGGCTGCCGTCGAGATGGCGGATCAGGTTGGCCTGCGTAATCTCGCCCGCCGTCCGCATCGTCTGCTTGACCCATGCCAGGTCCTTCGCAAAGATCGCGCGTTCGTCCGTGGTCCAGTGCATTGTGTAGTCGGCACGGATCGGCTGGCCCTTCGGCGGCAACTGCTCAGGCGTCCAGAACGCCACGATGTTGTCGTTGGTCTCGTCGGGCGTCGGGATCTCCACGAGTTCGACCTTGCCACGGCCCCAGTCGCCCTGCGGCTCGATCCATGCGCTCGGGCGCAGGTCATAGCGATCCTTCAGATCCTCGTAGGCCGAGAAATCCCGCCCGCGCTGCAGCAGGCCGAAGCCGCGCGGATTGTTGACGGTGAACGCGCTCAGCGCCACGTGCTTCGGGTTGTTCAGCGGGCGCCACAGCCATTCGCCGTCGCCAGTGTGGATGGCCAGGCCATTCGAGTCGTGCAGGGCCGGCCGGAAGTTGTTGGCGTCGCGCTGCTGGTTCGGCCCGTACAGGAACATGCTGGTCAGCGGTGCGATGCCCAGCCTGGTCACCGGCCCGCGCATGAAGACGCGCGCCTGCACCTTGAGCACCGAGTCCTCGCCCGGGTAGAGATCGAAGCGATAGGCGCCCGTCGCATTCTTCGAATCCAGCAGCGCGTAGAACACCACGTGCTTGTCCTGCGGGTTCGGGCGCTCGATCCAGAATTCGCGGAAGGCCGGGAATTCCTCGGGCTCGGACAGGCCGGTATTGATGGCCAGCCCGCGGCTGGACAGGCCATAGACCTGCCCCTTGCCGATAACGCGGAAGTAGCTCGCACCAAGCACGCTCATCACTTCGTCCAGCTTGTCGGCCCGGTTGATCGGGTACAGCAGCCGGAAGCCAGCGTATCCGAGCTTGTTCGTGGCCGCACGGTCGAGCTTCAGTTCGCCGAAATCGAAGCGGCCGGGATCGTAGCGAATTTCGTCGACCTTGCCGCCAACGATCTCGTGGATGCGAACCGGGGAACTGAACTGCATGCCCTGGTGATAGAAGCCCAGGCGAAACGGCGTGCCCTGGTCGTTCCAGGCAAGATGGTCAAGCTTCGGCTGGATCTTGATGTAGTCCGCAAACTGCATCTGCGCAAACACCGGTGGCAGGTTGCTGACCGGCGCCGTATAGGGCCGCTCCGCGAGCGACTTGGCGCGCGCGGTCACGTCGTCGAGCGAGAAGGCATGACTGGCCGGCGCAACGCCGATCAGGCAGCCGGCAAGCGCGAGCCCCGGCAAGACAAGTTTCATCCTGTTACGCAATGACGCGGCAAAGACGGCAAGAACCACGAATCCCTCCAGGTACAGACATCGACAAAAGGCCACAAACAAGCCATTAGGGCCAGTGTATGGCGTATAAGGCTGTAGACTTGCGGCGCAGTTCAGAAAAATAACCGATTTCGCCGGACGTGCCTGTCAGACATACGGTGACAGCCGCGCAAACCCCGGTGCCGCACCATTGCGGGGCGAGGGTCCGGCAGTCCGTTCATCACCGACAAACCAGAACATGCGAATGCTTTCCATGCTGGCCGTTGCGGCCAGCCTTGCCTGCGCGCCGCTTCTCGCACCGTCGTATGCCGCCGCGGCAGACAATCCCGCCGCCGACAAGCAGGCGTTCATCGCCGACCTGATCGGGAAGATGACGCTCGACGAGAAGATCGGCCAGCTCCGGCTCATCAGTATCGGGCCGGAGATGCCCCAGCCCCAGCTCATCAAGGAAATTGCCGCAGGGCGTGTGGGCGGCACGTTCAACTCCGTCACCCGCGCGGACAACCGGCCGCTGCAGGAAGCCGCGGCGAATCAGAGCCGGCTGAAGATCCCGATCTTCTTCGCCTATGACGTGGTACACGGCCACCGCACGGTGTTCCCGATCAGCCTGGCCCTGGCATCGAGCTGGGACATGGGCGTGGTGGAGAAAGCCGCGAGGATCTCAGCGGTCGAGGCGGCCGCCGACGGGCTGGACGCCACGTTCGCGCCGATGGTCGATATCTCGCGCGATCCGCGCTGGGGCCGTACATCGGAAGGCTTCGGCGAAGACCCGTACCTGGTCTCGCAGTGCGCGCGCGCCAGCGTGAAGGGCTTCCAGGGATCGTCCCCGGCGAATGCAGACAGCGTGATGGCCTTCGTCAAGCATTTCGCACTGTACGGCGCGGTGGAAGGCGGCCGGGACTACAACACCGTGGACATGAGCATGCAGCGCATGTACCAGGACTACCTGCCGCCCTATCGCGCCGCGCTGGACGCAGGTGCCGGCGGCGTGATGATCGCGCTGAACTCGATCAACGGCCAGCCTGCCACGTCGAACAAGTGGCTGCTGCGCGACCTGCTGCGCAAGGAATGGGGCTTCAGGGGCGTCACCGTGAGCGACCACGGCGCGATCGACGAGCTGCTGCGCCACGGCGTGGCCGGCAACGGCCGCGAAGCGGCAAAGCTGGCGATCGAGGCCGGCGTGGACATGAGCATGGCCGATTCGCGCTATCTGGAGCAACTGCCGACGCTGGTCAAGTCGGGCACCGTGCCCGTAAAGCTGATTGATGACGCCGTGCGCGAGGTGCTCGGCGCGAAGTACGACATGGGGCTGTTTGCCGACCCGTTCCGCCGCATCGGCACCAAGGCGGACGATCCGCTTGACGTCGACGCCGAAAGCCGCCTGCACCGTGCCGACGCGCGCGAGGCCGCACGCAAGTCCATGGTGCTGCTGGAGAACCGCAACCAGACGCTGCCATTGGAAAAATCCGGGACGGTTGCCGTGATCGGGCCGCTGGCCGACGCCAAAATTGACATCATGGGAAGCTGGTCCGCCGCCGGCAAGGCGCGCCAGTCTGTCACGCTGCTGCAGGGCATGCGCGACGCGGTGGCCGGCAAGGGCGAGGTGGTCTACGCACGCGGCGCCAACGTGACCGACGATGAGCGCGTGGTTGGCTATCTGAACTTCCTGAACTGGGATAACCCGGAAGTTGTGCAGGACAAGCGATCGCCCGGCGAGATGATCGACGAAGCGGTACGCGTGGCGCGCAAGGCCGACGCGATCGTCGTGGCCGTCGGTGAAACGCGCGGGATGTCGCACGAGGCATCGAGCCGCACGAGCCTGTCGCTGCCGGGCAGCCAGCTGGCGCTGTTGAAAGCGCTGAAGACCACCGGCAAGCCGCTGGTGGTGGTGCTGATGAACGGGCGCCCGCTCACGGTCAACTGGGAGAAGGACAACGCCGACGCGATGCTCGAGACCTGGTACACCGGCACCGAAGGCGGCCATGCCATCGCCGACGTGCTGTTCGGTGACGAAAACCCGTCAGGCAAGCTGCCGCTCTCGTTCCCGCGCTCGATCGGCCAGATTCCCACGTACTACAACCAGCTCCGTATCGGCCGGCCGTTCACGCCGGGCAAGGCGCCGAACTATACCTCGCAGTACTTCGAGGAGGATTCCGGGCCGCTCTACCCGTTCGGCTACGGACTGAGCTACACCACGTTCAGCGTTTCCGACATCCGGCTGTCGGCGCCGAAGCTGGCGCGCAACGGCAAGATCATGGCCAGCGTGACCGTAAAGAACACGGGCGAGCGCAGCGGAGAGACCGTGGTGCAGCTTTATGTGCAGGACGTGACGGCGTCGGTCGTGCGGCCAGTCAAGGAACTCAAGGACTTCCGCAAGGTGATGCTCGCGCCGGGCGAGTCGCGCGTGATCGACTTCCCGGTCAGCGAGGACACGCTCAAGTTCTATAACGCGCGCCTCGAATACGTGGCGGAGCCTGGCGATTTCAATGTGCAGATCGGCCTGGACTCGGCATCCGTGCGCGAGGCGCGCTTTACGCTGGAATAGCGCGTATCAGCGGTTACCGTCGAGCAACTCGTTGAGGATCTCGTCGAAGGCCGCCTGCGCGTCTTCCAGCGACTGCAAAGCGGCGTCGAAGGTCTGCAGCGCGATCTTCGACGGTTTGCCGCTGCCCTGCGGCGGATACTGTGTCAGCAGCGCGGAAAAGGCCACCTGCACCTGGCGTGTGGCATTGACCACCCGCTCCATCGCCTGCGCCTCTTCCGCGCGATTCTGTTCGTCGCTCATGTAACAGCCCCCCGGTGGCCGTGATTCGATATGCGGCATATCGTACAAGAACTCGCGGGTACCCTGCCCGGTCCAATGCCGCGACGCCAAAATTTCGGTTAGGCTGGGCTAGGCTTGCTCATCCGTGACCAATCCTTCGCCCCATGCCTTCGCTTGTGCGCAAGACGCTGACCGCCACCCTGCTGACCGCGGGAGGCTTTGTCTGCTACTGGTCCTACCTGACCCTCAACCAGGAACGGCTGCTGTTCGACGCACGCCGGCGCCCGCCCGCTGATCTGCCGGATGGCATCGTCGGCTACTCGCATGAGGTGCCCGGCGGCCAGTTCCGCGGCTACTGCTACCACGCAGACCATGCGGACGTGAGCGACCTGCTGTTCTATCTGCCGGGAAGGGGCGAGGACGTGCTGGAAACGCTCCGGTACGTGAAATGGCTGCCGCCCGGCATGGGCTTTGCAACGTTCGACTACCGTGGCATCGGCCACTCGGACGGCATGCCATCCGAGGCAGCCGCCGTGGCTGACGCAAGCCAGTTTCTGCTCCATATCCGGCGCGCCTTTCCCGGCGTGCGCGTGCACGTGGTGGGACGCTCTCTGGGCACGGGCGTGGCGATCCAGCTTGCGGACCTGCAGGACTTCGAAAGCCTGCAACTGATCACGCCGTACGACTCGCTTCTGGAGATCGTGCGCAAGCGCTTCCCGCTGGTGCCGCTGCGTCAGTTGATGCGCCATCACTTCGATTCGATCTCGCACTGCAAGAAGGTGGTGCAAAGCACCAAGGTGCTGCTGGCCGAAACTGACGCCGTGGTTCCCCACGAATGTTCGGAGCGGCTGATGGCCGCGTGGCCCGGCCCCGTTGCGCTGCAGACGATTGCCGGTACCGATCACTTTACGATCATCGAACAGCCTGAAACGTGGCTCGCGCTGTGCGAATTCGCGCGACAAGTGCCGCATCAGGCATCCGACCGCGCCAGACAGCCCTCTGACCAACCCGCTCCTGCCGACCATACCGAGTCCGGTGTGCCTTTGCCGCTTTCCGCGGCACGGTAGAATGCGCGCCATGAAAAAGATTGCAGTCAAGGCTGCCGGCGTCTTCACGGCGCTGGCAGCGGCCGGCGTTTTGCTCGCCGGCTTCGCCGCGGTGGTCAGCCTGCGGCAACTCCCTTCCGTCGACGCATTGCGCGACTATCGCCCCCAGGTACCGCTGCGTGTCTACACCAGCGACCACGTGCTCATTGGCGAGTTCGGCGCCGAGCATCGCGAGTTCGTCCCGATCGAGAAGATGCCGAAGCTGATGACCGAGGCGCTGCTCGCGGCCGAGGACGACCAGTTCTACAACCACGCGGGCGTGGACATTCCCGGACTGGTTCGCGCGGCACTGGCCGATATCGGCGAAGGCTACGCACAAGGGGCGTCGACCATCACCATGCAGGTGGCGCGCAACTTCTACCTGTCGCGGGAAAAGACGCTGTCGCGCAAGTGGTACGAAATCCTGCTGGCGTGGCAGATCGACCGCACGCTGCCCAAGGAGCGCGTGCTCGAGCTCTACATGAACCAGGTTTATCTGGGCGAGCACGCCTATGGCTTTGGCAGTGCGGCGCAGACATACTTCGGCAAGCCGCTGGCGTCGCTTTCGCTGGCGGAAACGGCGATGCTCGCGGGCCTGCCCAAGGCGCCTTCGACGATGAACCCGATGGTCAATTTCCCGCGGGCCAAGAAGCGCCAGGAATATGTGCTGGGCCGCATGCTGGCGCTGGGGATGATCACGCAGGATCAGTATCGCGAGGCACGCGGCGTTCAGCTTGTGGTGAGCCATGACGCCAATGGCAGCTTCAATGGCCATGCCGAGTATGTGGCCGAGCTGGCGCGGCAGCTTGCCTTCGACCGTTTTGGCGACGAGGCTTATACGCGTGGCATCAACGTCTACACCACCGTGTCCTCGGTGCGCCAGACGATGGCGTACGACGCGGTACAGGCCGGACTGGCCGGCTACGGCAAACGGCACGGATTGACGGGCGCGCAGGCGAAACTGCCGCAGGCCGCGCTTGTCTCGCTCGATACGAACACCGGCGCAATCGAGGCAATGGTCGGCGGCGCCGATTTCAGCGAGAACCGCTTCAATCACGCCACGCAGGCCCAGCGTCAGCCGGGCTCCACGTTCAAGCCGTTTATCTACTCGGCGGCACTGGAGCGCGGCATCTCGCCCGGTACGCTGATCAACGATGCGCCGCTTGACGACCCGCGCTGGCAGCCATCGAATGACGATGACCGCTTTGTTGGTCCGATCACCGTGCGCCAGGCGCTGGCCGAGTCGCGCAACCTGCCCGCCATCCGTACGCTGCGCGCAATCGGCATTCCGTATGCCATCGACTTCGCCGGCAAGTTCGGCTTCGCCACCAAGCGGCTGCCGCCGTACCTGCCGCTGGCGCTTGGAACCGGCTCCACGTCGCCGCTGCGACTGGCCGCAGCGTACGGCGTGTTTGCCAACCAGGGCCACCGCATCGAGCCTTACGTGATCGACAAAATCACCGACGGTGACGGCAACGTGCTTTTTGCCGCCGAGACACCAGCGGAACTGCCGCGCGTGATTTCCGAGCGCAATGCCTTCGTGATGAACAGCCTGCTGCAGAGCGTGGTGGACGAAGGCACCGGCACCGGCGTGAAACGCTACCTGCGCCGCGACGACGTGGCGGGCAAGACCGGCACGACCAACGACGCGGTCGATGGCTGGTTCGCCGGCTATGCGGGCGACGTGGTAACGGTGACATGGATGGGCTTTGACGACAATCGCAGCCTGGGCCGACACGAGTTCGGCGCCACGACCGCATTGCCGATCTGGGCCGCCTATATGGAAGGCCGGCTTTCCGGCGTGCCGGTGGCCAGTTTCCCGACGCCGCCGCAACTTGCGCGTCTCAACGACGACTGGGCTTACGCCGAGAATGCCGACGGCACGCATGGCATTGCATCGCTCGGCTTCCCGCCGCCGGCTGCCACGCCAGACGCGCCGGCCGACGGCGGCGCACCCGGCACCCCGGTGCCCACGCCGGCCGCCCTCGACGTCCCTGCAACCGCAACACCGCAGCGCCCTGCCAACGGCGCGCTGTAACCGCTACCGACATGCCGGGACATGCCACGCCCCTGATCTGGGCCATCGCTGCACTGGCCACGGCCGGCGTGCTGTTCCGGCCGTTCCGCCTGCCTGAACCGTTCTGGGCCATCACCGGCGCGCTGGCGCTATGCGTGGCGGGCCTGCTGCCGTGGCGCGAAGCGCTCGAAGCGGTGGCGCGTGGCAACGACGTCTATCTGTTCCTGGCCGGGATGATGCTGATCTCGGAACTGGCCCGCAAGACCGGGCTGTTCGATCACGTGGCGGCGCTGGCCGTGCGCGCCGCACGTGGCTCCGGCCGCCGGCTGTTCGTCCTGGTATATGGTTTCGGCATCGCAGTGACCGCGTTCATGTCGAACGATGCCACTGCGGTCGTTCTGACGCCGGCCGTGATCGCAGCGACGCGGGCCGCGCGTGTCAGGCATCCGTTGCCGTACCTTTACGCGTGCGCATTCATCGCCAACGCGGCGAGTTTCGTCCTGCCGATCTCGAATCCGGCCAACCTCGTGCTGTTCGGCGACCGCATGCCGCCGCTGGCGGGCTGGCTGGCGCGCTTCACCGTGCCGTCGCTGGTAGCTATTGTCATGACGTTCATCGTCCTGTACTGGACGCAGCGCCACGCCCTTTCCGAGCGCATCGAAGATGACGTGCCCACGCCACCGTTGACGCTGCAGGCCTGGCTGACCACGGCAGGCATCGTGCTCACCGGCGCGACACTGCTGACGGCATCGTTGCGCGGACAGGATCTGGGCTGGCCAACCTTGATCGGCGGCCTCGCGACACTGGTAGCGGTCTGCGCCACGCAGCCGCGCCTGCTGGCACCGGCGCTGCGGGAGGTCTCCTGGGGCGTTCTGCCGCTGGTGGCCGGCCTGTTCGTGCTCGTCGCCGGCCTGGCGCAGACGGGGTTGGTAGGCCATCTGGCCGAATGGGTACGCATGCTGTCCGCGCAGCAGGGTGCCAATGCGGTTCTTGGTGCTGGCGCGGCGGGCGTGCTGGTGGGCATGACCAGCAACATCGTCAACAATCTGCCCGCCGGACTGTTCGCGGCGTCGGCGCTGGCCGCAGGGCACGCTACCGAAACTGTCACCGCGGCCGTGGTGATCGGCGTGGACCTGGGACCGAATCTGTCGGTTACCGGCTCGCTGGCCACGCTGCTTTGGCTTACCGCCCTGCGTCGTGAAGGCCATATGATCGGCGCGGGGACATTCCTGAAGACAGGTGCGCTGGTAATGCCGCTGGCGCTGCTGCCCGCGCTGGCGGTATTGCGCTAGGGGCCTGCCGCGTTTGTCTGGTTGTGGTGCAATGCCAACTGCCATATAGTGAAGCACCGCGCACCGCGTGCTCCAACGCCCAATCTCCTGCGGCCACTCATGTCACACAAGGATCATTCCGATCACATCCCCGCCACCACGCCCGTTTCAGATCGGATTCGCGCGCGCATCGAGGCGTCCGGCGAACGCTTTCACGCAAACGACAACATCTCGCGCCACATCGAACACGGCGAACTTGAAGCGCTGCAGGCCGAGGTCGAAGCCCGCATGGAGGAGGTGTTGCGCACGCTGGTGATCGACGTCGACCAGGACCACAACACGCGCGAGACCGCGCGCCGCGTGGCCAAGATGTATCTGAAGGAGATCTTCGCGGGCAGGTACGCGAAGGTGCCGGCCGTGACCGAATTCCCGAACGTGGAGCAGCTCAACGAACTGATGATCGTTGGCCCGATTCGCGTGCGCAGCGCCTGCTCGCACCACCTGTGCCCAATCATCGGCAGCCTTTGGGTGGGCGTGATGCCGAATCGCCATTCCAACCTGATTGGCCTTTCCAAGTATGCGCGGCTGGCCGAATGGATCATGTGCCGGCCGCAGATCCAGGAAGAAGCCGTTGCGCAGGTTGCCGACCTGCTGCAGGAAAGGATGAACCCGGACGGTCTGGCGATCGTCATGGAAGCCGAGCACTTCTGCATGCACTGGCGCGGCGTGCGCGATACCGACGCCAAGATGACCAACAGCGTCATGCGCGGCTCGTTCCTCAAGGACGACAAGCTGCGCCGCGAATTCCTCACGCTTTTGAACCTCAACCGTCGATAACCGTCGATCGTCGCCAGGAGGGGGACACTGATGCTAGTTCGCCTGCTCTATGCCAGCCGCGCCAGGCAGCCGCTTGGCGCCGAAGCGCTGGATGCCATCTTCGACACCAGCCTGGAACAGAACCCGCGCCACGGCATCACCGGCGTGCTCTGCCACAGCGACACGACCTTCCTCCAGGCTCTCGAAGGCGATCGGGACGCCGTCTCGCGCCTCTTTCTCAACATTGGCCGCGACCCGCGACATCATGACGTCGTGCTTCTGAACTACGAAGAGATCGCGGAGCGCGCGTTCTCCGACTGGTCGATGGGCCGCGTCAACACGTGCAAGATCAACGCCGCAACCCTGCTCAGATTCTCGGCACAAGGCGAACTCGACCCCTACCGCATGCCAGGTGCGGCATCGTTGGCGCTGCTCAGGGAGTTGATCGCCGGAGCCTCGATCGTCGGCCGCAGTGCCGAACGTGGAAGGCACTGACAGCCCGGTCAGCAGGCCCCGCGCGACGAAGTATGCCGTGGCGCTACCGGGCACTACGCGAGCACTACGCGGGCACTACGCGGACACCTGGCCAAACAGGCCGCATTCGAGATCGCTCTCGAACTCCTCGATCCACGCTGCCCCGGGGCCCGCGTCATAGACGCTTTCCGCCCCGGTACGCTGCCTGCGAACGGTTACCTGGCGGGCAGATGTTCCGTTTACATCGGAAATCTCGAAATCCTGGGCCGCAAAGCCTACCTGCCTGAGCAGGACTTCGATGTCTTGACGTTCGTTGGCGGGAAACTCGGCGAGTTGACGCATTGTCATGGCACACCTCCGTACGGGGGTTGTACAGCGCGACGCAACAGTTCCACGCGTACGCGCTGCTACAGCATGCCATCAAAATCACCGATGCGTGATGCACTGCGAAAGACCACGACATTGGCGAATATATTGTGACGTAGCCGGTGCACACCAGGCCGGTGCACGTACCGAACCGGAACCGGGTCGCCTATCGCCAGATCACCTCGAAAGTGCCATGCGTCTCCAGTGAGGTGCGCGACCGGACGCGCGCGGCGTCCTTGGGCACGGACGGGTCGATTTCCACTGCCGCGGAAAACTGCTTCCCGGAAACCGGCTGCCCGCCCTCGACAGGCACAAGCACCTGCCCCGGCATAAAGCGGGCGCTGCCGGCTGGGGCCGCCGGCACCATGCCGGCCGCGTCAGCCGCGCCAACAAGCACGCGACGGCCATCGAGTTGCGGATCGACGAGTGTCAGCGTCACCTTGCCCTGCTTTCCCCCGGCGGTGCCGAACACGTAATCCGCACCAACCGACGAGCCTCGGAAGCGCACGCCAATCTTCGCCTCCACCTGACATGACACATTGATCGTCATGCGGCGTTTTCCCAATGACAAGTCCTGCGCATTGCCGCCTTCCTCCAGGCGGTAGCGTGTCATGGAACCGTAGTCGAGATCCGGCTCACTGACGGAAATCTGGCAGTTCTCGGCAGGGATCGCCGTCGCGACCGGTGCCCCACCCGAGCGAGGTGCGGGCGTGGGGACCTGCGCCTTGGCGACGCAGAGCCCGCTGCCCAGAACCGCTGCACAAACGACTCGTATCAACGCATTCACTTCTGCCCCCCTTCGGCCGCCCCGGCCGGCTTGCATTCCGCATTCGCCTCATCGAAGTAGGCATTCAGATCCTGCGTGAGCGGCAATGTGAAATCGAGCAGACAGACCTTGCCGTCCCGATCAACGACCTGCATTCCTTTCACCGCATCCGTGTTCGGCAGGAAGATCGTGCCGTCGTTAAGCACCGTCGTCAGGAAGCCACCTTCCGCGTCCATCACGGTCGAGTTCCGTGCGAGCGGCTTGCCATCCGGCCCCACCGCGTGCAACAGCAGACGACGCACCTTGACCACGTCGAAGTTCACGTAGCTAACGGAGCCGCGGCCCGGGCTGATCTGCTGGAAGGCGTTAGAAACGTCGATATTGCGCGGCAATGATCGTGTGGAGATCTCGAGCCGGCTCGACGTGTAGGCAGGAGCGCTGGAGATCACGGCCTGCCCCCAATGGTCTGTCCAGACCGATCCCTGCGGCGTGGAGATCTTGATGCCGGCCACTTCGCCCAGCGACGCGATGCCGAATGTGTCGCCGATGGCGTACGGCGAGAATGTCACGCCATTTCGGTGCGCTACCACGCCGCCGCTGAGCGTGCCGTTATAGGACGTGCTGCTCGTACCGTACTGCGATGCCCCAAGGTTCAGTCGCGTGTAGTAAGGCGTCAGCGAAACGTTGGCGGCCCCCGAGGCGCTTCCCTCTGTAGGACGCCCCTCGGCGTTGAGGCTATAGTTGACGACGTCGTTCACAACCTCGTTGTACGTGACCCCGAGCCGCGTACTGCCGTCCACCCGATTGACGTAGCCGCGCACACTGCGCTTGCCCAACGGCACCGATACGCTGAGGTACACGGAATTGCCGTTGCTCACATTGCCGCCGCCAATGCCCTTTTCCACGCTCAGCGAGACCGTTGCGTGGCGGAATGTCTTGCCCCAGGAGCCTGTGATCCGCTGCGTCGTCTCGCCCACGAACAGGTTCGAGCGGCTGTAGTTCAGCGAAAGTCCGCCAAACGTCGGATGACTCCACGACACCCCGGCCGTGTACTGTCCGCGATAGTGATTGTTGATCCAGTCCGTGGTCGTGTCTTGCGTGGTGTCGGTCAGAGAACGATATCCGGGAGTTTCCTGCGTCGCTGACGCATTGAAGCTGAACCCCTGCCCGAGCGTAGTCGACGCCGACCCAGTCAACTGCGCGCCCCGGTTCCCCTCACGCACGGCATTCGACGCCAGGGCGCGCATGCTGACGTAGGTGGTATTCGCAAACAGCCTGGAGTCAACGCCAACACCCGCACCCTGGTACTGCGTGCCGATCATCAAGCCGCCGGTGATCCCCACGTCGCGCCCGGCGCGCCACGTCCCGGTACCGGTAGCCATCCACGGCTTGACCTGCACGTCGCCACCGAGCTGACGCAGCTTTCCCACTGCAAGCGTGTATCCGGGGGTCACGCCAAGCGTGCCGGCATTGAGTTGGGCCGCAGGCACCACGAACTTCCGCGACGAGCCTGTCGCCTCGATGACGGTCACCTCAACGTCATTGCTGCCGTTGAGCAGCGGCACATTGCTCAGCGTGAACGGCCCCGGCGGCACCATTGTCGTGTAGATCAGCGCGCCCGCCTGCCTTACCTCGATCCGCGCCTGCGTCTGCGCGATGCCCTCGATATTGGTTCCGCCGCCGGTGCTGCGCTTGAGCGCCATCTCCGGCAGCCATTGCACCCCGTAGATGGCCGGCCCCGGAAAAATCGAGTTGCCAACGTTGATCTCGCCGCCCTGGAAGACGGCCTCCTGTGCAACGAAAGTACGTTGCGCATAGGCGTACAGATGCGAGAAGTTCGACGTCGTCCCGTCATTGCTGTACATGTTCCGGTTACGCACGATCCAGTCACCGGCATTGAAACCAAACTCATTCGATGCCGAGTAGTACCGTGTGCTGCTGTCACCGCTCTGGCTTCCGGTTGCCAGCAGATCGTAGTTGAGCAGCGCCGCTACGCCGCCCGTTGTGAAATCGGCACGGACGGGCGCGTCGGGTCGCAGCGCATCGGTTGGAACCAGCAGGTCCACTGCCGTGGCGTTGGGCCTGAGCGTCACGACGGTCTCTGGCCAGGCGCCGCGGAAATCGAGGCATTCGCCACCAACGTCGGTATGAGCGGCGCCCGCTGCGGTCTTCGCATCCGGGGCCCCGGGCTCATTGTCGCCCGGCATGCGCAGGCCGGCGCGCCTCAGGAAGCGCGCGTCGAAACACAGCTTGCCCTTGTCGTCGAAACGGGCCATCGCGGCACCCTTCCGCTGCCCGTTCACGCTCAGCGTGACCAGCGACATGCCCGGCGAAAACCGGGCGCCCTCCATGAAATACTCCGCGATGCGCGGATCGATACCGCGCGACTTCATCATCTCGGTATCAAATCCGGCCAAGGAAGAATCTGATACTTGCGAGGTATCGGTCGCGGAGTCGGATGCCGCACCAGGCTCACCGGCAGCCGCTTCGCCCGCCACGGGCGTACCCGGAGCGGCCGCGCCGTTATCGACTGCGCTGGTTTCTGCGGTTCCTGCTTCCGGCTTGCCCGGCTCCTCCCCTTCGGAGACTTCGCCGCGCGCCGCACCGGAAAGGGCCATCATTGCAGCCAACGCCAGCGGCGCGATACGTGCAGACCCTACTTGTGATGCGCTGCGGGCGCCCGTCTTCTTGTTGTGTCGAGGCATGAACATCCCGATACATCATTTCGCAGCCTGCGCCTGGACCAGCGGAGCATCAAAACTTTCAACGGCAAAGCCGTACAGCGTCGCCGGGAAAAGGCGGAGCGCGGTGGGCGCGCCAGGGTTGCCATTCAGTGGCACCTTCACGGTCGTCTCAGGCAACACATAAGGCCGTGGCAGCTCCACGCCCTCGTTGCCGGGCTGGAACTGCGCGGCTTGCGCAAGCCTGACCACATAAGGACTGGGATTCTCGATGACAAGCTCGCCGCCTACGACTCGGATCTTCAGAAGCTTCCAAGGCTCACGCTCCAGTGGGAGGCCTTTGGGATGAATGACCAGCGGCAGATCCTGCCGCACAGTCATGGTCACTCGCGCTTCACCATCCTTGGCGCCACGCGGCGGAATACCCTCGAAGACGGCGCGCGCCAGGCGTTCTGTCTTCAGCGGCGTCTTGTTGCGCAGGATAAAGCGGACCACCTGCGTGTCGTTACCCTCCACCCGTGCCACTGGTGGCGTGACGACCACCAGATCCTCCTGGTCCTCTTCGATGTGGTTAATCGAGGTATGGAGCAACTGCGGCGTAGATTCGCTGTTCTTCACGTTCATGGTCGCTTCGCCATCGGCCTCGTTGATAAGCACAACGGAGGTTTCCGGAACCATACCAGTAGCCATGGCAATTCGCGTCGCCCCCATCAGGGCAACACCTATCCAGATTGCGCAAAGCGCCCGAGTGGCAGAAGCTTTCATGTTTTTCATCCTCACAAATTGACGAATCAGAATTTACTTACGATGCAGAGAGAAAATGAAACAGAAGTCTGCGGTAAATCCAGCAATTAAAGGAATAGTAATATCTTTGAAAATGCAGAATTCTTAGTATTACTTTTAAAACGTATCAAGGCATCAACAAAACGTAGCGTACACGACATTTAAGGAAAATCCACAAATTTAGGAGAACGGTGATGGACCGCATGTCCGCGTACCCGTAGTGTCATCACTTACCACTTCGTTCTCTACAGATACCAGTATGCGGACCAAATCCACCAACATGCCGGTGACGGAACAACAACGGCAGACCATCCTTAACACCGCTCAGGCCCAGGCCAATGCACTTCACGGAATGTATCGGGACACACTGTCCTCGTTCCTGGCAACGCCGAGCGCCGTGCCGGTACCGCGCGCCGCGCGCGCGATGTTCTGGCTTGGTCGACTCAGGCAATGGCGTTCCATCGACCTGCATGACACAGAGACCTGTTCCACCACCAATTGGCTTTCACTGCAGCTCGGCGTTATCGAATCGATCGCCGGCACGCATGCACTTGCGCTATACAAGGAGCAATGGGGCGGGCCAAGCCGCAAGCAGACCTACGAACGCGACATGTCTCTGCAGATCGCGATGATGCTGGCATTGGAATGGCGGGAGCTGGCGTCATTCGCCTTACAGTCGTGGTTTGGCATCGATGGCGAACTGGCCGCACTGCACCCAGTCAGCGGCATGACTGGCATGATCATTGGCGTCGCTGGTCAGGCACTCAACAAGAGCGTTCCGCAAACGGCGTTTCACAAGAGCGACGCGCTGCTCGCGAAAATCGTCGAACACTGGCAAGACGACGACGACGTGTTTGCACCGCTGGCCCGCGAGTTGGCAGACAGACACCTCAATCAGTGCCGGCTTGATACAGACCAATCCTTGTTTGACTTCGATCATCCTGTGGAACAGGCGATGCCTGTCGAATTACTGATGCTGCTACGCCTGCGCGGTCAGAATCAGATTCCATCCTGGCTGGCAGATCATGGGGCGCTATCACACCCTGCCGCAGGCATGGTTCAAGTGGAAGCCCCCGTCAAATCGCAGCGCTGCATCGGCTTTATCGAACGAGTTACCCGGGTGCTACCCGAGTACCAGGAACTCACCGATGCAATCGCGCGGCAGGCCAAAACAGTAAAACGAGATCACGCCTGATCGAACCCACCGAAATAGCAAACAGGGGCTCGGCGGTATGCCAACCGCCGAGCCCCTGTTTCCGTCCAGAGGAAGGAAAGCGCTACCAGGCGTAGCGCATGCCTCCCGAAATTGCCCACGGCTTCTCGATGTGACGGCCGTTCGCGTAGCTATACTCCGCAAACAGGTGGAACGCATTTCCAACTCTTGCCGTTACGCCCGCACCTACCTCGCCACGCCAGCCGGACATATCCCCGGAGAAGCCAATGTCGTTGACCTTGACGGTTCCGCCATCCATGAACTCATTGACGGCAGCGACCCGGAGATAGGGCTGAACCACCCCGCCATTCGCCAATACAACATCACGCCCTGCAGTCACGCCCACCTGCGCCTGCAGTGAACTTGCGTGCCCCCCGGATACGTTCATCCCGTTGCTGATCGTAAATTGATTCCCGTTGACGACCATGCCTGTCAATTGCGCGTAGGGTTCCACGAAATGCGCCGAACGCAAGGCAATCTGGCGGCCCACCTCGAATGAGCCAATCACGCCATAGACAGAATCGTTGCCGCTTGCGCGTGTTCCATCATTCATCGGCACACCGCCGCGTTTGCCAAAGCGGCTGGCCTGGAGAGCCGCGTCCACGTAGTATCCGTCGTCGCGCAGCCAGGTCATATAGCCGCCCAAGGCCTGACTATCGATCGTACCGTCGGCACCCGATCCAAAATCGAGGCGACTGTTGGAGTATGTGAAACTGGCCCCAGCAAGCAATGAACCCGTAGCCACGTGAAAGCGCTTGTCCACGCCAACCGACACACCGCTTTGATCCTGGACAAATGACACTCCCTGGCCATTGCCAACTCGATACCTCGAGCCGAATACGCGGCCCCACGCACCAATGCTCCCCTCTTGACGCCTGAGTTCACCCATGCGCGTGCGCAGAATGCCAAGCTGCTCATAGCTGATGGTAGCCGGCGCCATGAACATGCCGATCGCGGTCGCCGCGGAAGCCGAAGGGCGGGGCACATCGGCATGCTGCAGGTACCAGTCGTTCTCGTCACGATCGAGGGTATAGGAATAGGCACCGACGTCAACATAACCGCCATCAAGACGAAACGTACCGGCACCACCTCCCGTTGTTGCCACGCGGAGCTTGCCATCGCCAGTCGCTGGCTCGCGGCCGGTGTCGCGGATACGCAGTCGATGATCACCAGAAACGGCTCCGCCGACACTAATCATGTCGCTTTGCAGATCAGCCAGATTCGACCGCATGGAGATCACGCCAGCCCCTGACAGTTCCCCTTCGACCCTCAGTACCGTATTTCCCTCGCCACCGAGGTTCACCGTCCCATCATTCAGGACAAGATCGCCGATGGTATTGCTGCCTGGTAGATTCCACTGGGAGTTTGCGCCGATCTGAACCTGACCTACGTTCACCAGATTGCCGCTGAGACTTGCGCCGTCGCTCAGGGCGACGCTGACAGAGCCAGGCATCGCAGCAACTACGTCACCACGCAGTTGCGACTGCTCTACGCTAAATTCCGCACTCGCATTCTGGACGTCCAGCAGCCTTCCGTTCGCAGCGGACAACTCCGAGTTTCCACTGACGCGGATCGCGGCATGCGCGTCACCGCCTGCGATGATTGCGGCCCCCTGCTGGCTCGTCACTCGCGTGTCATGCAAATGGATATCGGAGCGGTCAGTTGCGGCACCACTGCTCGGGGAGTATCTGCCCACGAGGATGCCGCCCAATGCGCCGGAGATCTGACTGTCGCGAAGCGAAACGGTGGCACCTTCAACCGCGACCAACCCAACGTTCCTGGTACCGGTAGCGGTGACACCCTGGCCCGAGAACGTTGACCCGGCGCCAACTTCAACTCCCCGCGGCCCGGTGAAGGAACTGTCGACCGCGCTGACCGCCGCTCCGCCCCCCAACAACACCGCTACCTGGCCGTCTGCAGAGACCGTTGTACGCGTCATATCCAGCGTGGTGCCTGCGTCATAGACAACGAAGCCCCAGCCGGCGCTGCTCGCATTAACATCGGTCAGAGTCACCCGTGAGCCTCGGTCCATGTCCAAAGACGCGTAGCTCGCCCCTGAATGGCTGACCAATTCGGCGTTTGACAGCACACCGCTTGTGTTGCGCAATTGGAGCGCATGCCCGTACGCGCGGTTCTCGATGACGATCGGAGTGTCACCGGCCGCGCCACGCGCTTCTAGCGTGCCGTTATAGACGGTGATGCCGTTTCGCGAAACATATGCGCCGGAATCCAGCTCCACGCGAGTACCCGGCGCATTCTCGCCGGCATAGACACCTCGGGCTCCAGCACCGCGCTCGATCCGCAAGGTTGCGTCGCCGTCCACTTCGTACAGGCAGCCGGACGCGTCTGGCGTAACGCTGTACAAACCTTGATTGATCCTGACTGTCTGGTTGCAGGTTGCTTGCGCGTGGCTGACTTTTCCCGCCAAAAGCAGGGACGCTGCGAGCGCCATCGGCAACGGTCGAAAATGAAATTGGAACACTGACACTGGTCTGCACCTCTCTCGGAATGATGAATGGCGCCACCCACATCTTGTGGCGCGAAATGCGCAGCCAGTGTGTCGGAGATTGATCGCGTGCTGAATCGCAGAAATCCGAAATTTCCTGCATCAATGCGATTTCAAAGGGATATTTCGCACGTCTTGGCGATTTCGTTACGGCGTTCCGCGGGGCACTTCGTAACGAATAGGAAGCACCTTAGGACAGGGAAATTTAGTCGAAATGCGATTTTCATATCGCGTTCGGATCGGCAGAATGCATCGCGTGCGACCCAACTTCGGCCGCGTCATTGGATGAAAACAACGGGGGGTAAGTCCCCAAAGGAATCGCACGATGAGATCCACATACTGCGGCCTCCTGCTCGCTTCGATACTCTGCAGCGCGCCCGCCTCTGCATCTGCGCAAAGCGAGAATCTTCGTGTGGCAGGATCATTCACGCCAAATTCGCGCTGCGCGGCGCAGATATCCGACGGCGGCGTGATCCGCTTCCCGCGCATCAGCAGCAAGAATCTCACCGCCGGAGGAACTCATTCACTCGGCGAGCGACGCGCGAACCTGACAGTGCGATGCACTGGCCCCATGCGCTTCAGCCTGAGAGTCACGGACGAACAGCACGGCACTGCCGCCGCTGGCATCGTGGCGATGGGGGACGACTACGCATATGGCGCTGGAGTGGCACGTGGACGGCGGCTCGGCGCCTACGAAATCCTGGTCGAGACAAGTGAAACAAACGCCGACGGCGTGACGGCTCTCCCACTGATATCCGAAGACGATGGCGTTCACTGGACCGCCCCCGGTGCCGCACCTGAATTGGCTCTCAAGGCATCGTCGCAAGGCCGCATCGCATGGCGTACGACCAGCAACACACTTGCGCCGGAACCCATGCAAACGTTGTCAATCGGGCTTCTGATACGTCCGACACTCAACATGCGAGACGAATCCCCAATCAGCGATTCCATTGAATTGAGAGGTGGAGCAACATTCACCCTGTTCTATCTTTAACACCATGGAGCCTTTTGATTGACGATCAAATTCATCGTCAAAGTCTGATGTTTAAAAATTCTCTACAACATAGGATCAGCCTCGTATCGGCCTGAATATAGTATTTTTCCTATGTTTCGATGAAAGCTCTACTCTCTCATTCATCGCATTCCTCGGAATGCTCTGATTGTCTGCGAAAGGACTTTGAGGCATGGCTGCGAAAACCATTCGGGTTGCCCTGGCTGACGATCACCCGCTCGTCGTCTCGGCGCTGCGGGAATGTCTGCAACGAACACCGGGGTTCCAGGTGACATGCGAATGTACCAATGGTAGTGAGTTGATCAGCGCGTTGGCACAAAATCCGGTCGATGTTGCTGTCACCGATTTCAGCATGGGTCATGGCGATACATCACTCGACGGATTCAATCTGCTTAGAAGATTGAGCCGCCGATACCCTGAAACCCGCATCGTGATTGTCAGCGCACAAAACAATCCTGGCGTGGTCAGCCGTGCGATGAAGCTCGGTGCGCGAGCATTCGTAAGCAAGGAAGACGAGCTCGACGAGATCGTGCGCGCCTGTGTTCACGTCACCGTCAGCAACGGCCACTTCTACTCGCCTTCTATCCGGGCGGTGCTGGATAGCGCCACTTCAACGGCCGTTCCTGCCACCGATCTGACCCTGCGCGAACTCGAGGTTGTCCGGCTTTACGCCCAGGGCTTCCAACTGAACGAGATCGCGAACAAGCTCGGCCGATCTGTCAGCACGATCTCCAGCCAGAAAACTGTTGCCATGCGCAAACTGAATGTACAGACCAACACGGATCTGATTCGGTACGCGTATGAAAACGGGCTCATCTGATTCGCATGCAACAGATTCTCGATCGGACGCAGGACTCGCTTGCCCAGGCATTTGCGTCACTTGCGCGCAACGCACGGCGGCAACAGCATCTCTATTACGCCACCGTCGGCCTGCTGATCGCCATCGTCATAGTCTCGGCCATACTATTGGGCGGACTGGCCGCGGCCAGGCATCTCGACAATCGGCGCAGCCACGTTGCCCAGTACGTGGGCGCCATTTCCCTGAGACTCCAGAGCGAGGCGTCGTTCCTGCGCCGCACCGCGCTCACCGTAAGTCACTATCTCCGTACCAGCAGTGACACCCCACCCGACGCAAATCTCCTGGATCAGGTACGTCGTACCGGCGTGGCCGCTTCGCCAGATGGGCGCTACACACTGCTGGTTCCGGCTGCAACGCGCGCCGCCTGGGGCGCAGCATTGCCCGAGCGCGTCTGGCAATTGCAGCAAATTGCAACGGCATCGCTAACCACACAGCTTGCATTTGAACTCGACCATCTCGCCTATGTGGTCGATGCCAATGCCGAGTTCGCAGTGCTGCTGGCACCGTCAAAGTTTGCAGATGGGGCAGCAGCGTCGCTACAGGACGATCTCGTTACAACATTGCGAGACAGGCTCGTTCGCGGCCTCCAGACACGTACCGATCGGGCAATTCCGAACAAGAATGAGCAGGTCTGGTTCGGACCGATCGATGATCCGGTAACGCATTCGCGAGTGATGACGTCGGTGACGGCCATTGCAGCGAGCGATGAGCACCCCACTGTGCTCGTAGCTTCCAGCATCCCGGCCGACGCCTTCCTGGCGCAGCTGAAGCGCCCGAGCGAGCCCGCCACCCTGTTGCTGGTCAACGATGCAGACGACCGCATTGACGTGTCGCCGGGTGGTACCGCGGCGGATACCGCCCGCATCCTGTCACGCGCGCGACACGTTCCACCCGATACCCTCCGCATGACCGGATCCGGACTGTTGCTGGTGCAACCGCTTCGTCCGGAGTTTGGCTCGCTCGTCTACTTCCTGCCATATGGGACGCTGCTGGTCTCAATTTCGAATGAGCTGGTCGTGATCGGTGTCATCGGCTTGCTGCTGATTGCCGCGATAGTGCTGACAGCGCGATATTGGGATATCCATCTGCTGCAGCGCAGCCACGCAGAGGCTGCCCGGGCGCTGGAGAACGAGACGATCAATCATGTTCTGGTCAGTGCCACGCCAATCGGGCTCTGCATCGTTCGCCAGCAGGACCATGTCATCCTGACCTCGAATCAGGTTGCCGACGCGTTGCTAGGCCGCAGCCAGATGTCGCCATTGCCAGCGCACATCGTTGACGCGCTGCGCCAACGCAGTCAGGGCACGTCTACACACCAGGTCGGATCGATCGCACAGATCATCGTTCCGTCCCACGCCGGTGCCACGAGCGAACGTCGACCCGCTTCCGCAACCGATGCAAGTGCCAGCCCAGAACCCCAGTTCCTGCAGGTCACCTTCGCACCCGCTCGCTATCTTGCCGAAGACGTGTTGTTCTGTGCGATCCAGGACGTCACAGCCCAGCAGCAACTTGAGCAGCAACTCCGCTCGGCGCAGCAGGCGTCCGAAGCAATGATGCGTGCACGCTCGAACTTCTTCGCTTCGATGAGCCATGAAATCCGCACGCCGCTCAATGCACTGCTCGGCAACCTTGAGCTGCTAGGGCGCACTGAAGGTTTGGAGGCCCATGCTCCCAGGCTGCGCGCGCTTCAGGTGGCATCCGAAGGACTGCGGCGGATCGTGAACGACATCCTCGATTTCTCGAAGATCGATGCGGGAGAAATGAAGCTCGTCAGCGAGCCGTTCAGTCCGATCAGCGATTTCGAGAGCCTGTCGCTTTCCTACGCGCCCATGGTTGCCGACCGGCCGATCCGGTTCTACGTGCACCTCTCGCCAACCCTGGATACGGTTGTGACTGGCGATCGCACACGCCTGGCACAGATCGTCAACAATTTGCTCAGTAACGCATTCAAGTTCACGTCGTGCGGAAAGATCATGCTGAGTGCGGAACTCACACGTGACACTCAGGAGCGATTGATCCTTCTCTGCCGCGTCATGGACTCCGGTATTGGCATGCCGCCCGCGCTGGTCGCGCGCATTTTTCATCCGTTCGTACAGGGTGAAGCCAGCACGTCGGCACGATATGGCGGAACAGGTCTTGGGCTTTCCATCTGCGCGCGCCTCAGCGAACTGATGGGTGGCCATATCACCGTCGAGAGTGTGGAAGGCGTGGGCACTGCATTTACCGTCGCGATTCCACTGGGCGAACCAGACGCGCGGCCTCCGGCCCCCAAGCCGATGGCGTATGGCAGCACGGCTTTGGTGCTCTGCCAGGAAGCGGAGTCCGGCGCCACGCTGGAAGCGTGGCTGGAAAGCGCCGGCTGGCGCGCTCATGCGTTGCACGCCGTTGGCGCGGCGCACGTGTGGCTACGTAGCAATCGGCCACACATCCTTGTGGTGACGGGAGACTATGGACTGGACACAATCGCCCAACTGCGCGACATCCGTCCAGTCAACGTGCTATGGATTACGCGGGATGGGCCGGACCATCCAGTCCGGCGCGCTCCGGGCGTGCTCGAGGTATCCGCCTACAGCCACGCGGCGATCCTGGCCGGGGCTACGGCTGCGCTCAATGAGGACGCGGATTCACCACAACTGGCCAACGAAGCAGCGGCTGCCGAATCGCTGCAACAGCCGCGCGCTGACTCCAGGCCATCACGTCGGCAAGGAACGATCCTGGTTGCCGAGGACAACGCGCTTAACCAGACGTTGATTGCCGAACAGCTCGAAACCCTGGGCTGGGAGTCCATCGTCGTCGGCGACGGGCGCCAGGCGCTCGCTGTGCTTGAGAACAGCGATATCGATATTGTTCTGACGGACGTTCACATGCCGGTGATGGACGGATACGAACTGCTTTCGGCTATCAAGGCCATGAGGCGCTCGCTGCCGGTTCTCGCGTTCAGCGCCGTCACACAGACCGGGCAGACCGACGACTGGCAGGCACGGGGCTTTGCCGGACACGTGGCAAAGCCTGCTTCGCTGAGCGAACTCGAACATGCGCTGCGAACCGTACCGTCGGCGCCCGCCAATTCCGACTCGGCATCGGACCATGCCGACAACGACCGCGACAAGGTCATGCCGACAGCCGAGCGCGAGCGCTACCGGGCCTTGCTCCGCAAACACCTGCTTACCGATGAGCCCGAGCTCGCCGGCATTCTGCTCCGGCGCGACCCGGCGGCATTGCAGCACTGGGCCCATCGCTCAGCGGGGGCGTTCCTGATAGTTGGCGAAAGCAACGTCGTTGCACTTTGTCGCACCATCGAGCGCCTTTGCGAGGAAAGCAGCGAGTGGTCGTCCAGTTTGAATGCCGAAGCCGTTGCGCTGCTGGCCGCAGTAAGAGAATTCAGCGCCGCTGGCTCAGAAAAATCCGATAAATAAGAATTCGGCGATTTTCTTGGATGCAGTGCATCCGTATATTCGTTCCCGATGCGCCTCGGCAGCCAACACTCACGGAAGTCCAAGCCATCGATACTTGCACTCATCCAGAAAGGAAATTTATGAAGCACTCGATTCGCGTTGCAGCCATCGCCGCTGCGATCATCGCCACTCCCGCATTCGCCAACGAATCCACTGATCTGAGCGTCACGGGCTCCTTTGTCCCGTCGGCATGCCAGGTTTCCTTGTCCGATGGCGGCCGCATGAACTTTGGCAATGTCAGCATGGAGACTTTCAACGCAACCGGCTACACGGCCGTCGGTACCCGTCAGGTCACGCTGAACCTCACCTGCACCAGCGCTGCCCCGGTCGCCGTAGCCATCGCCGACAACCGCGCCAGCAGCGTCATCCCTGGCCTGGTTGCTGACCGTGTGGCGGGCCGCACCGACGCCGACGCATTCGGCCTGGGCACCGACGGTACCGTGAACGTAGGCACCTATACGCTGACCATGGGCGCGCTTTCGGCCAACGGTGAGACTGCGGGCGCAATCAGCTCGACCGATAACGGCGCATCGTGGGTCGCTTCGGCCGGTACCACGCACTACATGGGTCCGACCCGGATCTACACCGCAGCCACGGCCGAAACCACCACGCCGCTGCCTGTGACCTCGCTGACGTCGCAGATCGAAGCCACGGTCTATGCCAACACGCTTGAGGCATTGCCCACCAATCGCCGTGTAGACATGGATGGTTCGGCCACGCTGTCGATCGTCTATCTGTAAGCCGTTGCAAACCCGGCCGGGCTTCAGCGCCCGGCCAACAGCGCAGTGCAAGCAATTGCACTGCCTGGTCTGGAAGGACGATAATGGCGGGCCAAGACCCGTCCACACGTCCTGGCCCAGACGCCAGGACGAACCATGGCAAGCCCATAGCAGCCGTCGTCCGCCCCATGCAGCCCCATCAAGGCCTTCCCCATCCCCAGCGTGCCTGGGCCATCCTGACCGTCTTCTGCGGCCTGATCATGGCCGTCCTGGATGGATCGATCGCCAATATCGCGCTGCCGTCGATCTCGCGTGAACTGAATGCCGACGCCGCCAGCACGATCTGGGTCGTCAACGCCTACCAACTCACGGTCACGGTCTTCCTGCTGCCACTGTCGTCGCTCGGCGACATTCTTGGGTACAAGCGCGTTTACCGGGTGGGCCTGGCAACGTTTCTGGCCGGTTCGCTGCTCTGTGCCGTGTCAGTCAACCTGCCAATGCTGGTCGCCGCGCGCGTTGTGCAAGGCGTTGGCGGCGCGGGCATCATGAGCGTCAATACCGCGCTGGTCCGTTATATCTATCCGCCTACCAAGCTTGGCCGTGGTGTCGGCCTCAATGCGCTCGTCGTTGGAGTGACTATCGCGGTCGGACCATCGCTGGGCGCGCTGATCCTTGGGATTGGCAGTTGGCCGTGGCTCTTCGCCGTCAATGTTCCCGTTGCCATCTTTGCGCTTGCCATCTCTCGCCGCGCCTTGCCCGAGACACCACCACAGCCGCATGCCTTCGACATTGCCAGCGCGTTGCTGTCTGCGGTAGTCATCGGCCTGTTCATTCTTGGCGTCGACGGACTGGGGCACGAAAGCCTGCGTACCGCTGGCGCCAGCGGCCTGGTGGTGTCACTGGTGCTTGGGTGGTTGCTCGTTCGCCGGCAGCAGGGTCAATCTGCGCCACTGGTGCCGGTGGACCTGTTTGGAAGCCGGGCATTCACGCTCGCGGTCGCCACGTCATTCTGCTCGTTCATGACGCAGATGCTGGCCTTCGTGTCGCTCCCCTTCTATCTCGAATACCAGCTCGGTCGAAGTTTGCAGGAAACGGGTTTATTGATCACACCTTGGCCGCTGATGGTGGCCGTCATGGCCGCCTTGTCGGGCAGGTTGTCGGATCGATATCCGGCCGGCATCCTGGCCGGTACGGGTCTGATAATGCTCGGCAGCGGGCTGATCAGCCTGGCGGTGCTGGGGCCGGACGCGGGCAGCCTTGATATCGCTTGGCGCACGGCGCTGTGCGGCATCGGATTCGGCTTTTTCCAGTCCCCCAATAACCGGGCCATGATCAGCGCCACGCCGCATGAACGAAGCGGTGGGGCCAGCGGGGCGCAAGCCACTACACGCCTGCTTGGGCAGACCACCGGCACTGCGATCGTTGCACTGCTGTTCAGCCTCGATCGCGGCGATGCGGCCCGTACCGCGCTGTATGTGGCGGCGGCGGTTGCCACGGTCGGTGCCGTCGTCAGCCTGAGCCGATTGCGAGACCGCTAGGCGGAACACTGCCCTGGCATCACTGCTGGCCACCCTTGTGCGCAATGCCAAGGGCTTTCTCGATCCGTTCAACGCGCTCGACCCATGTGGGAGCGTCGCCAGTTTCTTCCTGCAGCGCGACGCCACCATGGCCGCCTGCATCCCGAATGCGGTTTTGGTCGCCTTCCACTGTGATCACGGTGCAGCCGGTCAGCAATGCAGCAAGCACGGCCATGCCGCGCGCTCCTCGGTTTTTCATGACGGTAAAACCTTTGCAACGGACATCGACCAGGAAAAGACCGGGCAACGCGCGTCGTCCTGCCTGACGGCGCATTGCCCGGAACCACTACCGGTTCAGCCCCCGGCCGGGCGTTTCGCGGTCAGGTTCAGGCCGGGCCAAGGTCAAGCCACGGCTTCGAGTCGCCCGCGTCCACCGACGTCGTGCAGTTCGGATCTCCCGGCTGCTCGTTCGGACCAACCCACCACTTGGCGCGGTACTTGTGCAGCCCCTTGCCCTGGTAGTTGTTGGTCACCTCGGCACCACCTGCGTACGACTCGGGACGCCACGTGCCGCCAGTGTCCGTGCTGCCGCCAGCCAGGATGCGCAACTGGACAGTAGTGGTGTCGCTGTCCGTCTGGCCAGCAAAGCCCATGGCCGTGAGACTGACCTCGATAATCGTGTCGCGATCGACAAGCGGCGCGTTGGCGGACACCGACATCGTATCGGCACCATCGAAGGAAAGACCCGGCGCTGACCATTTGAACAGCAGCGGCGGCTGGCCCACGGACTCGACGCCGGACAACTGGATCGGCGCACCGCTTTCGATCTGGGTCCTGCCGGTGATCTTCGCCACGGTACTGCTCGACGGCGGCGTCTTGGTGGGCACCACGGTCAGGAAGATGGCGCTCTGGTCCGTCTCGGTTCCGTCGTCGACGGTCAGCTTGACCCAATAGTCGGTCACTGTCGTCACCGTCGGCGCCTTGCCTTCCACCTGCTCGGCGGTGCTGCCGTCAAACGACAGGTCGGGTGCGGCCCATGCATACGTCAGCGGGTTGTCGTCGGGATCGAACGACGCCTCGGCCGACAGCGCGAACTGCGTGCCGGATTCCAGCATGACGGTGATACGCGATGTCGGCGGTTCCTGGGTACGCTTCTTGATCTTGAGCGTCTGGCTGACGGTTGCGGTCTCGTTGTTGGCATCGCACACGGTCAACGTGATCGTATGCGTTCCCACGACCAGCGGCAGCACCCCTTCCAGCACGGCGTCATGTTTTCCATCCAGGAACGGCAGGCCCGAGGCACTCCACGTATAGGTGAGCGGGTTGATGCCGCTCGATCGCAGTGCGGAGAACTTGACGGCAGACCCTTCGAACGCCTCTGTGGGTCCTTCGATGACCGCCGCGAGGGATTCCCAGCCCGTATCGACGTTGATGCCCGAGAAGTAGAACTGGCTCATGTCCACGACCTTGTTGGTCGCCTCTGCGCCAAGCCCTTCGCGTGCCGCGTTCGCGAGTACGCCGTTGTCCATATCGATGGTCCAGGTGAACAGCCCCCCGAGGTTGTTCTCCAGGACGTACTTGCCCTTTTCGCGAACCGAGCGCGGCGTATCGATCGACAGGAACAGGCCGGTTTCCGGGTTGTACAGGTAGTCGGCGTTGGCCACCTGGTCGGTATAGAGATTGAAGCCGTTGATGCCGCCTCGGATGTTCTCCATATCCAGGTAGTTGTACATCACGTCGTAGAACTCGGATGCACCGGATTCGTACGTCCCCGTGGTGGTGGTGGTGCCGGGGTTGTAGGTACCAACCAGCGGCGACCAGCTGTTGATGACGGCATTCCGGGCGCTGCGGCTGTAGGCGGCGTAGCCCACGAAGATGTTCTTCGACGGCACACCCACGCTCAGCAGGTACTTGACCGACTTGTCGATGCTGAAGTCGCTGTCCTGGTAGTCGAGCAGGTTTGTATGGTGGCCCAGTCTCGGCGCCCACGGCGTGCCGAAGAAATCGTAGGTCATCAGGTTGATGCCCTCGACACCGGCCGCGATCATGCCCGGGATATCGGCAGCAAGCATCGTATCCATCGACGCACCCGCCGCAATGCTGACTCGCACCTTCGGCAGGCGCTGCTTGATGCCGCGCACCAGTGCCTGGAAATTCTTGGCATCGTCAGGCCCGTGCGGGTTGCCGGCGCCGGGCATGCCCGGATACTCCCAGTCCAGGTCGATCTCGGTAAACATCGGGAATCGGTCGAACACGTACGCGATGCTTTCGATCAGCGTCTGACGCTTGGTGGCGTCGGCAGTCACAGCATGGAACGCGCTGCTCATGGTCCAGCCGCCCAGGCTGAACGACAGCTTCAGGTTCGGGTTCTTTGCCTTGAGCTTGGCCAGTCCACCAAGCACACCCTGGGCCTTGCTTTGATCGAACAACTCGCGATAGTCGTTGCTGACCCAGCCTGAGAAGCCGACGTTGCGATACGACGCCACATCGCCCCACGGGTCGACGAACGTCATCTCGTTCATCTTCTTGCCGAAATCGACAGCGGCCTGGTCGATCGTGTACTGCTTCTCGCCCGTGTCGCCCACAATGCCGGCAAAGCCGATGATCAGTCGGTCATAGGCCGATGCACTCAGCAGCATCAGGTCCGTGCCACGCCCTGCTGCGCTATTGGCGTAGTTGCCGTCAAGCCGGCCGTCGTACTGCGACCAGTCGGTGTAGTAACCGAACACTTGCGTGCCCTTCTGCGTCGCGCCATAGGTGTTGTAGACACGCTTGGCAACACGCGTGGACGTGTACGAATACTTCTCGACCTCCGTCGCGGGGTTGTAGTTGTTCTGCTTGTAGGTACGCTCCGAAGCGCCCTTCGATGCGGGAATGCCGGGATCGCCCGGATCCTCGGAATAGACCAGCTTGCTGTTGGCGCGCCCTCCGCCCAGTTGGGTGCGCACGCTATCGAAGCGGCGCTGCGGGGTACGCGTCGGCTCCTGGTCCGAGGGATCCCCGTTGCGATACGTGCGCGAGTTCATCCCTGCGCGGCCTTGCGCGGCTTGGCCGGCGGGCTGGTCGTTGCTGTCACATGCTTTCTTTGTCATGACATCTGTCCTTGCAGAATGGTTCGGATGTCGCCGGCGCAGCAGTCGCTTCGAACGTGACCTGCGATGCCGGCAACGGAACGCATCTTTCTCTCTCCGCTGCTGCAATGACATGGATTCAGAGTGGAATATCAGCGGAGACACTTGTTCCACGGGGACGGCTTTTTGAAAATGCCATCAAATAAGGCCGGATTTGATGTGAGCGCGAAATTCGGAAATATCGGGATGTTGCGGAATCCTGATCCACTGGCGCGAATGGATAACGTGGATTCACGAAAATCCATCGGCCTTCCATCGCCGTGATCGGTCAGTCAGAAAATACCCAAATGGGTTAAGATGCTGCCGCTTCGTGCCGGCTGCCGCTCTCAAATCTGTCAACTCTTGATGTGCTGACAATCGACCAGCGCGCAGGGAAATCTTTGCTCCGGACGAGCTCACGAGCCACTCCGCGTGGCCATTTTTCCCGAAATTCGCAAGATTCCCTTGTGGACAACGTCGATTCATCACCCGTGCGGGTCAGATGCCGAAAGAAATATTTTCCATGGGAGCTATTTCTGCGGGTCTATACGCTTGGCGTCCATTGGAGACGACGTGGGGTAATTGGAAATGATCCGGAATGGTGATTCGGTATTTTTTGATTGGGACACGGACCGCGTAATGCGTGGCGGCGTGGTGGCAAAGATAACCGGCCAGCAAAAGAAACTGCTGCGCCTGCTGGTGGAAGGCAAGACACCAGTCAAATCTCGCGATTCTCTGCTGAAGGGTGTTTGGGGAAGGCGTTCGGAATTCGTGGACGAGTTATACCTGGTACAACTGGTCTATCGGCTGCGCAAGGCACTGAGCCCCGTGGGGCTGGACGGCCATATCGTGACCGTGCCGCGCCAGGGGTACCGCTTCATTCCTGTGCCGTACACCACTGTCGTGCCGCCCGCGGCGGAACCCGTGGCGCCGCGCGAGTCGGCGCTCGAACAGGCCCGGGGGCTGGCACACGTACTGGCGCGGCTTGGCATGCCCATCTCCACGTCGTCGAACCTGTCTGCACTTGCAGATACTGGCGACGCGCTGCATATCGATGAATCGCAGGGACTCGTGTCCTGCAACGGCATCATTGCCAAGCTCACGCGCTTCGAGTTGCGACTGCTGATCGTGCTGAAGGACCACGGCGAAGCGGTCATGTCACGCCAGCAGATCATCGCATCGGTATGGGGGCGCGACGCGATGGTCGACGAGAACTGCCTGACGCAGCTGGTATCGCGCTTGCGCCGCGCACTTCACCCACTCGGGCTGGACACTTGCGTGTCGGCAGTACCCAAGGTTGGGTACCGCTTTCGTCCGCAGACTGGAACGGCGGCGCGCGCATACTGAGCGCTAGCGCGGCCATTCCACCTTAAGCGCCGGACCACCATGTCCGGCGCTGGTCCTTCCAGGGTTAGACGACGGTATTGCCGAACTCCTTCGTCACCTGGTCTTGCAGACGGCGCATGCCGCGCAGCCATCGATCGTAGTCCTGTCCCTTGCGCTGGTAGTACTCCAGCACCTCGGGGTGCGGCAGAATCAGGAAACTTTCCTTGGCCAGGCCTTCGAGCGTCTTTTCGGCAACGTGCTCGGCCGTGACCGAGCCGGCCTGCAGGAAGCCCTTGCGGTCGCCGCCCTCGCCGAACAACATCTTCGTCTGCACGCCCTGCGGGCAGATGCAGCTCACCTTGATTCCGCGGTCACCATAGGTAATCGACAACCACTCGGCAAACCCGATCGCCGCATGCTTGGTCACCGCGTAGGGCGCCGAGCCGATCTGCGACAGCAGCCCTGCCGCGGAGACCGTATTGACGAAGTAACCGTCGCCGCGTTCCAGCATCTGTGGCAGCACGGCCTTGGCTGCATGGATATGCGCCATGACGTTGATTTCCCAGATGCGTTGCCATTCGTCGGCCGTGGCATCCAGCCCCCTGCGCAGGATGATGCCGGCGTTCGAGCAGAACACGTCCACCTGGCCGAACCGCTGCGTTGCCGCGTTCACCAGACCTTGCACCGCATCGGCATCCGCCACGTCCACACGCTGCGAAAATACCTGGCAATCGGGCGCCGCAGCCGCCGCTTCGGCGGCAACCTGCGCGGCGCCAGCCTCGTCGATATCGGCAACCGCCACACCACGCGCGCCTGCGCGGGCAAAGGCCAATACCAGTGCGCGCCCGATGCCGGTGCCGCCACCTGTCACGATCACAGTCTTATTGCGAATTTCCATGCTTATCTCCTGATTTCAATGCCGTATTCAGTGCCGATTTCGATTCGATGCCATAGGGTCAGGCCATCCGCCACAGCCTTGCCGCGAGCGTTTCCGCCAACTCGCGAACGCGTGGCCCAAGGTTGCCTTCAAGAATCTCCGGCGAAAGCCGCGTGGACGCACCGCCGATATTGAGCGACAGCACTTCGGAACCCTCCGCCAGCCGGACCGGAGCCGCCGCGCCGCTGACCGAACGCTCCCATTCGGCATGGGCCACGCAGAAGCCGCGCCGCGCATGCTCGCGCAATGCGCGGTCCAGCTTGTTGCGCAGGCCCGGCCATCGCGTGCCATGGTGGCGTTCAAGCTCGACGAAAACCGCAGCCCGGCGCTCGGACGCAAGGCCTGCCAGCCACGCCTTGCCGATTGCGGAAGTCGCCATCGGCAGACGCGATCCCGGCGTGAGCCGCATCACCAGTGCGCCGCGCGGCTGGCAAACCTCCAGGTAGACCATGTCGTGGCGATCGGGCGCGGCCAGCGCCACGGTGCAACCCGTGGCAAACGCCAGTGACTGCATCAGCGGCTGCGCAACATCGCGGATGCCCGCGCCGGACAGGTAGCGCTGTCCCGGCAGCATCGCCGCCTGACCGATGCGGTACTTCTCCTGCGCTTCGACGTAGACGAGGTAGCCGAGGCTGGCCAGCGTGTAAGTCAGGCGCGACACCGTGGGCCGCGGAATGCCCGTGCGGCGCGACAGTTCCGCGTTGCCTAGGAAATCGTCATCGGGTCCGAATGCGCGCAGCAGTTCCACGCCGCGTGCCAGGGCCGTCACGAAGTTCCTGTCCCCATCGTCGGCAACGGGATATGCGGCATCGATCGAAACCAGGGCGGTATCGGCGGGCTGCGGAATCGAGGTCGTGCGCTTCATGTTCGTTTCATATCAGTTTCCGGGCCGGATCGGCTGCGCTATGTAGGGAAAACATAGGGGTCATAGGCGCGATACATATGAACGGGGCGCCCCAGAAAGCCGCCACTTGCACGCTGAAATCAGGGATTCCACGGACACTTTCGCCGTCGCGCGAGGGCTGGTATTTCGCACAACGGAATACTACGTCCGATTGCTTGACGCTGGTTCAAACGCTATGCACAGTCGTTGAAAACGAACGACCGTGCGAGAACGACACGGCGTCACCAGACAGCGCGGGTGCCGTCACGGTACACCGGCGCAAGGAGACAGCTCATGGCATTGTTTTTCCAGCAGTTCCTCAATGGTCTGACACTGGGCGGCGTCTATAGCCTGGTCGCACTCGGGCTGACCCTGGTCTACGGCATCCTGCACGTACCGAACTTTGCGCATGGCGCGTTCTACATGGCCGGCGCGTATGTGTCGTACTACGCCATGACCACGCTGGGCATGAATTACTGGCTGGCGATGCTTGGCGCGGCCGTCGTGGTGGCCGGGCTCTCGATGCTGGCCGACCGGCTGGTCTTTCATCCGCTGCGCAATGCCCCCGAGATTCACGACATGATCGCCGCCATCGGCATCATGCTGTTTCTCGAAGCGGGGGCCCAGGCGCTGTGGGGTGCCGACTTTCATCGCATGCCCACGCCATATGGCCAGATGGTTGATCTGTTCGGCCTGACCGCGCCAATGCAGCGGCTGCTGATCATCGGTGCCGCGTTCGGCCTGATGGTGCTGCTGCATCTGTTCCTGACTCGCACGGTGACCGGCTCCACGATCGTTGCCATGGCGCAGAACCGCGAAGGCGCAGCGCTGGTCGGCATCGACGCCACGCGCGTTACGCTGCTCGTGTTCGCGATCTCCGGCGCGCTGGCCGCGATTGCCGCCACGCTGTACGCGCCGATCAATCTCGTCTATCCGAGCATGGGCAACCTGGTCATCACCAAGGCGTTCGTGATCATCATCCTGGGCGGCATGGGCAGCATCCCCGGTGCCATCGCCGGCGGGCTGATCATCGGCATGGCCGAGAGCTTCGGCGGCTTCTACATCTCCACCGACTACAAGGACATCATCGCCTTCCTGCTGCTCGTGATCATCCTGTCGGTTCGCCCGCAGGGCCTGTTCGCTGCCAGGGCTGCCTAACCGGAACCAGGAATCCATCATGCAAGCATTGCAAGGAAAAATCGGCTGGACACTGCTGCTCGCCGCCGCGATCGCGTTCCCGCTGGCCGTACCCAACAGCTACTTCCTGACCGTGATGACGCTCGCGTTCATCACTGCCATCGCTACGCTCGGGCTGAACCTGCTGACCGGCTACACGGGCCAGCTCAACCTCGCGCACGGCGGCTTCATGGCCATCGGCGCCTATACGCTGGGCATCCTGACCGTCGACCATCAGATGCCCTTCTGGATCGCCTTCGTGCTATCCGGCGTGATCTGCATGGTGATCGGCTATGTGGTCGGTGCAGTGTCGCTGCGCCTGAAGGGCCATTACTTCTCGATCTTCACGATGTGCGTGGGCTACATCATTTACCTGGTGATTGATAAATGGGAAGACCTGACGCACGGCGCGGTCGGCCTGATCGGCATTCCGGTGCCGGCCCCGATCGGCCCGCTCGCGTTCGACAGCGTGCAGGCGCAGTACTACCTGGTCCTGTTTTTCCTGGCACTGGGCACGTTCGTCATGCATCGCATCGTGAGCTCGCTGCTGGGCCGCAGCTTCATGGCGGTACGCAACAGCGATGCGCTGGCCGAAGCGCTCGGCATCAACCTGATGCGCACCAAGGTGCTGTCGTTCGTGCTTTCGGTCGGTTACGCAGGATTCGCCGGCGCGCTCTATGCGGGCCAGGTGCGTTTCCTGGGCCCGGACATCGCACGCACCGACGTCACCTTCGACATGGTGATGTCGATGCTGGTGGGCGGCACGGGAACGCTGCTCGGGCCGCTGCTTGGCGCGGTGCTGGTGCCATGGGTCACGCAGACGCTGCAGTTCCTGCAGGACTACCGCATGCTGGTGTTCGGCCCGGTGCTGATCCTGCTGATCATCTTCGTGCCGGATGGCATCGTCGGTTCGTACCTGAAGCGGCAGGCCCGCCGCGCCGCCGCCGCACGCCGCGGCCAGCTTGCCGCGCGCCCGGTGCAGGCACCGCCGGTCCCCACCACCCGCCCCGGAGCCGAGAATGCTTGAGATCCGCAACCTGACCAAGAAGTTTGGCGGCCTGACCGCGGTGCACGACGTATCCGTGAAGTTCGAGACCGGCCATATCAACGCGATCATCGGCCCCAACGGCGCCGGCAAGACCACGTTCTTCAATCTGATCGCCGGTACACACGCGCCTAGCTCGGGCCAGATCCTGCTGAAGGGGCACGACGTCGCCGGCCTGCGCGCGGACCAGATCGCGCGGCTCGGCGTGGCGCGCACATTCCAGGCCACCGCGCTGTTTGACCGCGCAACGGTGCTCGACAACCTGATCGTCGGTCACCGCCTGCGCACGAAATCGGGCCTTGCGGACGTGCTGTTCAACACGCGCCGCCTGCGCGAGGAAGAAAAGCTGTGCCGCGAGAAGGCGGAGGCCGCGCTTGATTTCGTGGGCCTGTCGCACCTGGCGCACGAGGTAGCCGCCGATATCACGCAGGAAGCGCGCAAGCGCGTGGCCTTTGCGCTGGCGCTGGCCACCGATCCCGAACTGCTGTTGCTCGACGAACCCGCCGGCGGCGTAAACCCCGAGGAAACCGTGGGCCTGGCCGAGCTGATCCGCAAGATGGTGCGCCATGGCAAGACCGTCTGCCTGATCGAACACAAGATGGACATGATCATGCGGCTGGCCGACAAGATCATGGTGCTCAACTACGGCGAGAAGATCGCCGAAGGCACGCCCGCGCAGATCCAGCAGGATCCGCACGTCATCGAAGCCTACCTGGGAGCCGACCATGTTGCAGCTTGATCGTGTCTCGCTGTCGTACGGCAGCTTCCGTGCGCTGGACAACGTCTCACTGCACGCAGGCGCCGGAGAACTCGTGGTGCTGCTTGGCGCCAATGGCGCGGGCAAGAGCTCGATCTTCCTTGCGATGAGCGGCATCCACCGCATCAACGGCGGCACCATGCGCTTCGAAGGCCGCGAGCTGAGCGGCATGAAGCCGTCGCAGATCGTGCAGGCCGGCCTCGTGCATTGCCCCGAGGGCCGCAAGCTGTTCCCGGCGATGAGCGTCGAGAAGAACCTGACGCTCGGCGCCTACGTCCATCGGCGAGACCGGGCCGGCATACGCGGCACGCTGGAAGAGGTCTACGAGATGTTCCCGATCCTGCGTCAGAAGAAGAACGATCCCGCGGGGTCGCTTTCGGGCGGGCAGCAGCAGATGGTGGCGCTGGGCCGCGCACTGATGAGCCGTCCGCGCGCGTTGCTGCTCGACGAACCGTCGCTGGGCCTGGCACCGCTGGTCGTCAAGCAGATGTTCGAAATCATCCAGCGCATCAACCGCGCCGGCACCACGGTGCTGCTTGCCGAGCAGAACGCCTACGCGGCGCTGGGCATCGCGCACCGCGCCTACGTGATCGAAAGCGGCCGCATCGTCATGGAGGGCGATCGCGATACGTTGCTGAAGGACGAGGGAATCAGGAAGGCATATATCGGCGGGTAGTTCGGCTACCGGCCAATGGTGTTCTCCCCTCTCCCGCCCTGCGGGAGAGGGGCGGGGGAGAGGGCAAGCGCATCACAACAAGAAGCGCCGTCACCTTGGACAGGCCCGCCCTCTCCCCCAACCCCTCTCCCGCACGCGGGAGAGGGGAGCAAAAACAAGAGCAGTACATACCAAAGGAGACAGCAATGCAGCACAAGACGTTGAATCGTTTCTTCCCGCTGGCCGCATGTGCCGTGGCGGCACTGGTGGCATCGGCGCCTGCCCTGGCTCAGGAAGTTGTCAAGATCGGCTACACCGGCCCGCTGTCGGGCGGCGCGGCGCTCTATGGCAAGAACGTGCTGTCGGGCATCCAGATGGCCGTCGACGAGATCAACGCAAGCGGTCTTGAGGTACAGGGCAAGAAGGTCAAGCTGGAGGTCGTGGCGCTCGACGACAAGTACGCGCCGGCCGAGGCCGCGATCAATGCGCGCCGTCTGGTGCAGCAGTACAAGACCCCGGCCGTGTTCGTGCCGCACTCGGGCGGCATCTACGCGCTGCAGGCCTTCAATGAGCAGGAGAAATTCCTGGTGATGGCCTATTCGAGCGTGCCGCGCATCACCGATGCCGGCAACAAGCTGACGATCCGTATCCCGCCCGCGTACACAGGCTATATCGAGCCGTTCGTGAAGGCGCAGATGAAGCGCTATGGCAAGAACGTGGCACTGGTGCCGGCCGATCACGACTACGCGAAGGCCTGGGTGCAGGCGTTCGTGCCCGCGTGGGAAGGCGCGGGCGGCAAGGTCGTGGGCAACAACCCGATGTCATACACCAAGGCCACCGACTTCTATACCGGCGTGTCGCGCGCCCTTGCCGACAAGCCCGACGTGATGTTCGTCGGCGGCCCGTCGGAGCCGACCGCGCTGGTGGTCAAGCAGGCACGCGAGCTTGGTTTCAAGGGCGGCTTCATCATCATGGACCAGGCCAAGATGGATGAAATGGCCAAGGTCACCAACGGTCTCGGCATGCTCGAAGGTTCGATCGGCGTGCTGCCGCTAGTGGACGATGCGCGCCCCGCGGCGCAAGCCTACAACACCCGCTACAAGAAGCTGAATGGCCGCGATGCCACCACGGAGATGTCGCTGAACTACACGATGACCTGGGCACTGGCCAACGCGATGAAGATGGCCGGCACCACCAGCGACGCCGCCGCCATCCGCGCGAAGATGCCTGATGCAGTCAAGACGCTGCCCAAGAACGTGAACCCGAACGAAGTGGAAGGCATCGACGCCAAGGGCGGCTCGGTGGCGGACACCGTGGTCGGCTGGGTGCAGAACGGCAAGATGGCGCCGGTACGCCTGTCAGAGTTGGGCAAGTAATCAGGACGCCGGGGAGAGACGGCGGGAGGCGCGGTACCCTGCTGGCGGGCTGCCCAGCACGATAATAAAAATCGTAAGTGGAGAGAAAAAAGAGGGCGTCCGATGTTCGGGACGCCCTTTGTCTTTGTGATTTGCCGGGGAGGCCGCTCGCTCTCGATTGCCACCACCGTGCTCCCCTCTCCCACTTGTGGGAGAGGGGTTGGGGGAGAGGGCCGGTAGATCAAACGAAGTGATATCGCTGTTTGAACCGCAATGCCCTCTCCCCCGCCCCTCTCCCGCTCGCGGGAGAGGGGAGAACACCACGGACATCTCAAATGCCTGAGGGCCGGTCAGCGGTGCTCGTCGTTACGCGCCTGCTGCTCCTGGCTCTTGCGCGCGCGTTCCTGCTGGACCCGCTGTTGCTGCTGTTGTTGTTGCTGCTGCTGTTGCTGTTGTTGCTGGATTTGGCGCTGATGTTCCTGCTGCTGGCGCTGTTGCTCCTGCACCTGCCGCTGCTGTTCCTGCACCTGCCGCTGTTGCACCTGCCGCTGTTGCTCCTGCGCCTGCCGCTGCTGCTCCATCTGCTGCCGCTGCACGGCCTGCTGCCGTTGCTGCTCCATTTGCTGGCGCTGCTGCTCCTGGACCTGGCGTGCCTGTTCCTGCTGCTGTTGCTGGTGCTGTTGCGCCTGCCGTTGCTGGTCCATCTGCTGGCGTTCCTGCGCCTGACGCTGCTGGTCCATCTGCTGCTGCCGCTGTTGCGCCTGCCGTTGCTGGTCCATCTGCTGGCGCTCCTGCGCCTGACGCTGCTGGTCCATCTGCTGCTGGTGCTGCTGGGCCTGCCGCTGCTGGTCCATCTGCTGGCGTTCCTGCGCCTGACGCTGCTGGTCCAATTGCTGCTGGTGCTGCTGCCCCTGACGCTGCTGATCCATCTGCTGGCGTTCCTGCGCCTGGCGCTGCTGGTCGGACTGTTGCTGGTGCTGTTGAGCCTGACGTTGCTGATCCATCTGCTGCCGTTGCAGCGCCTGCTGCTGGCGTTGCTGGAAGTCCGCCGACTGCCGCTGGCGCTCTTCCATCTGGCGTTGCTGGTCGAACTGCTGACGCTGGATCGCCTGCTCCTGACGCTGCGCTTCCTGCGGCAGGCCTCGCATCTGGTCCGGGCGTTGCGCAAAGCCGCGGCCGCTCTGGGCTGCCTGGCTGACACGCACGTCGGGTTGTGATGGCATGGCCTGCCCCGGTTGTGGCCCCCGGCGCGAGCCGGCCTGGGGCCGCACGTCCTGCACCGCGCCGCGCCAGGCCGGACCCGCACCGGCCGTGCCGCCCTCACGCGCAAACCGGCGGGCCAGGTCGTCGGGGCCCACGCGTGCCGGTGGGCGTGCCGCAATGGCCTGGCGTTCAAACCCCGCACGCGCCATCGGTGGCAGCCCGCGCGGTTGGGCGGCGCCGATCAGGCTGGTCTTGACGGGCGCCATCGGCGGCGCGCCAAAGTTGCCCTCGCCCGCCGGCAGATGACGCCACTCGTCACGAGAACGCGCGCGCGGCACCGGCCGGCCCTCCACAAAGCTGCGCGACGGCATGCCGGAAATCGCACCCGGCACCTCGCGGTTGTTCCAGCGATCCCGGTCGCGATCGCCTCGCACGATGAAATTGTTGTTGATCGTGACGTTGTTGATCCGCGTGATATAGGTCGGGCTGGCGTGGTAGATCGGGCGGTACGTATCGCGCGGTCCCAGCGGATACCAGGCCACGCCCGGGCCGCCGCCGATACTGATCGTCGCGCTCACGCCGCCGATGAATCCAACCACCGCAGGCGCATAGCACGGCCGCACCGCGATCGGCCCCGGCACCCATCCCCACCGGTTGCCGAAATACGCCCAGCGCCCGTAGTGCGAAGGGGCGAAGCCCCACGGCGCGTCGTCGACCCAGGTCCAGCCCCACGGCGCCACCCAGGCCCAGTAGCCCGTGCTGTACGGCGCCCAGCCCGCCGGTTCGGCACGCGGGAACCACACGGCGCCGTAGCCGGGGTCCTGCTGCCAGTCGCCGTAGTCGTCCAGCGCGGTGTATCCCGTCATGTCGCGCGGCACGTAGCGCGCCGAGACCGATTCGTCCTCGCGGGCATCACGCGCGGCCGCCCATTGGTCAAAGCTGTCGGGGCCCGGAACGTTGCCAGGGCCTGCATCGGCCAGGTCAGGGCCGGCGAAGCGCATGCGCTGTCCACGGCTCATTTCGATCGAGCGCGTGTCGCCATAAAGCACGGCGGTGCCATGCCGTACCGAAACGAGCGTTGTCGTGCCGTCCGGGGAAACGTCGAGCCGGTAGTCGCCCGGTTCACGCGGCACAAAGGCCAGGTTGGGTGTATCTACCTCCACTTGCTGGTCTGGCGGCAGCGCGCGCACGCGCAGTTGCAGCGTGCCCTGCGTCAGCTTTACCTGCGTGGTGTGATCGTCGAGGTTAAGTACGGAAGCGGCGGTTGCGCCACCCATGCGGATTGCGGTAGCCCCGGCATGAAGCTCGGTACGGCCGCCCGGGTCCACCCAGAGCCGGTCGCCCGTGGTCACCGGGCGGTTCAGGCCAATTGCCGCCCATTCGTCCGAGCCCGCCGGCGCAAAGCTGAGGCCACCTGCCGTGTCCGTGACGGTGGCGATTCGGGACGATGGGTCCGCCGTCTGTGGCGCGTCCGGGCTGCCAGGCTGTCCGGGAGCGGCCTGTCCCTGTTCTATATAGCCGGGGGGCGCGTTCGGGCCATAGCCCTGTGCGCCCGCCGGAGCCTGCGCCAGCAGCCCAGCCAAGCCAAGCGCAACTGGCGCCAGCAGGAATCGTGTATGGGAATGCATGTTGAATTACCTGAGTCCGGTGGGCCGCTGCGCCAATGCGCCGCAGCCATCGCGCCGCTTGTTAGCCGCCCATTTGCGGCCTATTGCCACCCTATATCGGATAACGATGCAGCGTCCCACATGTGTACCAGACTTTGTAAGTACATATTTCCCGGCAACCCGGCCCGGGCTTGCGGGACAAAGGCGGAAACATGTCTTTCGACTGGATGGGCGGCGGGGCGGGTCAGCGCGGCTGGTTGCGCAGGTAGTCGGTCAGCCGGTTGGCCGGCATCGGGCGGCCATAGAAATAGCCCTGCGCCTCGATGCAGCCATTGGCCAGCAGGAAGTCGCGCTGGGCGGCGGTCTCCACGCCTTCGGCCACCACGCCGATGCGCAGGCTCTGGCCGACGCTGATGACCGAGCGCACGATCGCCGCATCCACGTTGTCCTGGGTGACATTGCGGATAAACGACTGGTCGATCTTGAGCCGGTCCACCGGGAAGGACTTCAGGAAGCTCAGCGAGGCATAGCCGGTGCCGAAGTCGTCGCAGGTCAGCGTCACGCCATCGCGGCGCAACGCCTGGAGCTGGTCCGACACCTCGTCGCCCTGCTGCAAGGCGATGGTCTCGGTAATCTCTATCTCGAGCCGGTCCGGCGGCAACTCCAGCGCGCGCAGCACATGGCGCACCTCGGTCAGCAGCCGGCTTTCGGAAAGCTGGGCGGCAAACAGGTTGATGGCCACGCGCGGCGCGTCCGGAAACATCAGCGACCACGCACGCGCCTGCGCGCAGGCCGTGTGCAGCAGCCACATGCCGACATCGGCGGCCACGCTGCTGGCTGCCAGCGCGTCGATGAACGCGGCCGGGGTCAACAGGCCCAGGGTCGGGTGGCGCCAGCGCATCAGCGCCTCGGCGCCCAGCACGCGGCCGTCGCGCAGGTCCACCTGCGGCTGGTACAGCAATTCAAACTGCCGTTGGGCATAGGCCTCGCGCAGCGCCTGGACCAGTGACAGGCGCGTTGTCACGTCGGTGCGCATCTGCGGCTTGAAGAAGCGGATCGTGCGCCCGCCGTCGTGCTTGGCCCGGGCCAGCGCCAGGCTGGAGGCGGCCAGCACGTCCGACGTGGTGTCGCCACCGGCCGGCATCACGCAGGCGCCCAGGCTGGCCAGTACATGGTGGCGGCGGCCGTTGAGTTCATGCGGGGCGGACAGCATCGACAGGATGGCGGCGCTCACGTGCCGCACCAGCGTCGGGTCCGAGATGGAGGTCAGCAGCACGCCGAATTCGTCGCCGCCCACGCGGCCGACGATGGCGTCGCGCGGCGCGGCATCGCGCAGGCGGCGGGCCACCTGCTGAAGGATGGCATCGCCCTCGGCATGGCCATGCATGTCATTGAACGCGCGGAAATCGTCGACACCCACCAGCAACAGGGCGAAGCGGGGCGTCGCCTCGCTTTGCAGGCGCGTCTCCAGCCGCTTCAAGAATGCCTGGCGAGCAACCACGCCGGTCAGCGGATCGACGTCCGCCGGCGGCAAGGCGCCTGTCGCCTGTGCCTCCGACCTGGCCACCATCCCTGCCCTATCTGTAGTGATGAACATGTTTCCCGCTCAAGCTATTTGGCAAGTGTGACGAAAACCTTGGAAAATGCAAGCGCCATCAGATTGGCGGCGCAACCGCGCAACGGACCGGGGCGCGTGTCCGCCGGTCCGCCGTTGAAATGGCTCGGGCGTTACAGTACCCTACGCCGCAAACGGCAACCACCCAAACGAGGGATAACCCCTGCCCGGGTGATGGCGCTCCGCCGCCAGGCATGCCCCAATGAACCCAATGACCCCTTCCCGCCCGAGCCGGCGGCTTCATCGGAGACGCCCCCGATCGTGACCCACTGGACCATCCGCACGCGCATCCTGGCCAGCTTTACCATCATCCTGCTGCTCATGGCCCTGATGGGCGGGGTTGCCTACCGCAGGCTGTCCACCATCGAGCACGAGACCACGGTCATGCGCACCGATGCGCTGCCGGGCCTGAACTTCAGCGCCGGCCTGCGCGGGGTCTGGGGTGAAATCTACGTGCTGGCCTGGCAGACCGTGACCGCGACCGAACCGGCACAGCGCGCGCGCCTGCTGGCCCAGACACATGACGCCACCCAACGGCTGGACCGTCTGGAGCAGCAGTACGAATCCACGATCGTGCGTGACGACGACCGGGCCCGCTTCCGCAACTACCAGGCCATCCGTGCCCGCTACCAGCAGGCCGCCCAGCCGTACCTCGACCCATCCCAGTGGAAGGACGGCGTCACGGCCCAGGCCGCGCTGCGCGGCAACGCGCACGAACTCTGGTCCGATGGCCGCAAGGTGCTGCAGGACATCGTCGACGACAACGGCGCCATCAACGACCGCGCGGCCAACGGAATCGTCAATTCGGTAAGCGCCGCCAAGGTCAGCATCGAGGTGGCCCTGGCCATCGCCGTGCTGGTGGCCCTGGTCTGCGGCTACCTGCTGCTGCGCGCCATTACGGTGCCAATGGGCCGGATCGTCTCGCTGCTGAAAACCATGCGCGGCGGCGACCTGCGCCAGCGCATGGCGCTGCAGCGCCGCGACGAGTTCCGCGCCGTGGAGGAAGGCTTCAACCAGATGGGCGACGAACTGACCTCGCTGGTCGGCCAGGCCCAGCGCTCGGCGATCCAGGTGACCACGTCGGTCAATGAAATCGCCGCCACGGCACGCCAGCAGCAGGCCACCGCGACCGAGACCGCCGCCACCACCACGCAGATCGGCGCCACCTCGCGCGAAATCTCCGCCACCGCGCGGGATCTGGTCCGCACCATGAGCGAGGTGTCCAACGCCGCCGACCAGACCGCTGGCCTGGCTGGCACCGGGCAGGTGGGGCTCTCGCGCATGGAAGCGACGATGCAACACGTGATGGAAGCGGCCGGATCGGTCAACACCCGCCTGGCCACGCTCAACGAGAAAGCCGGCAACATCAACCAGGTGGTGACCACCATCGCGCGCGTGGCCGACCAGACCAACCTGCTGTCGCTGAACGCCGCAATCGAAGCCGAGAAGGCGGGCGAGTACGGCCGCGGCTTCTCCGTCGTGGCTACCGAGATCCGCCGCCTGGCCGACCAGACCGCCGTTGCCACCTACGATATCGAACAAATCGTGCGCGAGATCCAGTCGGCCGTGGCCTCCGGGGTGATGGGCATGGACAAGTTCTCCGAGGAAGTGCGGCGCGGCATGTCCGAAGTCACGCAGGTGGGCGATCAACTGTCGCAGATCATCGGGCAGGTGCAGTCCCTGGCGCCGCGTGTGCAGATGGTCAACGAAGGCATGCAGGCGCAGGCCGGTGGCGCGGAGCAGATCAACCAGGCGCTGATCCAGTTGTCCGAAGCGGCACAGCAGACGGTGGAGTCGCTGCGCCAGTCCAGCCAGGCGATCGACGAACTCACGCTGGTTGCCAACGAACTGCGCAGCGGCGTCTCGCGCTTCAAGGTCTGAGCGGACGCGCCCGCTGCCGACATGGCCCTGTTCCTGCTATTCCGCATCGGCCCTGACCACTATGCGCTCGATACCGCCGAGGTGGCCGAGGTGCTGCCGCTGGGCGCCACCAAGCAGATTCCCGGCGCGCCCGCCTGGGTCTGCGGGCTGATGTCCCGGCGCGGGCAGCCGGTGCCGGTGATCGACATTACCGGACTGGCCACCGGCACGCCGGCCGCCGCGCGCACCAGCACCCGTACGGTGCTGGTTCACTACCGGCGCGCGCAGGATGCCGGCGCCCCGGCCCGCCTGCTTGGCCTGCGGCTCGAATATGCCAACGAAACGCTGCGCTGCGACCCGGCGTCGTTCGTCGATGGCGGCATCGATCCAGCCCACGCGCGCTACCTGGGGCCGGTACGCCATGACGCGCGCGGCCTGGTGCAGTGGGTCCACGTCGGCGCGCTGCTGCCCGACGCGGTGCACGCGCTGCTGTTTCCCGAAGCGCCCCCGGCATGACCGACGCCCCTCACCCGACCACCGCCATCGAAGCGCTGCTCAAGGAACGCATCGGGCTCGATGCCGCCTCGGTTGGCGCTGGCGTGATCGCGCGTGCCGTGGACGATCGCCGCCAGGTTCTGGGCGCGAATGATCCCGCCACATACTGGAACCTGCTGCATGCGGTGCCAGACGAGCTGCAGGCGTTGATCGAGGCCGTCGTCGTCCCGGAGACATGGTTCTTCCGGCACCGCGAAGCGCTGCTGACGCTGGCGCGATTCGCCGGACAACAGGTATTCGGCAACGCGGAGCCCACGCTGCGCATCCTCAGCCTGCCGTGCTCGACGGGCGAGGAACCCTATTCGATTGCCATGGCGCTGCTCGATGCCGGCATACCGCCGCATCGCTTTCACATCGACGCGATCGATGTCAGCGCCCGCGCGCTGGAGCGCGCCCGCGCGGGTGTCTATGGCGACAACGCGTTTCGCGGGCAGCCGCTGGACTTTCGCGAACGCTACTTCATGCCGCTGCCCGGCGGGCAGGCCGCGTACAGGCTGCATGAGAAGGTGCGCAGCCAGGTGCGGCTGCTAACCGGGAACCTGATCGACCCAGGCCTGCTGCAGGATGCGACCCCGTATCACTTTGTCTTCTGCCGCAATCTGCTGATCTACTTCGATCCGGATACCCAGTGCCGGGCGATCGAGACATTGCGCCGCCTGACGCGGCCGGACGGCATGATCTTCGTCGGCCCGGCCGAGGCCAGCCTGCTGACGCGCGAGGGCATGGCAAGTGCCGCCGTGCCGCTGGCCTTCGCATTTCATGCGCAGCCTGTCCGGGCCCCGGCGACCCCAGCGGCCCCGGCGACCCCGCAATTCAGCGGCTCGGCTCCGGCAACGGCGCAGGCAGGTACCCGGCCGGCAGTTTTAGCGCCCACCCGGCAGGTCAGGCCACATGCGACACCCCCACATGCACCCCGCCTGACCGAAACGACGGGGGCCGTGGTCACGAAGGGCGCCGGGCAGAAAGAGGACACGACCCTTGCCGCCATCGCCGCCATGGCCGATCGCGGCGAGCTTGATCGCGCCACGGCCGCGTGCCAGCAGTATCTGACCACGCACGGCACTTCGGCCGACGGCTGGTGTCTGCAGGGCGTATTGCACGATGCCTCCGGCCGCACCGCCGATGCCCACGCGGCCTATCGCAAAGCGGTGTATCTTGACCCCGGCCACGAAGAAGCGCTTTATCATCTCGCCGCATTGCTCGACAGCGCAGGCGATGCCGCCGGCGCGCATCGCCTGCGCGAACGCGCCCAACGTCATGCCCGAATGAGCCATGACTGATCCGATTCCCATGCTGTCCGCCGCGATGCCTCCCTCCGCCCCGGTCACGCCTGAAGGCACCATCGACGATTGCTGGCGCCGCATTGGCGTGACCGGCAACCGCACCTGCCCGCTGCTGGCCACGCATATCCATTGCCGCAATTGCCCCGTCTACGCGCGCGCCGCCGTCGCGCTGCTCGATACGCTCGTTGCGGACCCGGATGCCGACACCGGCGAGTACGGCGTCGATTCCGCTGCCGCGAATCCTGCCGACCAGCTGGCAGGCGAATCGTGCGTGATCTTCCGCGTTGGCGACGAGTGGCTGGCGCTGCCAACCGGCGTGCTCGGTGAAGTCACCGCGCCGGTACCCGTCCACTCGTTGCCGCATCGCCGTCATGCCGCGCTGATCGGCGTGGCCGCCGTGCGCGGTGCGTTGCTGACATGCATCTCGCTGCCGCTGCTGTTTGGCGACTCCGCCAGCAGCACCGCGCCCGGCGTGCAGCCCGAAAGCCAGCGCGCGGCGCGCTTCCTGATTCTTGGCCAGGGGCGCAATGCGATTGCGCTGCCTGTCTCGGAGGTGACCGGGGTCGAACGTGTGGCACCTGACGCCCTGCTGCCGCTGCCTGCCACGCTCGCCCGCGCTTCGGCCCGATACACGCGTGCGCTGTTCGAATTCAACGGCCACAGCATCGGTCTGCTCGATGCCGGCCTGCTGCGGCAGGCGTTGACGCGGAGCCTGTCATGAATCCGGAACAACTGCGTGACGCCTCGATGCTCGATCTGTTCGCGCTTGAGGCTGACGCGCAAGCCGAAGTCCTCAACGCGGGCCTGCTTGCCCTGGAACGCGAACCCGCCGCGGCAATCCACCTGGAAGCTTGCATGCGCGCCGCGCACTCGCTCAAGGGCGCCGCGCGCATCGTCGGGCTCGACGGCGCCGTGCGCGTTGCGCATGTAATGGAGGATTGCCTGGTTGCTGCACAGCGTGGCGGCGTGGTCCTGGGCGCAGCCCATATCGACGCCCTGCTCCAGGGCACGGACCTGCTGCAGCGAATCGGCCATCCGCCCGACGGCAATACACACTGGCCCGAACTCGCCGGCAAGACAGAGATCGATGACTTCGTCGCCAGGCTGGAGTCGCTGCTCGATGGCAACGTCAGCGCGGCGCCGCAGGCATCGCCGGAGCCGCTGCCCGAGCCAGCCGAACCAGTCACATCAGCCGAACCAGCGTCCGAGCCGATGCCGGCCACAACGCCCGATCAGCCGGTGCAGCACGATTTGCCCGGCCAGCAGGAACGCATGCTGCGTGTGAACGCGGAGCAGCTCGACAGGCTGCTGGCGATGGCCGGCGAGTCGATGGTGGAAACGCACTGGCTGCGTCCGTTCGGTAATGCGATCCAGCAGGCCAGGCGCCAGCAGATGCGCGCGATACAGGCACTGGACGGACTCCATGCGCTGCTGGACAGCCCCGATATGGACGCATCGCGACTGCGCGCGGCCCTGGCGGACACGCGTCAGGTACTTGAGGACGGCCACGACCAGCTCACCAGGCGCGTCGAGGAATTCGACCAGTACGACCACCGCGCAAGCCGCCTGTCGCGGCGCCTCTACGACACGGCGCTGTCGTGCCGCATGCGGCCGCTGTCCGATGGCATCACCGGCTATTCGCGCATGGTGCGCGATCTGGGCCGCACGCTGGGCAAGCGCGTGCGGCTTGAACTGTCGGGCGAGCAGACCCAGGTGGACCGCGACATCCTCGAACGGCTCGATGCCCCGCTGGCGCATCTGCTGCGCAATGCGGTTGATCACGGCGTGGAGACTCCCGAGACACGCCGCGCCGCGGGCAAGCCCGAGGAAGGCTGCGTGTCGCTGCACGCGCGCCATAACGCAGGCCGGCTCGTCATCGAGATCTTCGACGATGGCGCAGGGGTCGATCTCGATGCATTGCGCACCGCCATCATCAGGCGCGGACTCGCACAGGCCGACACCGCCGCGAAGCTTTCGCAGGCGGAGCTGCTGGAATTCCTGCTGCTGCCCGGCTTCAGCACGCGCGAGACAGTCTCCGAAGTCTCCGGGCGCGGGGTCGGGCTCGATGCCGTGCAGGACATGGTGCGCGCCGTGCGCGGCAGCCTGAAACTGTCGCAGCAGCCCGCCAGTGGGCTGCATTTCCACCTGGAGCTTCCGCTGACGCTGTCGGTCGTACGGGCGCTGCTCGTGGAAATTTCCGGCGAGGCCTATGCGTTCCCGCTCGGCCACGTGTTGCGCGCAGTGACAGTGCGCCGCAGCGACATCGAGCAGATCGAGCAACACCAGCACTTCCGCCACGACGGCCGCCCGGTGGGCCTTGTCAGCGCCGCGCAGGTACTGCAGCGGCCCGAGCACGCGCAGGAGGGCGAAGCCGTGCCTGTGGTCATCATCGGCGAGCAGGATCGTGTCTACGGCCTTGCCGTGGATCGGCTGATCGGCGAACGGGTGCTTGTGGTGCAACCGCTTGCGCAGGCACTTGGCAAGATCAAGGACATCGCCGCGGGCAGCCTGACCGATGACGGCACGCCCGTGCTGATCTTCGATGTCGAGGACATGCTGCGCTCCGTGGAAAAGCTCGTCTCCGAGGGCCGCATCGAACGCGTGCGCCATGGCGGCGACGAAGCCGTGCAGGCACGCCGCAAGCGTGTGCTCGTCATCGACGATTCCCTTACCGTGCGCGAACTCGAACGCAAGCTGTTGGCCGGGCGTGGCTACGATGTGGCCGTCGCCGTGGACGGCATGGACGGATGGAACGTGCTGCGTGCCGAGCAGTTCGACCTGGTGATTACCGACGTCGACATGCCGCGCATGGACGGTATCGAACTTGTCAGCCGCATTCGTGGCGATGCGCGCCTGATGCAGTTGCCGGTCATGATCGTTTCCTACAAGGACCGCGAGCAGGATCGCGAACGCGGCATGCAGGCGGGCGCCGACTACTATCTGGCCAAAGGCAGTTTCCATGACGCTGCGCTGCTTGACGCGGTGCGCGACCTGATCGGCGAGGCACGTACATGAAGATTGGCATCGTCAACGATTCCGCGCTCGCAGTGACGGCGTTGCGCCGCGCACTGGCGCTTGATACCACGCTGGAGATCGCGTGGGTGGCCGGCGATGGCGAGCAGGCCGTGCAGTTGGCCGCCGCCCAGACGCCCGACCTGATCCTGATGGACCTGCTGATGCCCGTCATGGACGGCGTGGAGGCCACGCGCCGCATCATGGCCGAGTCGCCGTGCGCCATCGTCGTGGTCACCATGGATATCGGCCGCAACGCCAGCCAGGTGTTCGATGCGATGGGATACGGGGCGGTCGATGCCGTTGATACCCCGACGCTGACCGAATCCGACGGCCAGCTTGCCGCCGGCCCGCTGCTCCGGAAGATCCGCAACGTTGCGCGCCTGTTCGGCGAGCGCGTGCAGGTACCGCATCCACTCGCCGCTGCCACGCTCGTACCGGCTGCGCCACGGCTAGTTGCCATCGGCGCGTCAGCGGGCGGGCCGGCTGCGCTGGCCGCGCTGCTCAGCGCGCTGCCAGCCGATTTCGGTGCAGCCGTGGTTGCGGTACAGCACGTTGACGAGGCCTTTGCGCAGGGCATGGCCGACTGGCTCGATGCGCAATGTGCGCTGCCCGTGCGGCTTGCAAAGGCTGGCGAGACACCGCAGACGGGCACGGTTGCACTGGCCGGCACCAACGATCATCTACGTTTGACCAACGCCGGGCACATGTTGTACACCCCCGAGCCCGGCGACTATCTGTATCGCCCCTCGATCGACGTGTTCTTCGAGAGCGTGGTGGAACACTGGCGCGGCGAAGCGATCGGCGTGCTGCTGACCGGGATGGGCCGCGACGGCGCACAAGGCCTGAAGGCCATGCGCGAGCGCGGCTTCCTCACCATCGCGCAGGACCAGTCCACCAGCGCGGTCTATGGCATGCCCAAGGCCGCAGCGGCGCTGGGTGCGGCAAGCGAGATCCTGCCATTGCCGCAGATCGCCCCGCGCCTGATCAGGGCATGCGGCACCATTCGGGGACAAGACAAAAAAGCAGGAGGCCAATGATGCCCAGACACGGAAATGCGGCCGACGCGGCGGCCAAGAACGAATATCTTGCGATGGTGCTGCTGGTCGACGACCAGGCCATCATCGGCGAGGCAATCCGGCGGGCGCTGGCCAGCGAAGCCGATATCGATTTTCACTACTGTTCGCAGCCCGATGACGCGGTGACCGTGGCCGAGCGCACGAAGCCCACGGTGATCCTGCAGGATCTGGTGATGCCCGGCACGGACGGTCTGACACTCGTGCGCCGCTATCGCGAGAACCCTGGAACGCGCGACATTCCGATCATCGTGCTGTCGACCAAGGAAGAGCCCGCCATGAAGAGTGCGGCCTTTGCTGCGGGCGCCAACGACTACCTGGTCAAGCTGCCCGATTCGATCGAACTGATCGCGCGCATCCGCTATCACTCACGCTCGTACCTGAACCTGCTGCAGCGCGACGAGGCCTACCGCGCGTTGCGCCAGAGCCAGCAGCAGTTGCTGGAAACCAATCTCGAACTGCAGCGCCTGACCAACTCCGACGGGCTGACCGGCTTGTCCAACCGGCGTTACTTCGACGAGTACCTGGGCGCCGAATGGAAACGTGCCCAGCGCGAACAGACGCAACTGGCACTGCTGATGATCGACGTGGACGCGTTCAAGGCCTACAACGATACGTACGGCCATGTGGCCGGCGACGAGGTGTTGCGCCGCGTGTCGACGGTCATCCGCGAGAACTGCGCGCGTCCGGCGGACCTGCCCGCGCGCTTTGGTGGCGAGGAATTTTCGATGGTCCTGCCTGCCACGTCGCCCGGCGGGGCACGTCTTCTTGCCGAGAAGGTAAGGCGCGCGATCGAGACGCTACGCATCCCGCATGCAGGCTCGCCGACCAGCGGCTTCGTTACGGTCAGTATTGGCGGCGCGGTGATCGTACCGGACAGCGATGCAAACTTCAGCCGGCTTGTGGAAGCGGCCGATGCAGGCCTCTACCAGGCGAAGCGCAATGGCCGAAACCAGGTGGTGATGGTGTAGTGCTTCGCGGGATGTCTTTCAGGCGCGCTCGTCCGCGTCTTCGGTCCCGCTGGAGAGACCGGTCTTGAGAACATCGAGATGTGACAGGTAGGTTTCTAGTTCGGCCCGCCCGGCATCGGTGATGCTGTAGACGCGGCCATTGCCTTCCACAAGCTCGGCGCTGATCGATCGCGCCATCATCAGGCTTCGCAGGATCGGACGCAGCGCGCGGATGTTCTTGTCGATGCCGCGCTCGCGCAGACGCTCCATCAGGTTGAAAACCGTGGAGGGGCTCGACTGGACGAGCCTGAGGATGTAGAGCCTGGAAACGATACGATCAAGCGATGGCGTTTTCATGGGCGCAGGCGACGCAGCCAGTGCGGGAATTCGAATCATCATGCGCAGCCCATGACTGCAGCGCAGTCGGGCAGTCCTCTTCAGTACTTAAGAAAACGGGGTGCACAGCGGCACCCCCAAAAAAAACTGCTTCCGATGCGCCGGCATGACACCGGCGCATCGCTTCAACTTCACTCTTCCTGGAACGCTTCTTCGCGCTTCGCCTTGATCGACGGCAGTGCCACCACGGCCACCAGTGCGGCAGCGGCGATCAGCAGGCCCATCGACAGCGGACGCGTCACGAACACGGTGAAGTCACCACGCGACAGCAGCAGCGAACGGCGGAAGTTCTCTTCCATCATCGGCCCGAGCACGAAGCCCAGCAGCAGCGGCGCCGGCTCGCACTTCAGCTTCAGGAACAGGTAGCCGATCACGCCGAAGGCCGCTGCCATGAACACGTCGAACGTCTGGTTGTTCACCGAGTACACGCCGATGCAGCAGAACACCAGGATCGCCGGGTACAGGAAGCGATAAGGTACGGTCAGCAGCTTCACCCACACACCGATCATCGGCAGGTTCAGGATGATCAGCATCAGGTTGCCGATCCACATCGAGGCGATCAGGCCCCAGAACAGCGCCGGGTTGCTGGTCATCACCTGCGGGCCGGGCTGGATGTTGTGGATCGTCATTGCACCCACCATCAGCGCCATCACGGCGTTGGGCGGAATGCCGAGCGTCAGCAGCGGGATGAACGAGGTCTGAGCCGCGGCGTTGTTGGCCGATTCCGGACCTGCCACGCCTTCGATCGCGCCCTTGCCGAACTCATGCGCATACTTCGACGTCTTCTTCTCCAGCGAGTACGCAGCGAACGATGCCAGTGCCGCGCCGCCGCCCGGCAGGATACCGAGTGCCGAACCCAGTGCGGTGCCACGCAGCACTGCCGGGATCATGCGCTTGAAGTCCTGCTTGGTCGGCCACAGGTTCGTGACCTTGTTCGTGAACGTCTCGCGGGCTTCCTTCTGTTCGAGGTTCGCGATGATTTCCGCAAAACCGAACATACCCATGGCCAGCGCCACGAAGTCGATACCGTCGGTCAGTTCAGGCACGTCGAACGAGAAGCGCGCGGCGCCCGAGTTCACGTCGGTACCGATCAGGCCCATCAGCAGGCCCAGCACGATCATTGCCACGGCCTTCGGCAGCGAACCCGAAGCCAGTACCACGGCACCAATCAGGCCCAGCACCATCAGCGAGAAGTACTCGGCCGGGCCGAACTTGAATGCCAGTTCCGACAGCGGCGTAGCGAACGCGGCCAGGATCAGCGTGGCCACGCAGCCCGCGAAGAACGAGCCCAGACCGGCGGTGGCCAGTGCCACACCGGCGCGGCCGCGACGTGCCATCTGGTAGCCGTCGATCGTGGTCACCACCGACGACGATTCGCCCGGCAGGTTCACCAGAATCGCGGTCGTGGAGCCGCCGTACTGCGCACCGTAGTAGATACCGGCCAGCATGATCAGCGCGGCCACCGGCGGCAGCGAATACGTCACCGGCAGCAGCATGGCGATGGTCGCGAGCGGTCCAAGGCCCGGCAGCACGCCAATCAGCGTCCCGAGCACGCAGCCCAGGAAGGCGTAGGCCAGGTTCTGCAGGGACATTGCCGTGGAGAAGCCCAGGGCAAGGTGTTCGAACAATTCCATTTGGGGCGACTCCTTAGCCGGTAATGAAGGCCGGCCATACCGGCATCTGCAGGTTGATGCCGTAGACGAAGGCGCCCATGGCGATCAGCACGAGGACCACGCCGTTGAGCAGTGCGCCCTTCCAGCTGAACTCGTGGCTGGCCATCGACGACACCAGGACCAGCACAAACACCGACAGCACCATGCCGAGCGGCTTGAGCAGCAGGCCGAACAGCACCACGGAACCCAGAATCCACAACAGCGTCTTCAGATCCCAGCGGGCAAGTTGATCTTCCTCACCCTTAGACGACAACGACCCCATCAGTACCATCGCGCCCAGAATGGCCAGCACCAGCCCAAGCAGGAACGGAAAGTAACCGGGGCCCATCTTGGCGGCCGTCCCCATGCTGTAGCCGCGCGCGACGAAGGAAAAGCCCAGACCGACCAGGATGAACATCAGGCCGGAGGCAAAGTCCTTTTGGCTGCGTATGCGCAAAACGATTCTCCTCAAAGTTGTGAATGCAGTACCGCGTGACACGTCGGCTCAGACGCGTCGCCACGGCGAACGTATCAAGTTCGACACGTTCGACGCTGCAAACAGTAGAGAGGGGATCTTTCAGCCTCCTTTCATTTGTCTGGGATTTAGGGTATCTCCCGATTCCCGAACTGCGCGCTGTTTCTACCAATTCATCACGTTGTGATGTATTTGACGGCACGCGAATCGCACCCCGAAAGAAAAATGAAAGGCGACGCGGAAAGGCAAATGAAAGGGAAAGTCCAGTCGTGATGCGGCAAGGCACGGTATGGCTGCCGCGCAGCTTTCGATTGGCTTACATGGCAGGACGCTGCGCGGGCGGGAAAATCAAATGTCTCTCATGCAGACAAGCAGAATCCTGTCTGGATGCATTAAGAAGCGTCATCGCACGGCCTCTGCACCGGCATCGGCGTCCTCGCACGGCACGCCCATGCCGGTGTCCGGCGCTTCACCGACCGCCTCCGGATGTGGCGCAACCGGCAGGATATGGCTGCGCCTCCAGTTGCCATAGCGGTAATAGCCGAACGACAGCAGCACCGACACCACCGACCCAAGCGGAAAGCTCCACCAGATCGACTCGGCGCCGATATGCGGCCCGAGCATCCACGCAAACGGCAGGCGGATCAGCCACATCGAGATGAAGAGGATGACCAGCGGCGCCATCACCGCGCCCGTGGCGCGCACGGTGCCGAACACAACAATCGTGAAGCCGAAGAGGATGAATGACCACAGCACCACGCTGTTGATGTGCTGCGCGATCTCGATCGCAACGCCGTCCTCGCCCAGGAACAGGCCAAGCGAATGGCGATTGAACAGATAGATCAGCGCCACCAGCGCACCGGTCATCAACACATTGAAGAACAGTCCGACCTGCGTGACGCGCGCCACGCGCACCCACAGCCCCGCGCCCACGTTCTGCGCAACCATCGACGACACGCTGGCGCCCACGGCCAGCGCAGGCATCTGCACATAGGTCCACAGTTGTGACGCCACGCCGTACGCGGCCGTTGTCTGCGAGCCGTACGCATTGACCATCGACATCATCACGATGGCGGACGACGAGATCACCACCATCTGCAGGCCCATCGGCAGCCCCTTCACCACCAGCGCGCGCAGGATCGCCATATCGGGCCAGAGCAGCGCCAGTTGCTCGCGGTGCAGCAGCAGGAAATGCTTGCGCCTGTACAACAGCGCGATCATCGCCACCAGGCTGGTCAACTGGGCGATCAGCGTGGCCAGCGCGGAGCCCGCGATGCCAAGCGCCGGAATCGGCCCCACGCCGAAGATCAGCACGGGATTGAGCACGACGTCCAGCACGGCTGATAGCAGCATGAAATAGAACGGCGTGCGCGAGTCCCCCGCGCCACGCAGCGTCATCATCACGAAGTTGTAGAAGTACATGAACGGCAGCGCGACGAAGATGATGCGCAGGTAGATGATGGCCAGCGGCGTGGCATCTGCCGGCGTATGCATCGCGGCCAGGATGTGCGGCGTGAAGACAAAGCCGAATGCGGCGGCCAGCACGGACATGGCCACAAAGAACGTGGTGCTGGTGCCAACGACGCGCCGTGCCTCCTCAATATCCCGCCCGCCGACGGCTTGCCCGATCATGATCGTGTTGGCCATGCTGATGCCGAACACCACACCAAGCAGGAAGAACAGGATGATGTTGGCGTTGGACGTTGCGGTGAGCGCCGCCTCGCCAAGATAGCGGCCCACCCACACCGAATTGATCGAGGCATTGAGCGACTGCAGGATGTTGCTGCCCAGCACGGGCAGTGAGAACAGCAGCAGCGTACGGCCGATCGGGCCGGTGGTCAGTCTGGCGTCGGGCTTCATCGGGGAATGTTTTTCCGCACCGCAGCAGTGCAAAAGTGGCAAACGTGTCAGTCTAGTCCGTCACGCGATACCGTGCCAGAAGCTGCGCTGTCATTGAAAACAATGGGCGATTATCGGCCCGCGACTATCGCTGTGCGGACTTCCGTCCGACGCGTTAAGCTTGCGCTTTCCCACCGATTGAACGCGGCACGCCGGCACCGGCGTGCCGTCCCACATACACACAAACAGGAGACAGGCATGTACCAGGATCTCGCCCTCTACATCGATGGAGAATTCGTCAAGGGAGGCGACCGGCGCGAGCAGGACGTCATCAACCCGGCCACGCAGGAACTGCTCGGCAAGCTGCCGCACGCCACCACCGCCGACCTGGACCGCGCACTGGCCGCCGCGCAGCGCGCGTTCGAGACGTGGAAGAAGACGTCACCGCTGGAGCGTTCGCAGATCCTGCGCCGCGTGGCGGAACTGACCCGTACGCGCGCCAAGGACATCGGCCGCGACATCACGCTGGACCAGGGCAAGCCGCTGGCCGAAGCCGTGGGTGAAGTCATGAGCTGCGCCGAGCACGCCGAATGGCATGCCGAGGAATGCCGCCGCATCTACGGCCGCGTGATTCCGCCGCGTAATCCGGCCGTGCGGCAGATCGTGGTGCGCGAGCCGATCGGCGTCTGTGCCGCGTTCACACCGTGGAATTTCCCGTTCAACCAGGCCATCCGCAAGATCGTGGCCGCAATTGGCGCCGGCTGCACGCTGATCCTGAAGGGTCCGGAAGATTCGCCGAGCGCCGTAGTAGCGCTGGCCCGCCTGTTCCACGATGCAGGCCTGCCCCCGGGTGTGCTCAACATCGTCTGGGGCGTGCCGGGCGAGATTTCAACGTACCTGATCGAATCGCCGATCGTGCGCAAGATCTCGTTCACGGGATCGGTGCCGGTGGGCAAGCAGCTTGCCGCACTGGCCGGCGCGCATATGAAGCGCATGACGATGGAACTCGGCGGCCATTCGCCGGTGCTGGTGTTTGACGATGCAGACATCGAGCCGGCCGCCGAGATGCTGGCCCGCTTCAAGCTGCGCAACGCCGGTCAGGTCTGCGTATCGCCGACGCGCTTCTATGTCCAAGAGAAGGCCTACGACAAGTTCCTGGCACGCTTTACCGAAGTCATCGGCTCAATCAAGGTTGGCAACGGCCTGGAAGATGGCACGCAGATGGGCCCGCTCGCGCACGAGCGCCGCATCGCATCGATGGAGCAGTTCCTTGACGACGCCAGCCACCGCGGCGGCAAGATCGTGGCCGGCGGCTCGCGCATTGGCGACAAGGGCTTCTTCTTCGCACCGACCGTCGTGACCAACCTGCCTGACGATGCGAAGCTGATGGTGGACGAGCCGTTCGGCCCGGTGGCACCGGTCACGCGCTTCAAGGATGCCGAGGAAGTACTGCGACGCGCCAACAGCCTGCCGTTCGGCCTGGCATCGTACGTGTTCACGAACTCGCTGAAGACGGCCAACCTGGTGTCCAACGGCCTGGAGGCCGGCATGGTCAACATCAACCATTTCGGCATGGCACTGGCCGAAACCCCGTTCGGCGGCATCAAGGATTCCGGCATTGGCAGCGAAGGCGGCCAGGAAACCTTCGACGGGTATCTGGTGACGAAGTTTATTACGCAGGTTTGATGCCGTAGTTGCGGCGGCCTTGCTCCCGGCGTTCTCCCCTCTCCCATGCAATGGGAGATGGGTCGGGGGAGAGGGCCTTGAGGTTCTGCTTGCCGCTGGCCCCAATTTGAACCGCCGCCCCTCTCCCCCAGCCCCTCTCCCGCGTG